>NZ_DATBFE010000187.1:0-8074 GCF_036558665.1 Reyranella sp. | reverse complement strand
TCGGCCGCCTGCGCTTCGTTCAGAACGTCGTAGTTCCGCTTCTGATACCAGATCATGTAGTCGGTATAGTAGGTCGTGGGATACTTCGGCGGCCGGTCTGGCCCGACCGTCGTCGGCACGGCAGCGATCGGCCAGTCGATGTTGCTGTCGCAGAAGAAGGGAAGGGCGTAGCGCTCGCCGCCGCTTCCGTTGATGGCGCGGTGCGGGGTCGCCAGGAAATAGTCGTTGGTCCAGCGCTGCAGCATCTGGCCACCGTTCACGACATAGGCGTCGGGAATCGCCGGCGCATCGATCCACTTGCCGCTCTGGGTGCGGATCGAGAGACCGGGGATGTCGTTGGGCGCGAGCAGCGTGAGGAAGCTCGTATCGGTGTGCGGAGCCAGACCGAATTCGTCAACCGCGGGACCGTCCTGCGGCGGATAGTGCGTCATGCGCAGCGAGAATTGCAGGTCGCGAAACGCGGTATCGAAGTATTCGGCGGGCAGGTCGAGCGCGCGGGCATAGAGGCGCACCATTTTCCGCACCAGCCGTTCGAGATCGTTGCAGTAGTCGATCACGATCTCGCGAAAGCCTGGCAGGTCGGGCCAGCGGTTCGGCCCACGGTAGCGCCGATTGGCGAGCACGTCGGGATGATCGGCCGGCAACTCGCGCTTCACGAAGAAGGCTTCGTTGAGGTTGGGCTTGGTGTTGGTCTGGACGGTCGAGGTGCGCAGCGTGTTGCCGCGCATCGGCAGGTAGCCGGTGTTGTGGTTGTCGAGCTTCAGCGCCAGCTTCTTGCCCAGCGGTTGGGCATGGAACCGCTTCGCCTCGGCGAAGACGCCACGGATCTTGTCCGGCGCGATGCCGTGGTTGACGATGAAGTAGAAGCCGATCTCGGTGAGGGCAAAATGAAGTTCCCTGGCCGTCCGGTCGAGCGCGCCGGGTTCGCCGGCCAAGTAGGGACCAAGATCGACGACGGGAATGGTTTCGGTGGCGGCCATGACGCGCGCTCCTTCTGGCACGGAGGCCAATGGTCCGATGCAGGAAAACGATAGGCTGCAAAAGCGTACCGGTCCACCGTCGGCACGGCGCAATTTCGCGGCGCGCGTGGCCTAGCCGGCGGTGGGCAGCTTGTAGTTCCGGAAGTCCTCGCGCAGGCGGGTCTTCAGGATCTTGCCCGTCGCGGTGTGCGGAATCGCTTCCACGAACTGCACATCGTCGGGCAGCCACCATTTGGCCACCCTGGAGCCCAGGAAGTCCATCAGCTCGTTCTTGTCGAGCGCGGCGCCGGGCTTCCTGTGGACGATCAGAAGCGGCCGTTCGTCCCACTTGGGATGGGCGACTCCGATCACGGCCGCCTCCGCGACCGCGGGATGCGCCATCGCCGCATTCTCGAGATCGATCGAGCTGATCCATTCGCCGCCCGACTTGATCACGTCCTTCGACCGGTCGGTGATCTGCATGTAGCCGTCGGGATCGAGAGTCGCGACGTCGCCGGTGGCGAACCAGCCCTCCTGATCCAGGATGCCGCCGCCCTCGCCCTTGAAGTAGCCGCACGTCACCCACGGCCCGCGCACCATCAGATCCCCGAACGCCGTGCCATCGCGCGGCAGTTCCTTGCCGTCGCCGCCGACGATCTTCATCTCGACGCCGAAGGGCGGACGGCCCTGCTTCAGGCGGACGTCGAGCTGTTCCCGGTGCGAGAGCTTCAGATGCTTGGCCTTGGGATGGTTGATCGATCCGAGCGGGCTCATTTCGGTCATGCCCCAGGCGTGAAGCACCTCGACGCCGTATTCCCTGTCGAAGGTCTCGATCATGGCCGGTGGCGCGGCCGAGCCGCCGATCACGGCATATTTGAGGGTCGAAGGCTTGAGCTTGTTGGCCTGCATATATTGCAGCAACGCCAGCCAGACCGTGGGCACGCCGGCCGTGAAGGTGACGCCTTCCTGCTCGAACAGCTCATAGAGGCTCGCACCGTCGAGCGCGACGCCGGGAAACACCAGCTTCGCTCCGACCATGACGGAGCTGTAGGGCAAACCCCAGGCATTGACGTGGAACATCGGAACGACCGGCAGTACGACCGAACGCGCCGAAAGGTTGGCCATGTCCGGCAGTGCCGCGGCATAGGCGTGCAGGATCGTCGAGCGGTGGGAATAGAGCACGCCCTTGGGATTGCCCGTCGTGCCCGACGTATAGCACAGTGAGGAGGCGGTGCGCTCGTCGAACAGTGGCCATTCGTAGGTGCCTGCCTTGTCGGCCAGCAGCTCCTCATAGACCAGCAGGTCGGGAATGCCGATATCCTTCGGCAGATGCACGCGGTCGGTCATCGCCACGACGTGCCGCACCGTCTTCATCTGCGGCAGGAGCTTCTCGACCGCCGGCAGCAGATTGATGTCGACGAAAAGGAGCCGATCCTCGGCGTGGTTGACGATATAGACGATCTGCTCGGGAAAGAGCCGCGGATTGATCGTATGGCACACCGCGCCCATGCCCGAGATGCCGTAGTAGAGCTCGAAATGGCGATAACCGTTCCAGGCCAGGGTGCCGATGCGCTCGCCCGCCTTGATGCCGAGTGCCAGCAGGGTCTCGGCGATTTTCTTCGCCCGCATGCGGGCATCGCGATAGGTATAGCGGTGGATGGGGCCCTCGAGCGTGCGCGAGACGATTTCGGTGTCGCCGTAGTTCAGCGCCGCATGCTCGATGAGTTGCTGGATGAGAAGCGGGCGGTCCTGAATGAGACCGAGCATCGGACCCCTCCTCCGGGATTTCGCGGTTGCCTTGTTGTCACCGGACCCTAGCAGACCGGCCGACTGCTGCCAGCGTCCAAGCCGCCGCAGAGGTGACGGCCACTGGCACGGCCCGCGGTTCTGGCCTACCGTTCAGCAAGGGCGGAGGCTGATCAGGACGATGGTCCGGAAGTTGGCAGTCATGGCAGGCGCTGCGGCCGCGTTCGTGGTCGGGCCGGCAGGTACAGCGGGGGCGCAGGTCAGCAAGGCCTTTGGCACCAACGGAACGCTGGGAGCCTTCCTGAGCCAGCTGTCCGACCGGCTCGAGCATACGATCCAGCATATTCCCAAGCTTGGTCGGTATTTGCTCGCCCTGCCGGAACAGTTCGATCTGCGCACGACGCTGTTGCTGATCGGCATCGTGGCCGGCGGCTTGGCAGCGGAATTCCTCGTCCGTCAGGTCCTGCAGCGGCTGCGCCACCGCGGCTTTGCCCGGCATTCGACTGAATCGCCCCTGCGGGCGTTTTTGCACGGCGCTTTGCTCGATGCGGTCGCGTTCCTCGTCCTGGTGGTGGCGGCGCGCTACATCGCCGGCGAGGTCGGCCCTCCCGACACGGTGCCGGGCAAGGTCGCCCATCAGGTCCTCGTCGCGCTGCTCTACTGGCGCGGCTTCAATTTCGTGTTCCGGACCTGGCTGCATCCGGACGCGCCGGAGGGCCGCATCGCCCCGGTCGACGACACAACGGCCCGCCGCCTGCTGCTCGGCATGAACGTGGTCATCCTGCTGCCCATGCTGGCGCGGCACATCGTGCAGTTCATGGCCGTGACCCAAGCCGGCTCGAACGTGATCTCGACTGCGGTCGTGCTTTACGTTCCGGTGCTAGGGGCGGCCCTGATCTACGCCATCTGGCACTGGCGCCGGGACATGGCGGCCTGGTTCACCGGAATGGTGCGGGAGAACGACCTGTTCCGGGCGCTGAAGCTCGCCATGGCGAAGGAATGGTGGATCGCGGGCATCGCCTTCTACACTGTCTCGGCGTCGGCCGCGGTCTATGCGGCGATAACCGACCGGGCAGCCGCCATGCACGGCCTCGCCGGCGTCGAGTCGATGTTGATTCTGCTGCTGCTGCTGGAGACGCTCGTCCATCGCCGCACGCGCCACCTGCCGACGGAGGTGCCGACGGTGGGCGAGGTGATGGCGGCCTGCCTGCGGTTGGCGGTGCGGCTGCTGGTGATCGTCGTCGCCGTGCAGGGCATCCTGATCGACGTCCTGGGCATGATGTCGCCCGAGGAATGGGAACCGCACGAGCGCGCGATCAAGCTCGCGGCGATCACGACCTTCCTGATCTATGCGCTGTGGCGGTTCGTGAAATTTCGCATGGACCGCTACATCGCCGACAACCCGCTGCCGTCGGCGGGATTCGGCGGCGACGCGGCCGACAATGGCGACCTGCCACCGGCGGCATCGCGGCTGCGCACCATCATGCCGGTCCTGCGGGTGACTGCCGGCATCGCGATCCTTATCCTGGGCGGCCTGCTGGTACTGTCCGAGCTCGGGATCAACATAACGCCGCTGATCGCCGGCGCTTCCGTGCTGGGGCTCGCGGTGTCGTTCGGCAGCCAGTCGCTGGTGCGAGACATCGTTTCTGGCATCTTCTTCCTGGCCGAGGATTCTTTCCGCGTGGGCGAGTATATCGACGCCTCCAAGGTCAAGGGCACGGTCGAGGGCTTCTCGATCCGCTCCATCCGGCTGCGCCACCAGAACGGCCAGCTTCACATCGTGCCGTTCGGCCAGCTTCTCCACGTCACCAACTTCAGCCGCGACTGGACGACGGTGAAGTTCAACCTTGCCTTTGCCATCAACACCGATGTCGAGCTGCTGCGCAAGACGGTGAAGAAAATCGGGCTCGAGATGATGAGCGAGCCGCAGTTCCAGAAGGAGCTGCTGCAGCCGCTCAAGATGCAGGGCATCGTCGACATCAAGGACGCGTCGCTAATCGTGCGCTTCAAGTTCACGGCTCGGCCCAAGAATCCCAGCCTGATCCAGCGCACCGCCATCCGGCGCATGTTCGAAGCGCTGCCCAAGCTCGGCATCGAGTTCGCGCGACCGCCTTACGCCGCTTTGGGCTTCGGCGGTCTGGATCCCGCTGCCCGCGCCGCCGCCCAGTAGTATCGCTAGCTTTCGAGGAGGGAACGCCATGGAAAAGCGCAGGCTCGGCAAGTCGGGAATCGAGATCGCCCCCGTCGCGTTGGGCGGCAACGTGTTCGGCTGGACGGCCGACGAGACGACGTCCCACCGGTTGCTCGACGCCTTCGTCGATGCGGGCTTCTCCTTCATCGATACCGCCGACGTCTATTCCCGGTGGGCGCCCGGCAACAAGGGCGGCGAGTCGGAAACGGTGATCGGAAACTGGCTGAAGAAAGACCGGAGCAAGCGGGACAAGATCGTGCTCGCCACCAAGTGCGGCATGGCGCTGCCCTCCAGGGCGCTGTCACGTTCGCATATCGTCGAATCGGTGGACGCCTCGTTGAAGCGGCTCAACACCGACCGCATAGATCTCTTCCAGTCGCACAAGGACGACCCGGACACGCCGCAGGAGGAAACGCTTTCGACTTATGCCGAGCTCGTCAAGGCCGGCAAGATCGGCGCGATCGGCGCTTCCAATTTCGAGGCGCCGCGGCTTGCCGAAGCGGCGAAGCTCGCCAGGGACAAGGGGCTGCCGCGCTACGAGAGCCTGCAGCCGCACTATAACCTGATGGAGCGCGGGCTGTTCGAGGGCGCGCTCGAGAACGAGTGTCTGAAGGAGGGAATCGGCGTGATTCCCTACTATTCCCTGGCCAGCGGCTTTCTCTCGGGCAAGTACCGCTCGGAGGCCGATCTCGGCAAGAGCAAGCGCGGCGCCGGCGTGAAGAAGTACCTGAACGACAAGGGCCTGGCCGTGCTGAAGGCGCTCGACGCCGCGGCCAGGAAGCACAATGCCAGCGACACGCAGGTCGCCCTGGCCTGGCTGATGCAACGGAAATCCATTACCGCGCCGATCGTGAGCGCGACCAGTCTCGACCAGCTCAAGGAACTGGTCGCCGCCCCTCGCATCAAGCTCGACGCCGACTCGGTGGCCGCGATCGACAAGGCGAGCGCACCAGGCTAATCGCGACAAGGGGAAGGGGCCAATGCTCGTCTTTCGCCAGCTCTTCGATCCGACCTCGTCGACCTATACCTATCTTCTCGGCGATCGCGCGACCGCCGAGGCCGTGCTGATCGATCCCGTCTTCGAGCAGGTGAGACGCGATGCGGCGCTGATCGCCGAACTTGGCCTCAAGCTCCAATGGACCCTGGAGACCCATGTCCATGCCGACCATGTGACCGGCGCCTGGCTTCTCAAGAACCGGCTGGGCAGCCAGATTGCGCTCGCGGCGGCGGCGGGCGCCGTGGGAGCCGACCGCCTGTTGCAGGACGGCGATCACGTGAAGTTCGGCAAACGCACGCTCGAGGTGCGGGCGACGCCCGGCCACACCAACGGCTGCCTCACCTACGTGCTCGACGACGAGAGCATGGCGTTCACGGGCGACTGCGTGCTGATCCGCGGCTCGGGGCGTACCGACTTTCAGCAGGGTGATGCCCGCTCGCTCTATCGCTCGGTGCGCGCGCGCATCTTCTCGCTGCCCGATTCGTGCCTGCTTTATCCGGCGCACGACTATCGCGGCCTCACCGTCACCAGCGTCGCCGAGGAGAAGACGCACAATCCGCGTCTGGGCGGCGAGGCTGGCGAGGCCGACTATGTCGGCTACATGAAGAACCTCGACCTGCCGCATCCCAAGAAGATCGATGAAGCTGTGCCAGCAAACCTGCGTTGCGGGCAGCCGGGCAACGATGCTGGAGCCGCCTCGCTTGCGGCCGATCCGGATTGGGCCCCCCTGCGCTTCACCTTCGGGGGCGTGTGGGAGGTCGAGCCGCATTGGCTCGAGGAGAATCTCGGCGCCGTGCAGGTTCTCGACGTGCGCGAGCCCGAGGAATTCGCCGGACCGCTCGGCCACATCCGGGGCGCTACCCTCATGCCGCTGGGCCAGCTCGCCGCGCGGGCCAAGGAACTGCCCAGGGACAAACCGGTCGTCGCGGTGTGTCGGGCTGGCAGCCGCTCGGCCCATGCCACCGCCATCTTGCAGAAGGCAGGGTTTACCGATGTCGCCAACCTGCCCGGCGGCATGTTGCGCTGGCGCGGCGAGGGCCGCGGCGTCGAGGGTGGCGCCGTCTGAACCTGTAGGCGAATTTGAGCCCCTGTCGGGCGAGTCGGTCGCGGTTCGCTGGCGCTTGCGGCCGACGATTAAATTCCCGTTGTGTGTGGTCAGTCACAGTAAGCCTCGCCGGCCGGACCTAGGGTCCGGTCCGGAACCGACGATGGTTCGCAGGAGGTAAAGATGGATACCATGATCGCAGGCTATCGTGTCCTGGCGGACGACATGCTCAGAAGCTTTGCCGAGCGGGTGGGTGCGTACGACCGCGAGAACCGGTTCTTCAAGGAGGACTTCGAGGACCTGAAGCGCGCCGGCTATCTCACGATCTGCGTCCCCAAGGAGATGGGCGGCAAAGGCCTTTCCCTGGCCGAGGTCTGCCACGAGCAGCGGCGGCTCGCCTACTACGCTCCGGCGACTGCGCTCGGCATCAACATGCATCTCTATTGGGTGGGACTTGCCGCCGATCTCTATCGCGCCGGCGACCGCTCGCTCGAATGGATGCTGCGCGAGGCGGCGGCCGGCGAGGTCTTCGCCGCGGGCCATGCCGAGCGCGGCAACGACATCCCCGTCCTGCTCTCCACCGCCCAGGCCAAGAAGGTCGACGGCGGCTTCACCTTCACCGGCCGCAAGATGTTCGGCAGCCTGGCGCCGGTGTGGACCCGCTACGGCCTGCACGGCCTGTGGGCCGACGCGCCGGGCGGTCCCAAGGTCGTGCACGGCTTTCTGCCGCGCAACGCCAAGGGCTATCGCATCGTCGAGACCTGGGACACGCTCGGCATGCGCGCCACGCGCAGCGACGACGTGCTGCTGGAAGGTGCTTTCGTGCCCGACAAGTACATGGCGCGCACCCTGCCCGCGGGCGGCGCCGACGCCTTCATCGTCGCGGTGTTCGCCTGGGCGCTGATGGGCTTTGCCAATATCTACTGCGGCATCGCCCGGCGCGCCTGCGACCTCGTGCTGCCCACGGTCAAGGGCAAGAGCTCGATGGGGCTCACCCGCAGCATGGCCTATCATCCGGGCGTCCAGCACGGCGTCGCCGAGATGGTGATGGCGCTCGACACGATCGCTCCCCTGCTCGACCACGTCGCTACCGAATGGTCGACCGGCGTCGACCATGGTGCGGCCTGGCCGGCCAA
>NZ_DATBFE010000186.1:0-3027 GCF_036558665.1 Reyranella sp. | reverse complement strand
CATGCCGTGACGATCGCCGCAGCCGCCAAGGCAAAAAGCGCGGTCGCAATGCCCATTGAAGTCAGTCCACCACGGCCGTCCGACCGATGGCGCCCCGCTTATCGCGCTGCGGCGCCGGTGCCAAGCGCCCGCGGTCGCGGTGAATGGCGCTTTTTCGCCGTCACCCGCACTTCCGTCTTGGCGTGCGCGTGCGCGGCTGCTTTAATCGGCTGCTTTCGACCGGCGGCCGCCGTAATGCTGACCGAATGGGGCCGCATGTGAAGGAAGCAACCGGCCGGCCCCGGCCTATGAATTCCAGAGCACCCATGTACCGTCCCCGTCTGCGTCTTCTCACCGCCGCCCTGGGCGCGGCGATGTTGCTCGCGGCCAGCCCGGCGCTTGCCCAGAGCCAGGAGCAGAAGCCGCCCGACAAGGCGCAAACCGGCGACGGCAAGGAGGCCCAGAAGAAGGCGATCGACGAATTTGCCGAAGCCGAGAAGCTCTTGGGCAGCCCCGCCGGCAACCCGGAATGCGTCTGGCTCGGCCGGCGGGTGGTCAGTCTGCTCTGGCGCGACGATCTCGACACGGCGTTCCGCCATCTCGATCTCTACGACCGGTTCGGCTGCCCGGGTGGCCACATCCAGGCGACCTTCCGCTGCGTCGTCCGGCAGGGCAACATCGATCCCAAGGCGACCGACACCCTCAATAGCCGAGTGCACGGCTGCTGGATCAACCCCAGCGTCGAGGCGCAGGGCACCGCCGCGGCACCCGCCGGCACGACCAACCGCTAAGCTGTACAGTTGTTCAGCCAGCCGCACGCTAAGCTGTACAGACGTTCAGAATGACTGTTTAGATTTTTTCGGAACGTTTTTTCTGCTGCGCCGTTGTTTTCCTTGAAACGGCCATGACTGATGGCTACTTGCTAAGACGCCTTCCGCTAAGGTACGCTGTCGATGACCTTAGTTTGAACCCAGGGGACGGGTTCGGGTCTCTGCCTTCTGCCCCGCGTGGTAGTGGTTCTATGCGCACCGTCGCTGCCGTGGTGGCGCTCGTGGTCTGCGTGCATGCCGGCTTATGGAGTCTGCTCCAACGGCATGAGGCGGTCGCCAACATCGACTTTCCGCTCGCCAGTATTTCCTACTCTCCCTACACCCGGTCGCAGCATCCCGACTACGGCGACCGCCCGACGGCGGAGCAGATCCGCGCCGATCTGAAGATCCTCAGCCCCTATACGCAGAGCATCCGCACCTACAGCGCCACTGGCGGCGGCGAACTGGTGCCGGCGATCGCCGCCGAGTTCGGGCTCAAGGTCACGCTCGGCATCTGGATCGACAAGAATGAAGCTCGCAACGAGCGCGAGATCCAAGCGGCGATCGCACTCGCCCGCCGCTACAGCAACATCAACGCGATCGTCGTCGGCAACGAGACGATGTTGCGCGCGGACAAATCGGTCGACGACCTGATCGCCATCATCCGGCGGGTCAAGCGCCAGAGCCCGGTGCCGGTCACCACCGGCGAAACTTTCGACGTCTGGCTCGGCCTGACCGACCCCAGGAAATCGGAAGATGCCGCGAAAAAGGCGGAAGCGGCGACGAAGCTCGCCTCGGCGGTCGACTTCATCGCCGCCCACATCCTTCCCTATTGGGGCGGCACGCCGGCCGACCAGGCGGTCGAACAGACCATCCTCACCTACAACCAGCTCCGCGCGCGACATCCCGGCAAGCGCATCGTCATCGCCGAGTTCGGCTGGCCGAGCGGCGGCTACAACATGCACGCGGCCGATCCGGGACGCATCGAGCAGGCCACCGTGCTGCGCGATTTCATCTCGCGCGCTGAGGCCTATGGCATCGACTACAACATCGTCGAGGCGTTCGACCAGCCCTGGAAGACCAACGAAGGCGGCGTCGGCATGTACTGGGGCATGTTCGACGCAGGACGCCACGCCAAGTTCAGCTGGACCGGGCTGGTGCAGGACCCCGATCATTGGAAGGTCGGCGGCCTCGCACTGCTGCTCGGCCTACTGCTGTCGCTGCCGATCCTGGCGCGCAACGGCGCCACGTTCGGCGAGGCGGTCACGCTCGCGGTCGCAGCCAACGCGGTCGGCGCCTGGTTCGCGACCGTCTTCGCCTTCTGGCAGACCCACTATTTCGTGCTCGGCGCCGCGTTCGCGCTCGCGCTCGGTATCGTGCTCCTCATCCCGCTGGTCGCGATCGCGCTCGCGCGCATCGAGGAGATGGCGGCGGTCGCCTTCGGCCGTGGCCCGCGGCGTCTGATCACGGCCGCCCTGCCCGCACCCGACGGCTTTGCGCCCAAGGTCTCGATCCACGTGCCGGCGCATTGCGAGCCGCCGGACATGCTCAAGGCCACCCTCGACGCGGTCGCCCGCCTCGACTACCCCAATTTCGAATGCGTCGTGGTCATCAACAACACGCCCGATCCGGGGTTTTGGCGCCCGATCGAGGATCACTGCCGCGCCTTGGGCGAGCGCTTCAAGTTCGTCAACGAGGACAATGTCGCCGGCTACAAGGCGGGCGCGCTGCGCCTCGCGCTCGCGCACACCGCCCCCGACGCCGAGATCATCGGCATCATCGACGCGGATTACGTCGTGCGTCCCGACTGGCTGAGGGACCTGATGCCCGTCTTCGCCGATGCGAAGGTCGGGATGGTGCAGGCGCCGCAGGACCATCGCGACGGCGACCGCACCGTCATGCACCACGCGATGAACGGCGAATATGCCGGCTTCTTCGACATCGGAATGGTCCAGCGCAACGAGGCCAACGCCATCATCGTGCACGGCACCATGTGCCTGATCCGGCGCGCCGCGCTGGTCTCGGCGGGCGGCTGGTCGAGCGACACCATCGTCGAGGACAGCGACCTCGGCCTGGCCGTGCTCGAGCAGGGCTGGCAGGTCCACTACACCAACCGGCGCTACGGGCATGGCCTCCTGCCCGACACGTTCGAGGCCTACAAGAAGCAGCGCCATCGCTGGGCCTATGGCGGCTTCCAGATCCTGCGCAAGCATTGGCGCAGCCTGCTGCCGCGCGCCGC
>NZ_DATBFE010000185.1:0-106734 GCF_036558665.1 Reyranella sp. | reverse complement strand
AATGGTTGGAGATACAAACCGGTGTCGAATACACCGTCCATATCAGGATGGATGGAGGCGCTGGTGTGCTCGATAGAAAAATGCGCGGCATGTATAACGCCAGTGGCAGTCCCGCATTAATTACAACAGTGGATGCCAATTTCCTCGTCGACTTCGCAAAATACAACCGCGTCGATTTTTACAATAGTCGCTGGATGCCAATGACAGCGCTATCACTCGACGGCACAGCTGCCGCCGTCATGCAACTGTTCCAGTGTCAGGAAAGTCACGGTGGACCCAAACCGCAAAACGTTTGGACAACGCAGTGATGATGCTCGCAACTGCTGTGAGAGTCTGCTGACACGCACCCGCACCGATGTGGTTTTGTTGCCCTCGTCATGTCTTCTCATAGCATCAGATTAGCTTTCCTGCGATTGAGACGAAAGTGACACTGCAACCAAGGCATTAATGCGTAAAACTTCGGGTGCGCGGCTAGCGCCACCAGGAGCAACGATGCTTTGGTAGATATGGCTGCGTGTGGGCGATAAGCAGCCGGTTCACTCAACACAGGGGATCGGCAATGGCTGACATCATCGACTTTGAAAAAGTCGGCGCGGCGACCATCGCGGTCCCGGACCTATGCACTGCCCGATGCCAGCTGCCGCTGGAGCGCGAAATGGCGCTAGGCCATAATGCACGCTAGCCAGGCGAAGGGGCCTCATGGCGGCGCCCGGCATTGTCACGATCCTCTGCGACAAGAAATTAGCGGACGTGCCGGCGGAGCGTATCGTGAAGGTCTCGCGGGACTGCAACGCGGCAGACGCGGAGGAGTATGGTGTGCGGCCCGGCACGGCAGGGGTGTGAACCAGGCGCCGGCGGCGCAAAGGCCGAGCACCGAGACAGCGCACACATCGCACCTTGATGGAGGCATATCTATCGTGATGGCAACAGACGCATGGGCGTATCTCAACATCCGAAACCCCTTATGCGCATGGGCTACATATCGGGGCGCACTTGTAGCGAGTAACTATCAGGAAGGATTCTTGTCAGTTTGGACCGCGGCGGCGCTTAAGGATGCCAGTGGGACTCGGATTGAGCGCGAGTTTGCTTTGGAGAGCGTTCGCGCGAGGGACTTTCCTCATTGTGTCTCTCGACTAACGGGCATTTTCTGCTTTTTGGACCTCGACAGCGCCAAAAGAGCAGCGATTGATTGGCATGACGGCCAAAATCATTTTCAGGAGAGGTTTCTGGCGGAGTTGGGGCTAGCAGAGGCATCTCCACAACGGACACGCCACGATGCGAATTGGATTACCCGCGCAAAGCAAAAAGAAAAGGGCGCGTGGGCTGATTTGGATTGGATCCCGCGCTACTGGGCGAGCGAACCTTATCCTGACGGCGACCCGATTTGGGAGACGTTCGTAATGGGTCGTATGTACGTCTTCGGCACTGATTTGCCGCGGCGAGCGTATGATCTAATCAAGAAGCACATGCCACATACCCTATCACTTTTAGAACTCTCCCGGATAGCTACGTGGGTAGGCTCCGATATGGGAACGATATCCGCTCACTTCCGGGATGTCGGCGACTGCTATCGGGTAGACTATGCGATGGATATGAGAGACGCCGAGAACGAGGAAGTTATCGAGCGCATACGCCGATTTATAGGGAGCGATAACCCCGTCAATCGAGCCGATTTGGACCCGCACTTTAGAGTGGGGCGTTTGGGCGTAATGCCCGATATGAGGGCCTTTGGCTTTAATGTGGTTAAATCGGCTGCCCAAATTAGGGGCCGGGAAGACTAGGGTCGTGTATGGATGCCCCCGTCCCTCGCCTCCGCCTGCCTCGCTGCTGCTATCGTGTGGTGGACTCGACTCTAGCCGATTGCCATCAGGCTGGCATTGCCGCCGGCGGCGGCAGTGTTGATGCTGAGCGAGATCTCGTCAAAGAGGAGATCCAGCGGATAGGGGGCGCAGTGAACCGGCACGATCGGGCCTTCGCGCTCGGCCAGCCGTCCGAGCAGGGTCCGGAGTTCAGCCTCTCCGCCCGCGAACAACGCCGCCGAGAGGTGTGGGTCGTCGATGTCCATCGTCGCGCGATTGCCGGTGGCACGCACGGCCTCGAGCTGGACCTGCAGGTCGGCCGGGTCGTGGGCGACGCACAGGATCGTGCCCTTGGGCCGTAGCCGGTAACTGTTGCGCTCGCCGGCCGGCCCGGCCAGCTCACGTTCCGCGGTCTCCACAGGCGCCATCGGCCGCTGCGACAATAGCCGCAGGAGATAGAGCGGCCCGCCGGCTTTCGGGCCGGTGCCCGAGAGGCCACGGCCGCCGAACGGCTGCACCCCGACCACCGCGCCTATGAGATTGCGGTTGACGTATTGGTTGCCGGCGGTACTCGCCTCGGTCGCGCGCGCCACCGTCTCGTCGATGCGACTGTGAACACCGAAGGTGAGGGCGAAGCCGGTGCGGTTGACTTCGCGGATCACGCCTTCGAGTCGCCCGCGTGGATAGCGCAGAACGTGCAGCACGGGCCCGAACACCTCGTCCGCCAGATCGGTCACCGAGCGGATCTCGATCAGCGTCGGTGGCACGAACAGGCCGGCGCCGGTCTCGGCCGCGAGCGGCGCCTGGTAGATGGCGTAGCCGCGAGCGCGCATGCGCTCGATGTGACCCAGGAGGCGCTTGCGTGCGTCCTCCGAGATCACCGGACCGACATCGGTCGACAGCCGATCGGGATCACCGACGACAAGCTCGGCCATCGCTCCTTCGAGCATGGCCAGCACACGATCGGCGATATCCTCCTGCAGGCAGAGGACGCGCAGCGCCGAGCAACGCTGGCCGGCCGAGTCGAAGGCCGAGACGACCGCATCGCCCACGAGTTGCTCGGCGAGTGCTGACGAATCGGCCACCAGCGCGTTCTGTCCCCCCGTCTCGGCGATCAGCGGGATCGGCCTGCCGTCGCGGCCGAGACGGCTGGCCAACGTCCGGTTGATCGATTGCGCCGCTTCGGTCGAGCCGGTGAAGACCACGCCCGCGATGGCCGGATTGGCGACCAGCCGCGCGCCAATGCTGCCGTCGCCTGGCACGAGCTGCAGGACGCCGGGCGGCAGGCCCGCGCCCAGGAACAGCTTGACCATTTGGGCGGCGATCAGCGGTGTCTCCTCGGCAGGCTTGGCGATCACCCCATTTCCAGCCGCCAGTGCACCCGCGACCTGGCCGGTGAAGATCGAGAGCGGAAAATTCCACGGGCTGATGCAGGCAACGAGGCCGAGCGGCTTGTGCGTTTCGTTGGAGAAGCGGCGCGCTTCGCCCGCGTAATAGCGAAGGAAGTCGACCGCCTCGCGCACCTCGCCGACCGCGTTGATGAACGTCTTGCCGGCCTCGCGCACGATCAGGCCGATCAGTGCCGGCGTACGCGCTTCCAGCCGATCCGCCGCGCGCTCGAGGCAGGCTGCCCTCGCCTCCGGCAGCGCCTGCCAGATCATCGCCCGCGCGCAGGCGGCATCGACCAGCTCCGGCGTCGCCTCGATGACCGTGCCAACCACATCGTCGAGCCTGGCCGGATTGCGCACCTCGCGAGCCGGCCCGTCGCGCACGCCATCGCCCAGCAGTGGCGCCGCGTGCCAGGCCTCGCGTGCGCTTGCCCCCAGCGCCTTCGCCAGGTCGGCCAGACGCTGCTCGTCGGCGAGATCGAAGCCGGCCGAGTTGACGCGCGTCGGCTTGAAGATGTCACGCGGAAGCGCGATCCGCTCGTGCGAGGCGCCGATCGGAACCAGGGCGCGCGCTCGCTCGACCGGATCGGCCAGCAGCTCCTCGACGGGCATGTCCGGATCGGCGATCTGGTGCACGAAGGAGGTGTTGGCGCCGTTCTCCAGCAGGCGGCGCACGAGATAGGCGAGCAGTGTCTCGTGCGTGCCGACGGGCGCATAGATCCGGCATGGCCGGTCGAGTTTGTCGCGGCCAACCACTTCGTCGTAGAGGCCTTCGCCCATGCCGTGGAGGCACTGGAACTCGTACTGGCGCGGCCGGTAGTCCGGTCCGGCCATGCCATGGATGGCAGCCAGCGTGAGCGCATTGTGGGTGGCGAATTGCGGATAGACGGCGTCGGGCGCCACCAGCAGCTTCTTCGCGCAGGCCAGGTACGAGACATCGGTATGCATCTTGCGCGTGAAGACGGGGAAATCTTCCAGTCCATCGACTTGCGCCCGCTTGATCTCGCCGTCCCAATAGGCGCCCTTGACCAGCCGCACCATCAGCCGATGCCCGCTGCGGCGGGCGAGGTCGACTAGCCAGTCGATGATGAACGGGCAACGCTTCTGATAGGCCTGCACCACGAAGCCGACGCCATTCCATCGCTCGAGGTCGGGTTCGAAGCAAAGCCGTTCGAGCAGATCGAGTGAAGTGTCGAGGCGATCGGCTTCCTCGGCATCGATGTTGAGACCGACATCGAGCGAGCGTGCCTGCGTGGCGAGCGCTTTCAATCGTGGATAGAGTTCGGCTTGCACGCGCTCGATCTGCGCGCGGCTGTAGCGCGCATGGAGCGCCGAGAGCTTGACCGAAATGCCGGGCCCGTCATAGGGGCCGCGGCCCGCGCCCGCGATGCCGATCGCATCGATCGCCTGCCGGTAGTCCTCGAAGTAGCGCCTGGCCTGCGATTCGGTGACGGCCGCTTCGCCCAGCATGTCGTAGGAGTAGCGGAAACCCTTCGCCTCCCAGCCGCGACTGCGCTCCAGCGCCTCGTGAATCGTCTGACCGGCCACGAACTGCTCGCCCATCAGGCGCATGGCGAGATTGACGGCGCTGCGGACCAACGGCTCGCCACCGCGCGCGATCAGACGGGCGAGCGCCGTCGAGAGGCCGCGCTCGCTGTGCGTCGCTGCAAGCCGGCCGGTCAGCATCAGGCCCCAGGTGGCTGCGTTCACGAACAGCGACGGGCTGTGGCCGAGATGCGCCTCCCAGTCGCCGCCTGCGATCTTGTCGCGGATCAGGGCATCGCGTGTGGCGTCGTCGGGGATGCGCAGAAGCGCCTCGGCGAGGCACATCAGCGCCACACCCTCCTGGCTCGACAGCGCATATTCGTGAATCAGCCCCTCGATTCCGCCGCGCCGCGCCTTGCCGCGCAGCTTCGCGACCAGCGTGCGGGCCAGCGACGCAGCCGCCGCCATGGTCTCCGCGGGCAGGGTAGCGGCGGCAATCAACGGCGGTAAGCACTCCGGCTCCGGCCGCCGACAGGCCGCGGTGATCGCCGCCCTGAGCGGCGTCTGCGGCCGGATCGATCGGACGAAAACGTCAAACGGGAGCGAAGGCATCGACACGGCCTCATCGGATTGCGGCACTGGAGTGACCCGCTCTCTTGAGGCTAACATGGTCGGCGAACAAGGAGGACCGCATGGACGCCCTGCATCACTCCCGCTCCGCCGCAGGCTTGTGGCCCCAGGGTTCGGCCGCGCGCGTCCCCTACTGGGTCTATCAGGACGAAGAGAACTACAAGCGCGAGCAGCAACGCATCTTCGAGGGGCCCACCTGGAACTTCGTTTGCCTCGAGAGCGACATCCCCGACAAGGGCGACTACCGCACCAACGTGATCGGCAGCCTGCCGGTGATCGTGGTGCGCGATGCCGACGGGCGCATCAACTGCTTCGAGAACCGCTGCGCCCATCGCGGCGCGCTGATCGCCCTCGACGACAGCGGCAACGTGCAGAACAACTTCAAGTGCATCTATCACGCATGGAGCTACGACCTCGCCGGTAACCTGCGCGGCATCGCCTTCGAGCGCGGCATCAACGGCGTGGGTGGCATGCCGAAGGACTTCCGCCGCGACCAGTTCGGTCCGCGCAAGCTCCGGACCACAGCGCTCGGCGGCCTCGTATTCGCCACGCTGTCGCCCGATACGCCGCCGATCGAGGAATATCTCGGCGCCGAAATCCTGGGCCGGGTGAAGCGTGTACTGAATCGGCCGATCAAGATCATGGGCCGCTTCGTGCAACCCTTGCCCAATAACTGGAAGCTCTACGTGGAGAACGTGAAGGACACTTATCACGCGAGCCTGCTCCATCTTTTCTTCACCACCTTCCACATCTCGCGTCTGACTCAGGGCGGCGGCGTGCTGGTTAGCCCCGACGGCGGTCATCACGCGAGCTACACGATCGGCATGCCCGAGGGCGCCAACGCCGTGGCCTATCGCGATCAGGGCATCCGCTCGGAAAGCGATGACTACCGGCTGCTCGACACGCGCCTGCTCGATTCGGTCGACGAATTCGGCGACCGCATCCAGCTTCAGATGCTGACAATCTTCCCGGCCTGCATCGTGCAGCAGATCAACAATTGCCTCGCCGTCCGTCAGGTGGTGCCGCGCGGCCCAGGCCGCATGGACCTGCACTGGACCTATCTCGGCTTCGTGGACGACTCGCCGGATATGACGCGCCGGCGGCTGACGCAACAGAACCTGGTCGGGCCGGCCGGCTTCGTGTCGATGGAGGATGGTTGCGTCGGCGGCTTCGTCCAGCGCGGCATTGCCGCTGCCGGCGGCGAAGTCTCGGTCGTCGAGATGGGCGGCGAGACCACGGAGAGCCAGGCCACCCGCGCCACGGAGGCATCGGTCCGCGGCTTCTGGAAAGCCTATCGACGTTACATGGGCTACTGACCAATGGACGTCGCGCGCCTCGTCGAGCTCAACGCAGCCTATGCGCGGGCGATCGACAACGAGAAGTACGAGGACTGGCCCGGCTTCTTCCTCGAGTCGTGTCTTTACAAGTTGACGACGGCCGAGAATATGGCGAAGGGCCTCGAAGCCGGATTGATCTACGCCGACTCCCGGGCCATGCTTCAGGATCGTATCTCCGCCTTGCGCAAGGCCAACATCTACGAGCGGCAGCGCTATCGCCACATCGTCGGTTTGCCGACCGTACTTGCCCGTACCGACAACACGGTCGAGGTCGAGACGCCGTTCCTGATCGTCCGAATCATGCGCGACGGAGCGACGAATGTGTTCGCGACCGGCTGCTACCGCGACAAGGTCCGAGGCAACGGCGACGGCACACTGCACTTCGCCGAGCGGATCGTGATTTGCGACAGCAGCCGCTTCGACACTCTCGTGGCGATCCCCTTCTAGGGCCATGCGCATTGCCATCGCCGTGGGCGATCCCAACGGCATCGGACCGGAGATCGCGGTCAAGGCAGCGCAACGGTTCGCGGGCCGGCTGCACATCCAGCCGCTGCTGGTCGGCGACGGCTTCGTGATCGAGGATGCGGCGCATCGCCTCGGCCTTTCCGCGACGCCGGCTTTCGTCGACACCCCAGGGCTCGATGAAGCAGGCTACGCGCCGGGCAGGCTCGATCCGCGCTCCGGCAAGGCCACGCTCGCCTACGCCGCGGCGGCCGTGAAGCTCGCGCTCGAGGGGAAGGTCGATGCCGTCATCGGCTGCCCGCATTCCGAGACGGCCGTCAATCGCGCCGGTATCGCCTTCAACGGCTACGGCAATCTCGTCGCCGACCTCGCAGGCACGCCACGGAGAAAGGTGTTCATGATGCTGGTGGCACAGGACCTGCGCATCGCCCATGTCACGCTGCACGAATCGGTGAGCACGGCGCTCGGCCGCCTGACACCGGAGCTGGTGGTCGCAGCGGCCGAAGCCGCGGTGGCCACTGCCCGGCCGCTCGGCATCGCCGTGCCGAGACTCGGATTGTTCGGCATCAACCCCCATGCCGGCGAGGACGGTCTGTTCGGCGACGAAGACGAGCGCATCACCAAGCCTGCAGCCGCAGTCTTGCGCACCCGTGGCATCGCGGTCGACGGGCCGGTCGGAGCCGACCTGCTGCTGAGCCAGCGCCGGCACGACATCTACCTCGCCATGTTTCACGACCAGGGCCACATCCCGATCAAGCTGCTTTCGCCGCTGCGCGCCGCGGCCGTCCTGCTCGGCCTGCCGATCCTGTTCGCCTCCGTTGCACACGGCTGCGCTTTCGACATCGCCGGCAAAGGTGTCGCCGACGCGACGGGCGTCATCGAGACGATCGAGCTGCTGGCTGGGATCAGATCGTCATAGCTTCGTCACGCGCGCATGCAGGATGGCCGAACGGCCGGAGCGTAGCGCTTCCAGGCAGCGGGTGACGGCAGGCTCGACGGCGTCTGGGTCCGAGACGAGTTCGCCATGCGCGCCTGCGGCTTCGGCGACCTTGGCGAAATCCATGTCGGGGGCGAGCGCGGCGCCATAGTCGGCGGCGGCCTTGGCATCCCCCTCGGGATAGACGCGCAGCGTCGCCTCCTTCACCGCCGCCCAGCCGGCATTGTCGAGCACCACCGTCAGCACGGGCAGCTTGTATTGCCGCCCGACGGCGAGCGTTGACTGCGGATTGGAGAAGTAGAATGTGCCGTCGCCCACGATCTGGACCACGGTGCGCTCGGGCTGGGCGAGCTTCAGCCCCAGTGCCATGCCGCCGGAGAAGCCGAGCCCGCCGCCGGCCAGGCCGACCAGCGTCCCCGGCTGAATGCGCGGCATCTGGGCGAACACGACGGGGCCATTGCGAATCGCCTCGTTCAGTACGATGGCCGAAGGATCGAGCGCCTTGGCCAGCGCGGCACAAAGGAAGTGCGGGTTGATCTGGCCCGGCGTGCCGCGATTGGCGGCGACCCTCGCGGCCTGCTCGCGCCGCACCCTGGCCTCCTCGCCGAGTCTCGCGACTCGCGCCGCCGCGGCGCTGCGGAACGTCGTGTCGGCGCGCGTCCTCACCGCCGACAACAGGTCGGACAGGATCCGACGGCTGTCCCCCTGCAGGCGCAGGTTGCCGGGGAAGGTCCACATCGGGAAGGCGCGCTTCTCGGCATCGACGTCGATGTGCGCCCACCAGGTCGCGGGATTGTCGGGCATGTCGCTCGGGATCCACGGCACATCGACATCGACCAGCAGACCGACGTCGGCGTCGGCGAGCGCCTTGGCCGGCATGAAGCCGCCATGACAGGGCGAATCGTGCGGCAGATTCATATAGAGTGGATTGAATTCGACGACGCGGATGCCGGCGAAGCGCGCCAGCTCGTCGAGGACGGCGACCGTCGCATGGTTGCGTCCGGCATAGGCGGTGATGAGGAGTGGTCGCTCGGCCGCCAGGAGCCTCGTCGCCAGCGTCTCCATCGCGGCCCCATCGACGCCGCGCGCCGCCACGGCGCCGAAGCGCTCGGCAGGATAGGAACGGATGGCGCCTTCCGACCAGGTGTCGGTCAGCGTCTCGCGCGGAAAGGTGAGATAGACGGGGCCCTTGGGATCGCTCTCCATCACCGTGTGCGCGCGCCGCAGCGCTTCCTTGGCGATCACGCCGGAAGGCAGGTTGTATTCCCATTTGGTGTAGGGCCGCACGACGCTCGCCTGGTCGAACGGCTCCTGCACGAAATGCACGTAGGTATCGCGCGTACCCAGAAGCTCGCCGCGGGTCGTGAACGGCGCCTTGCCGGCCATCAGCATCACCGGGATGCGGGCGCGGCAGAGATTGTGCAGTGCCATCGCCGCGTTCGCCGTGCCGGCGTCGACATGGACCATGACGCCCTGCCCACGTCCCGTTGCGATGGCGTATCCCGCCGCCATGTGGACCGCCGTGTTCTCGTGCGGACACAGGATCGTCCCGGGCATGTATCGGCCTGCCTTCCGAAAGGCGGCCATGGCCTCGATCAGCGGTGCATGATCGGTGCCGAAGTTGCAGAAGACGTAGTCGAAGCCGATCTCGGTCAGGCCTTCGAGGAAATAATGCGCCGTCGAGTGGCGAGCTTCGTTGCTGTCCATCGCGTCCTCAATCGAGCTTGATGTTGGCCTTGGTCGCGACCGCCTTCCAGCGCGCCGCGTCGTGGGCGATCAGGTCGCGATACTCCTCGGCCGTCGAGCCGCGTGGCTCGACGGCGATCGCCTGGAGCGCCGCGCGTGCATCCGGGAGCACGAGCGAGTCGGCGATCGCCCTTTGCAACAGGGTGACGACGTCTGCCGGCGTGCCCGCTGGCGCGACAATGCCGGTCCAGAGCGAGATCTCCATATCGGGAACGCCCGTTTCGGCAAGCGTCGGCACGTCGGGAAAGGCCGCGGTGCGCCGTGCGGTCGTGACGGCAAGCGCACGCAACTTGCCGCCTTTCACCGGGCCCGCAAGCGGGCCCGTATCGGCAATCGCCATCAGCACCTGGCCGCTCATCACTGCTTGCGCCATCTCGCCGCTGCCCTTGTAGGGGATGTACTGGAACTGCGAGCCGGTGCGCTGGTTGAAGAGCTCCGACGCGAGCTGGAACGCGGTGGCCGCCGAGGCGTAGTTGGCGACCTCGGGATGGGAGCGGCCATAGGCCACGAGCTCGGGCACGCTCGTCACCGGCTGGTCGGGCCCTACCACCAGCAGCAGCGGGAACTCGGCCAAGAGCGAGATCGGCGTGAAGTCCTTCTCCGGATCATAGGGCAGCTTCGAATAGACGGCGGGATTGACCGTCAACGGACCGCTCGGTGCCACGAACAGCGTGTAGCCGTCAGGGGCGGCCTTGGCGACGAGCTCGGCGGCCACGATCGACTGGGCCCCGGGCTTGTTCTCGACCACCACCGGCTGGCCGAGCTTCTCCTGCAACTTGGCCGCTACGATGCGTGCGATCAGGTCGTTGCCGCCGCCCGGCGCATAGCCGATGACGAGACGGATCGGCCTGGAGGGGTAAGGCGCGGCTTGCGCGAAAGCCTGCCTTGCCGACAGGGTCATGGCGCCAAGGCGGAGAAGCCCTCGCCTCAGCATGGGCGATCGGCCTCGGCGTAGATCACCTGCTCACGGTTCAGCCACAGAGGCGAGCGCGCGAGATCGATGAACTTCGCTTCGTCCTCCAGCAGGAGGCGCCCTGCCTCGCGCGCAGCGGGATCTCGTCCGGCGGCGCGGAAGGTTTCCTCGTCGGTCCACCACAGCTCGGCAATGCCGTCGAACGGCGCGGGCGCCTTCCGTGCACGCTGCATGCCGGCCGCGAAATCACCGTCCAGGCGATGGGCCTGCACGTAGCGCACCATGCGCAGCGCCGGCTGCAGGCGACGCACCAGGGGTCCATGCTTGTTGAGCCAGTAGTCCTGGAATTCTGAAAGTGAAAAGTTTGGCAGCCGTCGCAGACAGAATGTGAGCTTGAGCACCGCGCTCCTCCCGACTTTCCGCCATCATAGGCTATAAGCGCCCAGGAGAGCGCGCCACTCCAGTGGCGCTCTTTCGGTGCTGCCCTCAAGCGCATGGGGTGGCCCGCTCCGATGATTGTGCCGAGATACCGAGAGCTATGCCCTTCCCCTTCCTTCCCGTCGACGAGGCGCTGCCGCGGCTCACGGCAGTGCTGACCGAGCGCAATGCTGCAGTGCTGGTGGCCCCGCCTGGTGCCGGCAAGACGACGCGCGTGCCGCTGGCGTTGCTCGAGGCACCATGGCTGGCGGGTCGCAAGATCGTGATGCAGGAACCACGCCGGCTGGCGACACGCGCGGCGGCGCGGCGCATGGCGGCGACGCTCGGCGAAGAGGTCGGCGAGACGGTGGGCTATCGCGTGCGGCTCGATACCAGGGTCGGACCACGTACGCGCATCGAGATCGTTACCGACGGGCTCTTTCTTCGCATGCTCCAGGACGATCCCGCGCTCGACGGTATCGGCTGCGTGATCTTCGATGAGTTGCACGAACGCGGGCTGGAGACCGATCTCTCCTTCGCGCTGGTGCGCGAATCGCAGATCGCGCTGCGCGACGACCTGCGGATGGTCGCGATGTCGGCGACCCTCGATCCTGGCCCAGTGGCCGAGCGGCTGGGAAGCGCGCCGGTGATCGAGTCGGCCGGTCGCATGTTCCCGATCGAGACGCGCTATCTCGACCGCGACCCGGCAGGCCGCATCGAGGACACGACCGCAAACGCCGTGCGGCGCGCCCTCGCCGACGAAAGCGGCAGCGCGCTCGTCTTCCTGCCCGGTGTCGGCGAGATCCGCCGCGTGCAGGAGCGGCTCGGTCATCTCGGATCGGACGTGGATGTGGTGCCGCTCTATGGTGACCTCTCGCCTGCCGAGCAGGATCTGGCCATCGCGCCGTCGTCTGCCGGCCGGCGCAAGGTGGTGCTGGCAACCCCAATCGCCGAGACGAGCCTCACGATCGAGGGGGTGCGTATCGTGATCGACGCCGGGCGGATGCGCGTACCCCGCTTTTCACCGCGTTCGGGCATGACGCGGCTCGAGACTGTGCGCGTGAGTCAGGCTTCGGCCGATCAGCGGCGCGGACGAGCGGGCCGACTCGAGGCCGGCATCTGCTATCGCCTGTGGAGCGAGGAGGTCCAGCGCGGGCTTCTGCCCTTCACGCCGCCCGAGATCCTCGACGCCGATCTCGCATCGTTGGCGCTGGAGCTCGCGGCGTGGGGTGTGGTCGACACCACGAGCCTGGCCTGGCTCACACCACCGCCTGTGGCATCGCTGGCGACGGCGCGCGCATTGCTGCTCGATCTCGGCGCACTCGATGCCACAGGCCTGATCACGGCTCATGGCCGCGCGATGGTACGGCTCGGCCAGCATCCGCGGCTGGCCCATCTCGTGCTGAAGGGTGGCGAGCTGGGACAGGGACGCGTTGCAGCACTGCTGGCCGCGATCCTGAGCGAGCGCGACTTCCTGCGCCTGCCACCAGGCCAGCGCGACGTCGACTTGCGCCATCGCCTCGCGATCGCCCTGAGCGGCAGGCGCGACGGCGCGCTGCGGTTGATCCAGGAAACCGCGCGCCGCCTCATTCCCCGGGAAGCGGGAAACCAAGTGCCAGATGTTGCCCGGACCGGCGAGCTGCTGGCGCTCGCCTATCCCGACCGCGTCGGCGGACGACGGCCAGGCGCAGCGGGCCGCTATCTGCTCTCGGGCGGTCGTGGCGCGGTTTTGCCGGAGGGCGATCCGATGGCCAACGAGGAGTTCCTGGTGGTGGCCGATCTCGACGGCGCCGCGCAGGACTCGCGCATCTTTCTCGCGGCCCCCATCACTCACAACGAGATCGAGGAGCTCTGCGCCGAGCGCATCGTCGACGAGCAGATCGTACAATGGAGCGCACGCGAGGGCGCGGTGCTGGCCCGGCGCCGGCGTCGACTGGGCGCGCTTTTGCTCGAGGACAAGCCGCTCGCCGGGCCCGATCCAGAAAAGATGGCGACCGCGATGCTGGACGGCGTGCGGCAACTCGGGCTCGGTGCGCTGCCGTGGAGCGACGATCTCGCAAGGTGGCGGCAACGGATCGCCTTTTTGCGCACGCTCGATGCAGGCTGGCCCGATCTTTCGGATGCAGCGCTGCTCGCCTCATTGGAAGAATGGCTCGGGCCCTTCCTCGACGGCGCGTCGCGGCGCGATCATCTTGGCCGCATCCAGCTCACCGATGCGCTCAAGACGCTGGTGCCGTGGGACCGCCAACGCGCGCTCGACCGTCTTGCGCCGACGCACCTCGACGTGCCGAGCGGCTTGCGCGTCCGCATAGACTATGCCAACCCCGCCGAACCGACACTGTCGGTGAGATTGCAGGAGATGTTTGGTCTTGCCGAGACGCCGAGCGTCGCTGGCGGCAAGGTCCTGCTTACGCTCCATCTGCTCTCGCCCGCTCGCCGCCCGGTGCAAGTAACGCGCGACCTCGCGAGCTTCTGGGCCAGCGGCTACAAGACGGTGAAGGCTGAACTCAAGGGCCGCTACCCGCGCCACTACTGGCCCGACGATCCGCTGGTCGCGGCGCCGACCGCGCGCGTCCGGCCGCGTCCCCCGGCGCGATGACGGCGGCGAGGCAAATGTGCTACGGCGGTGGCCCCTTCCATCGCCGCTGTGGACTTTCAGCCCATGCCTCTCGACCTGCCATTTCAGACCGCCAAACAGCTCGCCGCGGCAGTGCGCAAGAAAAAGATCGGATGCCTCGAACTGCTCGACCTCTATCTGAAGCGCGTCGAAACCTACAATCCGAGGCTCAATGCCGTCATCGCCACCGACATCGACGCGGCTCGCAAGCGCGCCAGGGCAGCCGACACGGCGCTGAAGGCCAACAAGAAGTTGGGGCCATTGCACGGCGTGCCGATGACCATCAAGGAGTCCTTCGACGTCGAGGGTTATGCCACCACGTGGGGCGATCCGGCCTTCAAGGACAAGATTGCCGAGCAGAACTCTCTGGTGGCAGACCGCATGATCGATGCCGGTGTGATCCTGTTCGGCAAGACCAACGTGCCGCTGAATCTAGCCGACTGGCAGAGCTACAACGACGTCTACGGCAGCACCAACAATCCCTGGGATCTGGCGCGCACACCGGGCGGTTCGTCGGGCGGTTCGGGCGCGGCACTGGCCGCCGGTCTGACGGGCATCGAGGCCGGAAGCGATATCGGCGCCTCGATCCGCAATCCCGCGCACTATTGCGGCGTGTTCGGCCACAAGCCGACCTACGGCGTGGTCTCGTACAAGGGCCATACGCGGGGCAACGTCAGCGTGGGCGATATCACCGTGGTCGGCCCGCTTGCGCGTGGCGCCGGCGATCTCGAGATCGCGATGGACATCATGGCCGGGCCCGACGAGATCGATGGCCGCGGCTGGAAGCTCGCCCTGCCGCGCTCCAAGAAGGAGCGGCTGCGCGACTTCAAGGTGGCGGTGCTGCTGAGCGACCCCAATGCCGAGGTCGACCACACGGTGCAGGACGAGATTCAGAGGCTCGTCGACTTTCTTGCGAAGAAGAAGGTGAAGGTGAGCGACAAGGCGCGTCCGACCATCGACACTGCCGAGTTGAACGACGTTTACGTCCGCCTGTTGCGCGCGGCGACCTCGACGCGCCTGTCCGAGGCCGCTTATCAGGAAGCGCAGCACGATGCAGCCACGCTGCCCGCGGACGATATGAGCTACTTCGCCCAGATGCAGCGTGGCAACTCGCTCTCGCATCGCACCTGGCTGCAGCTCAACGAGAAGCGGCACCGCATGCGCCTCGCCTGGGACGCCTTTTTCCAGGACTACGACATCATGCTCTGCCCGGTCTCGGTGACGGCGGCGTTCCCCCACGACCAGGAAGGCTTGCGTCACAAGCGCACCATCGTGGTGAACAACAATAAAGTGCCGGTGGTCGATCAAATCTTCTGGGCGGGCTATGCGGGCGTCACGTTCATGCCGGCGACCGCAGCGCCGATCGGGCTTAGCCCCGACGGCCTGCCGATCGGCGTGCAGATCATCGGCCCGCAGTATGGAGACTATTCGACCATCGCCTTCGCCAGGCTGCTGGAGCAGGAATATCGCAGCTTCGAGCCGCCGCCGGGCTATCACTGAGCGCCGGGGACCGACATGCGCGAGAAGATGAACCTGAAGGATCACATACGCTCGATCCCGGATTTCCCCAAGCCGGGGATTCTGTTCTATGACATCTCGACCCTGCTCGCGAACGCCGCGGCCTGGCACGAAACCATCGAGCAGGTCGCAACCGCCGTGCGACCGCACAAGCCCGACGTGCTGGCGGGAATCGAGTCGCGCGGCTTCCTGCTCGCTGCGCCGCTCGCTCTGGCGCTCGGCACCGGCTTCGTGATGTTGCGCAAGCAGGGCAAGCTGCCCGGCATCACGGTGCGCCATACCTATGCCTTGGAGTACGGCACCGACACGATCGAAATCCAGAGCGATGCGATCGAAAAGGGAAAGCGCGTGGTGCTGGTCGACGATCTGCTTGCCACCGGCGGAACCATGGCCGCGGCGGTCACGCTCCTGGAGCAGGTCGGCGCCATTGTGCCGGCCGCCGCTTGCATCATCGAGCTCACCTTCCTCCAGGGCCGCAAGCGCCTGCCGGTACCGGTCGAGGCGCTGCTGCAGTACGATAGTTAGTCATGAATGAAGTCGGCGCGATCGCCGCGATGCCGCTCTACACAAACCTGGATCGCATCGCCAGGGGATTGGCCGCGCTCGGCATCGGGCCGACGGATCCGATCCGTCCGGAGCAACTGTTTCCGATGGACCAGTGGCACTATCACGGCACGTGCGCCATTCGTGACACGGCGAAGCGGCTCGCGCTCGGGCCGGCGGATCGCGTTCTCGATGTGGGCTCCGGCGTGGGCGGCCCCGCGCGCTATCTGGCCCACACCATCGACTGCCAGGTCACGGCGCTGGAGTTGCAACCCGAGTTGCACGCCATCGCAGTCGATCTGACACGGCGCTGCTCGCTCGACCGGCTGGTTACGCATATCTGTGGCGATGCGCTGGTCTACCCCCTTCCTGACAGCTCATTCGACGCCTGGGTAAGTTGGCTTGCCGTTCTGCACATCCCCGATCGGCCACGGTTGTTCGCCTGCCTCAGGCGGACGCTGCGCCCGGGCGGCCGATGCCATATCGAAGACCTCTGCATGCGGGCGAGGTTTTCCCCTCGCGATCTGGGCGATGTCCGCAGCATCGTCCACGGCGTTACCGTTACGTCCATCGCCGACTACAAGGCGGATCTCGAATCGGCCGGCTTCGTTGACGTTGCGACGACGGACCTCACGCCGGATTGGGCACCCTACGCCGCCGAGCGGCTGACGGCGTGGAGAGACGGCCATACCGCCTACGCACAGGCGCATGGCGAAGGCGCCTATTGCGCGCAGGAGCTGTTCTACACGGTGATCGCCCGCCTCTACGAAGGCGGCAGCCTTGGTGGGGTCCGCCTGCAGGCAAGGGTTCCCTAAAGGGCAAACCGCAACCTGCGCCGTGCTACACTGGGCGCAGGAGGACTTATGGTTTCGATTTCCGAGTGCTTTTCCGAGAGCTATGCCGATGCCCGCGCGAAGTTTTGCGCCGCAGCGGCAACCGCCGGCGGCGCGATCCGTTCGTGGCTCAACCCCCACGGTGTGGGGCCTCACGGCGAGAAGCTGCACCTCGATACCGCCCGCTTCGGTCGCGCTGATGCCGACAAAATGCTGGTGATGATCTCCAGCACCCATGGCGTCGAAGGCCATTGTGGCTCTGGCGCGCAGATCGCCTGGCTGCGCACCGGTGGACCTGCAAAGCTGCCTCCGGATGTCGGAGCACTGCTGGTCCATGCCATCAATCCGTACGGCTTCGCCTGGACCCGCCGCGTCAACGAGGACAATGTCGACCTCAACCGGAATTTCGTCGACCACGACAAGGGCTACCCCAGGAACGAAGGCTATTTGGCCATCGCCGACGCCATCCTGCCGCGCGACTGGAGCACAGAAAGCCGGGCCGAGAGCCAGCGCATCCTGGACGCCTACGCCCAGAAGCATGGCGCCTTCGCCCTGCAGGGCGCGATCAGCGGTGGCCAGCACACCCATCCCGACGGCGTCTTCTATGGTGGCCTCAAGCCGACCTGGAGCAACCGCGCCATCCGCGCCATCGCGCGCGAGGAGCTGGGGCGCGCGCGGCGGGTCGGCGTGATCGACTACCACACCGGGCTTGGTCCGTTCGGCCACGGCGAGCTGATCTGTGCCGTGGCCCCCGGTGCCAAATCCTATGCGCGGGCCAAGGCGTGGTACGGCGAGGAGATGACTTCGCCGGAGAGCGGCACCTCGACCTCTGCCGTGGTGACCGGCGCCATGACCGACGCGTTCCCACAGGAGCTGCCGGATGCCGAGGTGACTTCGATCGCCATCGAATATGGCACCTATTCCGTGCCCGAAGTGCTGGATGCGGTGCGGGCCGACAACTGGCTGCATCAGCGCGGCGATCTCGATTCGCCGGTCGGGAAAAAGATCAAGGCCGAAATGAAGGAGAGGTTTTTTCCAGCCGGCGACAAGTGGCGCGAAATGGTCTGGACGCGCGCCGACCAAACGATCGGCTGGGCCCTCAAGGGCCTGACCGCCTGAAGGTGTGCAGCGGTGACCGACGTCGCGGACCACGAGGACGCGGCCCGGTTGCGCCTCCGCCAGGCGCTGCGGCGCGCTCCACTGTTCGCCGATCTCGACACCGAGAGCCTGATCGCGGTCGAACGCGAGCTGACCCCGCGCGTGCTGCCGGGCGGCACGCCCCTCTTCCATCAAGGTGAGCCGGCTGACGCTGTCTATGTGGTGGCGAGCGGCTGCCTTGGCGTCTTCCGGCACGACGACCAGGCCAGCGCCGAGGGGCCGGCGCTGATCGCCGAGATCACGCCAGGCAGCATTGTCGGCGAGATGTCGCTGCTCTCGCAAAGCACGCGCACGCGCGACGTCGCGGCCCTGCGCGACAGCGAAGTCTGGCGGCTCGGCCGCGAGAGCTTCGATGCGCTCACCGCGCATCATCCCGAGGTCCTGCCCGCGTTGATGCGTAACGTGGCGATGCGGAGCGAGGCAGGCAGCGGCAAGCGCCGGCGACAGCCCCGCACCTTCGCCCTGCTTCCGACGGGGCCCGACGTCGCGTCGGCCCGCTTCGCCGTGCTGCTCGCGGCTGCCCTTGGCCGGATCGGCGACCAGGTACAGATGCTCGGGACCGACTCGCTGCACGAGGAGCCTGAGTGGTTCGCCCATTGCGAAACGGCCAACACCTTCGTCCTCTACCGCGCCGATCCGACCCTGACCCCTTGGACGCAGCTCTGCCTGCGCCAGGCCGATTGCCTGGTGGTCGTGCGCAACGCCGACAACGACCTGCCGACCAGGCTGCCGTTCGAGATCGAGGCGGCGCAGCAGGGCGCGATCTTCCATCGCCGCCGCGAGCTCGTGCTCCTGCATGAAGGACGCGACCCGCGGCCCGGCTCCACCGCAACGCTTCTTGCCGGCGGTCTCTACGGTCAGCACCATCACGTCCGTCTCGACCTGCAATCCGATTTCGACCGCCTGGCGCGGCTGATCACCGGACACGCGGTCGGTATCGTGATGGCGGGCGGCGGCGCGCGCGCCTTCACCCATGTCGGCGTCATCAAAGCCCTGCGCACGAGCGGCGTGCCGATCGATCAGGCGGCCGGCACCAGCATGGGCGCTATCGTCGCCGCAGCCGTTGCCGCGCGCTGGTCGGACGACGAGCTCAGCGAGCGCTTCCATCGCGCCTTCGTTCAGGTCAATCCGCTCAGCGACTACACCTTGCCGTTCATTTCGCTGTTTCGCGGCCGCCAGGTGACGCGCCTGTTGCGTACCGCGTTCGAGGACAAGGACATCGAGGATCTGATCATGCCGTTCTTCTGCGTAACCGCGAACCTCACCACCTCCAGCGCCGATATCCACCAGACCGGCCGTTTATGGCGCTGGCTGCGTGCCTCGGTAGCGATCCCCGGGGTGCTGCCGCCCTTCAACGATGCGGGCCAGATCCATGTCGACGGCGGCGTGATCGACAACTTCCCGGTCCGGGCCATGCGCCGCCTGGGCCGAGGCACGACCGTCGGCGTCGACATCGATACCGGCGGCGCGCTGTCGGCGGGCGAGAGCGTGGAGGACGCGTTTTCGGCCTGGCAGTTCTTCCGCCGCCTGGTGTGGCGGCGGCGCGAAACGCTGCCGATCCCCTCGATCGTGCGCATCCTGCTGCGCTCGGCGCTGATATCGAGCACCGCCCGTGCGCAACAGGATCGAAGCGCCTGCGATCTCCTGATCGTGCCGCCGGTGGAGCGGTTCGACCTGCTCGATTGGACAAGTTTCCATGCCGCCATCGAGATCGGCTATCGCGCCACGATGGAAGCGCTGGACAAGGCGCGCAGCCTCCCGGTCGGCGTTCGCCTGTTCATTGCGTGATCTGCGGTTTCCGATGGCCGGCTTCGTTTACCCGGCACCTTGCCAAATAGTCGAGTAGCGCGCTCCGAGGGGCAAGCCTAACACCAGGTCACGCACAGCAAGGAATGGAGGATGCCATCATGAAAAATTCTGCTCCTGCCAAAGCCGGCGCAACGGCAAACGCCTTGCCGTTGCGGTTGCATCACAATGCATATGTCTGCGCCGATCAGGAACGAACCCGCCACTTCTACGAGGACATCCTCGGCCTGCCGCTGGTCGCGACCTGGATCGAGGAAGGAGAGTTTCCCGAGTTCCCCGGCCGAAGACTCAGTTATAGCCACACCTTCTACGGCATCGGCGACGGCGGGGCGCTCGCCTTCTTCGCCTTCGCGGACCCCGAGGTCGCAACGGCCTATGCGGCGAAGAAGCAGCCCCTCTTCATCCATATCGCACTTGCCGTGACCGAGGCGACGCAGAAGGCCATCGGCAAACGCGTGGCCGACGCCGGACTGTCTCTGCGCGAGACCGACCACGGTTACTGCAAGTCGATCTACGTCCAGGATCCGGACGGTCTCCTGGTAGAGTTCACCTCCGATCCGCCCCACGCCGGCGAGATTGCGGCCCGTCAGCGCGGAACAGCTCACGAAACGTTGCGACGCTGGCAGGCCGGCGACCGGCAGGTCAACAACACCATCCGGCCGCATCGGTAGTTGATCTCAGCGTACCGGTCGTATCACGAGCAATGGAATCCCTCGGCTTCGCCCCGGGATGACCCGTATCATGGAGAGAAGATGCCGTGTCATCCCGAGCGCCATGAGGGCTTCTACGTCAGAAACTTCAGTCCCTGGATCACCTTGTCCACGATCTTGCGCGGCCCGTGGATGCCGAGGCCGACGAGATCGAGCGCGTCGGCCGGCGCCGCGGCGACCGCGGCTCGATTATCGATGTCGTTGGCGGTCTTGAACATCTGCTCGATATAGATCGCCGGGCGCAGCGAGCGGCCGAGCGCGCGCTGGTGCGTGCGGCGCAGTTCGTCGAGCGTGGCGCCATAGACGAACACCGGTTCGCGCACGAGGGCCGAGTAGAAGCGCCCGGCGGCGTCGCGGTAGGGCTCGCCCATCATTTCCGGGGTCGTGCCCGCAAGGCCACCAGTCAGGAAAGCCGCAACATTGGCGAGCTGCCAGCCTGCGAGATGCCCGCGCAGGACCAAAGCCGTCTTGGTATCATAGATCATGCGCCCCATATCGGGCAGGATGATGCCCCGGTCTTGAACGTTCGTGCATGACCCGCCCTGACGAAATCCGCTTCGATGCACCGCGCGACGGACTGCAGCGCCTGCTGGCCCAGTTCGGCGGCCATGCCTACGACCTCCACCGCCATGAGACCTACGGCGTCGGCCTGACGGTTTGGGGCGCACAATCGTTTCACTATCGCGGTAGGTTGCGCACGAGCTGTGCCGGACAGGTGATCGTGCTGCATCCCGACGAACCGCATGACGGGCATGCAGGTGTCCCCGACGGCTTCGCCTACCGAATGCTCTATGCCGATCCGGCAGCCGTCAGCACCGCGCTCGGTGGGGCGGCCGCTCCTTATGTGCCCGACGTGGTGGCCGACGATCCAAACCTCGCCGCGCTCCTGCGCGAGGCCTTCGCCGAATTCCCTCGTGCACTCGAGCCGCTGGCGGTCGACGCGGTCGTGGCGCGGCTTGCCGAGCTCTTGGTGGCGCGCAGCGACGCACCGCCCAATGCGAAGAAGCCGGCGATCGCGCACAAGGCCGTCGAGCGGGCCCGCGACTTCCTGATCGCCGAGGCGCCGCGCATCGTCTTGTCGGAGGAACTCGAATCGGTGACCGGGCTCGACCGCTTCGCCCTCGCCCGTCAGTTCCGGGCGGTCTTCAGCACCTCGCCGCATCGTTTCCAGGTCGGGCGGCGGCTCGCCCGCGCGCAAACGCTGATCGCGCGCGGCGAACCTCTGTCGGGGGTCGCCGTCGCGACTGGCTTCGCCGATCAGAGCCACCTCACGCGGCACTTCTCGGCCCACTTCGGCCTTACGCCCGGCCGATGGGCGGCGCTGACGTCGAATAGGAAGAAGTGAGATTCCTCGCTGCGCTTGGAATGACGCAGCTTGGCGGGTGAAACCAAATCCCTGTCATCCCAAGCCGAATGGCGAGGGAACTCTCCGGTCACAACCCGCCGTTCACCACCAGGCATTGCCCGCTGACATAGTCGCTGTCGGGGCTGCAGAAGAGGTAGACCGAACCCGCCGCCTCCTCGGGTAGGCCGCCGCGGCCGAGCGGAATCATCTGGTTCATGGCGGCGATGCGGCCGCCCTGGACGCCGATCTTGACCTTGCGGCCCTGCACCTCGATCTCGCCGGCCTCGCCTTCGCTCAGCGGCTTGGTGAGGCGGGTCTGGATGTAGCCAAAGGCCACGGCATTCACCGTGACGTCGTAACGGCCGAACTCCTTGGCCAGCGTCTTGGTGAGGCCGACGATGCCCGCCTTGCCGGCCGAGTAGTTCGACTGGCCCGCATTGCCATTGACGCCCGAGGTCGATGAGATGTTCACCACCTTGCGCACGACGCGCTTGCCTGCCGAGCGTTCCTTCTCGACCTCGCCGCGAAAGTGCTGCTGGAAGGCGCGAAGGATGCGGAACGGCGCGGTCAGATGGACGTCGAGGATGGCGTACCACTGCTCGTCGGTCATCTTCTGGATCACCGAGTCCCAGGTGTAGCCCGCGTTGTTCACGACGACATGGCAGCCGCCGAAAGCGTCGACAGCGGTCTTGACGATGCGGTCGCCGAAGTCGGGCTTGGCGACGTCACCGTTGCAGGCCACCGCCTTGCCACCCATCTTCTCGATGTCGGCGATGGTTTCCTTCGCCGGCGCCTCGTCGATGTCGTTGATCACCACCTTGGCGCCGTCGCGCACCAGCCTGAGTGCGATCTCCCTGCCGATGCCGCGCCCCGAACCGGTGACGATCGCCACCTTGCCGTCCATCTGACCCATTTGCTTCTTCTCCTACCTTCTTCTGGACCGCGCGCATCTCGGGAGCTCTCGAGCGAGCTGGAAGCTCGCGGTCCGCCTGACTAATTCAGCACCACCGTGGCATCGCCTTGCAGCGTGTCCTGGCCGTTCTGGTTGGTGCACCTGACTTCGAGATCCACCAGCTGCTGGCCGCCTTCCTCGCGTTTACCCGTCACCTTGCCGCTGACGGTAATGGTGTCGCCGACCCACGTGATCGAGGTGAAGCGCGTGCCAAGCTTGCGAAGCTGTGTCTGTGGCACCCACGAGGTTACGAGCCGGCCGAGGAAGGCCATCGACAGCATGCCGTGGGCGAACACGTCCTTGAAACCGAACTTCTTGGCGAAGTCGATGTCGACATGGATCGGATTGTGATCACCCGAGCCACCGCAGTAGAGCGCGAGCTGATGCCGGCTGATCGGAGCCAGCTTGAGCGGCGGCAGCGTGTCGCCGACCTTGATCTGATCGAACCTGGGAGCGGTCGCCATCTCGTCCTCCCTCACTTCTTGGCCGCGTCGGGGTTGCGCACGACGGTGATACCCTTCGCCTTGGCCACCGCCTTGCCGCCCTGGTCCTTGAGCTCGGTCTCCGACACCACGAACCAGAGCGCGCCGCCCTTCTTGTCGTAGATGTCGACCACCTTCTGCTGGCAGGTGATCCTGTCGCCGACATGGACCGGCGCGAGATATTCGTAGTGCTGCTCGCCGTGCAGGATCAGGCCGATATCGACGTTCAGGAGCCTGAGCAGTCCACCCTTGTCGGGATCGTCGTTGGTGACGGCGGTCAGGAACGTAGGCGGCGCGGGAATCGCGCGATAGCCGGCCTTCTTGGCGGCCGCCTCGTCGACGTAGATCGCGTCTTCCTCGCCGATGGCTTTGCAGAACAGCCGGATCTTGCCGGCCTCGACCGTGGTCGTGAACGGCTTGAACGTATGGCCGATAAGTTTCTTGTCGAGCTGCATAGGCCGCTTCCTCCGTTACCTTGAAAGAAAAACCCTCTCTCCGACGGTCAGCCAGAGAGAGGGCTCACGATTGAGGCGGCTATTCGAAGCGGCCGATGATCGCCACGCTCGATACGTTCTCGCGCGGGGCGCCGCCAAGATTGTGGGTCATGCCGATCTTCGGGTCCTTGAGCTGGCGGGCGCCGGCGCGGCCCTGGAACTGCAGGTACATCTCGTAGAGCATGCGCAGGCCGGAGGCGCCGATCGGGTGGCCGAAGCACTTCAACCCGCCGTCGATCTGGCACGGGATCTTGCCGTCGGCATCGTAGAAGCCGTCGAGCACGTCCTTCCAGCCCTTGCCGGTCTCGGAAATGTGCAAGTCCTCCATGGTGACGAGCTCGGTCACCGAGAAGCAGTCATGGACCTCGAACATCGAGACCTCGTCCCGCGGCTTCTTGATGCCGGCTTCCTCGTAAGCCTTCTTCGAGGCAATGCGCGTGGTATGGAAATAGCTGCCGTCCCACGAGTTGTGGCCCGACTCCGAGCCGTTGGAGACGGAAAGCTGCAGAGCCTTGACGCTCACGATGTTGCTCTTGCCGAGCGACTTGGCGATCTCCGGCGTGGTCACGATCGCCGCCGCCGCGCCGTCGGACACGCCGCAGCAGTCGAACAGGCCGAGCGGCGAGGCGATCATCGGCGCATTCAGGATGGTATCCATCTCGACCGCCTTCTGCAGATGCGCCTTGGGGTTCTTGGCGCCGTTCTGATGGCTCTTCCACGAGACGTGGCCGATCGCCTTCTTGAGATCTTCGCCCGAGACACCGTGCGCGGTCATGTAGGCGGTGGCGAGCTGGGCGAAATTGCCCGGCGCCGTGCCGTTGGCGCTCCACAGCGCCTGAAGCGGGCCGCCGCGGCCGCCCGGCAGACCGCCATAGCCCGTGTCCTTGAGCTTCTCGACGCCCAGCGCCAGCGCGAAGTCGGCCGCACCCGAGGCGACGGCGTAGCAGGCGCCGCGGAAAGCCTCCGTGCCCGACGCGCACATGTTCTCGACGTGCGTCACCGGAATGTTGGGCAGGCGCAGCGTGGTCGACAGCGGAATGCCCGACTTGCCGACATGCACCTCGTCGATCGCGGTGGAAAACCAGGCGGCATTGATCTGCTTGGCGTCGATGCCGGCGTCGGCGACGCATTCCTTGTACGCCTCGAGCATCAGCTCCTCGGCGCCGCTGTCCCAGCGCTCGCCGAACTTGGAGCAGCCCATGCCCAGAATCGCGACCTTGTCCTTGATACCACGAGCCATTGCAGGTCTCCTTGGTGAGGGTGGAACTCTAAGACGAAAGCAGGAGGAAAGCGATCAGACCGGTGCCGCCTTCCAGAAATAGCGCTTGAAGCCTCCGCGCATCGTGTCGTTATCGCGGATGCGAAAGGTCATGCGCATCTTGGTGCCGACCTTCACCTGTTCTTTGTCGCTGTCCGTGAAGTCGGCCATGAAGCGGCCGCCCTCGGGGAAGGTGATCATGCCGTAGTAGGCCGGCGGATCGGGCGAGTAGGTAAGCGAGTCGGCGGTGAACGACATCACCGACGCCTCGAGGCCCGCCATCGCGTAGGGCTCCTGGCTGTCGACCGCATGGCAGTTTGGATTGACGCAGACTTGGCTGCGCGGGAACTGGACCGTGCCGCAGACCTTGCACTTGCCGCCGACCAGCCCATAGATCATGTCGCGCTTGCGCCACAGGACCGAGAGAGCGGTCTTCTTGTCGAACTCCGCGCGCATGCCCTTCTCGATCGGCAGCATCTCGTTGAAGGCGAGGAACTTCATGTAGTTCTTCTCCTCCTTGCGCCGCGCCATCCAACCCGACAGGCCCTTGCGCTTGGGCAGCCTGGCGTTCTCCTCGGTGACCTCGAACACCAGCACGTCGACCCCCTGACCGAAGGCCACGACCATGATCCTGTTGCCGGCCTTCGCCGTCTCCAGCGCATCGACCAGCATGACCAGCGCGTGGGCTGCGCCGGTGTCCCCGAGGTTGGCGCCCAAAAGGTCGCGCACCGCGCCCTCGCCGATACCGCAGATCTTGGCCATCTGCTTGGGCACCGCCGGCATCAGGCTCGGCATGATGAAATGGGTGACGTCGCTGCCCTTCAGCTTGCACGCCGCGAGCGCTGCCTTGATCGCCGGCGGGACGATCTTCGAATAGCCCTCGTCGCGAATCCAGCGCTCTTCCCAGCCGTAGTCGAACTCGGACTCCTCGCCGCGGAAATGATCCACGAAATCCATCGATACGGAGTGATGCCCGACGAGCTTCGCGATCACGTTCTCGGTGCCGCATAGCAGTGCAGCCGCGCCGTCGCCGTAGTTCAGCTCGTTGGAGGAAGCGACCTTGGTCAGGCGCTTGTCGGCCGCCGCGACCAGCGCCGGGCCGCCGCCGTTCTTCGAGGCATTGAGCCCGGCGATCAGCGCCGACGTGCCCGCTTTCTGCGAACCGCCAACGTCCGACGCCAGCAGGTTCTGCTCGATCGACAGCGCCGTGCCGACGACGCCGGCATTCTGGCGATCCTTGAAGGGATGCGTGGTCGAGGCGAAGTAGAGCGAGCGCACGTCCTCGGCCTTGTGACTGCTCAGGCAATCGCGCGAGGCCTCGACCGCCATGGTGATGGAGTCTTCGTCCCAGTTGGCCATCGAGCGTTCGCCCTTGGCCAGTCCGCGCAAGCCGCCGGCAAACCATTTGTTGGCGTCATACACCGCCTGGCGGCTGAGGCGCAGGCGCGGCACATAGGCTCCGTAGGCCACGATTCCGACCATTCTCGTCGTCCCTCCAGCAGGCCGGCCGAGGAAGCCGGCTCATGAACGCGTGTTCATTGGCTCTTAGCGCGACGGCCCGGCAGGCGCGAGCCGGATTTGGACATGGCTGCCCCGACGACGAAACTATCTTCCGGCCTGCGAAACACTTGCCATGGACGGCATCTCACGCACCAGATTGCGATAGCCCGCCCCTTCGGGAATATGCAGGAAACGTTTGCCCTCGCGGGTTTCGACCCAAGGCTGCACCGTGACGATCTTGCGCTCGGTCGCCTGCGAAATCGCGCCGACGACCGTGCCGCCCTCGGCCAACAGCTCGAGGTTCTTGTGCGTGGCGTGGACCAGCGTCCGCTTCCCCGCCTTCGCCTCGTCGATCGCCTGCTCCGCGCCGATCCAGACCGAGTCCACCGACTCCGAACCGTCATGCAGCGCGACCTGGTCTTCCGGTGCCTCGGCCAGGAAGAACCAGGTGTCGAAGCGCTTGGGCGCAAAGGTGGGCGTGATCCAATGGGCGAACGGCGTCATGAGGTCGGTCGCAAGCTCGAGGTTCTCGGCTTCCACGAGATCGACGATGCTCGCCTCGTCCTTGGCGAGCTTGGTCCGCCAGCGCCGCTCGATGGCCTCGAGATCGCCGGCGCCAACCAGCGCGCGCTGATCAGGCTTGCGAGCGAGCAGGATACCGCATTCCTCGAAGGCTTCGCGGACACCGGCGATCCGGAACTTCAGTTCTTCGTCGCCGAGCCTGTCGGAGCCGCCGCAGCGGGCACGCAAGCGCGGATCGCCGTCAGCCTCCTCCAGCTTGCCGCCGGGGAAGACCAGGGCGCCGGAGAACGAATCGATCTGGTGATGGCGAACCACCATGAATACCTCGAGCGGTGAGGCAGCGTTGCCGGTCTCCGACGGCCGCACCAGCAGGACTGTCGTGGCAGGACGCGGTGGCGGAGATTCCTTGCGGAGCGTATCCTTCATGGTGTCATTGTCACACAGCCGGTGGAACTGTGCCATCGGCGCAGGGATAGACGTCGTGCGGCCAGTTCCGCACTGAGGAGGCGACCATGGCGACAGCGGACAATGTTGGCCCCCATAGCCTGGGCGAGGGAATGCGCGCGCTGCGCGACAAGTGGGGCTGGATCGTGGCGTTTGGCGTGATCGCGCTGATCGCGGGCATCGTCGCGCTGGGCAGCGTCGTCGCCGCGACCGCCTCGGCCGTCATCATCGTCGGTGTGATGATGCTGCTGGTCGGCGTCGTCGAGATCATCTCCGCCTTCAGCGTGCGCAGCTGGGGACGCTTCGCCTTCTGGCTGCTGCTGGGCATTCTCTATGTCGTCGCCGGCTTCATCTGCCTGCAGAATCCGTTCGCCGCCGCCACGATCCTGACCTTGATACTGGGTATCGCCCTGATCGTGTCGGGCATCCTGCGCGTCTTTCTGGCGACTCAGATGAAGCATGGCACGCCGTGGGGCTGGGTCGTGTTCTCGGGCCTCATCAGTTTCTTCCTAGGCCTGATCATCGTGGCGCACTGGCCGGTCTCGAGCTTCTACGTGCTCGGCATGTTCCTCGGCATCGACCTCATCTTCATCGGCAGCGGCTGGATCGCTATGGGCCTAGCGCTGAAGCGACGCGCCTGACATTCACTCTGACGCGGGCTCTTCGACGCCGGGGCTGGTCGCTCGTGGCGCCGCCCGCGACGGCGCGATGACGTGCCATGCCATCAGCACCGGCTCCATCAGCGCACCGCCGACCAGGATGCCGATCAGGCGATGCAGGCCGGGATCGATCGCGGCGGCGGCATAACTGTCCGGCACCAGGGTCACGAGGATCGCCAGCGTGAACTGCGTGCCGGCATAGGCGACAGGACCGCGACCATTCTCGATATATCGCCCCACCATGACGCCGAGCGCCGTGGCGGCGATCAGGAGGGGCGCGTTGCCGTGCGCCAAAAACAAGATCAGCGCCGCCACTGCGCCGCCCACCAGGCAACCGGCCACGCGGTGAAGCACACGCCTGGTAACAAGGCCCAGCCCGCCCACGCGCAGGCTCGATACCGGCACCAGCATCACCGCCATGATCGTGATGGCGCTTTGCGCGAGATCGGAAATCCCGAACAGCCCCCACAGCGGCGGCAGCAAGGCGAGCGCCATGGCGCCCTGTGCGGCATGGCGTGCCGCACCCGGATGCCAGCCCAGGCTTGACGCCGGCGGCACCGGTGGCGCGGGCCAGCGCCGCCGCGCCGTGAGCGTCGAAGCCATGCTCACCAGCACGCAGGCGATCGTGCCGGCGATCACCTCCAGCACGCGCGTTTCGGCTAAATCCACCAGCGCGACGGCCGGACGTGCGAGCTGGTCGAGCAGCACCATCTCGAAGGTGAGCCCGACGAACAGCCAGGCGTAGGCCCTGCGGCCGGCAAGCGCGCCATAGAGCGTCACGCCGCCGATTGCGGCGCCCACGAGCGACGCCGCCGCCAGCGACGGCAACAGGATCGGGACCAGCAACAGCGCCAATCCTGCACCGACGACCGTGCCGGCGATTCGCAGCACGCCGCGCAGAAAGCTCTGCGAGACATGGCCACGCATCACCATGTAGCCCGAGAAGGCGGCCCACGAGACGTTGCGGACGTCCAGCGCATGGGCGAACACGATCGCCAGCAGCACCGATGCCACGCACTCGAGCTCGTCGACCAGCCTCGGTCCGGGCTCGATGAAGGCCTTCGCTTCCTGGCTGACGCGCGTTGCGAAATCCATGTGCGAGCAAGGATATCTCGCTCCTGCAGCCACGCCTACGTGGTTACTTCCGCGTCGGATCCTCCGACACCTGGACCAGGAGCTTGCCGAAGTTCCGGCCTTTGAGCAGGCCGATGAAAGCCTCGGGCGCCTTCTCGATGCCGTGCACGATGTCCTCGCGGTACTTGATCTTGCCCGCCTTCACCGCTGGCGGCACTTCCTTGCGGAAGCCGTCCATCTCGCCGAAGTGATCGGACACGATGAAGCCTGTCACGGTGGCGCGCTTGATCAGCAGCAGCCGCCAGTCCGGGCCAGGCGACATCTCCGTGGCGTTGTACTGCGAGATCAGGCCGCACAACGGTACGCGCGCGAAGTCGTTGAGCTGCGGCACGACCGCCGCCTGCACCGCGCCGCCGACATTCTCGAAATACACGTCGATGCCCTTCGGCGCCGCGGCGCGCAGCTCCTTGAAGAGATCGTTGCCCGCGGCACGATAGTCGACACAGGCGTCGAAGCCGAGTTCCTTCATGACGTAGTCGCACTTGGCCCCGCCGCCGGCGATGCCGACCGCGCGGCAGCCGTGCAACTTCGCGAGCTGGCCGACCACCGAGCCCACGGCGCCCGAAGCCGCCGAGACCACGACCGTCTCGCCGGCTTTGGGCTTGCCGATCTGCATCAGCCCCCACCAGGCGGTCATGCCGGGCATCCCCAACACCGACAGAGCCGTCGAAAGCGGGGCCGCCTTCGGATCGAGCTTCATGGCGCCTTCGCCCTTCGATGCGGCGTAGCTCTGCCAGCCCGACTGCTCGACCACGAAGTCGCCTTCCCTGAAGTTCGCGGCCCTCGACTTGACCACCTGCCCGACGGTGCCGCCGACCATCGGGTCGCCGAGCTTGACGTTGGCCGCATAGCCGCGTGCCTCCGACATGCGGCCGCGCATGTATGGGTCGAGCGACAGCCAGATCGTGCGCGAAAGATACTCGCCCTCCTTCGGCTCGGGGATCGGCGATTCGACGACGTCGAAATTCGCGGCCGTCGGCTCTCCCTGCGGGTGTGACTTCAGCAAGACGCGGCGGTTGGATGCGGGCATCAGGGCCTCCAGTTTGATGGCATTGTTAGCACGAATCGAAAGATCCCTTGCTGCGCTCGCGATGACACGACATCGTCGACTCGAGGACCGCGTCATCCCGAGGTGCAGCCGAGGGATCTAGAACGGCTCCTTGTACGGCCGCAGATCGATCTCGTGGCTCCACGCGCTGCGCTGCTGGCAATGAAGATGCCAGTAGTTGTCGACGATCGCATCGACCTTGAGAAGGCCATTGGCGCCGGCCTTGTCGGCGCGGTCGGGCATGCGCGCGAGAAGCCTGTCGCCTTCGATGCCGCCGTCGATGATGACATGGGCGATGTGCAGGCCCAGTGGGCCGAACTCGCGCGCCAGCGACTGCACGAAGAGCCGCAAGCCACCCTTGGTGGCGTTGAAGGCGGCGAAGCGCGGCCGGCCGCGCAGCGAGCCCGAGGCACCAGTGAAGAGCACCGTGCCGCGCCCCAGCGGTGCGAGACGGCGGACGGCCTCGCGGCCGAACAGGAAGCCCGCGAAACAGCCGACGCGCCAGGAGTCCTCGAAATGCTGCGCCGTCATCTCTCTCACATCGACCGCCGCATTGTTGCCCATGTTGAACACGAAGAGGTCCGCCGGCGTCCCATCGGCATCGTCGGCCATCGCGCGATCGAAGAGCCTGACGACCTGATCCTCCTTGGTACCGTCGATCGTCACGGCCGAAGCCGAACCGCCTTCCTTGGCGATGACGTCGACCACCTTGTCGACCTTGGCCGTCGTTCGGCCCGCCACCAGCACGTGATGGCCCTCCTTCGCGAATCGTCGGCTCGCCGCGCCGCCGATGCCGCGCACGGCGCCGACACCCAGGATCACCGCCTTTGGCTTCTTGGCCATGTCCACTCCTCGGCAAAAGACTGTTGCGGAACTTGCGACGGAGGGGCCCGCTTCGCTACGGTCCGCGCGCATGAAATTAGCTCCGTACCCCATGATCGAACTCGATCTCGGCGCGCCGCTCGATATCCATCGCGCCAGAGTCCTGCCCGAATGGACCGACTGGAACGGCCACATGAACGTGGGCTTCTACGTCGTGGCCTTCGACAAGGCGACCGATACGCTCTGCAACCAGCTCGGCGTCGGCTGGGAATATACGCGCGACAAGATTGGCATGACGTTTGTGCTGGAGGCGCACGTCACCTATGACCGTGAGGTGAAGGAAGGCGATCCGCTGCGTATCACCACACAAATCCTCGACCACGACGCCAAGCGCCTGCACTACATCCACATGATGTATCATGCCGATCAGGGCTTCCTCGCCGCTACCAACGAGCTGATGCTGATGAACATCGACTACGCGACGCGGCGCTCGGCGCCATGGCCGGACTGGGCGATGGCGCGCATCGAGAAGCTCGTCGCCCTCCACGCCAGGCTGCCACGGCCGCCGCAGGCCGGCCGCCTCATCGGCATCAAGAAGAAGTAAGGGATACCATGCTCGTCACCCTGCCTTACGAAATGCCGGACTTGGTCACGCGGGCCCCGCTCGATATTCACTGCTCGACCGTGCTTTCCGAATGGGTGGACTGGAACGGCCACATGAACGTCGCATTCTATGTCGCGGCCTTCGATCAGGCGTCGGGTGCCTTCATGCGTAACATGGGGCTCGGCCGGAATTACGTCGACAACAAGCTCGGCATGACCTTCGTGCTGGAGACGCATGTCACATACGACCGCGAGATGAAAGGCAGCGCGCCGATGCGCTTCACGACGCAGTTGCTCGATCGCGACGCCAAGCGGGTCCATCTCTTCCACGAGATGTACCACGGGGAGCAAGGCTACCTCGCCGCGACCAACGAGGTGATCGTGATGAACATCGACTACGCCTCCCGCCGTTCCACGCCGTGGCCGATGCAGGCGGCCGAGCGGCTGGAGGCGATCTGGGACGAGCACAAGCGGCTACCTCGCCCTGCCAACGCCGGGCGAGTGATGGGGCTGGGGAAGAGATAGAACTCTGCACTACTTGCAAGATCTCTCGCCTTCGGCTCGGGATGACACCGTCTTCTTGTGTCGTCCCCGAGCGCAGTGAGGGATCTCTCATCGGCGTGCGCAATCCTCCGATGCTTCGTTCCTTTCCGAAGCATCGTGCAAGCAAGTCGTGCGTTGTTTGGCGCGTGAACCGCGATCGGCATCCCCTCACTCTCGCGACGCTCTGCCTCGCCGTCCTGGTGGCGCAGCTCGACACGGCCGTCGTCAATCTGGCGACGCGGCCGATCGGCGAGCATTTCCAGGCCGGCGTCGATGCCCTGCAATGGGTACTCGACAGCTACAATCTGGTCTATGCGGTACTGCTCCTGACCGGCGGCCTGCTGGCCGATCTCTACGGACGGCGGCGTGTCTTCATGGTGGGGCTCGCCATCTTCGTCGCCGCGTCGCTGGTTTGCGCGATCGCGCCCAGTATCTCAGTGCTGATCGCGGGCCGTGCCGGCACCGGTCTCGGCGCCGCGCTGCTGGTGCCGGCGTCGCTCGCCATCATCCGCATGGCCTGGCGCGACGAGGCCGAGCGCGGCCGCGCGCTCGGCGTATGGGCGGCGTGCAACGGGCTTGCCATGGCCATCGGCCCGACGCTAGGCGGGCTCCTTATCCATACCTTCGGCTGGCGCAGCATCTTCCTGGTCGTGATTCCGTTCGGCGTCGCGGCCTTTATGCTCGCGCCGCGTGCGGTCGAAGAATCGGCCAATCCGCACGGTCGCAGTCTCGATGCGACGGCGCAGGCGCTGGGCGCGGTGGCGCTCGGTGGCCTTGCACTTGCGGCCATCGAATCGCGCGGCCGTCCGGCGGTGGCGGCGATCGCCTTCCTTGCCGCCCTGGTGGCACTGGTCCTGTTCCTCCGCGTCGAGCATCGGCAGGGCGATGCCGCGCTCGTGCCGCTCGACATCTTCCGCACGGATGCTTTTCGCGGCGCCATTGCCGCCACGGCGGCCATGACCTTCGGCATGTACGGCGTGCTGTTCCTCGTGCCCCTCACCTGGCAGAGCGCAGGCACGCTCTCGGCAACGCAAGCCGGACTCGCCCTGATGCCAATGGCACTGGCGTTCGTGCTGCTGTCGCCTCTCTCGGGACGGCTGACGGAGAAGGTCGGGCTGCGCGGGATGACCTCCGGGGGCGTGGCGCTCATCGGCGGCGGCCTGCTGGTGATCGCCCTTGGCGCCGACCGCGCCTCCATCGTCGTCGACGAGATCGGGCTCGTGCTGACGGGCCTCGGCATGGGCATTGCCACTGGCCCCCTGATGGCTGCGGCCGTCGGTACGGTTGGACGTGCGCGCTCGGGCACGGCCTCGGCGCTGATCAACGTCGCGCGCATGGCGGGCGCAACGATCGGCGTCGCCGTGCTGGGCGCGGCCTATGCGCTGGCAGATGGTGGTGCCGATGGCCTGCGCCTGGCGATGTTCGCGGGCGGCGCCGTGCAGCTGGCAGGAGCGGCTACCGCCTCGATAGCGATGCGAGAGCGGCGAGCGCCTCGCCGCTCAGCCGGTAGGGCAGCCAGGTCCGGATCCATTTGAAGCCGATCCTCTCGTAGAAGCCGCGTGCCGGATTCCAGTCGAGCACGTTGAGGTCGATGCGCTTGAAACCCTTGGCGACACACTCCTGCGCCAGTGCCACCATCAACGCACGTGCGACACCGCCACGCCGCTCCTTCGGCACGACCCAGATGTCTTCGACGAAGATGCCGCGCGCCGCGGTCCAGACCGAGTAGTTGAAGGTGTAGAGCGCGAAGCCCACCGGCTCACCGGCTCGCTCGGCGATCAGGGCAGCGAATTGCGGGTGCTTGCCGAAGCCGTCGCGCGCCAGCGTCTGCGGCGTCGAGCTGACGGCGTCGGGCTCGTCCTCGAAGGTCGCGAGATCGAGCGAGAAGCGGTGCAGGAGCTCGACATCGTCAACTGTCGCGGCGCGAACCACGATCTCAGACGCCAAGATAGCCTCCGTCGACCGGCAGGATTGCGCCGGTGATGTAGCTCGCGGCATCAGAGCAGAGGAATACGACCGGCCCGACCAGCTCTTCCGGTTGACCGACACGCTTCATCGGCACATGGGCAAGGAAGGCCTCGAGACGCCTGGGATCGGCGCGCGTCGCTTCGCTCATGGCGGTGGCGATGATGCCGGGTGCCAGCGCATTCACGCGCACGCCATCAGGTGCCAGTTCCGAGGCGAGCACGCGCGTGAACTGGGCCAGCGCTCCCTTGGAGACCGGATAGGCGCCGCTGCCGGCTGGCGCCGTGAAGGAGTTGATGGAGGCGATATTCACGATGCTTCCGCGCGTGCGCTGGAGTTGCTCGACGAATGCCATGGTGACATTGAACGCCCCCTCCACGTTCACCGCCATGGTCCTGTCCCAGCGCTCGCGGGCGTCCGCGTCGACGAGGTTGCCGCGCAGGAAAATGCCGGCATTGTTGACCAGAATACGGATCGGACCGACCAGCAACGACACGTCCTGCGCGAGCTTGCGGCAGCCGTCATCGTCGGTGACGTCGAGCATGAAACCACGCGCCTTGCCGCCCTCCTTGACGATTGAATCGGCGATGGCCCGCGCGGCGCTGCGATCGATGTCCGTCACGATCACCTCCGCCCCCGCCGCCGCCAGACCGCGCGCGATCGCCGCTCCGTTGCCGCGGCCCGCGCCAGTCACCAGCGCCAGGCGTCCGGCCAGCACGTCCTTGGCTATCATGGCGCCGGCTCCAGCAATCCCCATGTTTCGAGGTCGCGCTCGGCGGTCCAGAGTCGAGGGTGATCGAGGCCCTTGGCCTCGTCATAGGCGCGCGAGACGCTGAACGGGAGGCCGTGGTCGAACAGCGTCCAGTTGCCGTAGCGCGGCTGCAACCTGGCTGCCGCCTTGTCGTAGGCCTGCTTCACCGTCTCGCCCGCCTCGGACGCCGCGGTCGCGATCGCATACAGCTCGTCGAGGAAAGCCTGCGTGCCCGCGAGACCCTCCTCGATCCCTTCCGACCCGACCAGGGCGTCGCCGCGGCCGGGCAGCAGCGCTTCCGGACGAAGGTCACGCAGCTTTTGCAGCGTTGCCGGCCAGTCCTTGAAGTGCCCGTCACCGGCATATGGCGCCGCCCGGGACCCCACGAGGTCGCCGCTGAACAGCGTACGTTCCTCGGGCAGCCAGACGACGGTGTCGCCCTTGGTATGGCCGCGGCCGGCATGAATGATCTCGATCTGCAGCTTGCCCAGCCAGATCGTCAAGCGCTCGGCGAAGGTCATGGTCGGCATGGTCAGCCCGGGAATGGTGTCGGCGGCCTGGAACAGGCGCGGGAAGCGCTGCAACTCTGACTTGTAGTCGTGCGCGCCGCGCTCCACGATCATTTCGCGCGTCGCCTCGCTGCAGATGACGTGCTCGGCGGCATAGGCCGAGGCGCCGAGGGTGCGCACGGCATGATAATGCGAGAGAACGACATAGCGGATCGGCTTGTCGGTCACGCTCCTCACCTTCTCGATTACCGCTTGCGCCGCCTTGGGCGTGGCCTGCGCGTCGATCACCATCACCGCATTGTCGCCGACCACGACGCCGCTGTTGGGATCCCCCTCCGCCGTGAAGGCATAGGCATGCTCGGACAGGCGGCTGAAGGTGACGTTCTTGTCCGCCATGTCCGCCTGCGAGGCGAAGGCTTTGGCCATCGGCTTGTTCTCCCGCACGCTCCTGCGTTGCGGCGAAAATTAGCCCGCATTGCCATTTCGTGTCATCCCGCGCGCTCGTGTCATCCGTAGCGCAGCGAGGAAATCTTTTAGCGGCGTCGCAAAGGTCGCTCGCCTTCGGCTCGGGATGAGACAAGTCGCGACAAACAATCAGCCCGAGCCATACTTGTGGTAGCTCGAGCGATCGCCGGTACGGACGGTAACCTCGAAAGAGTCGTTGTCGCGTTCCATGCGCAGCGTAACCGGCGTCCCGGCCGGCCCGCTTGCCCAGAGCTTGCGGTAGAAATCGGCCACGTCGTCCAGCACCTCGCCATCGAGCGCCTGCAGAAAGTCCCCACGCTTCAGCCCGGCACGGTCGGCGGGGCCACCATCGAAAATGCCACCGACGACGAGCTGCCCCATGTGCTCAATCGTGTAGAGCCCGAGCCACGGCCTGGGCGGGGTCGACAGCCGTCCCTTCTCCACCAGCTCCCGGAAGATCGGCTTCAGCCGGTTGATCGGCACGTACATGTTGCCGGGAAAGGCCGGCGAGCCGGGGCCGAGCGCCTCCTGCACCAATAGCGAGCCGATGCCGAGCAGCGTGCCGTCCAGGCCCATCAGCGCCGAACCGCCCCACAGCGGATAGGCGGGCACGGTGAAGATCGCGTTGTCGAGCAGATATTCCCAGTAGCCGGCGAACTCACGCCGCCCGGCCACCTTGACCTTGAGCGTCGCCTTCTCGCCGCCCACGCCCGCGACGTAGGCTTCGCTGCGCAGCAGCAGCTGATCGGAGTCGCCGAACGGCATCGGCTTGACCGGCGGCGCCACCGTCGCACGCACGAGGCCGAAGCCGCTTTCGTAGTCGTAGCCCACGAGGGTCGCCGGATATTCCTGGCCATCGCCGTCCTTGATGGTGATGGTGTCGGCCTCCGTGATCAGATAGCCGATCGTCACAATGAGGCCTTCATCATCTATCACGACGCCATGGCCCTCGCGCTCCGAGCCGAGATGCTGGACCGAGCGCCGGGTCTCGGGAATGGTCGTGTGCAGGCCGACCACGGCCGGCAGGCCGTCGACCACATCGGACGGCAGGTTGCTCTCGTTTCCCGGCGTCCGGGCTTCGACACTACCCTGAGCGCCGAGCCAGCGACTCGAGCCGTTCATGGATCCGTTCAACCCTCGGGCCATTTCCACCTCCGAGTCCCGCTGGAAAGATAGGCGTCCGCGCCGACGATTGCTATATGAGGGTGATGGCGCCCCCCGCCGACCCGTTTGAAATCACAGACGACCCCGTCCCCGCTCCCGAGCTGCCGGCGCGGCGCGCTGTCGCGTCGATGGTGCACCTGGAGGGGCTGAACGAGGAGCAGCGCAAGGCCGTCATGCACGAGGATGGCCCGCTGTTGGTACTTGCCGGAGCCGGAACCGGCAAGACGCGCGTGCTCACGACGCGGATCGCTCACCTCTTGATCGCGGGCCGCACGCGTCCATCGCAGGTCCTCGCCGTCACTTTCACCAACAAGGCCGCGCGCGAGATGCTCGACCGCGTGGCCCAGCTCATCGGCGGCGCTGCCGACGGCATGTGGCTCGGCACGTTCCATTCCGTCGGCGTGCGCATTTTGCGGCGCCATGCCGAGCTGGTGGGACTGAGGAGCAATTTCACCATCCTCGACACCGACGACCAGGCGCGGCTCATCAGGCAGCTCCTGCAGGTCGAAGGGATCGACGACAAGAAGTGGCCGGCGCGTGTGCTCTCGAGCATCATCCAGCGCTGGAAGGACCGCGCGCTCACGCCCGACAAGGTGACGGCCGACGATGCCGGCGAGTTCGCGAACGGCCGCGCCACCGACATCTACCGGCAGTACCAGGCCCGGCTCGCCGAGGTGAACGCCGTCGATTTCGGCGATCTCGTGATGCTCTGCGTCGGCCTGTGGCAGCGGCATCCCGACGTGCTGGAGCAGTATCACCGCCGCTTCCGCCATATCCTGGTCGATGAGTACCAGGACACCAACGTCGCTCAGTATCTTTGGCTGCGCCTGCTCGCGCAGGGCACGCGCGACGTCTGCTGCGTCGGTGACGACGACCAGTCGATCTACGGCTGGCGCGGCGCCGAGGTCGGCAACATCCTGCGCTTCGAGCGGGATTTTCCCGGTGCCGAGATCGTGCGGCTGGAGCGCAACTACCGCTCGACGCCCCATATTCTTGCCGCCGCCTCCCATCTGATCTCACACAACGAGGGCCGGCTCGGAAAGACACTGTGGACGGATCTCAAGGAAGGCGAGCGCATCTCGCTGCGCGGCGTATGGGATGGCGATGAGGAGGCGCGCTCCATTGGCGAGGAAATCGAGGCGCTGCAGCGCGACAGGCATCCGCTGGGCCAGATCGCCATCCTGGTACGCGCGGGGTTCCAGACCCGCGAGTTCGAGGAGCGGTTCATCACTCTGGGCCTGCCCTATCGGGTGATAGGCGGTCCACGCTTCTACGAGCGCCAGGAGATCCGCGATGCGCTGGCCTATTGCCGCGTCACGGTCCAGGCCGACGATGATCTCGCGTTCGAGCGCATCTACAACACGCCGCGCAGGGGGTTGGGAGAGTCGGCACTGCGGACGCTGAGGCTTATCCAGCGCGCGCAGAAGATCTCGCTGTTCGAGGCAGCGCGCCGCGCGCTCGAGACCGACGAGCTCAAGGCGCGGCCGCGCAAGGTGCTGGGCGATCTGATCAGAAGCTTCGAGCGCTGGCGCGACATGCTGGACGGAATGAATCATGTCGAGGTTGTCGAGACCATGCTCGACGAATGCGGCTACACCGACATGCTGCGCGCCGACCGCTCGCCCGAGGCCGAGGGGCGGCTCGAGAACCTGAAGGAGCTCACCAACGCCCTGCAGGAGTTCGACACGCTCCCCGCCTTCCTCGAGCACGTGGCGCTTCTCACCGACAATGCCGAGAAGTCGGGCGGCGACATGGTGAGCGTCATGACGCTGCATGCTGCCAAGGGCCTGGAGTTCGACACCGTCTTCCTGCCGGGCTGGGAGGAAGGCCTGTTTCCCAACCAGCGGGCCCTCGACGACAAGGGAGTGGCCGGCCTCGAGGAGGAGCGACGGCTGGCCTATGTCGGGCTGACGCGTGCGCGCAGGCGGGCCTATGTCTCCTTCGCCGCCAATCGGCGTGTCTTCAACCAATGGCAGGCTGCCATTCCCTCGCGTTTCCTGCGCGAGCTGCCGACCGACCAGCTTGCCGAGAGTAGCGATGCCGGCCTCTATGCCACCTACTCGGCAGGCCATCATGCCGGCCTGCGCGACCAGGCGAGCGGCTTCGACTATGAGAGCCTCGCCGTCACCGGGATGGGGCGGCCACGCACACGCTGGCGCGACGAGACGTTCGACGATCGGCGCGCCGTCGAGGGGGACAAGCCTGATCTCAGTATCGGCCAGCGCGTGTTCCACCAGAAGTTCGGCTATGGCCGCATTCTCGCCGTCGACGGCAACAAGCTCGACATCGAATTCGAGAAGGCCGGCCCCAAGAAGGTCCTCGACAGCTTCATCGAGGCGGCGTGAACGCCTGGAAGGCCTGGTTCGACGTCCCTGCCGCCGAACGGCTGGAGCGCGAGCAGGCGCTTGAGCCGCTTTCGGAGGATGGATTCGTCGTCTCGAGCCGTGAGCTTTCGCGTGACGGGCCATGGCGTATCGAGATCTTCGGCCACGGCGACAGGCACAAGGTCGAAGCGACGGTGGATGGCCTATGGTCCTGGGAAGAGCTGCCGGAAGTCGACTGGGTGGCCGAGAACCAGCGTTCGTTCCAACCCTTTGCCGTCGGTCCCTTCTGGGTGCACCCCTCGCACGTTGCCAGCGGAATGCCGGCCGGGCTGCTGCCGCTTCGCATCGACGCCGGCCTCGCCTTCGGCACGGGCACGCACGCCACGACCCGCGGCTGTCTGGAGATGCTGGCCACGCTCGATCCTGTCGAGACCGTCAATCCGGTCGATGTCGGTTGCGGCAGCGGCATTCTCGCGATCGCGATGGCCAGGCTTTGGCAGCGGCCGGTGCTGGGTGGGGACAGCGATCGCGAAGCGGTCGCTGTCGCACATGACAACGCCGTTCTGAATGGCGTCGCCTCGCTATGCCGCTTCCACGAATCGACCGGTCTCGATGCCGCTGCGCTCGCCGCAGCCGCGCCCTATGACCTGATCGTTGCCAATATCCTGGCCGGCCCCCTGGTAGAACTCTCGAGGTCGTTCAGCGCTGCCGTGCGGCCGGGCGGTCGCGTCCTCCTGAGTGGCCTGCTGGTCGAGCAGGCCGAGGACCTCCTCGCCGCCTATGGTCGAAATGCCTTCGTGTTCGAGCGCTCTCTCGATTTGGAAACCGGCGGCGCGTGGTGGCGCACTGTCCTGCTGCGCAAGCCCTGACCTTCCGTCTGTCTGCACGATCCGGGCAAAAGAAAAGGGCCGGCAATTGCCGGCCCTTCCTACTCTACGCTTTACGCTACGCTACACGTCATATGGTGTCGCCGGCCTCGTCGCGTTAGGCCGCGATATGACGCAGGTTCTCATTCGCTGCGCGCGCGGCGGCGGTCGTGCTGCCGATCATCGGTGCCTCGCCCGTGACCGCCTCGTCGTTGGCGCGGCGGACCGCAAACGGAATGTCTCCGCGGCTGAGGCCGACGTCGGCGAGTTCACGGTCGGTCATGCGGAAAAGTTGGGCTTCCGCCGCCCGCAGCCGGAAGTCCGCCTTGACCGCGGAAATCAGGTCCCTGAATGGCGTGCGAATCCACTGAAAGAGGCCAAACCTGTTGGATACGTTTCCCCCGGCCGGCGTAGTTTCGCTGGTCAGATTCTGAAGCGTCTGAATCGGCTGGGACATCATGAGTTTCTCCTTCCATTGTGCGACGCAATGTATTTATGCTGCGCCGCACGGTGCGCAATATAGGTCCTTGAGTTATCAGGGCAAAATACGAGCCGCATGGCTCTGCTATGCACTTCGTGCATAGGGCTATTAATTGGGCATTTCGCGCCTGCGAAGTGGGCAAATATCACCCGGTTTGCCTCATCCCGAGGCCACGCGTAGGGTCGGCCGCATCATGAGTTCAGCGCCTGACGACGTTCTTCAGCTTTTGCGGCAACGAGGCCGAGCGCCCGAGCCGGCCGACCTGGAAGCCTTGATGCGCGGTGTGGCTGCCGCACCCGAGGGACTGGCTGGTCCGGAGTGGGTCGAGCTGATCGATCCAGAGGCCGGCGCCGAGCTCACGCGGGCGCTGGCCGCCTGGCGCGCCGAGCTGGCCGGCGACGACGGAGGACTCCACGTATCGCCGGCCCCACCCGAGCGTCTGGCGGCGTTGCGCGCCGAGCTGAAGCGACGCGGCCTCGACGGCTTCGTCGTGCCGCGCGCCGACGAGCATCAGGGCGAGTATGTGCCGCCTCGCGCACAGCGGCTGGCCTGGCTCACGGGCTTTGCCGGCTCCGCTGGGCTTGCCATCGTACTGGCCGACCGCGCCGCAATCTTCGTCGACGGCCGCTATACGCTGGCGGTGCGCGGCCAGGTCGATACGGAGGCCTTCACGCCCTATCAGATCCCCGAGCAGCCACCTGAAGCGTGGATTGCCGAGCATCTGCCAAAGGGCAGCAAGCTAGGCTTCGATCCATGGCTCCAGACTGTCGATGGTTACGAGAGGTTCGCGCGTGCCGCCGCTCGTGCCGGCGGCAGCTTCGTGCCGGTGGAACAGAACCCGATCGACGCCGTGTGGCATGACCGACCTCCCGCGCCGCTCGCTCCGGTCGTGCCGCACGCCGAGGAATTCACGGGCGAAAACAGTGCGGCAAGGCGCAAGCGTATCGCCGAGACTGTCGCCGCCCGCGGCGCCGACGTCGCTTTGCTGACGGCGCCCGATTCGATTGCATGGCTACTGAACGTGCGCGGCGGTGATGTGCCACGCACCCCTTTCCCACTCGGTTTTGCCCTGCTGCACAGTGACGGCCACGTCGATCTCTTCATGGATCGCCGCAAAGTCCCGGCGCGCACGATAGCCTGGCTCGGCAATTCGGTGACATTGGCGCCACCTGAGGAGCTCGGCCCCGCGCTCGACACGCTGGGCCGGATGGGCAAGCGCGTGCTGATCGAAACCGCGACCGCTCCCTGGTGGGCCGCCACGCGCCTCCAGGCGGCAGGCGTGAGCCTGGTGCGCGATGCCGATCCAGTAGCGCTTCCCAAGGCTTGCAAGAATGAGGTCGAGCTGGACGGAATCCGTGCCGCTCATCGCCGCGACGGCGCTGCCGTAAGCCGGTTCCTCGCCTGGCTCGCCCGCGAATCGAAGAGCGGCACCTTGCGCGAGATCGAGGCGTCCAACCGGCTGCAGAAGATGCGGCAGGAGACCGGCAAGCTGCGCGACCTTTCCTTCGACACCATCTCCGGCGCGGGACCGAACGGCGCCATCGTCCACTATCATGCCTCGAAGGCAACCGAACGCACACTCGAACCGGGCTCGCTCTACCTCGTCGATTCGGGCGGCCAGTATCGTGACGGCACCACCGACATCACGCGCACCGTCGGCATCGGAGCGCCGAGCGCGGAAATGCGCGACCGCTTCACGCGCGTCCTCAAGGGTCATATTGCACTGGCCATGGCCCGTTTCCCGGTGGGCACCACCGGCTCGCAGCTCGATTCGCTTGCACGCTATGCGCTCTGGCAGGCCGGCCTCGACTACGACCACGGCACCGGCCACGGCGTCGGAGCCTATCTCGCGGTGCACGAGGGGCCGCAACGGATTTCCAAGGTCGCGAGTACGGTTGCCTTGCAGTCAGGCATGATCGTCAGCAACGAACCGGGTTACTACAAGGCCGGCGCCTACGGCATCCGTATCGAGAACCTGCTTGTAGTGCGCGAAGCCAGGATCGAAGGCGCCGACCGGCGCTACCTCGAATTCGAGACACTGACACTGGCGCCGATCGACCTCAACTGCATCGAGCCACCCCTCCTCACCGACCCCGAGCGCGGCTGGCTCAACGCCTACCATCGCCGCGTCCACGACACGATCGCGCCCCAGGTCGATGAGGCCACGCGTGCCTGGCTGGGCGAGGCGACGCGCGCGATTTAGCGACTGCTGAAGATTCCCGGCTGCGCTCGGATTGACGCAAAGGGACCGTGTCCTCCCGAGGCGGAGCCGAGAGATCTCTTTTGTTCCACATTCTTGCTCAAGCGAAGAAAGCGAGACATGACGACCTTTCCAGATCTGCCGACTTTCGTGACCCATCTCGAATGCGCGATGACCGGTGAGAAGCTGCCCGCGGACGCGCCACACAATCTGTCACCGGCCGGCTATCCGATCCTGGTGCGCTACGATCTCGCTGGCGTCAAAAAGGCCCTGACAAAGAGGAAGCTTGCCGGCCGTTCGCCGGATTGGTGGCGCTACCGCGAATTGTTGCCCGTACGCAGAGCCGAAAATATCGTGTCTCTCGGAGAGGTGATGACGCCTCTCATTTCGACGCCGCGCTTTGCCAGATCGCTGGGCACCTCCGGCGAGGTCATTGTCAAGGACGAGGGGCGCCTGCCGACAGGGTCGTTCAAGGCGCGCGGACTGGCGTTGGCCGTGTGCATGGCCAAGGAGTTCGGCATTCGCAAGATGGCAATGCCGACCAACGGCAACGCCGGCGCGGCCCTTGCCGCCTATGCCAGTCGCGCCGGCATCGAGACGGTGGTGTTCTGTCCGGACGACACGCCGGTCGTGAACGTCAACGAGATCGCCGAATGCGGCGCGCGCGTCTACAAGGTCAACGGGCTTATCAACGACTGCGGCAAACTGGTTGGCGCTGGTGCCGCCGAAGCGGGATGGTTCGATACCTCGACCCTCAAGGAGCCCTACCGGATCGAGGGCAAGAAGACCATGGGACTGGAGCTGGCCGAGCAGCTCGGCTGGCAATTGCCCGACGCGATCCTCTATCCGACGGGTGGCGGGACCGGGCTCATCGGGATGTGGAAGGCCTTCGCCGAGCTGGAAGCGATCGGCTTCATCGGCAAGAAGCGTCCGAAGATGATTGCCGTCCAGGCGGCGGGCTGCGCGCCGATCGTTCGCGCCTTCGAAAGCAACAGCCGTCACGCCGAGCTCTGGAAGGATGCCCACACCGTGGCGGCCGGGATCCGCGTGCCCGTCGCGATCGGCGACTTTCTCATCCTCGATGCCGTGCGCGAGTCAGGCGGTTTCGCGATCGCCGTCGAGGACAGCGCAATTTCATCGACGCTCGACGAGATCGCGCGGCTTGATGGTGTCCTGCTCTGCCCCGAGGGCGCGGCGACCGCTGCCGCCTACAAGCAGGCGCTCGCCGATGGCCGCATCAAGAAGACCGACAATGTCGTGCTGTTCAACTGCGCGACCGGGCTCAAGTACCCGATGGCCGACGGCGGCCGCCCTCTCGACCGCAACGGCCCCCTCGACTTCGCATTGCTTTAGCGAATCGACCCCCTCCCCATACGGATGGGGAAGCTCATGAAGAGAGCGCCACCCACTCCTCTTCGGTGAGCGTCTTGACGCCAAGCTCCACCGCCTTGCGGGCCTTGGAGCCGGCGTTTTCGCCTACCACGACGAGGCTGGTCTTCTTGGAGACCGAGTCGGTGACCTTGGCGCCCAGCTCCTCGGCTCGGGTCTTGGCAGCTTCGCGGGTCATGACGGAAAGCTCGCCGGTGAAGACCACGATCTTGTCCTTGAGCGGCGCGTCGGCGGCGATCACGCGGCGCGTCACGCCCTCCACGGTGAGCTGCTTGCGCAGGTCGCGGATGATCTCGACGGTATGCAGTTCGTTGAAGAAGCTGCACATGGCATCCGCCGTCGTGATGCCAATCTGCTCGATGTTGCAGAGCCGGCCGTAGCTCGTTCCTACTTCGGCCGCAGCCTGCTCCTTTTTGACCTCGCCCGGCGTCTTTTTGCGCTCCTTGGCCGCCGCCAGCATCTCGCCAAACCAAACGTCCACGTCTCCGTACTCCTGGGCCAGGATCTTGGCCGTGGCTTCCCCGATCAGCGGGATGCCGATCGAGTTGATGAAGCGGTCGAGCGAGATGGTGCGCCGCCCCTCGATGGCGTTGACCAGGTTGCGCACCGAGATTTCGCCCCAGCCTTCGCGCCTGCGGATCTCGTCGGCCCGCCTGGGCAGGCGGAAGATGTCGCCGGGGATCTTCAGCAGCCCGTCGTTGAAGAAGTTCTCGATGTGCGTGCCGCCCAGCCCCTCGATGTCGAAGCAGTTGCGCGACACGAAGTAGCGCAGCCGCTCGACCTGCTGGAACGGGCATTCGAGCGCGCCACTGCAGCGCCGCACCACGCCGCCCTCCTCGCTCTTCACCTCGGTCCTGAGCGGACAGGGGCAGCGCGTGGGGAAGCGGAACCTCTCGGTCCTCCTCGGCCGCTCCTCGGGCACGTAGCCCAGCACCTGAGGGATCACGTCGCCGGCTCGCTGTACCACCACCATGTCGCCCACGCGCACGTCGAGCCGCTCGATCTCGTCGGCATTGTGCAGCGTGGCGCGTGCCACGATGACGCCGCCGACATTGACCGGTTCGAGCTCGGCGACGGGGGTCAACGCACCGGTACGTCCGACCTGGATCAGGATGCCGTTCAGCCGCGTGCGCGCCTGCTCGGCCGGGAACTTGTGCGCGATCGCCCAACGCGGCGCGCGACTCACGAAGCCCAGCCGTTCCTGCCAATCGATGCGGTCGACCTTGTAGACCACACCGTCTATGTCGTAGGGCAGCGACGGGCGCTCAACGCCCATCTGGCAGTAGAAGGCACGCACCTCGTCGGGCGTGCGGCAGAGCTGCGACAGCGGATTCACCCGAAAGCCCCAGCCCTTCAGGAGCTTGAGATAATCGCTGTGCGTCTTCCAGGAGCGTGGCTCGGCCTCGCCCCAGGCATAGGCGAAAAAGCGCAGCGGCCGGGTCGCGGTGATCGCAGGATCGAGCTGGCGCAGCGATCCGGCAGCGGCGTTGCGCGGATTGGCGAAGGTTTTCTCGCCCGCCGCCTCCTGGCGCCTGTTCATCGCCTGGAAGGCACGGCGCTCCATATAGACCTCGCCGCGCACGTCGAGGATCCTCGGCGCCTTGCCTTTCAGCTTGTGAGGAATGTCCTCCACCGTCTTGAGGTTGGCCGTGACATCCTCGCCGGTCGTGCCGTCACCGCGGGTGGCGCCGATCGTGAACTCACCATCGAGATAGCGCAGGCTGATCGACAATCCGTCGATCTTGGGCTCGCAATTGAACGCGATCTCGTCGTCCGGCTTGAGGTCGGTCTCGCGCTCCAGGCCGCGCCGCACCCGGTCGAAAAAGCCCTGCAGCTCTTCGTCGGTGAAGGCGTTGTCGAGCGATAACATCGGTCGCGCGTGGCGGACCTTGGCGAAGGCGGTGGTCGGTGTCGGCGCGACGCGCTGCGAGGGGCTTTCCTTGTCGGCGAGTTGGGGGAAGCGCGCCTCGATTGCCCGGAGCCGCTGACGCAGCTTGTCGTACTCCGCGTCCGAGATCTCCGGTGCGTCCTTCTGGTGATAAAGCTCGTCGTGACGGGCAATCTCGCCGGCGAGACGCCTGTGCTCCACGCGCGCCTGGCGTTCGGTCATCGCCTCGACCGCCAGGCCGGCCTTGAACTTCACGGCACGCGACATGGTCTTCTCCTGGTTGGCCTCGCGCCCCTAAGTGCCGATTTCATCGCGAGATCCGGTGTCGTCCCGAACGAAGTGAGGGATCCTTCGTTAGGTTGGTCAAAGATCCCTCGCTGCGCTCGGGATAACACAGCCGGCTCCAAGTGATACGGCGTAGGGAACGCTCATCGGGCGGCTGCCAGCAAGCGGTCGGCGGCGGCGCGGGCTTCGGCCGTCACCTCGGCACCCGCGAGCATACGCGCAATCTCCTCGCGGCGGCCCTTGGCGTCGAGCGCGAGCACGTCGGTACTTGCGGCGTTCTTCGTAGTGGTCTTGCGGATCAGCCAATGCCGGTCGGCCACTGCGGCAACCTGGGGCGAATGGGTAACCACCAGCACCTGCACCTCCCTGGCGAGCCGCTTCAGCCGCTCGCCGACCGCCGCCGCGGTTGCGCCGCCGATACCCGAGTCGACCTCATCAAACACGATGGTCGCCGCCTCGCTGCCCTTGGCCAGGCAAACTTTGACCGCCAGCAGGAAGCGCGACAGCTCGCCGCCCGAGGCGATCCTGGCGATCGGCGCCGGTGGCGTGCCGGGATTGGTGGCGACGGTGAACTGGACGTGACTGGTGCCCGCCTCGGACCAGTCCTCTTCGGGCAAGGCCGTGATTTCCGTCACGAACTTCGCCTTCTCGAGCTTCAGTGGCCCAAGTTCCGCCGCAACCACCTTGTCGAGTCGTGCCGCGCCCTTGCGTCGCGCCGCGGCCTGTGCTTCGGCCGTCGCGACATAGGCGGCGCGCGCCGCCTTGGCCGTTGCCTCGAGCTTCCTGAGACTGGCCTCACCGTCGTCGAGCGCGCCGAGCTGTGCCGCCATCTTCTCCGCAAGCGGCGCGAGATCGTCAACTGTCACATTGTGCTTGCGGGCAGCCGCCCTGAGCGCAAACAGGCGCTCCTCGATCTTCTCCAGACGGTTGGGATCGAACTCCAGCGCATCGCGTGCGGTCTCCAGTTGGGCTTGCGCTTCCGTCGTCTCGCTGAGCGCCCGGTCGAGCGCGGCGAGCGATGAGTCGAGCCGACCCGCAGCCTTGTCGGCATTGCGCTCTACCAGCCGGTGCGCCGCCCGCAGGATCGCGACGGCGCCTCGCCCCTGCTCCAGCTCACCCAACGCCTGCGCCACCGCCTCGCCAATGGCGCTGCCGGCGCGCAGCAACTGCCGCTCGGCCGCGAGCCTCGCCTCGTCGTCGGCCTTTGGCGCCAGCGTCTCCAGCTCCTTGACGGCATGGCGCAAAAAGTCCTCGTCGCGACGAGCGGCGACGGCCGTCGCCTCGGCCTCGCCGCGCGCCTGCTCGGCGGCGCGCCATTCGCGCCAGGCGGCGCGCACCGCCTGCGCCTGCCTCTCGAGCCCGGCGAAGGCGTCCAAGGCGGCGCGATGGGTGGCGACATCGAGCAGACCGTGTTGTTCCATCTGGCCCTGGATCTCGACCAGCATCTCGCCCAGCCGTCGCAGCAGTCCGACCGACGCCGGCTGGTCGTTGACGAAGGCACGGCTGCGGCCATCGGCGCCGACCGTGCGACGCAAGGTGAGCACGTCTTCTTCGATGTCGAACCCTTGCTCGGCAAGGGTGTCACGTGCTGCGTGCGCCCTCGGCAAATCGAAGGCGGCGGCGACGGAAGCTTGCGTGGCACCGCGCCGTACCGTGCTTGACTCGGCGCGCGCACCGAGCGCGAGGCCGAGCGCGTCGATCAGGATCGATTTGCCCGCACCGGTCTCGCCGGTAAGTGCGCCCAGCCCGCGATCCGGACCGCGCGCGAAGGTGAGGTCGAGCTTTTCGATCAGGACGAAGTCGCGGATCGAAAGCGAGACAAGCATCGAGATCCGGCTAGAACAGCCCTAGGAACTTGCGCGTTCCCGTGTCGGAGTCGGCCGGCGTGCCCTCGCCGGTCATCAGGTAGTAGGTGTCCTGGTACCAGTCGCTCCCCGGGAAGTTGTAGCCCAGCACGGCGGCGGTTTCCTTGGCCTCGCTCTTGACGCCCAGCGCCAGATAGCACTCGACCAGCCGATGCAGCGCCTCGGGTACATGGGTAGTCGTCTGGTAGCGCTCGATCACCGTCCGGAAGCGGTTGATGGCGCCGACATATTGCTGCTGCCTCTCGTAGTAGCGGCCGATATCCATTTCCTTGCCGGCGAGATGGTCGATGCAGAGTTCGACCTTCAGGCGCGCGTCGCGCGCGTAGGGCGTGTCGGGGAAACGCTTGGCGACGTCGGACAGCGCGTCGAGCGCCTGCTGAGTCACATGCTGGTCGCGGCCCACGTCGGAGATCTGCTCGTAGTAGCAGATGCCCTTGAGATAGTAGGCGTAGGGAATGTCCTTGTGGCCGGGATGAAGCTGGATGAACCGGTCGAGTGCGATGATGGCGTCGTCGTATTTGTTGTTCTGGTAGTAGCTGAAGGCCGCCATGATCTCCGCCTTCGTCGCCCATACCGAATAGGGGTGCTGGCGGTCGACCTCCTCGAACCCCTTGGCGGCGGCCTTGTAGTCCTGGGCGCCGAGAGCATCGAGCGCGCGATTGTAGAGGACCTCGACCGGCTGCTCGCTGTAGGTCTTGTCGTCCGAGGAGTCGCCGCATCCCGCCAATGTCGCGGCCAGCGCCGCGCTGCCGAGCCCCATCAACAACCTGATCTTCAACGCCGTCGCCATATCCTGTCCGTTTCTGCGTGCCGCGGCGGTTATATCACGCCGATGCCAAAAAAAGAGGGGCCGAGCGGGCCCCTCGAAGAAAGCGTGGAAAGTTGCGTGATCCGCGTGAGTTGCGATGGTCAGTTGGCCTGGCGGCGCAGGAACGCGGGGATCTGCAGATCGTCGTCGTCGCGCGCCGGTTTGGCCCGCTCGGTAACGTCGATCGAGGTCTGTACCGGCGCCGGCCGGACCACCGGCTTGGGTGCAGCGACGACGTTTTCCGAAGCCTGGCGCGACACGGCCGGCTCGGTATGCGTGGAAGCGCCAGGCGCTGCCGGTTTGGGCGTGGCAAACGCACCGGTGATGCGCTGGAACAGATTGGGCATCCGGTTCTCGCTCCCCACCGCGCGTGCCACTGCGGGCCGCGAGGTTGGCTCCGTCGCACGCACCGCCGGCCGTATCGGCGGACGGCTCACGCGCCAATCGCTTTCGTCAACCATCGGCTTGTGCTGTGGCGTTGGCGCGGGGGTTGGCGCCAGCGCCGCCGCCGGTACCGCAACGGGCGCGGGGGCCGGCGGCGCGGCCGGCGCGGGCACGGGCTGTGCGACGGGCGCGGCGGCTATCGGCGGCGCGACCGGCATTTCGGCCGCCGCTGGCATTACCTGAACCGGGGACGTTTCCACGGCCGGCAGCGGTACCTGCACAACGGCGGGCTGCGGAGCAGGTGCCAGCGATGGCGCGGGAGCTTGCATCGGCGTCGGATCGGCAGCCACGGGCGGTGCCGGCGAGGGCATCGGCACGGCCATCGCAGGCGCGGCCACCGGTGCCGTCGCCGCAGCCGGCATCGCGATACGGCCGGCCGGCGCCGCCACCGGACGGCTGAGAGCCGGCTGGCCGGTCTGCATCGGCCGATTCATGTCGAGATTGAGATAGTTTGGCACCGGCTGTTGCGAGGCGATGGCCGCGATGCCGGTGGCGACCACGGACACGCGCATGCGACCCTGCATCGTCGCATCGAAGGTCGAGCCGAAGATGATGTTGGCGTCGGGATCGACTTCCTCGCGGATGCGGTTGGCCGCCTCGTCGACCTCGTGCAGCGTCATGTCGAGGCCGCCGGTGATGTTGATCAGCACGCCCTTGGCGCCCTTCATCGAATGGTCTTCGAGGAGCGGGTTGGAGATCGCGCTCTCGGCCGCGACGCGGCTGCGATCCTGGCCCTCGGCCTCGCCGGTGCCCATCATTGCCTTGCCCATCTCGCCCATCACCGTGCGGATGTCGGCAAAGTCCAGATTGATCAGGCCCGGCATCACCATCAGGTCGGTGACCCCGCGCACCCCCATGTGGAGCACGTCATCGGCCATCTTGAAGGCATCGGCGAAGGTCGTCTTCTCGTTGGCGATCTTGAACAGATTCTGGTTGGGGATGACGATCAGCGTATCCACGACCTTTTCAAGCTCGGTGATGCCCTGGTCTGCCGCCTGCATGCGGCGGCGGCCTTCGAAATGGAACGGTTTGGTGACGACGCCGATGGTGAGGATGCCCTGCTCGCGCGCGGCGGCGGCGATGACCGGCGCCGCGCCGGTGCCGGTACCACCGCCCATGCCGGCGGTGACGAAAACCATGTTGGCGCCGTCGAGAAGCTGCAGGATCTCGGGCAGCGCCTCCTCGGCCGCCTGCCGGCCGACCTCAGGTCGGGCGCCGGCACCCAGGCCCTGCGTCACCGTGATGCCGAGTTGCACGCGCCGGTCGGCAAGCGACTGGCCGAGCGCCTGCGCGTCGGTGTTGGCGACAATGAATTCCACGCCTTCCAGCGCGGCGCTGATCATGTTGTTGACGGCGTTCCCGCCCGCGCCACCGATGCCGATGACGGTGATACGGGGCTTAATCTCCGACTCCTTTTGAGGGAGACTGAGGTTGATTGTCATACGGTTTTCTCCACGCAAACGAGAGGGCAATCTGCTCGGAGCGACAGGTCGGCCCCTCTTGCGGGAAGCGCTTAGCCTGCCACCGGCTTGTTCTTCTTTATCAACATCTCTTGGGGACAGTTTCGTCCCACACAACATATTGCCTAAAAGTTTTCCCTAATCCAACTGCCAATCCGGCCAATTCGACTCGACGGCACTTCCGGCACGGCGGGCTGCGATTGCACAGGCGCGTGATGCAGGAGCGCGAAGGAGAGCAGTCCGGCAGCGGCGGAAAATGCCGGCCCGCCGGTCGAATCGGCAAGTCCGGCGAGCCGCAGCGGCGCGCCGGTACGCACTTTCTTATTCAGGATGATGGACGCGACCTCGGTCACGCCGTCGAGCTGGCAGGCGCCGCCGACCAGGACGGCGCGTCCGCCGGCCAACTTATCCACACCGCTCGCCTCGAGACGGCTGCGCACCAGCTCGAACGTCTCCTCGACGCGCGGCCGGATGATGCCCACCAGAATCGAGCGTGGAATATGGTTGGGTTGGGTGCGGTCCTCCTCGCCGATCAGAGGGACGTCGACAATGTCGTACTCGTCGTTCGGTTTGGCGACGGCCCGGCCGATCTGGGTCTTCATGCGCTCGGCATGGGCGAGCGGCGTCGCGAGGCCGCGAGCGATATCGCGCGTGACATGGTCGCCGCCCACCGGGATCGAATCGACGTGCACTAGATGGCCTTCGTAGAACACCGCGATCGAGGTCGTGCCGCCCCCCATGTCGATCAGCGTGACGCCCAGGTCACGCTCGTCGGCAACCAGGGAGCTCAGGCCTGCCGCGTGCGAGGCCACGACCCGCTCGGCGATCTCGAGATGGGCGCGGCGAACGCAGACCTGGAGGTTGCGCATCGCGCTGCTCGCAGCGGTGACGAGATGCACGTCGACGCCCAGCCGCTCGCCGAACATGCCGCGCGCATCGCGCACGGGCGTGCCGTCGACGGTGTAGCCGATCGCCTCCGAATGGACGATGTCGCGGTCCGCCGTCTCTGCCGGCAGGTGGATGTGCTGCTGCACGCGGCGCACGTCGCGCTCGCCGATCTCGTGGTGGCCGATCCCGACTTCCAGTGTCTGGGTATGGGAGGCCGGCGAGCCTCCACTTACCCCGACGATCACCTCGCGGACCTGCTCGCCGCACATCTCCTCGGCCGTCGAGACGGCGGTGGAAATGGCCCGCGTCGCGGCTTCCATGTCGATGATGTTGCCGGTGCGCATGCCGAGCGCGGGCTGGTGGCCGATACCGACCACCCGCAGGCCCTGCCCGTCGACCCGCGCCACGAAGCAGACGACCTTGCTGGTTCCGATATCGAGCGCCGCGATGACGCCATTCCTAGTCCTGGCCACGATGTCCCCCGTGCTTACGCTACACTTTTGACTGAACCGATTTGTTGGCCGCCGCCGACGGCATGTCGTCTGCCGAGCCGCGCTTCCTGAGATAGAGCTTGTCCGGCAACCGAAGATCGATCACGCCGAACTCGCGCGACAAGAGCCTGTAGTCGCTGTCGAGCTTGGCCAGCCGCTGCAGCGCCGCAACCGCGTCCTCTTCCGGCAGCCGAATCTCCACGTCGTTCTTCAGGATCAGGTTCCAGCGCCGCTGCCCGACCCACACCGCCGCGCGCACCTGCTTGGCGACCTGGGGCTCGTAGGCGAGCAGCAGCAGGAGATCGCCGACATGCTCGGGCGCGCCTGCGCCGCCCAGCAACAGAAGCGTGTCGGCGCCAGGCGGCATTCGGCTCGCCCGCACGGTGCGGCCGTTCTGGTCGATCAGCGTATACTCGTTGCCGTTCTGCCAGATTGCGACCGCACGGCGTTCCTTCAGCGTCACATAGAGCGTGTCGGGCAGGCGCCGCTCGATCGTGGCGCTCGCCACCCAGTCGATCGATTCAAGCCGATGGCGGGCGGCCTGCAAATCGATGCCGAGCAACGAATCGCCCGCCTTCACGTTCAGCGCTGCGAGGATGGCTTCCCGGGTGACATAGTCGCGGCCTTCCACTGTCACATCGGCGAGCTTGAAGGGGGTGAGCGCCGTCATCACGCGGTGCGTGACCTCGGCGGCGCGCTCCTGCGCAGTCGCGACCCATCCTTCGTGCCACGCCACCCAGCCGCCGCTGCCACCCAGTCCCAGCAGCAGGACGACAACGCCCAGCAGAACCGGCCGGCGCCACAGCGGCCGGCTCGACTTGCGGCCCGTGCTGCGCTTCTTCCTGCGCCGCCGGTCGTAGTCGCGCCGCCGCGGTGCGCCGCCGGACGAGGTGGGATTGCGTGCGGGCGCTTTCATGCCGGCCGCCTCGCATGATCGACCATCCAGTTCATGAGCTCCGGCCAGGAGATGCCCGCCCATTTCGCCTGCTCCGGCGCGAGCGAGAGCGGCGTCATGCCGGGCTGGGTGTTGAGTTCCAGCATGACCAGGCCCGAGGTCCCCGGCTGGCCGTCGTCCCAGCGCAGATCGGCGCGGCTCAGCCCGTCGCAGCCAAGCGCCTGGTGCGCCTGCAGCGCCCATTGACGCGCCTGCTCATAGACCTCGGGCGGGACGGGCGCCGGCACCAGGTGCTCGGTGATACCGTCGGTGTACTTCGCCTCGTAGTCGTAGAAGCGGGTGCGCGGCCTCAGCTCGGTAACGGCAATCGCCTTGTCGCCCATCACGGCCACCGTCAGCTCGCGTCCCGGCACGAATCGCTCCACCAGCACGCGCTCGCCGAACGCGGCTTCCGCCGCCTCGACGGCGGCGAGATTGTCGCCCTCGCGCACGATGTGGACGCCGACGCTCGACCCCTGGTCGATCGGTTTCACGACGTAGGGACGCGGCATGGGATCGCCCGAGGCCAACGAGCGGCGCTCGACCACCTTGCCGTCGGCGACGCGAATGCCGACGGAGGTAAAGACGTGCCGCGACATCGGCTTGTCCATAGCGAGGGCCGAGGCGAGCACGCCGGAATGGGTGTAAGGCACGGCGAGGATCTCGAGCACGCCCTGGATGCAGCCATCCTCGCCGTATTTGCCGTGCAGAGCGTTGAAGACGACATCGGGGCCCCGGCCCGCTGCCGGCCGCAGGAAGTCGATCAGCGCCTTCAAGTCGCGCTTGACGTCATACTCGATCACCGCGTGGCCGCCCTCGCGCAGGCCCTGGGCGCAGGCCTTGCCACTCACCAGCGAGACCTCGCGCTCCGGCGACCAGCCGCCCATCAGGACCGCAACCGTGCTCATGCCGACGTCCCGGCGGGCTCGCCGATGCGACGGATCTCCCAATCGAGCCGGACGCCGGTCTTCTCGAGCACGCGCCGCCGCACCTCCTCACCCAGCGCCTCGATATCGGCTGCTGTCGCCGCGCCGAGATTGATCAGGAAGTTGCAGTGCTTGTCCGAGACCTGGGCGTCGCCGATCCGAAGGCCGCGGCAGCCGGCGCGGTCGATCAGCTGCCACGCCGTGTCGCCCGGAGGATTCATGAAGGTCGAGCCACCGGTACGGCTGCGTGGCTGCGATTCGATGCGCGCGGCGTCGATTTCAGCGATGCGGCGCGCGATGGCCATGCGATCGCCGAGCCTGCCGCGCAGCAGGGCCGAGGTGAAAATCCAGTCGGTGGGCACTTCGCTGTGACGATAGCTGAACCCCATCTCGGCCGGACCGACGTTGTGGAGGGCACCGCGACGGTCGACCGCTTCGGCCGACATCAGCACCTGCGCGAGCTCACCGCCATAGGCGCCGGCATTCATGCGCAGGGCGCCGCCGATCGTGCCGGGAATGCCACTCAGGAATTCGAGGCCTTCCAGCGCATGGTCGCGCGCGGTAAGCGCCACGTTGAGGTCGAGCGCGCCGGCGCCAGCGCCGACCTCTTCGCCGTCGACGACGATGCCAGTGAAGCCGCGCATCAGGCGGATCACGACGCCCTTCACACCGCCGTCGCGCACCAGCAGGTTTGAACCGACACCCAACACCGTCACCGGCACATCCGCCGGTAACGCCGCCAGGAAGGAAGCGAGGTCCTCGGTATCGGCCGGGCGGAAAAGAACCTCGGCCGGTCCGCCGGTGCGAAACCAGGTTTGCGGCCCGATTGGCGCATCGGCCGTCAGCCGGCCGCGCGGCCTGGCGAGCCTGTCGACCAGATGGGAACGGGACGCAGCGAGTGCCGTCATGCGGCCGACCCCGAATCGTTGGCAATCGAGCGAGGACCCGCATGCTCCGCCGCGAGTTGCTGAAGCTGGCCCGGCAAGGCTTGCGCCCAGGAGGTGATGTTGCCGGCGCCAAGGCACACCACCACGTCGCCCGGCCGCGCGATACGCCAGATCATGCTCGGCAGGTCGCCCGGCCCGTCGAAGGTCATGACGTCGCGATGGCCCGCGCGCTGCACCAGCCCGACCAGCATGTCGCGGTTGACGCCTTCAATCGGCGTCTCGCCGGCGGCATAGACATCAGCGATAATCACGATGTCGGCGTCGCCGAAGCATGTCGCGAACTCGTTCTTGAGCGAGGCGAGCCGCGTGTAGCGATGCGGCTGCATCACGGCGATCACGCGGCCCGAGCCGCCATAGGCCTGGCGGGCGGCGCGCAACACGGCCGCGATCTCGACCGGATGGTGGCCGTAATCGTCGATGACGGTAATGCCGCGCGCCTCGCCGGTCCTGGTGAAACGACGCTTCACCCCCGAGAACGCGCCCAGCGCACGGCGGATGATCTCGTCAGGAAGGCCCATTTCCTGCGCAACGGCGATGGCGGCCAGCGCATTTTGCACGTTGTGCTGGCCGAACATCGGCAACCGCAGCCCGTCGATCGACCGCGATTCGTTGGTGGCGCGATTGGCGACCAGGACGTCGAAGTCGGCGCCGGCGCGATCAAGCCGGAGGTTCATCGCCCGGACGTCGGCATTGACGCCGAGGCCGTAGGTGACGATGCGCCGGTCGGCAATGCGCGGAATAAGCGCCTGCACCTCGGGATGATCGGCGCACAGCACGGCAAAGCCGTAGAACGGCAAATTCTCGACGAAGCGAACAAAAGCATCGCGCAGCGCATCGAAGGTGCCGTAGTGGTCGAGGTGCTCGGGATCGACGTTCGTGACGATGGCGATGGTGGCCGGCAGGCGCAGGAACGAACCATCCGATTCGTCGGACTCCACCACCATCCAGTCGCCGGCGCCGATGCGCGCATTGGTCCCGTAGGCATTGATGATGCCGCCGTTGATCACGGTGGGATCAAGACCGCCGGCGTCCAGCATGGCGGCGACCATCGAGGTCGTCGTCGTCTTGCCGTGCGTGCCGCCGACCGCGATCGACCATTTCAACCGCATCAGCTCGCCCAGCATCTCGGCACGCCGCACTACCGGCACGAGGCGCGCACGCGCTGCCAGCACCTCGGGATTGTCCTTCTTCACCGCGCTCGAAACGACCACCACCTGAGCATTGCTTAAATTGTCGGCGCGGTGTCCGATCGCGACCTTGATCCCGAGCTCGGCCAGCCTGCGCGTGTTGGCGCCTTCAGCCACATCGCTGCCTTGCACTTTGTAACCGAGATTGTGCAGGACCTCGGCGATGCCCGACATGCCGATGCCACCGATGCCGACGAAATGAATGAGACCGATATCGAGCGGCAACGCCCTCATGCGGCGACTCCTGACGGCGTGAATGGAAGGGAAACCAGCTCGGCGACGACGTCGGCCAGCCGTGCCGCCGCATCCGGCCGGCCGGCAGCATGCGCGGCCCGTGCCATCTCGTCGAGGCGGTGTGGTGCCGCAATCAACGCTCCGAGATGGCCGGCGAGCGTGCCGGGAATGAAATCGGCGTGTGGGATCACGATGCACGCGCCGATGGCCTCGAAGGCGCGCGCATTCGCCGTCTGATGATCGTCGGCGGCATAGGGATATGGGATCAGGATCGATGGCCGTCCGACTGCCGCGAGCTCGGCCACCGTCGAGGCGCCCGAGCGGCCGATGACCAGATGCGACGAGGCGATGCGTTGCGGAAGATCGGTGAAGAACGGCGCCAGATCGGCGACGATGCGGGCGCCGGCATAGAGTCGGCGCACATGTTCCAGATCCTCGGGCCGGCATTGCTGCACGAGGCGCAGCCGCGCCCGCAATTCGGGCGGCAGGGACAAGATGGCCTCGGGCACCACCTGGCTGAACGACGCGGCTCCCTGGCTGCCGCCGAAGATCAGGATGTCGACCACGCGTCCGGGGCCGGGTGCACGATAGGATGCGCCGCACAGCGCCCGAACCGGCTCGCGTACCGGATTGCCGACCAGCCGCGCCCGGGGATCGTCGGCGGCAATGTGACGAGTGCGGGCGAAAGACGTCGCCACACGCGCGACGCCGCCCAGCACCAGCCGGTTGGCCTTGCCCAGGACGGCGTTCTGCTCGTGCAGCATCGTCGGCGTGCGACGCAGCCGCGCGGCGATCACGGTTGGCACGGAGGCATAGCCGCCGAAGCCTACCACGGCCGAGGGGCCGATGCGGCGCAGGGCCCGCCAAGCATCGAACAGGCCCAGTCCGAGCGACAGCACGGCCAGCAGTCGCGCGCTGAGGGATCCGCTGGGGCTTGCCGAATGGATGTAGTGGATCGGCCGCCGCGACAGTGCGCCCTGCCACTGCCGGCCGCGCGCGTCGGTCACCAGCGCGAAGGGAACGCCGCGCGCCTCGAGCTCGCCGGCCAGCGCCTCGGCGGGGAAAACATGCCCGCCGGTGCCGCCGGTGGCGAGAACGACAGGGCGCGCCTCGATCATCAGACGATCTCTCTCAAGCCGGCATGCTCGCGCGTCAGCGACAGCATCATGCCGACGCAGATCGCCATCGAGAGCGCGGACGAACCGCCGTAGGAGATGAAAGGCAGCGTCATGCCCTTGGCGGGAATGAGCTGCACCGTCGAGGCCATGTTGATGGCGGCCTGCAGGCCGAACTGCACGCTGAGCCCGGTCGCCGCCAAGGTGATGAAAAGGCTGGTCTCCTTCGAGGCGCGCTGCAAGGCACGCAAGGTCACGAAGGCAAACAACGCGAGGATGATGAGGCACACAATCAGGCCGAACTCCTCGCCGCACACAGCCATCACGAAGTCGGTATGCGCATCGGGAAGCTGGGCCTTCACCGTGCCCTCGCCGGGTCCGCGGCCGAACAGCGATCCGTTCATGAACGCCTCGAGCGCGGTGTTGACCTGATAGTTGTCGCCCGACGAGGGGTCGAGGAAGCGGTCGAAGCGGCTGCGGACATGGCCGAACACGAAGTAGGCGCCGACCAGGCTCGCCGCGCCGCCGATCACGCCGAAGCCCGCGACCCACATCGGCAAGCCGACGACGAAAAGCTGGGCCGCCCACACAGAAGCCACCACGATGCTCATGCCGAGGTCAGGCTGCATCACGAGCAGCGCCAGCACGATGCCGACCAGCAAGGTCGAAAGAATGTATCCCGGCGCGCGGCGCTCGGCGCGGCTTTGCGCCAGCAGCCATGCCGAGATGACGGCAAGGCTCGGCTTCACGAATTCGGATGGCTGGATCCCCGACAGGCCGGGCACGGCAATCCACCGACGTGCGCCCTTGATTTCGACGCCGATTACAAAGGTAAGCGCCAGCAGCACGATGCTCGCCATGAACACCAGCAGCGCCAGCCGGCGCACATGGCGCGGCGAGGTCAGCGAGATGGCGAGCATGAGCGCCAGCGCCATCGGCAGGAAGACGAACTGGCGCTTGGCGAAGATGAACGAATCGGCACCGATGCGCTCGGCGGCGGGCGGCGAGGCGGCAAGCGTGAGCAGCACGCCGAAGGCCATGATGGCGAGGACCGCGCCCAACGCCCAGCGATCGACTGTCCACCACCACTGGCCGATGACACTGCGGTCGTCGCGTGGAACCTGGATCATGCCGCTCTCCCCAATATCTGTGCGCCCGGCAGGGCCCGCGCCATGGCGCGGAACGCATCGCCGCGATGCTCATAGCTCTTCCATTGATCCCACGACGCGCAGGCCGGCGACAGCAGCACGACCGCCGCGCAGCCGTCTCGGGCGCTCTCGCGTTGGCTACGCTCATGCGCGGCATCGAGTGCCGATTTCAGGTCGCCGCATCGGCTGTAGGGCAGCTTCCCCTCGAGCTGGCTTGCGAACAGCTCGGTCGCCCGGCCGATCAGGAAGGCATGCCGCACGCGGTCGAACCAGGGCGCGAGCGGCGTCACGCCGCCCTCTTTCGCCTGGCCGCCCAGAATCCAGTAGATATCGCGATACGACGAGAGTGCGCGCGCCGTCGCATCGGCATTGGTCGCCTTGCTGTCATTCACGTAGACGACTTTGCCGATGGCGGCCACGCGCTCCTGGCGGTGCGGCAGGCCAGGATAGCTTTGCAGACCCTCGACGATGGTCTCTCGCGGAACGCCGAGCCACCGGCAGGCGGCCCACGCACAGGCAGCGTTCTGCGCATTGTGCGTGCCCGGGAGCGTCGGCACGTCCGAGAAATCGACCATGTAACCGTCCGCGTCGACCAGCATGCCGGCGCGAAACGACACGCCGCCGGCGACCGGCCGGTCGGCTGCGACCGGAATGGCGGCCACGCCGGGAAGCGCGGCGACCGTCTCGTGGACGGCGCGCGAATAGTCATCGTCCACCCCGATCACGGCGCAGTCGCCGGCCTGCTGGCGATCGAAGATATGGGCCTTGGCGGCGACGTAGCCTGCCATGTCGCCGTGGCGATCGATGTGATCGGGCGCAATGTTGAGCCATACCGCGACATCGGCGTGGAACGTTTGCAGCAGCTCGAGCTGATAGGAGGAGAGCTCGAGCACGTAGATGCCGTCGGCGCCGAGCGGCGCCAGGTCGAGCGCGCCGCGGCCGATATTGCCGCCGACCTCGCAGGCCATTCCCGCGCTCTTCAGCACGTGGCCGATAAGCGCCGTCGTCGTCGACTTGCCATTGGTGCCGGTGACGGCGACAAAGCGCGCGGCCTTCCGTGCGCGCGCCAGAAGCTCGACGTCGCAGATCACCGGCTTGCCGGCCGCGCGCGCCGCCGCGGCCGCGGGATGGGGCTCGGGCAAGCGATTGGGAATGCCGGGGCTGATGACGAGTGCGCTGATCTTCGGCCAGTCGATGTGAGCCGGCTCGACCAGCTTCGCGCCTGCCTCGGCGGCGGCCTCACGCGAAGGCGCGTTGTCGTCCCAGGCGACGCATTCGATTCCGGCCGCCTCGAGCGCTCGCACCGTCGCCAGGCCGGAGCGCGCGAGCCCCAGCACGGCAAAGGACAAGCCCTTGAGGACGCCAAGATCGATCATGCGCTACCTCAGTTTCAGGGTGGCGAGGCCGACCATCGAGAGGATGGCCGCGATGATCCAGAAGCGGAACACGATGGTCGGCTCCGCCCAACCCTTCTGCTCGAAATGATGGTGCAGGGGCGCCATGCGGAAGATGCGGCGGCCGGTCCATTTGTAGGACACTACCTGCACGATCACCGACACGGTCTCGAGTACGAACAGCCCGCCGACGATGGCCAGCACGATCTCGTGCTTGGTGACGACGGCGACGCCGCCCAGCGCCCCGCCGATCGCAAGCGAGCCGGTATCGCCCATGAACACCATCGCCGGCGGCGCGTTGAACCACAGGAAACCGAGCCCGGCACCGACCAAAGCCGAGAGCAGCACGGAGAGCTCGCCCGAGCGCGGGATGTGGTGGAGATAGAGATAGTTCGTGTAGACGAGGTTGCCGACCACGTAGGCGATCAGGCCGAAGACGATCGAGGCCATGATCACCGGCCCGATCGCGAGACCGTCGAGGCCGTCGGTCAGATTGACCGCGTTCGAAGTGCCGACGATCACCAGCACGGCGAAAATTACGAAGCCCACCAGCCCCAGCGGCACCAGCACGTCCTTCAGGAACGGCAGCGCGAGCGTGTAGCGCAGCGCCGGCGGGGAGGCCTGGGAGATGAAATAGGCGGCGATCGCCGCCACCACGACCGAGAGGCCGAGCTTCACCTTGCCGGGTACGCCCTTGGGATTCTTCTTGGTCACCTTGAGATAGTCGTCCGACAGGCCGACCGCGCCGAAGGCCACGGTAATCCCGAGCACGATCCAGACATACCGGTTGGTGAGGTCGGCCCACAGGAGCGTTGCCGCGGACAGCGAGATCAGGATCAGGAGACCGCCCATGGTCGGCGTACCCTTCTTGCCCATGATGTGGCTCGCGGGTCCGTCCTCGCGGATCGGCTGGCCCTGCCTCTGCTTGCTGCGCAGCCAGCGGATCAGGCGACCACCGATCAGGAAGCTCAGCACCAGTGCCGTCAGGAACGCCGCGATCGAACGGAACGTCAGATAGCGAAACAGATTGAAGGGCGAGAACAAATCCGCCAGCGGATAAAGAAGGTTGTAAATCATATCAGCGTTCCATCTCGCCGCCGCTGGCGGCGAGAACCGCATCGACGACCATCTTCATTTTCGAGCCCAGAGAGCCCTTCACCGCAATCACATCGCCCGCATGCAACGCCGCGGTCACATCGGGCGCGAGCGTCGCCGAATCCGGCCGATGCACGCCCCGCTGGTCCGCCGCGAGGCATCGCCACAGCGCCTTCATGTGCGGGCCGCAGAGAAAGACCTGCTGAGCGCCGCTCGCCGCCACGGCATCGGCAAGTCCGGCGTGATATTCGTCGGCCTTCTCGCCCAGTTCCCGCATGTCACCCAGCACCAGCAGACGCCGGCCGCCCGGTGCCGGTTCGGTGCGTGCAAGTACCGCAAGCATGGCGCGCACCGAGGCGGGGTTCGCATTGTAGCTCTCGTCGAGCAGCTCGATGGTGGCCGAACCGAAGGCGAGACGTCGCCGCGCCCCGCGGCCTGGCGAGGCCTCGACCTTGGCGAGCATTGCCGCCGCCTTGGCGAGGTCGGCGCCCAGCGCCTCGACCGCCGCGAGCGCGGCAAGACTGTTCAGAACCCAGTGCTCGCCGGCCGCGCCCAGCCGATACTCGATCCGCCGGCCATGGATCAAGGCGACAATGTCGCTGCCGCGATCCTGCAGGGAGCACGCTAGAAGTCGCGCGTCGGCAGCCTCGCTACGGCCGAAGCCGACGATCCGGGTCCCACCCAGACGACGGGCGTGCGCGGCCAGCCGCTCGAAGTGCCGGCTGTCACGGTTGAGCACCGCGACCGCACCCTCGCCCATGCCGGCAAACAGGCCGGCTTTTTCGTCGGCGATCGCCTCTTCCGAGCCCATGTGGCCGATATGCGCCGGCTCGACGTTGGTGATAACGCCGACATGCGCCTCGACCAGGCGCGCCAGCGGCTCGATCTCACCGGGGTGGTTCATGCCGATCTCGAACACGCCATAGCGCGCGTCACGCGGCAGGCGAGCGAGACTGACCGGCACGCCGACGTGGTTGTTGAAGCTCGCTGCACTGGCCGTGGTTGGCGCCTGCGCCGCCAACATCGTGCGCAGCGCGTCCTTGGTGCTGGTCTTGCCCACCGAACCGGTGACACTCGCGATTCGCGCTGCGCTGCGCCGGCGGCCAGCGCGGCCGAGGGCGATCAGCGCCTGAAGGGTGTCGGCGACGCGCACCATCCTCCCCCTGGCCTCCGGCAGATCGCGCGACACAACGGCCGCCGCGGCACCGCGCTCGAGCGCCTCGCCAACGAATGCATGGCCATCGGCCGTCTCTCCGGCGAGCGCGAAGAAGAGGTCGCCCTCGGCAACGGCGCGGCTATCGAAGGTGACACCGCTTGCCTCGAATGGTGCGGGCATCGCCAGAGGCGAGAGTGCGCGCTCCACCTCCTCGGAAGTCCAGAGCGCGCTCATGCCTCGCCTCGAACGAGTTGGCGCGCTACCTCGGCATCGTCGAACGGATACGTGACCCCGGCGATCGTCTGCCCCGTCTCATGACCCTTGCCGGCGATCAGGAGCAGATCGTCCGCCGAGCGGAGTGCGGCGAGACCGTGCGCGATCGCGGCGCGGCGCCCTTCGCCTACCTCGGCCCAGTTCTTCCGCTCAACCGGAATGCCGCGCCGGATCTCGGAGCGGATCGTCGCGGGCTCCTCCGACCGTGGATTGTCGTCGGTGACCAGCGTCAGATCGGCGAGGCGCGTGGCGATCTCGCCCATCACGGGCCGCTTGGCACGATCGCGATCACCGCCGCAGCCGAACACCACGACCAGCCGGCCCTTGGCGAACGGGCGCAGTGTCGCGAGGACAGTCTCGAGCGCTTCGGGCTTGTGGGCATAGTCGACATAGACCGGCGCGCCGCTTGCATGCCGCGCCACGAGCTGAAGCCGGCCGGCGGCGCCGCTCAGTGTCGCGAGTGCCGCCATCACACGTGCCGGATCACCGCCCGTGGCCACGACGAGGCCCAGCGCCGCCAGCGCATTCGAGGCCTGGAAGCCCCCGACCAAAGGCAGATCGGTCTCGTGGCGTGTACCCAGCGCTTCGATCGCAAGATGCTGACCGGCCGGCGTCGGCACGTCGCTCAGCAATCGGAACTCACGGCCCTTGGCGCCATAGGTCCAGAAGCGGAGGCCGCGCCGGGCGCAGATCGCCGCCACCGCGTCCGCACGCGAGCTGTCAGCATTCACCACAGCCGTGCCATCCGCGGACAGGAGATCCTCGAACAGCCGTGCCTTGGCCGCAAAATATGCGTCCATCGAGGGGTGATAGTCGAGATGCTCGTGCGTGAGATTGGTGAAGGCCGCCGCCGCAAACTTGAGGCCGTCGAGCCGGTGCTGGTCAAGACCGTGGCTCGAAGCTTCGAGGGCGAGATGCGTCACGCCTTCGCGCGCGAGAGCGGCGAGGTCGGCATGGAGCTGCACCGGATCGGGTGTCGTGAGCCCGGCATCGCGCGTGAAGCCCGGCGAGACGATGCCTAGCGTGCCGACGCTCGCCGCCTTCAGGCCCAGCGCGGCCCAGATCTGGCGCACGAAATGGACGGTCGAGGATTTGCCGTTGGTGCCCGTCACGGCGACGATGGTCGCGGGTTGCAGGCCGGCGAAGGCCGCCGCCATCAGCGCCACGCGCCGGCGGGAATTGGGATCGCGCACGACCGCTATTTCCGGCGCAAGCGGCGGCAGCACCGAGTCGGGCGCGGCGAGGATCGCGACCGCGCCGCGCTTTACCGCCTCGGCGACGAAGCTTGCACCGTCGGCGTGCGAGCCCGCGAGGGCGGCGAACAAGAAACCTGGCTGGACCTTGCGCGAGTCGAGAGTGAGGCCGGCAATGGAGGGATCGCGCGGCAGCGCGCCGACGGCTGCGGAGTCGGCGCTCTGTCGCATGAGATCACTCAACCGAAGCACGACGCACTCCCGGAGGCGCCGCCAAATGCTCACCGGGCCGCAATGGCAGCGCCTTGTGGTCGACCCTTTGCCCGCGCGCAGCCACCGGCACCGCGCGCGCCATGGTATTCTGCTGGACCGGCCGCGACGAGATCTCGAGCGAGGCCGGCCGCGCATTCCAGTCGCCCGGCAGAATGCCATAAAGCGACACGATGTCCTCGATGATCACCTTCACGCTGGGTGCGGCGACCATGCCGCCGGTCGCGTAGCCGCCGGTCTCCTTGGTACCTTTCGGCTCGTCGAGCGAGACCAGGACGATGAACTTCGGGTCGCTCATCGGAAAGGCGCCGACGAACGAGCTGAACAACGCCTTCCGGGCGTAAGCGCCGTGCGCCACCTTCTCGGCCGTGCCGGTCTTGCCGCCGACTTCGTAGCCGGTCAAATCGGCCTTCTTGCCGGTGCCCTCGACTGCATTGAGACGCATGAGCTGGCGCATCGTCATGGAAGTCTTGGCCTGGATCACGCGGCGGCCCGGATCGCTCGCCGACGTGCGCTTGAGGAAGGTCGGCGGGAACTCGATGCCGCCGTTGATCATCGCCGCCACCCCCATGACCACGTGCAACGGGGTCACGGACATGCCATGCCCGAAGGCGATGGTCATGGTGTTGATCTTCGCCCAGTGCTGCGGATAGAGCGGCGTGCCGAGCTCCATCAGCTCGGTGTGGATCGGCTTCAGGAAGCCGATCTTGTCGAAGAAGGCGCGCTGCGCCTCGGTACCGACCTCGACCGCCATCTTGGCCGAGCCGATGTTGGACGAGAACTTGAAGACCTCCGGCACCGTGAGCACGCGGTGCGGTACGTCGGGATCGTCGTGGATGGTGAAGCGGTCGATCTTGATCGGCGAGCTGGCATCAAACCTGTCGGCGAGAGTGACCTTGCCGCTGTCGAGCGCGAGCGCGGTATTGAAGACCTTGAACATCGAGCCCTGCTCGTAGACGCCGAGCGTGGCGCGGTTGAACAGGGCTTCGTTGGTGATCGTCCTCGCCTTGTTGGCGTCATAGGTGGGCAGCGACGCGAGTGCCAGGATCTCGCCGTTCGTCGCATCCATCACGATCGCCTGGGCGCCGATCGCCGAGAACTTCTGGACTGCATGCGCGATCTCGTCCTCGACCATGCGCTGCAGGCGCAGATCGATCGAGAGCTGTACGGTCTGGCCGCTCTGAAGCTGCTGGTCGAAGTAGCGCTCGGCGCCGCCGAGGCCGGCATTGTCGATGCTGGCATAGCCCACGACATGCGCGCCGGTCATGCCTTGCGGGTAGATGCGCCGTTCCTCGGCCTGGAACTCGAGGCCGGGAATGCCGAGCCGGTTCACGCGGTCATTCTCTCGCGGGCTCAGCCCGCGCTTGACCCACACGAAGGTCTTGTCCGAATCGAGCTTGGCCTTGACTTCGTCGTACTTGAGGTCAGGCAGCGCCGATACGATCTTGCGGGCCGCATCCTGTGCGTCGATCACCAGGTGCGGATTGATGAAAGCCGACATCACCGGCAGGGACGTCGCGAACACGATGCCGTTGCGGTCGACAATGTCGGCGCGCTCCGACTGGATCGTCCCGCCGCGTGCCGCCACGCGCTGGGTCGGCTCGCCGCCGTCGCGCAGCAGCGAGACGTAGGACATGCGCATGGCGATCGCCATGAAGGCAACCACCAGGAGCACCGACGTGACGACCAGCCGCTGGCGAGCCGTCTCCTGCACGTCGCCCTTGTGGCGCTCCTTGGGCAACGTGAAATGCGCGCCGGCCGCCGCGGGGGACGCGGCGGCCGGTTCGGGCGGGACTGCCTTGCGCCACGGCCTCACCGACGCTCCCCTTCGTTTCTCGCGAGGATGTCGTCGATGGTCACCGCGGCGCCGCGGCCCGCACCAACCGGACCCGGGGGGGCCGGCGCTTCAGCAAGAGCCGGTCGAGGGGGCGTCGTGGGTCCGGATGAACGCCCTGAAAGGGGTGCGGAGGCCGGCGAGGGGCGGCCGGCCTCCGCTGCGACGCGACCGCCACCGGGCAAGCTCGACGAGGGGACGTCGTTGCCCGTTCGTGGGGGGGAAGGGAGTGGCGTATCGCGTCGCGGGGGGACAGATGGGTTTCCAAGGGAATCGAGACGCACGACCTGCTTGATCGACGCCTGTTCGAGCGAGAGATGGGCCTGCGCCAAATGCTCGATGCGCTCGGCCTCGTTGAGGTGCGCCCACTCGATCTTGAGGATGTGGGTTGCCTGCTGGCTTTCGACGATCTTCTGGTTGGTGCGATCGATCCTCTCCTCGAGATCCTGCACCTTGTACTTGACGGCAAACAGGCCGACCGCCGTGCCGACGGCGACCACCGACCAGAAAAGGAGTCCGCGATGGATCATGCGCGACTCCCGAGCTTCTCGGCGACCCTGAGCCGCGCCGAGCGCGCGCGTGCGTTGCTGGTGACCTCCGCATCGCTGGGCGTCACCGGCCGGCGCGTGAGGTCGCGCAGACTAGCGGCGTGCGCCGTCCGGGGTGGTGCGTGGCGGGAGGGCGCCGGCGAGCGGCCGGCTCTCTTGCGCACGAAGTCCTTGACCGCGCGATCTTCGAGCGAATGAAAGGAGACGACGGCGAGCCGCCCGCCCGCGGCGAGAACGGACTCGGCAGCGGTCAGTCCGCGCTCGATCTCGCCCAGCTCGTCGTTGACTGCGATGCGCAACGCCTGAAAGCTGCGTGTGGCGGGATCGATCTCGTCCTTCGCAGAGGAACCGACCGCGCGGCGCACGATCTCGGCCAGCTCGCCGGTAGTCTCGATGCGCTTCTCCTTGCGTCGCGCGACGATGCTACGCGCCACGCGACGGCTGTGGCGCTCCTCGCCGTAGCGCCAGAAGATGTCGGCGAGCTCTTTCTCGTCCGCCTCGTTCACCAGATCGGCCGCCGACGGTCCGCGCTTTTCCATGCGCATGTCGAGCGGGCCGGAAGCGCGGAAGGAGAAGCCGCGTTCGGCGCGGTCGAACTGCATCGACGAGACGCCGAGATCGAGTGCCACGCCGTCCACCTCTGCGACACCCTCGGCCGACAAGATTTCGACCATGTCGCCAAAACGGCCCTCGATCAGGCGCAGGCGCGGCGCATAACGCTCGGCGAGCGCCTGGCCTGCGGCCACCGCGTCGGGATCGCGATCGATCGCGATCACGTGGCAATCGGCGCGGTCGAGCAGGCCGGTCGCGTAGCCGCCCCCGCCGAAGGTGCCGTCGACATAACGGCCGCCGTCGCGCGGCCGCAACGCGTCGATCACTTCCTGAAGCAGCACGGGAACGTGGCCGGTCATGCCTCGCCTCCCGTGAGGCCGCGCACGAAGACCGCCATCTTCCCGCGATCGGAGTCGCGGCGCGCCTGCCAGCGCTTGGGATTCCAGAGCTGGAACTTGTCTCCCTTGCCGACCAGCATCACGCCGTCGCTGACCTCCAGGACCTCGGCGAACTCGGCCGGCAGCGTGAAGCGGCCGTCGGGTTCCATCGGCACGTTCCGCGCGCTGGACGAGAGATAGCCGGCCGGATCGAAGGCCTCGTCGTCGAGTGCAACCTTGAGCGCGCCTTTCGGGCCCAGCGCCTCGGCGCGCAGGCGTTCGAGCATGGCATCGAAGCCGGCGCGGCTGTTGCCGTTCACGACACCCGGCACGTTGGGCGAGTGATAGAGGATGAAAGCGCCACGGTCCTCCGCCGGCAGCTCATCGCGAAAGGCGGCGGGCAGCAGAACCCGTCCCTTCTTGTCGAGCTTGATCAGGATTTCGGACCGGAATGCCAACGGCCCTCTCCCCCTGCATCCCGCGCCGCTGGTGCCCCACGCCCCTGCGCTTACTGATACACGGGATACAATGGGATACCATGGGAATTCCAGGGATGCAACTGCCAAAGCGGGAATCACCAAGGAATCTTAAACGCTTAGCCGCTATATCTATTGTCGGTCATATGCAAAAAACCGCAAGGCCTTGTGCAGACCCATCCCAGCCCGTGAAACCAAGCGGAAAAGGCTGCTGGCCTTTGCGGCTGAATAAGGATCAGACGGCCTGTAAGCCGGGTTCTGTCCCGCCTCTGCGGCAGGGATGGCCATTCCTCTGGGACGCTCGTCGCCGAGCGCCTCGCGCGACCGACCCGGATGGCAGCGCAGAGACGCGCTTGCCGGTTGCCCGGCGTGCCACCCCTATTTGGTCTTGCTCCCGGTGGGGTTTGCCGTGCCGCTTCCGTTGCCGGTCGCGCGGTGGGCTCTTGCCCCACCGTTTCACCCTTGCCACCCGGTGCGCCCAATGGGCGAACCAGGCCGGCGGTCTGTTCTCTGTGGCACTTTCCCTGGGGTTGCCCCCGCCGGCCGTTAGCCGGCACCGTGTCTCCGTGGAGCCCGGACTTTCCTCACCCGGACGGTTGCCCGCCCGAGCGCAGCCATCCGGCCGTCTGATCCGGCGGCGTAGCTAGGCCCTCGCCCTCACCCGGTCAAGCCGATCCGCTCGCCTGAAATCAGCTCTCGGCAAATCACCGTCGTCCCCGAGCGGAGTGTAGCGAAGTCGGCGGACCGTGCTTCGACGAATGGCTCCAAATCCTTGAGATAAGGTCCCTCCACTACGCCTCGCTTCAGCGCACGGGGTGCCGCGCGCTACTCGGCTTCGGTCGGGACGACGGCGACCTGACAGGCTATCGAGATCTGATTGTGGCTGCCCGGTAGCCGACCTACCTTCTTGCTGTCCGCAACGAGGAGGTGCCCATGCCCATCAGCAAGGGTGTCGTTGTGCCGCCAGGCGGCGGCAAGCATCTCGAGGAAGCGTCGGGCCAGGTCATGTCCATGAAGCTGTTCGGTCGCGAGACCGGTCAGAGCGTGACCTTGTTCGAGCAGGCGGTGCCGGCCGGCTCCAAGAACAGCTGGCTCCATCTGCATCGTGACAGCGACGAGGTCGCCTGGGTGCTTGAGGGAGAGTTCACGTTCAAGATCGGCGACAAGGTGACGACCGGCGGACCAGGCACCTGCGCCTTCCTGCCGCGCAACGTACCCCACGCCTGGAAAAACAGCGGCGACCAGCCGGGCCGAGTCGTGTTCGTCTATACCCCGGCTGGCGCCGGTCGCTTCGTCGAGGGCATGCTTGAGCGGCCGGCCGAAGGCGATCTCAGGAAGCGGCTAGAGGAGTCCGGCTGGGAAGTGCTCGGGCCCAATCCACTCTGAAGTATTCCGTTTCAGGTCTGCGATCCCACCTGGTCGAGCAGCCCGGCGAGCAGGGCGCGTGTCTCGCGGTCGGCCACACCGTCGACACGCGTGGATCGAAAGTGACGCTGGAAGGCCTTCACGATCTCTTCGGGCGCGAGGTCGCGCGGCGGCGAATAGCCGAAGCGCTGCAGGGCCGGCAGGATGTCGCCTTCGATCGGCGCGGCCCCGGCCTTGGGCCAGAGCCCGATGCCCGCGTCCGCCAAGGCCTTCCAGGGAAAGCGCAGGCCGGGATCGATCTTGCGCCCGGGTGCGATGTCGGAATGGCCGACGACATTCTGCGGCACGATCGCGGGATGACGCGCAAGGATCGCACGACAGAGCTCGATCAGCACCGCGATCTGTCGCGGCGGATAATCGTGTCGATCGCCGTGCAGGTTCACGATCTCGACTCCGGTCGAGCGCACGTTCAGCGCCTCGTATCCGCGCCAGTGCGAACGGCCGGCATGCCAGGCGACGCGATCCTCCGGCACGAGGCGATAGACCGTGCCGTCCTCATCAAGCACATAGTGCGCGCTGACGCGTGTCTCTCGCGCCGCGTCACTCAGCACATCGAGCGAATCCTTGAGTGGCAGCTCCGTGTAGTGCAGCACCAGGATGTCGACCGGCCCGCCCGCAGGCCGCACCGCCTGATTGGGCGAAGGGCGGTCAATGATGTTCATTGGACAGCGTGCATCCCCGGCGCTCATGAGCGGCCTGAAAGCCCGCGGTCCGCTCGAACATGATCATGCCGCCGCCAGACCGCGCTGGCGCCGGAGGCGGTCGTAGGCGTCGTTGATCAGCGCGAGCTTGCGGTTGGCGACGGCGATCGCCTCCTCAGGCAGGCCCTCGGCGATCAGACGATCCGGATGATTGGCCCGCACCTGGCGCAGCCAGGCCTCGCGGATTTGTTCGTCGGTCGCCAGCGGATCGATACCCAAAATCACGCAAGGTTCGCACTCTACATCACCCAGCGCCGCAGCCCGCGCCCGCTCGAACCGCTCGGCACTCAAGCCGAAGATGCTCGCTACCCTGGAAAGGTACTCGGCCTCCTCCGTCGTCACGTCGCCGTCGGCACGGGCAATGTCGAACAGGCCCTCGAGCACGTTCTCCAAAATCTCGGGCGCGTCGGGAAACAACGCCGCCACCTGGCGTGCATACGGCTCGAAACCTGCAGCGTCGCGCTTGGCGAGGTCGAAGAAGCGCTCAACATTGCGCTCTTCGCCCGGCGGCACCTGAAAGAAGGAGCGAAACGCCTCGACCTCGATGCCCGTCACATCGCCGTCGACCTTGGCCATCTTGGCACCGAGCGCGATCACGCCGATGGTGAAGGCGATCTGGCGCAGGCCGGGATGATCCGCGGGGTCGCGCCGCTCGGCCGGCGCGGTCTCGCCACTCGGCCGCTCCTCGAGCACATATTGGTCGACCGCATGACCGGCCATCACTCCGAGCAAGGCAGCAATCGGCCCGCCCAGCGCGAAGCCCGCCGTACCTCCCACGATCTTGCCCCAGATTTTCATGCCGCCACCGCTACGCGTCCCTGCTCACAGGATCAAGGCGCCGATCGCCACCGCAACCAGCAGGACGAGTGCAAGACGGCGGTAGAATCCTTCGCTGGCGAGGGGAAATAGCCGCTCGCCTAGCATGCCACCTGCAACCACCGCAGGTGCGAGGCAAAGGCCGAGGATTCCGGTGTCTGGCCGCACGAGGTCACGCGCCACGAACGCCGCGAGTGCGGCGACGTCGACGAACACGAAGTATGTCGTGAGGTTGGCCCGCACGCGCTCGACGCTGTCCTTGCCGGCGAGATAGTAGAAGGCGATGGGCGGCCCGGCCATGCCGGAGAGGCCATTGAGGAAGCCGCTGATCCCACCCGCGACCAGCGTTGGCGCAGGGCGCGGCTTGCCATGGTAGCGCCAGCCGCTCGCCAGCAGCGCCACCGCCGCGAGGACGATCGCCGAAATCGCCCAGCGCATCGGCTCGGGTTCGATTTGGGTAAGCGTGAAGTTCCCGATCGGCACCGCTACCGCCGCGGCCATCAAGAGAAGGCCGATGCGCCGCCAGTCGACATGGGCCACGGCGCGAGGCAATAGCGGCAAAGCCACGACGACCTCCAGCATCAGGCACAGCGACACGCCGATCCCGGGACCGTAAAGCGCCGAAAAGGCGGGCGTCATCAGCATGGCGGCGCCGAAGCCCGAGAAACCGCGTACCATGCCGGCGATCACGGCGATCGAGGCGGCGATCAGGAAGGAAGGAGCGAGGAGGTCGGGCATTCACAAGTCTGGAAGGGAGGACCTCCCTCTAGCATTGCAGGCGCCCGGCACGGGCATCATATAATGCAGGCCATGCCCTCAAAGAATCTCGCTGTTTCCCCCGTGCCGCTCCTGATGCCGTACGTCCAGCGGCGTCCGGAGAATGTCGGAGGCAAGCCCTTCAGGCTCGTGTCGGACTACACGCCGGCGGGCGACCAGCCGGAAGCGATCCGTCAGCTCATCGAGGGCGTGACCGGGGGCGAGAAGGACCAGGTGCTGCTCGGCGTCACCGGCTCGGGGAAGACCTTCACCATGGCCAACGTCATCGCCTCGCAGCGGCGGCCGGCCCTGGTCCTGGCGCCCAACAAGACGCTGGCGGCGCAGCTCTACGGCGAGATGAAGGGCTTCTTCCCGGAGAACGCGGTCGAGTACTTCGTCTCCTATTACGACTACTACCAGCCCGAAGCCTACGTGCCGCGCACCGACACCTATATCGAGAAGGACTCGTCGATCAACGAGCAGATCGACCGCATGCGCCACTCGGCGACGCGTGCTCTGATGGAGCGCGACGATGTGGTGATCGTGGCTTCGGTTTCGTGCATCTACGGCATCGGGCCGCTCGAAAACTACCAGGCGATGACCTTCCGCCTGCACAAGGGCCAGAAGATCGACCGCACCACCCTGCTCCGCCGCTTCGTCGAGCAGCAGTACAAGCGCAACGACAACGCCTTCCAGCGCGGCACCTTCCGTGTGCGTGGCGACACGATCGATCTCTTCCCGGCCCACTACGAGGACAAGGCGTGGCGCATCGAGCTGTTCGGCGACGAGATCGATTCCATAACCGAATTCGATCCGCTCACCGGCGAGAAGTCGGCCACGCTGACCGACGTCGTCGTCTATGCCAACAGCCACTACGTGACACCGCGGCCGACGATGCAACACGCCATCCAGCAGATCAAAGCCGACCTCAGACAGCGGCTCGACGAGTTCAACCGCGCCGGCCGGCTTCTGGAAGCACAGCGGCTGGAACAACGCACCCTGTTCGACATCGAGATGCTCGAGACGACCGGCGCCTGCGCCGGCATCGAGAACTATTCGCGCTATCTCACCGGCCGCAGGCCGGGCGAGCCGCCGCCGACCCTGTTCGAGTACTTCCCCGAGAACTCGCTGCTGATCGTCGACGAGAGCCACGTCACGGTGCCGCAGATCGGCGGCATGTTCCGTGGCGACTTCAACCGCAAGAGCGTGCTGGCCGAGTTCGGCTTCCGCCTGCCCTCGGCAATCGACAACCGGCCACTGAAGTTTGAGGAATGGCAGGCGCTGCGGCCCCAGACCACGTTCGTCAGCGCCACGCCCGGGCCGTGGGAGATGGAGCGCACGCAAGGCATCTTTATCGAGCAGGTCATCCGGCCGACCGGGCTGATCGATCCCACCGTCATCATCCGGTCGGTGGAGAAGCAGGTCGACGATCTGATCGCCGAGTGCAAGGACTGCGCCAGGAAAGGCCAGCGCGTGCTGGTCACAGTGCTCACCAAGCGCATGGCCGAGGATCTGGTCGAGTATCTCCACGAGGCCGGCATCCGCTGTCGCTACCTCCATTCCGACATCGACACGCTGGAGCGCATCGAGATCATCCGCGACCTGAGACTCGGCGCGTTCGACGTCCTGGTCGGCATCAACCTTCTGCGCGAGGGCCTCGACATTCCCGAATGCGCGCTGGTCGCTATCCTCGATGCCGACAAGGAGGGCTTCCTGCGTTCGCCGACCTCGCTGGTGCAGACGATCGGCCGTGCCGCGCGCAACGTCGAGGGTCGCGTCATTCTCTATGCCGACAAGCAGACCGATTCGATCAAGTACGCCGTCGCCGAGACCGACCGGCGCCGCGCCAAGCAGCTCGCCTACAACAAGGAGCACGGCATCACGCCGGCCTCGATCAGGAAGAACATCGCCGAAATCCTGCAGTCCACCGCCGAGCGCGACCACTATACGATCGACACCGGCGTGTCGGGTGACGTGCACCTGATTGGACACAATCTACGCAGCCATATTGCCGAGCTCGAGAAGCGCATGCGCAATGCCGCTGCCAATCTCGAATTCGAGGAAGCCGCCCGCATCCGCGATGAGATCCGCCGCCTCGAGGCCAACGAGCTCGAGTTGCCCGGCCAGGCGGTTGGCGCCACGGCCAACATCAATCTGGGCAAGATGCAGAACAGCCGTGTCTTCCGCGGTGTGCGCACCGGTTCGGGTTCACGCGGCCGTCCGGCGCGGCGCAGCGGTCGATAATAAGGTCGGACGGACCACCCGGCTTGACGTAGCATAGGGCCATAGTTCGCAGGATTGATCCCGGCGCCGCGCGATGACGCCGAACCCTGCGGGAGGAGAGCCTCCATGCGACCAGGCCTTCGGGCAGGGAAGCGGGCCTCGCGGCTTGCCGGACCGATCATCGGCGCGATGCTCGTGGCGCTGGCGACGTTCGCCGACGCGGCGGCGCAGCGTGCGATCGTATTGGAAGTCGACGGGGTGATCGGTCCCGGGATGGCGGACTATGTCGTGCGGACAATCGATGCGGCGACACCACGTGACACCGGTCTCGTCGTCTTGCGCCTGGATACGCCGGGCGGACTCGACACCTCCATGCGCGAGATCATTCGGGCGATGCTCGCCTCGCCCGTGCCGGTAGCCGTGTATGTCGCGCCCAGCGGCGCTCGGGCGGCGAGTGCCGGCGCCTACATCACCTATGCTGCTGGCGTCGCTGCCATGGCGCCGGGAACCAATATCGGAGCCGCCACGCCCATTCAGCTCGGTGCACCGTCGACCCTGCCTGGCGATCGCAAGGAGGGCGACACCAAGAGCAAGGGGCAGGACACCGAGTCGCGCAAGATGATCAGCGACGCCGTCGCCTACATCCAAAGCCTTGCCCATCTCCACGGCCGCAACGCCGAGTGGGCGACCGAAGCGGTGCGCGAGGCCGCCAGCCTGCCGGCCCCCGAGGCACTGAAGCAGAAGGTCATCGACGTGATCGCCGACGACGTGCCCGATCTTTTGCGCAAGATCGACGGCCGGACCGCGATCGTCGCCGGCCAGGCTCGGCAGTTGACGACGGCAGGGCTGGAAGTAGTGACGGTGGGCCCTGACTGGCGGACGCGGCTCCTGACCATCATCACCAATCCCAATGTCGCCTATCTCCTGATGCTGCTCGGCGCCTACGGGCTGATCTTCGAGCTCTCGAATCCCGGGGCTGTCCTGCCCGGCGTTGTCGGCACCATCAGCATCCTGGTGGCGCTCTTTGCGCTCAACATGCTGCCGATCGACTATGCCGGCGCCGCACTGGTGCTGCTCGGCATCGCACTCATGGTCGCGGAGGTGTTCATCGGCTCGTTCGGCGTGATCGGCGCGGGCGGCATCGCCGCCTTCGCCATCGGCTCGATCATCATGTTCCAGTCGAATGCGCCGGGGTTCACGCTCTCGGTCTCGCTTGTGATCGCGGCCACTGCAGTGACAGCGGGCTTCCTCGCCCTCGTGCTCGTCTTGCTCCTGCGCTCCCGCCGACGCCGTGTCGTTACCGGCAGCGAAGCCATGATCGGCGCCGAGGGCGAGACCGTGGAATGGCACGGCGACAGCGGCAGGATCCGCATCATGGGCGAGATCTGGAAAGCCCACGCGGGGCAACCGCTCACGCCCGGCGCGCGCATCCGGGTCGTCAGCCGCAAGGATCTCGTGCTCACCGTCGAGCCGATGTGAAGGCTCGGCTCGCCGCCCATAGCGAAGGAACCAAACATGTTCATCACCGCCGGCATCGTCGCCGTCATCGTCGTCCTTGTGCTCTACATCGCCGTCCTGGCGATCCGCATCCTGCGCGAATACGAACGCGCCGTGGTTTTCACGCTTGGCCGCTATACCGGCACCAAGGGGCCGGGACTGGTGCTGCTGGTCCCGTTCGTGCAGCAGATGGTCCGTGTCGATCTGCGCATCGTGGTCGACGAGGTGCCGAGCCAGGATGTGATCTCCCGGGACAACGTCTCGGTCAAGGTGAGCGCGGTCATCTACTACCGGGTAGTCGACGCGGAGAAGGCGGTCATCCAGGTGGCCACCTACATGCAGGCAACGAGCCAGCTCGCGCAGACCACGCTGCGCTCGGTGCTGGGCAAGCACGACCTCGACGAGATGCTGGCCGGGCGCGACAAGCTCAACGCCGACATCCAGGACGCACTCGACAAGCAGACCGATGCCTGGGGAATCAAGGTCTCCAACGTCGAGATCAAGCGGATCGACCTCGACGACAGCATGATCCGCGCCATCGCCCGCCAGGCCGAGGCCGAACGCAGCCGCCGGGCCAAGATCATCAATGCCGAGGGCGAGCAGCAGGCGGCGCAGAAGCTCGTCGAGGCGGCTCAGATGCTGGCGCCGGTGCCGCAGGCCATGCAGCTCCGCTATCTCGCCACGCTGTTCGAGATCGCGGGTGAGCGCAGCTCCACGATCGTGTTCCCCTTCCCGATCGACCTGATGCAAGGATGGGCCTCGCAAATGGCCGCCGCGCGCGACGCCAAATGACCCAGACTCGCGATCACTCCTGCATTGCGAGCGCGCTCTCGTGCCAGCGGCGGAGCAAAAGGTGGGAGAGAAGCGTGAGCGAAAGGAAGATCGCGATGCCGGTCGCGGAGATCAGCGCCAGGGCCGCGAACATGCGCGGCACCTTGAGCTGGTAGCCGGCTTCGAGAATGCGCCAGGCGAGACCGGAGGCGTTGCCGCCGGTGCCGGCCACGAACTCGGCGACCACGGCGCCAATCAGCGCCAGCCCGCCGGAGATACGCAAGGCCCCGAGGAAATAGGGCAGCGCGGCGGGCAGGCGCAGATGCAGAAGCGTGCGCCAGCGTCCGGCACCGTGCAGCTCGAACAGGTCGAGCAGATTGCGATCGACCGAGCGCAGACCGAGGATGGTGTTGGACAGGATCGGAAAGAACGCCACAAGCCAGGCACAGATGAGGAGCGACAGGTCGATGTTGTTCGCCCAAATGATGATCAACGGCGCGATCGCCACGATCGGAGTCACCTGCAGCACGACGGCGTAGGGAAAGAGCGAGAGCTCGACCCAGCGCGACAGCGAGAACAGAATCGCAAGCAGTGCCCCGATGACGACAGCCGCCGCGAGCGCCTGCAGCGTGATCGTGAGCGTGACCCAGAGCGAAGGCGCGAGCATGGTCCAGTCGGTCACGAGCGTCTCGGCAATCAGGATCGGGCCCGGCAGCACGTAGGGCGGGATAGCGAGGAGGTGCACCGCCTCCTCCCACAGCGCCAGGACCAGCACGCCCAGCAACAGCGGCGCCGTCGCCCGCGCGCTCATGCGGCCTCTGCCTTCACGGCCATCGCCTCGAAAAGGCGCTGCGAGGCTTGCCGGCACAGGCCGGCATACTGAGCGGAGGTGCGGAATGCCTCGTCGCGCGGATAGGCGACGGGGATCGCGAGTTCCGTCCAGACACGGCCCGGCCTTGCGCTCATGATCGCGATGCGCTGCGATAGGAAGACCGACTCGAATACCGAATGGGTGACGAACACCGCGGTGAAGCGCTCGCGCTGCCACAACGCGAGCAGATCGATGTTGAGCTTGTGGCGCGAGATCTCGTCGAGCGCGGCGAACGGTTCGTCCATCAGGAGAAGGCGCGGCCGTGTTACCAGCGCGCGCGCGATCGACACGCGCATCTTCATGCCGCCCGAGAGCTCGCGCGGATAGCTGCGCTCGAAGCCCACCAGGCCGACACCGGCCAGCGCCTCGCCGGCCCGCCTCAGCCGCTCCTTCCGGCCGACGCCCGCGAGCTTGAGCGGCAGCGCGACGTTGGCAAGCGCCGTCGTCCACGGCAGCAGCGTCGGCTCCTGGAAGACGAAGCCGGTTTCGTTGCGGGCGTCGGGCCGTTCGAGGATGCCGCCGGTCGGCGCGGCGAGGCCGGCGATCAGGCGCAACAGGGTGGTCTTGCCGCAGCCCGACGGCCCCAGGACGCTCAGGAACTCGCCCTCCAGGACATTTAGGGTGATGTCGCTCAGCGCCCGCAGGCCGTTGGCGAACTCCTTGGAGACGCCGCGTGCGGAAACCACCGACGTCCAGGTCCGCTCCATCAGAGCGGCGGCAGCGCGAGGTTGATGGTCGCGGTCCACACCGGCATCGGCAATGTGTCGCGCGCCGCGAGATTGGCCGGCAAGGCCGCACGGTCGGCGACGCGCTTGAACGGCAACACGAGGCCCGCGCGCACGCCGAACACGGCGTCGCGATCGAGAAATTTGTCGTCGTCGGGGAAGAACTCGGTGATCAGGGGCTTGCGACCCGGCGCCTGGACGATCATGTGCAGATGCGCCGGTCGCCAGGCGTCACGGCCCAGCGCGCGCAGCATGTCGCCGGCGGGACCATCGTCCGGCACCTTGTAGGCGATCGGCCGGACCGTCGAGAAGGCAAAGCTGCCGTCTACCGCGACGCCGAGGCGAGCGTGGTAGTTGGTCGGATGCTGGTTACTGTCCTGCTGGGCATAAAGGCCGTTACCGGCATTCTGCCACAGGGCCAGCAGGGTGCCCCTGGCGGGGTCGCCCTTGTCGTCGACCACCTTTCCGGTCACCACCAGCGGCTCTCCGACCTGACCCTTCCAGAGATCGCCGCCGTTCGGCAGCTCCGGCGCGTTCTCGATGTGGAACGGTCCCAGCACCGAGGACGGCGTGCCCTTGCCCGCGGCGTTCACCATGTCGACGAGCGAGGAAACGCCCAGCAGGTCCGAGAACAGGATGTACTCGTTGCGCTTGTTGTCGGTGAAGCCGACCGCCCGCGTCAGCGCGTCGATCGCGGAATTCCACTCGGCCTCGGTCAGCCTGTTGTCGCGCACGAAGGCGTGCAGGTGTCCGGCCAAGCTCACCAGCAGCTCGCGCGTGCGGGCCGAGGGCGCGTTCCTCGCATAGTCGGCGAAAGCCTGGGTGATGGTGGCCGGGGTGAGATTGCGCATGAAGTTCCTTCGTTGATCGTCGGCTGCCGGTCCGTCTCAGCCGTCCGCCCTCAGGATGGCATCGTAGTCGGCGCGCAACAGGGCGAACAGGAGGTGGTCGGCCCAATGACCGTTGATCCTGAGGTATTGGCGCGCCAGGCCCTCCTCGTGAAAGCCCACCTTGGCGAGCACCGCCTTGGAGGGCTCGTTGTGCGGCAGGCAGGCTGCCTCCAGCCGATGCAACCGCAGATCATCGAATACGAACGGCAGGACGGCGCGCAGCGCGTCGGTCATCAGGCCCTGGCCGGCATAGGGCTGGCCCATCCAGTAGCCGACCGAGGCGGCCTGGGCGACGCCACGGCGCACGTTGCTGAGATTGATGCCGCCCACCAGCCGGCGGCGGTCGGCCAGGAAGACGAACAGCCCGTAAGCCTCGCCCGCCCGCCACTCGCGCACTTGCTGGCGCAGGCGGCGGCGGTAATGGTCGCGGCCCAGCGAATCGTCCGGCCAGGTCGGTTCCCAAGGAATGAGAAAGGTGCGGCTGCGGGCGCGCAACTCGGCCCATTCCGGCCAGTCCTCCATGCTGGGCGCGCGCAGGTAAACACGCTTGCCCGAAATCCGGGTCATCCCCGAAAGCGACAGAGGAACGTCGGCAAAGCGGAACATTACCGGTGGATATTAAGCTGATGCGGGGATTCGTTCCATGATTTCCGAGGCTTGGCCACGGCCTCCGTCAAGCTCGCCGGCTGCCTCCGCGTCAATTCAATACCTTGAAAAAGGCCGTCGGCGGGATGAAATTTCAGCGAGCGAAGGAGACCGGACCCCCCGCCATGGAAACCGATCAGCATTCCAACGTCGGCCAGAAAGGCCGCTTTTACCTCACCAAGCACATCTGGGTGCCGCAGGAGCCGATCGAGAACTTCAATCTCAAGATGTCGGACATGATCCTGCGCCGCATGCCCAAGCTGCCGCTGGGTGGCGAGGATGCCATCAAGGCATTCCCCGTGCTGGCCGAGCTGAAGAAGAGCCATGACAAGATCAAGGCCGACCTCCAGTACCTGCTCAGCCACCATGAGGAGATCCCGGCGCTACACGAGGTCCATCCGCGCGACCTGTACGTCGCGGGCCGCGCCTGGCGTACCTTCCTGCTCAAGATCTGGGGCCATGAGATCAAGGAGAACACCGCGGCGGTGCCGGATACCTACGAGGCGATACAGCGCATCCCCGGCGTGCACACGGCGCTCTTCAGCATCCTCGCGGGCGGCGCGGAGATCGTGCCCCATCGCGGCTCGGCGGCGGGCGTGATCCGCTTCCACTATCCGCTCATCGTCCCGAAGGAGCCGGAGCAGTGCTGGATCGAGATCGGCGGCCACCATTTTTTCTGGCAGGAAGGCGTGCCGCTGGTGTTCGACGACACGCGCGAGCACTGGGTCAAGAACCAGACCGAGGAAACACGCGTGGTGCTGATCATCGACTTCAACGCCGACATGCCGTTTCCGGTGAACCTCTACACGGCGCTGCGCTACAACCTCATCCGTCATTCGAGTGAGGTGAAGGCGGTTCACGACCGCGCCGCCATCGGCGTCCCCCCACGCAACCAGCCCGCAGCCGCCACCGACGGCCTGATCAGCGGCGCCCGCAGCGCCACCGTTCCCGCCGAACGGCGGTAAGGACGACGCTCAACGCCGCAAATGAAAGATCCCTCGCTCCGCTCGGGATGACAACTTTACGGTTGTTTGCTGTGTCATCCTGAGGCGAGCCGAAGGATCCCTCGCATCAGGCCGCGAGGCGGGCCGCAATCTTGTCCAAAGGTTCGAGGGCGGCAATGGGCCCCAGGGCCGCGAGCGTGAGCTTGCTTTGCAGGAGGCGGCGGGCGACGCGCCGCACGGCATCCTGATCGACCGCCTCGATGCGCGCCACTATCTCGGCATAGGGGATCGGCCGGCCGTGGATCAGGAGATGCCGCGCCGCCTGCTCGCAGCGCGCGCCGCTCGATTCCAGCGCCATCAGCGTGCCGGCCTTGATCTGGGCGCGGGCGCGCAACAGCTCGGCCTCGCTGAGCGACTCCACGACACCTACGAACTCCTCGCATACCGCCGGGACCAGTTCGGCGAGATCGTCCTCGCCGGTGCCGGCATAGATGCCGAACAGCCCGCCATCGGCATAGGCGGAGTTGAAGCAGTGTATGCCGTAGACCAGCCCCCGTTCCTCACGGATGCGCTGGAACAGGCGCGATGACATGCCGCCGCCGAACAGGGTGGAATAGACCGCGCTGGCGTAATAGTCGGGATCGCGATAGCCGATGCCCTCGCAGCCCAGCACCAGATGCGCCTGCTCGAGCGCGCGCGTCTCGCGCCCGTCGCCGCCGACGTAGGAGAGCGGATGCACCGACGGCGCGTTGGCCGGCGTGCGTGGCACCGAACCAAAATGCTTCTCGGCCAGCTCGACGATCCGCTCGTGCTCGACCCGCCCGGCCGCCGACAGCACCATGTTCGATGCCGTATAGTGACGGGCGAGGAAGGCGAACAGATGGTCGCGGCCGATCGCCTCGACCGAGTCCGCCGTGCCCAGGACCGGCCGGCCGAGCGGCTGGTCGGGCAGCGCGATCTCCTGGAACTGGTCGAAGACCAGGTCGTCGGGCGTGTCGAGCGCCTGGCCGATCTCCTGCAGGATGACGCCGCGCTCGCGCTGCAGCTCGTCGGGATCGAACACCGAGTTGCGCAGGATGTCGGCCACGAGCTCGACGCCGAGCCCCACGTCCTCCTTCAGCACCGAAGCATGGTAGGCGGTGATCTCGCGCCCGGTATAGGCATTGAGGCTGCCGCCGACGTTCTCGATCTCCTCGGCGATGGCGCGTGCGCTACGCGTGCGGGTGCCCTTGAAGGCCATGTGTTCCAGCATGTGCGCCATGCCGTTCAACTCGGCGCTCTCGTGCCGCGTGCCGCAGGCGACCCAGATGCCGAGCGAAGCCGATTCGACCTCGGGCATGGCGTCGGTCGCCACGCGCAGGCCGTTGGCAAGTGTGGTGACCTTGACTGCGCTCATGTCCTCACCTTCGTGCGCGTGGACCCCCGGCCTGTCCGGCGCACGGCCGACATGCGCTCGTCGATCAGCGCCTTCAGCGCCGCCGTATCGTTCGGCAGACGGTCGGCCCGCTCGGTGCGGTCGAGGAGATCGTCGAGGCGTGGCGGCAGCGGCGGCCGGACGCCCGTCGCCTTCTGTACCGCGTCGGGAAACTTGGCGGGATGGGCGGTCGCGAGCACGATCATCGGCACCTTCGGATCACGGCGATGTTGCTGGGCCACGGCATAGCCGACCGCGGTGTGCGGATCGAGCGTCTCGCCGAAGCGGCGGTTGCAATCGGCGATCGCCTGCAGGGTGCCGGGATCGTCGAGGCGGCCGGCATCGAACAGGTCGCGCACGCCACCGAGCGCGTTGGCGCCGACCGCGAGCGTGCCGGTCTTGCGAAACGCCGCCATCGCCTCGGCCAGCACCTTGCCGTCGCGGTCATAGAGATCGAACAACAGCCGCTCGAAGTTGCTCGAGATCTGGATGTCCATCGAGGGGCTGAGCGTTGGCACGACGCCGGTCGCTGTCATCGTGCCCCGTTCGAAGAAGCGGGGCAGAATGTCGTTGGCATTGGCCGCGACCACGAAGTGCGACACGGGCAGCCCCATCTGGCGTGCCGCGTAGCCCGCATACACATTGCCGAAATTGCCGGTCGGCACGGTGAAGGCGACGGGTCGCTCCGGCGCCCCGAGCTTCAGCGCCGCCCAGAAGTAGTAGACGATCTGCGCCATCACCCGCGCGAAATTGATCGAGTTCACGGCCGTCAGCGCATGGCGGTCGCGGAAGTCGAGGTCGTTGAAGCAGGCCTTGGCGAGATCCTGGCAGTCGTCGAAGGTCCCCTGGATCGCGATGTTGTGCACGTTGGGTGCCAGCACCGTGGTCATCTGGCGACGCTGCACCTCGCTCACCCGCCCGCGCGGATAGAGCATGAAGATGTCGATGGTCTTGCGGTCGCGCACCGCCTCGATCGCCGCCGAGCCGGTGTCGCCGGAGGTCGCGCCGACGATGGTGGCATGCTGGCCGCGGTTCGCGAGCGCGTGGTCGAGCAGGCGGCCGAGGAGCTGCAGCGCCACGTCCTTGAAGGCAAGCGTCGGGCCGTGGAACAGCTCGAGGAGATGCAGCCCATCCTTGCCCAGTGGCCTCAGCGGCGCGACCTCCGGCGTTTCGAAGCTGGTATAGGCCTCGCCGATCAAGCGGCGAAAGGTCCGCTCGTCGAAGGACTCGCCCACGAAGGGCCGCATGACGCGGAATGCCACCTCGGCATAGGGTTCGCCCTTGAGCGCCGCGATCTCGGCTCTGGAGAACTGCGGCCAGCTCTCCGGCAGATAGAGCCCGCCGTCGCGTGCCAGACCGGCCAGCATGACCTCCTGGAACGAGAGCGGCGCAGGATTGCCCTGCGAGCCGTGGCGGGTGCTGATGTAACGCATTCCTCAGCGTCCAACTCTTCTTCTTTGTCCTCTCTTCCGATCGGGCGAGAGGACGGACGAGGGGGTGACGCACGAACCTTCACTGTCCCCTCTCCTCGCCTCTCGCCGTTCCGGGGAAGAGGAACATGAACGGCAGAACATCACGCCACCTGACGGCAGGCCGCGTGGTCCTTGCGGATGCGTTTGGTGGAGGGCGGATTCTTGGCGAGCAGGCGCTCCGGGCGCGTCGGTCGCTTCACCAGATCGCCGCCGCAATTGGGGCAGACGCCGCCTAGGCGCGTGCGCGCGCAGTCGACGCAAAAGGTGCATTCGAAGGTACAGATCAGCGCATCGGGAGCGCCGTTCGGCAGGTCCTTGTCGCAGCATTCGCAGTTGGGACGCAATTCCAGCATGACTTTCTCTTACGCCGGGCGATCGGAAAGGTCAAAATCGCAGCGGAAAGCGCCGTTCACTGCATTCCAATTGTTCGCTGCAGGAAGTCGCGCACCCTCTCGATGGAGGCCTTTGTGGCTTCCTCGTTATATTCGACGCGATGTCCGTGAGACGTCACGCCGCCGGTAGGGGCCAGCGACAGGTCCAGCACGTCGAAGTTGTGATGTGCTCCAGGGAAGATGACGAGCTCGATCAACGAACGGTCACCCACCGGGAATGCGAGGCGCGCCCAATTCGCTCCGGCCGGCGACCATGGCTTCACAGGAGGATGAAGGCGTCCAGGTATCCGCGCCGCCGATCAGGACGAGCACCGGGCCCGTTGAAAGCCCGGAGGCGTACTGACATATGGGATAGAAGGCGATGCCGGCGCGGAATTTCTCCGGGTAGCGCTGTTCTACCGAGCCCTTTTCCAGCGAGGCCAGAACAGATCCGCCACCTTGTGAAAACCCAACGACCGCGACATGAGATGCGCGAACAAAGGGCCTGGTCGTCAAATAGCGGAGCGCCGCGTAGCCATCCGCCACCTGGTCGGGAAAGAATCCGACGCAGTGTTCATCGAACCCACGTGAACCGAAGCTGTCGATTGCCAGCGCAGCGTAACCGAAGCGCGACAGTCTATCCGCCCAGGAGATCATGGAGCTATGGAAGCCGCCACATCCATGCAGGAGCACGACGGCCGAGAAGGGCCCCGATCCCGGAGGACGAGCCATGTAGGCAACAAGCCGAAGCGGGTCTGCCCTCGTTCCGCTCTCGATTTGAACGAACTCGCCCGCAGAGACGCTTGTGCAGGCAACGGTCATCGCGACAAGCAGACTTCCAAACAGGCCTTGCATGGACATGCTGCCCCCAGAGCAGGAAGTGGTGCGCCCTTCTAGGCCGGGAGATAGCGGCTTTCCAGATGGGCTTTAAAAGCCGACGTCCCAAGCGACGCCCCGGTTGCCTCGGTGAGCAGCGTATCGGTGTCGACGAGCGAACCCTTGCCATGCACGTTGATGCGCAACCAGCCGAGAAGCGGCGCGAAATCGCCCTGGCCGATCGCTGTCATCAGGCTCGCATCGGCTCTGCAGGCCGACGCGAAGAGCTGCGCGGCGGCGAGCGCGCCCAGCGTATAGGTAGGGAAATATCCCCACGCGCCATCGGGCCAGTGGATGTCCTGCAGGCAGCCCATGGCGTCGTCCGCCGGCACGATGCCCAGCAGCTCCGCCATGCCGTCGTTCCAGGCAGCGGGCAGATCGGCGAGCGCGAGGTCGCCGGCCAGGATCGCGCGCTCCAGCCGATAGCGCAGCATGATGTGCAGCGGATAAGTAACCTCGTCGGCGTCGACGCGGATCAAACCGGGCGCGACGCGCGTGTAGAGCCGATGGATGTTGCTCGACTCCCAGGCCGGGCCCGCCCTGCCGAAGGCAGTGCGCATCAGCGGGGCCGCAAAGGCGATGAAGGCGTCGCTGCGGCAGGCCTGCATCTCCATCAGGAGCGACTGACTCTCGTGCAGCACCATGCCGCGCGCCGCGCCGACCGGCTGGCGCCGCCAGTCGCGCGGCAGGCCGAGCTCATAGAGCGCGTGGCCACATTCGTGCAGCACGCCCATCAGCGCGCGGGCGAAATCGGCCTCGTCGTAGCGCGTCGTGACGCGCACGTCGTCGGGCGTGCCGCCGGTAAACGGATGCGCCGAGACGTCGAGCCGGCCGTGCGCAAAATCGAAGCCGATGGCACGGATCAGTTTCTCGCCGAGTGCGCGCTGCGCCTCGACCGGAAACGGCCCGTCGAGCGGCAGTGGGTCGCCGGCCAGCTTCTGCCGCTCCATCACCCGTTGCAGCAGGCCAGGCAGGAAAGTCGCGAGCTCGTCGAACCGCGCGTCGATGCGGGCGCTGCGACCGCCCGGCTCATATTCGTCGAGCAGGGCATCGTAGAGCGATAAGCCGAGCGCGGCGGCCTTGGCTTCGCCGACGCGACGCGTGAGCGTCACGACCTCGGCCAAACTGGGCAGCAGGCTCTTGAAGTCGGCCCTCTTCCTTGCCTCGCGCCAGGCCATCTCGCAGGTCGAGGCCGCACGCGTGCGCGCCTCGACGAGATCGGCCGGCAGCGCGTTGGCGTGAGTCCACGCATGGCGCATCTCGCGCAAGTTGGCGGACTGCCAGACACCGAGTATCGGCCTTCCCTCCTCGGCCCGCGCCAGCAGCGCCGGCATGTCGGGCGCCACCATGATCTCGTGCGCGAGCACGTTCAGCGTGGCGAGCTGATCGGCCCGATCCTCGCTCGCCCCCTCGGGCATCATGGTCGACCGGTCCCAGTTCAGGATCGCGCCGGCGCGGTTGATGGCGCTCAGCCGGCCGAAGCGGCGCTCCAGCTCGGCGTAAGGATCGTTGGAGATCATGCCGAACCCCTGACCTTGGCGCGGCCGTTCACCGTCAGCCAGCCGTTCTCCCAGTGGTAGGCAAGATAGACGCCGACCAGCGCCAACCCGATGAGGAACCACGTGATGGCGTATTGCAGGTGGTCGTTGGGGATGTCGAGCTGCGTCTGGCCGCCGACCGGCACGCCGCCCGGATTGGGTGTGGCGTCAGCCTCGAGAAAGAAGCTGTCGAGTCTGGGATCGGGCGTGCCGCCCGCGATCTCACGCATCGTGGACACGTCGACATTGAACCAGAAGTTCTTCGCCGGATCGTTGGCGGGCGCGAAGTAATGCTTGATCTGGCTGCGGCGCACGACACCCACGAGATCGACATGCCCCGCGATCTCGCTTGCCGCGCGGGTCTTCGGATCCTTCCTGGCCGACGGGATCCAGCCGCGGTCGAACAATACGATCCGGCCTTTGTCGGTGCGCACCGGCGTGATCACATGCATGCCGACCCGGTCCTTCAGCGAGCGGGCGGCCAGATAGAACTCCCTGTCGTTCAGGAACGCACCGGAAAGCTTCACCTTGCCGTATTCATGCGCCAATGGATCGCCCTCCAGAAGCTCGTCGAGTGTGACCGGCGCCGCCGCCTGGTTGGCGGCGATGCGATCGAGGATGCCCCATTTCCACTCGCGCCGCTCGAGCTGCCAAACGCTGAGCCCCATGCACAGGATGAAGATCGGCAGCGAGATCACGGTGGGCCAGAACGCCGGCCTCAGTCTGAACATGTCGTACCTCGCCTGCTATTCTTCGAGCGAAGTCGAGCGGTGAATGTATTGCTGTGCAATCAGCCAGGCCTTCAGGAGCCGCAGCATTCCTGCCGCAGCGAAGAAGGTGAGCGGTACCCACAGCAGCACGTGCACCCACCACGGCGGCTCGAAGCGGAATTCGACCCAGAAGACCAGCAGCATGACGATGGCACCGAGCCCCAGGATCACGAACACCGCGGGCCCGTCGCCGGCATCGTGTCCCCTGAGATCGAGCCCGCAGGCGGAGCAGCGGTCGGCGATGCCCAGCATGCCCTTGAACAGCCGGCCCCGCCCGCAGCGCGGGCAGGCGCCGCGCAGCACGACATCGACCATCGAAGGGCGCGGCCAGTCCGACATGCGCGATCTCCAAAGACGAACCGCCGGGAGGGCCCGGCGGTTCCGATCATAGACGTTCCAGTCACTTCAATGGTGCGCGATCGGCGCGTTGCCGGAGCCCCACCAGTAGATGCAGAAGAACAGGAACAGCCATACCACGTCGACGAAGTGCCAGTACCAGGCCGCGGCCTCGAAGCCGAAATGCTGATTGGGCTTGAACTGGCCCTTCATTGCACGGAACAGGCAGACCAGCAGAAAGGTCGTGCCGACCATCACATGGAAGCCGTGAAAACCGGTCGCCATGAAGAAGGTCGACGAATAGATATTGTCGCGGAAGCCGAATGGCGCGTGGAAATATTCGTAGGCCTGGATGCCGGTGAAGCAGAGGCCAAGGATGACCGTGAGCAGCAGTCCGCGAACGGCATCACGCTTGTTGTTCTCGAGGATCGCGTGATGCGCCCAGGTCACGGTAGTGCCGGACAGCAGCAGGATCAGCGTATTCATAAACGGCAGGTCGAACGGCGCGATCACGGTCACGCCCTTGGGCGGCCATACCCCGCCGTCGGCTTCCGTCCGTGCCGGCATATCCATCGCGTTGGGATAGAGTGCCGAATCGAAGAACGCCCAGAAGAACGCGGCGAAGAACAGCACTTCCGAGGCGATGAACAGGATCATGCCGTAGCGCAGGCCGATCTGGACCACGGCGGAGTGGAAGGTGCGCGACTCGACGATAACGTCGCCCCACCACAGGTACATGGTGAGCAGAACGATCGCGAGGCCGGGCAAGAGGATCCACCAGTTGATCGCCTTCAGGACGCTCTCGACCTCGGGTCCCAGCATCTCCGGATGCATGCCGAGCGCGAAGCCGAACATCATGATGAACGCCCCCAGCGCGCCGAGCGCCGGCCACGGGCTCGGATCGACGAGGTGATAGGGGTGCTTAGGCGCGCCTTCGGACATAGTCATCCACCCTTTCCGGTATGCCCGGCGGCCAAACTGCCGAGCAAGATCTTCGCCCGCTCCGTCTTGGACTCGTAGAAGGTGTACGAGAGCGTGACGGTGTGGACGTCATCGTAGCGTCGATCCTTGTCCATGTCGGGATCGACGAAGAACAGTACCGGCATGTCGACCGACTGGCCGGGCTTCAGCAACTGTTCGGTGAAACAGAAGCATTGCAGCTTGTTGAACCACTTGGCCGGGGCCTCCGGCGTGATGTTGTAGGTCGCCGTGCCGACGATCGGCCGTTGCGAGAGGTTGGTGGCGCGGAAGTAGACGAGCTTCTGCTCGCCGAGATGAACCGTGACCTCGCGCTGCTCCGGCTCGAAGCGCCACGGTAGGTTGGAGTCGGTGTTGCTGTCGAAGCGCACGACCATCGTGCGCGCGATCACCGGGTGGTCGTCCGACTGCGCCACGAGCGGCGTGCCGGCGAAGCCGGTTGCCTTGCAAAAGGCCTGGTAGAGCGGCACCGCCGCGTAGGCCAGCCCCAGCATGCCGCCGACCACCAGCACCATGGTCCAGGCGAGACGTGCGTTGCGATCGATCGGCCTTTTCACAGCTTGCCCCTCATGCGCACCATGGTGAGAGCGAAGAAGATCGCGGCCATCGCCAGCAGGATCGCGAGCATGACCAGGTTCTTGCCCCGCTGCCGGCGATGCATGTCGCTGTCGCCGGGACGGCGGTCGTCGTCTGCCATGGCGATCGTCATCCGCCCAGGACCCGTCCCGCCACATGATCGAGCGGCAGCGCCGCGAACAGGATGGCGAGGTAGAGCAGCGAGAAGCGGAACATGCGGCGTGCCGCGGGATGAGCGGTTTCGTCGTCGGCGGTGCGCCACACGCGCACCGCGTGGCCAACGAAGGCGAGGCTCATCGCGGCGGCGGCCGCGCCATAGAACCAGCCCACCGCGCCCAGCAGCGTCGGTGCCAGCGCGATCGGCACGAGCAGCAGCGTGTAGATTAGCATCTGGCGCTTGGTCTCGCGCGCGCCCGCCACTACCGGCAGCATCGGCACGCCTGCGCGGCGATAGTCGTCACTGCGATAGAGCGACAGCGCCCAGAAATGCGGCGGCGTCCAGAGAAAGATCAGCAGAAAGAGCGCGACGCCCACGGCCGACACGTCACCAGTCGCAGCCGCCCAGCCGATCATCGGCGGAAAGGCGCCGGCAGCGCCCCCGATCACGATGTTCTGCGGCGTGCGCCGCTTCAGCCAGACGGTATAGATGAAGACGTAGAACAGAATCGCCGCCGCCAGCAGCGCCGCCGCCACGAAGTTGGTGGCAAGCGACATCAGGAGTAGCGAGAAGATCGACAGCAGCACGCCGAGCCCCAGTGCATCGTCGGGCTCGACGCGCCCCGAGGGTAGCGGCCGGTTGCGCGTGCGTGCCATCAGCGCGTCGAGGTCGCGCTCGTACCACATGTTGATGGCGCCGGCTGCCCCCGATCCCAGCGCGATCGCCAGCACCGCCAGCGCCGCCTCAAACGGATGCAGATGGGCGGGGGCAATCATGACACCGATCAGGCCGGTAAAGACTACGAGCGACATCACGCGCGGCTTCAGGAGCGCGATATAGTCACGCACGCGGGCGGGCGTCGCCTGCGCGCCGGTAGCCACCAGAAAGCCCTGTGTCGTGTCGCTCATGTCCTCAAGGCGAAGGCGCCGCTTTGTAAGAGCCTTTCACGCGGTGCCTGCGCTTCCTTTCCCTCAGTGATGTGCCGCGGGAGAGATGTGCGGCAGCTCCTCGAAGGTGTGGAACGGCGGCGGCGAGGGTACCGTCCATTCGAGCGTCGTGCCGCCCTCGCCCCAGTAGTTGGCGCCGACCCTGCGGCCCGCGAGGAAGGTGGCGAACACCACGAAGATCAGCCAGAAGATGGTCGAGGCGAAAGAGATAAAAGCGCCGATCGAGGCGATGAAGTTCCAGTCCCACATGGCGTCGGGATAGTCGACGTAGTGGCGCGGCATGCCGGCGAGCCCGAGGAAATGCATCGGAAAGAACGTCAGATTGACGCCGATGAAGAAGGTCCAGAAATGGACTTGCCCCGCCCACTCCGGATACTGCCGGCCGGTCATCTTGCCGGACCAGTAGTAGTAGCCGGCGAACATGCCGAACACCGCTCCGAGGGACAGCACGTAGTGGAAGTGCGCGATCACGTAGTAGGTGTTGTGCATCGAGTAGTCGACGCCGGCGTTGGCCAGCACTACGCCGGTCACGCCGCCGATGGTGAACAGGAAGATGAAGCCGATTGCCCACAGCATCGGCACCTCGAGGCGGATCGAGCCGCCCCACATCGTGGCGATCCACGAGAAGATCTTCACGCCGGTCGGCACCGCGATCACCATCGTGGCGGCGACGAAATAGGCGCGGGTGTCGACGTCCATGCCAACCGTGAACATGTGGTGCGCCCACACGACGAAGCCGACGACGCCGATCGCCACCATCGCATAAGCCATGCCGAGGTAACCGAAGATCGGCTTGCGCGAGAAGGTCGACACGATCTGGCTCACGATGCCGAAGGCCGGCAAGATCATGATGTACACTTCGGGATGGCCGAAGAACCAGAACAGGTGCAGGAACAGCGTCGGGTCGCCGCCGCCGGCCGGATCAAAGAAGTGCGTGCCGAAATTGCGGTCGGTCAGCAGCATCGTGATGGCGCCGGCCAAGACCGGAAGGGCGAGCAGCAGCAGGAAGGCCGTCACCAGAATCGACCAGGCGAACAGCGGCATGCGGTGCAGGGTCATCCCGGGCGCGCGCATGTTGAAGATGGTGGTGATGAAGTTGATGGCGCCCAGGATTGAGGACGCGCCGGCAAGGTGCAGCGAGAAGATCACCAGATCCATGCCGGCGCCCTGCTGGACTGTGAGCGGCGGATAGATCGTCCAGCCGGTGCCCACGCCGCCGCCGATGACAGCGGACAGCAGCAGCAGCAGGAAGGCCGGCGGCAGCAGCCAGAAGCTGATGTTGTTCATGCGCGGGAAGGCCATGTCCGGAGCGCCGATCATCAGCGGCACGAACCAGTTGCCGAACCCTCCGATCAGCGCAGGCATGACCACGAAGAACACCATGGTCAGGCCGTGCGCCGTGACGATTGTCTGATACAAGTGCCCGTCGGGGGTGCCGTCGGCGGTGTTGAAGAACTGAACGCCGGGCTCCAGCAGCTCGAGCCGGATCAATATCGAGAAAGCACCCCCGATGAACGCGGCGATAGCCGCGAACACCAGGTACATCGTGCCGATGTCCTTGTGGTTCGTGCTGTACAGCCACCGTTTGATGCCGGTGGGGGTATGGTGTTCATCGTGATGGCTGGGAGCGGCGGCGCCGTACGCGGTGGCCATTGGTGTCTCCTGCGGAGAAGAGCTTTAGCGGTTGGCGGGAATAGTGGCGGAGGCAAGACCCGTGGGCGCAGTCAACCCGGCGGCCTTCTTCTGCTGCTCGACCCAATTGTCAAACTCGGCCTTGGAAACCACGCGCACCGCAATCGGCATGTACGTGTGGTTATTGCCGCAGATCTGCGAACATTCGCCGAAGTAGTAGCCCTCGTGCTCGACATTGATCCAGCCCTCGTTGAGGCGGCCGGGAATCACGGTCTTCTTGATGCCGAAACCCGGTACCGTCCAGGCGTGCATGACGTCGGCGCCGGTGCCGATGATCCGGATCGTGGTGTTCACCGGGATCACCATCTCGTTGTCGACCGCCAGCAGCCGCGGGACCTGCGGCTTCTGCTTGACGCGGTCCGCTTCTGCCAAAATGCGACTGTCGACCGAGAAGTTGCCCTGGTCCGGATACTCGTACTGCCAGTACCACTGGTGCCCTGTCACCTTGACGGTCATGGCGGCGTCGGGAGCCTTGTCGCTGTAATACAGCAGGCGGAAGGACGGGATGGCGATCACGACCAGGATCAGTATCGGGACGATCGTCCAGGCGATCTCCAGCACCGTGTTGTGGGTGACCATGCTTGGCGTCGGGTTGCGCGAGGCGTGGAAGCGGAACACCACGTAGAGCAGGAGCGCCAGCACGAACAGCGAGATCAGGGTGATGATGACCAGCAGGAGGTTGTGCAGCGATTCGACCTTGTCCATCACCGTCGTGTAGGACGGCGGAAAGGCCATCTGCCATTGGTGCGGGATGCCGACCACCGGCTGCGCGTTGGCGCCGCCCGCAAGGCCGAGCCCCGCGATCGCCGCTGGAAGCCCGAGAAAACCCGATACGCGCTTGCCGATCATGCAACCGTCCCTTCAGCGTGCCGTCTCCCGAAAGGGTTCCGACTCGCAAAATCCCCCGCAATTCAAAGCGGTTAGTACCAGATATGGCGGGTTGTCGTAACGGGTTTTCGATGATGGCCGGTATGTGGCGGCCAGTCGCACTCCTCAAGCGGAGCGCGGACTTCCGGCCCGCTCATGGGTGGGCAAGATGCGCGTTGTCCGATGAAGCGTGAATCCTACCGCAACAACGTCGCGAGATGCTCGGCGAAGCCCGCCGCCTGGACCTTCGGTGCGAAGGCAGGATGACGCGTGCGGCAGACGAAACGGCCGTCCTCGTGCACGAACACCGCCGCACCCGCCGCATCCTCCATCGAGAGCGCGCGATAGATCCCGTCGCGGCTGCGGCCGAGCCGCACCAGGAGATCCACGGTGCGCGTGAAGTCGGCGGCAGCGACACCCGGCTCACAGGCCGCGACAACGCCACGCGGGCCGCGAGCGGCCAAGACCCCGAGCGCTTCGGTCTCCGAGCGCTGCAGTGAATCGAGCAGCAAGATCTCCGGTCGCAGCCGTTCGACCGCGCCCAGCAGCACTGGATAGGGCGTCTCCTGCGAGGCGACGAGTTCGACCTTGGTCGCGGCCGGCCAGCGGAACTGGCGATGGCGCGCCACCGTGACCATGCGCATTGCCGTCTCGAGATCACGCCCCAGCGCCGCCAGCATCGCCGTCTTGCCGGCGCCCGCCGGTCCCAGGATCAGGATGTTGAGTCGCGCCCGCACCGCCACGCGTAACAGCGCCGCAGTCTTCTGATCCAGCACCTCCGAGGCCATCAGGCGAGCGAAGGTCGCCGTGCCGGGCTCGGCGCGACGCAGCGTCAGCACAGGCCCCTCGGGCGCGGCCGGCGGGAAGATCACGGTACCGCTGGCACCATCGCGGAGCTGAAAATCGGCCACTGCATTGGCCGGTTTCTCAGCCAGGCGGTTCACCAATTCGAGCAGGTGCGCCTGGTCGTGGAACACTTCGGCGGCCGGCGCCAGGCCACCCGAGTCGCGCTCTACGAAGACCGCCTTCGGTCCGTTGATAAAGACTGCGCGGATCGTGTGATCGGCCCACAGCCTGTCGACCAGACCGAGCCCGGAAATCTCGCTCAGCGCCACCAGCACCAGATGCTGGCGGACGTCCGGCGCCAAGGCCGGCAGGCGCTCGGTACGGATCACCTCGTCCATCGCCGCATCGATGGCGCGCAACGCTTCGTCGCGGCCGACGCGGCCGCCGGACGGCACAGCGAGGCGCGGTTTGGCAAGGTCGAGCGTATGCGCAAGCACGCGTTCCACACCCAGCGCCTCCCGATCGGCCACGGTCACCAGTGGTGAGGTCGGCGCCTCGAACGCCTGGTCCGGGACGGTCGTCGCCACCGGCGATTCGCGCGGCGGCGCCTCGTCGCCGGTCCACGCGCTCGCCTCGGGAGCAGACGATTCGCCGAAACTCACAAGGCCGGAATCGTCGGGCTTTTGCCGCTCAATGGTCGGTTCGGCAGCGGGCGCCGAGGGCGCCGGCTCTGGCACTCGTGGCGGCGGTTCGGGTGACGGCGCAGGCTGTTCCTGGACCGCGGCTGGCGACCGTGGCGGCGACGGTTCCCCGACCGGCGGTGTCGTCTGCTCGGGCGGCGGCGCGGGCACGGATTCGGCCGCCGCCGGCGGCCGGGTGCGGTCGGCAGGCTCCAGCAGTTCGGCGACCAGCCGCCGCAGCTCGTGGCTGGTGAGGGTGATACCGCGCGGACGGAAGTAGGTATGGACGAGCTCGCCCAACTGATAGGCGATCTCCGGCGGCGTGCGGCCACTGCCGAGCGCCGCGCGCACCATGTCGTAGCGCTCCAGGCAGAATGCGTGCCACGTCGCCTGCATGTCGCGGGCGCGGGCGGCGTCGCCACGCTCGGGAAGGATCTCGTCGAGCGCCCGCGGTTCGGCGCGCTGGCCGTTACCGGCCGCGTCCACGCTCTCTCGCAATGATCTCAGGGGTGACCGGTCCTCTTCGGGAGGACGATCCCCACCGCTCGAGGCGGCCATCGATCAATCCATTAAAAAACGTTCCCACACCACGACCAGTACCGCCATTGCTGTCGGCTCCCAACCTGATCGCTTCATCTTTCTGCCATCATGAATGGCACCGCGCCACGCCAAAAGTTACAGGCCCCGAGAGATTACTGTGGCAGTCGTAAGCCATTCCTGTGACCGGCACCGGGCCCATCCCGACCTACTTGTCTTTCGTTTGCCGGCCGGTATGGTCGCGCCCGCCGTCCGACACGACGGCTCCAGCGGCACAGGAGTAAACGATTCGTATGCGTCTGGTTTCCATTGCAGCCCTGGTCGCCCTTGCCCTGCTATCGGCCGGCACGACCCGCGCGGCCGACCTCGAGGACACGCTCTACATCGATCTCAAAGACGGACGTGTCGTTGTCGAAATGTATCCCAAGCTCGCACCCAGGCACGTGGCGCGCATCAAGGAGCTGGCCCGCGCCCATAAATACGACGGCATCGTCTTTCATCGCGTGATCGACGGCTTCATGGCGCAGACCGGAGACCCGACGGGCACCGGCTCGGGCGGCATGGGTGATCCGCTCCCCGCCGAATTCAACGACCAGCCGCATACGCGCGGCGCCGTATCGATGGCCCGTACCCAGGATCCCAACAGCGCACGCAGCCAGTTCTTCATCGTGCTCAAGGACTCGAAGTTCCTCGACCACCAGTACACGGTGTGGGGCCGCGTCGTCTCCGGCATGGAGTTCGTCGACAAGATCAAGAAGGGTGCCGGCCAGTCGGGCATCGTGGCGCCGCCGCAGGACAAGATGATCAAGGTGCGCGTCGCAGCCGACGAGAAGTCCTGATCCTCGACCAACTCTTTTTCAAGGAGCCGCCCATGGACAAGGAAAACACGCTCTATATCGACCTCAAGGACGGCCGCGTCGTAGTCGAGATGCGCCCCGATATCGCGCCCCGGCACGTGGCGCAGATCAAGAAGCTTGCGCGCGAAGGCAAGTATGACGGCATTGTCTTCCATCGCGTCATCGACGGCTTCATGGCCCAGACCGGCGATCCCACCGGCACCGGCTCGGGCGGCATGGGCGAGATGCTGTCGGCGGAGTTCAACAAGGAGCCACACACGCGCGGCGCCGTGTCGATGGCGCGCACCAGCGACCCCAACAGCGCGCGCAGCCAGTTCTTTATTGTTTTCAAGGATTCGAACTTCCTTGATGGCCAGTACACGGTCTGGGGCCGAGTCACCTCGGGCATGGAGTTCGTCGACAAGATCAAGAAGGGCGCCGGCCAGTCGGGCAGCGTTTCCGCTCCGCAGGACAAGATGGTGAAGGTCCAGGTGGCGGCCGACGCGGCCGAGTAGCTCGCCGAGCACGACGCGGGCCGCGCAGCCGGCCTGTGCTACCTTTCCACGCCGACGAATTCGCCGATCAGGTCGGGATCCTGCAAGTTGTCCGGCGCCACCTCGCGGGTGATCCGGCCCTTCTGGATCAGCAGAATGCGGTCCGAGAGAGCGGCGATGAACTCGAGGTTCTGCTCGACCAGGACCATGGTCAGCCGGCGGCTCCGCTTCAGCCGCGCCAGGAGCTCGATGATCTCGTCGATAATCGACGGCTGGATGCCCTCGGTCGGTTCGTCCAGCAGCAAGACCGCCGGCTTGCCGCAGAGACAGCGCGCGATGGCGAGCAGTTGCTGCTCGCCACCCGACAGGGCGCCGCCGAGCCGGTCCAGCAGCGGCTTCAGTCGCGGGAACTCGTCCAGCACTGCCCCGATCACGGGCGCGTCGGAGCCGGCTTCCTTGGCGCAACCCATGCGCAGATTGTCGAGCACGGACAGGTTCGGAAAGATGTCACGCCCCTGAGGCACATAGCCGATCCCGGCACGCGCACGCCGGAAGGGCGGCCAGTCGGTGATTTCGGACCGGTCGAGGGCGACGGTGCCGCCGGCCGCCGGCAGAAAACCCATGAGCGCCCGCAAGAGGCTCGTCTTGCCCATCCCGTTGTGGCCGAGAACGCCGACCGACTGGCCTTCCGCCACGGCGAACGTCACGCCGTGCAGGATCGGAATGCGCCCATAGGATGCATGGAGGTCGCGGACCGCAAGCATCACGCAGCGACCCGCTTGCCGAGATAGACGTCGCGCACTGTGGGATGACGCAGGATGTTCTCCATCGAATCCTCGACCAGCACGCGCCCGCGATCGAGGACGGTCACCTTGGATGCGATCATGCGAATGAACTGCATGTCGTGCTCGACCACGATCAGGGACCGGGTGCGGTTGATCTCCCGAATGAGCTCCGCCGTCCGCGCGACTTCCTCATGGGTCATCCCCGCGGCCGGCTCGTCGAGCAGGATGAGCTCGGGTTCGGCGGCAAGCACGATGCCGAGCTCCAGCCATTGTCGCTGGCCGTGCGCCAGCTGGCCGACCACGCGATCAGCCGCGCCAACCATCGCGATGCGGGACAATATGGTGTCGACCGTCTCGTTGGCGCGCCGCGTCGACCGGCCACGGCATGCGGCGATCCAGATGTTCTCGCGTACGCTCAAGCCATCGAACACGCTCGGCACCTGGGTCTTTATGCCGATGCCGAGGCGGGCGACCTCGTGCGTCTCGGCGCCGGAGATGTCGCGACCGCGATAAAGCACCTTGCCGCTTGTCGGAAACAGTTGTCCGGTCAGAAGCTTGAAGAACGTGCTCTTGCCCGCGCCGTTCGGCCCGATCAGGCAGCGCAGCTCGCCCTCGGTGAGGCGGAAGTTGACGCCGCTCACGGCCTCGACGCCGCCGAAACGCATGCCGAGATCCATGGTCTCGAGCAGAAGCGCGCGCTCTGTCATGTCGTGCCCTCCGCCTTGTCGGGCACCAGGTCGCGGGCCGGCCGGCGGCGGGCGAAGGGTAGACGGACGAGGTCGCGCAGTGTCGGCATCACGCCCCTCGGTACCAGCAGCACGAAGGCGAGCAGGACGGCGCCCAGGACCAGGTTCGTATTGCTGAAGTCGGCGATGCCCAGAGTGGAAGACAGCACGTTGGCGACAGTCGGGCCGACAATCTGCGTCAGTGATGCCTTCGACAGCTGCGCACTACCGAGATAGGCGGTCAGCCATTGGATCGCGATGCAGCCCACCACCGGTCCGATCAGAGTGCCGCGCCCTCCGACGATGACCCATATGATGATTTGCGCCGACTGTCCCAGGCCGAAGATTGTCGGGCTGACGAAAGCGCCCCAGTTTGCGAACAGGCATCCCGCGAGGCCCGCGAGCGCGCCGCCCAGCGCGAAGGTCCCGAGCTTGTACAGCCGTGCATCGTAGCCCAGGAACCCCGTCCTCTGCTCGTTCTCGCGGATCGCCACCATGACACGGCCGAAGCGGCTCACCAGCAGCCAACGCAGTCCGAAATAGACCGCGAGCAGAAGCACGATGGACACATAGAAGAGATCGTTGAGATCGAGCGCGCTGTCCGGAACGCCCGGCCAGTTGAGTGGCGGGATCGAGGGGATGCCGTTGAAGCCACCGAGCCGCGCCTCTCCGATGCGATATTCGGGGCCGGCCGTCGAATTCACCGCGTTGAACAGGATCAGCGTGACCGTGAGCGTAATCACGCCCAGATAGACGTCGCTGATGCGGCCATAGAACATGAAGTAGCCCAGCAAGGCGGCGAACGCCGCCGGCAGCGCGATCGCCAGGACGAAGGGGATCGTGCTCTCGCCGATATTGAACATCGCGATGGCGTAGGCGTAGGCGCCAAGGCCGAAGAAGGCCGACTGCCCGAAGCAGAGGATGCCGCCGTAGCCCCAAACCACAGCCAGGCTGAGCGCCAGGATGGCGAGGATCAGGTAGACGGTGACGTCGAGGAGCGAACTGAGTTCCAGCCACTGTGGCAAACCGATCATCGCGACAAGACCGATCACTCCGACCAGGGCCAGTCCGGCGACGTTCCAGGTTCGCGCACTCACAGCCACCTCTTGAAGAAGCGGCCGGTGATGCCCTGCGGCAGGAGGCGAATGAGTACGATCGCCGCCGCCAGTGTAATGACCACGCCGAACACCGGCGTCGTGAAATAGGTCGCCACCTCCTGTATGGCACCGAACAGGGCCGCGGCCGTGACCGTGCCGCTGAGAATCGCCGCGCCGCCGCCGATCACCGTGATAAAGGCCTTGGCGATGTAGGCAATGCCGATCGTCGGAAACACGCCGGAGATCGGCGCGATCAGCGCCCCGGCGAGCCCCGACAATGCCGCACCGACGCCGAAGGTCACGGCATAGACCTTGGGCGGGCTCAGCCCCAGTGCCGCCGCCATGTTCGGATTCTGCATGGTGCCGCGGGCCAACAGGCCCACTCGCGTATGCCGAAGCACGAGATAAATGGCGACCAGCAGTACTGCCGTGATGGCGATAACCACGAGGCCATAGATGCTGGTGCGGTAGTTGCCGATAGCCATGCCGCCAAGCGGCGCCGAGATGCCGACCGTCGTGTTGCCGAAGATGCCGGTGATCAGGCCGATCAGGAACAGGCTCAGCCCCCAAGTCGCAAGCATGGTGTCAATCATCCGGCCGTACAGGAAGCGGATCAACGTGCGTTCCACCAGAACCCCAATAGCGCCCACGACGAGGGGCGCCACAACCAGCATCGCGATCCAGAGATTGATGCCGTGCTGGTTGGCGACGATGGCGCTGTAGCCGCCCAGCATCAGGAACTCGCCGTGGGCGAGGTTGATGACCCGCATCATCCCGAAGATGACGGCCAGCCCGACGCTGATCAGCGCCAGGCTCGCCATCGCAAACAGCACCTGGATGACCAGAACGAGGACCAGATCCACCTACTTACCCTCGATCACAATCCTATCCGTCGTCCCGACCGGAGCCGAGCGAAGCGAGGCGGCGTGCAAGGATCTTCTCGCGAACGATTTGCGGCCGTTGAAGCAAGGTCCACCTCGCTCCGCTTCGGTCGGGATGAAAGGTGCCTCATGCCTTGATGACATACTGCTTGTTGTCGTTCGGATTCTTCTTCAGGTTGCAGACGGCGGCGGTATCGGCCGGCGGTTGCTGGCTGAAATCCTCCAGCACGTTCAGTTTCTTGTCCTTCACTTCCGCGATGTGAACGTCGAGCACGCAGTGATGGGTCGGCGGATCGATCGTGACCTTGCCGCTCGGCGCGTCGATGCTGATGCCGGTCTCGAGCGCTTCGATAACCTTCATCCGATCGACACTGTTCGCCTTCTTCACCGCCGTGGCCCACAGCTGGAAGCCCTGCCAGGTACCCATGGCAAGCTCGGTGACGTTGGGATAGTTGGCGCCGAAGCGCTTGTGGAAGCGCTCGATGAACGCCGCGTTCTGCGGGTTCTTCAGATCCTGGAAGTAGTTGTAGCAGATCAGCATGCCGTTGCACTCTTCCGGCGACAGCACGATGTGCTCGTTGCCGACGGCGAAGGTGGTCGATGCCATCGGGATCTTCTTGTTCATCCCGGCGGCGGCCCACTGGCGGTAGAACGAGATGTGCGCGCCGCCGACCAGCGCCGACCAGACGAAGTTTGGATTCGCCGCCTGGATCTTGGCGATCGAGGGGCCGAAGTTCGTGACGTCAAGCGGAAAGAATTCAGTCGCCACCGTCTCGCCGCCATTGTCCTTCACATACTTCTTCACCCACTCCGAGGTGATCTGCCCGTAGTTGTAGTCGGCGGCCACGATGTAGACCTTGTTGCCCCACTTCTTCATCGAATAAGGCACGAGCTTCTGCACCGTCTGAGCCGGCGTCACGCCCGTGTCGAACTGGTTGCGGTCGCACACACCGCCCTCGTACTGCGTGTTGTAGAAGTAGAGAGTCTTGAAGCGGTCGAGAACCGGCCGAATCACCTCGCGCGATGCCGACGTGATGCCGCCGTGAACCACCGCCACCTTCTCCTTCAGGGCGGCGTCCTGGGCATACTGCGTATAGAGCTGCATGTTGGACTGCGGATCGTAGCTCACCAGCTTGAGCTCGCGGCCGAGCAGTCCGCCGCCGGCATTGGTCTCCTCGATGGCGAGCGTCAGCGCGTCAACCATCGGCTTGCCGTAGATGTCGAGCCCGCCGGACAGGTCGTGAATGCTCGCGACCTTGATCGGATCGGCGGCGTAGCTGCGCGAACTCAGCGCGGCACTGGCGGAAAATGCGGCAGCGGTGGCGGCCGATGTCTTCAAGAGATTTCTGCGGGCTATCTTCATGCTTCGCTCCCTGGCCTCGTCCGATGACGGATGCCGGCTGATTAGAAGTCAGTTTATTTTACTTTTCAAGAAATAACCCCGGGAGGACGCCCGGCGTTCAAGCGGGAAAATGCTGAACGACGCGGAAATCGAGACCGTCCGCCTGGGCGAGATAGATATCGGTATGCAAGTGGCGCGCCATCATGTGCGACCGCCCGCGGGCGCCGACGTAGCTCAGGTCCTGCGAGGCGCGGCCGAGCGTCTCGATGTCGAGCGCCTGCGCGCGGCGGCCCAACTCGGCGTAGAACCGGACGCCCTCGTAGCAGGACTGGCCGATCGTGTTCGGGACCGGCGCCTCCCTGCCGAACGCGCCGTGATAACGGTCGAGAAAGGCCAGATTGTCATCGGTCTGCAGACCCGAGAGATAGCCCGCAGCGAAGAAGAAGTTGGCCGCGTTCTCGGCGCCGATCCCCAGAAGCGTGTTCTCCTCGCTGGCTGCCGACAGCCGCAGGATGTGGCGGTCGAGGCCGGCGTCGGCGAAGGCACGGTTGAAGGTCACGCAGTCGCTGCCGACCATCGATACGAGAATGGCGTCGGGATGCGCCTTGCGGATGCAGTCGAGGCAGGCGTCATAGTCCTCGCAGCCGAAGGGTACGTAGCTTTCGCCAACGACCTCGCCGCCATCGGCTGCGACGTAGCGCCGGGCAGCGCGATGGGAGACGCGCGGCCAGACGTAGTCATTGCCCATGAGGTACCATCGCCTTGCTCCGTGTCGCCCGACAAGCCACGCGATCGACGGCCTCAACTGCAATGCGGGAGTCTCACCGACCATGAACACACCAGGCGCCTTCTCGCCGCCTTCGTAGACTGGCGTATAGACGTAGGGGACCCTGCCCCTGAGAGCACGCACCAGCGCCTGGCGGACGGCGCTGATGTGCATGCCGATCACCGCCTCGGCCCCGCCCTCGACGAGGTCGAGGGTCTCATCGGTTACAATTTCGGGATCGCGACCGGCATCGATGAAGGTGAGCTCGAGCTCACGCCCGAGCAATCCGCCACTCTCATTGACCTCGCGCGCCGCCAGCAAGGCACTGGTCTGGCACGATGGTCCCCAAAGTCCGGCGGGGCCGCTGAACGGCGCCAACAGCGCAATGCAAAGGCGATCGCGCCGCCGGCGCGGGAGCCAAGGAGCCGCATCGAGCGCGCCGCCGGGCAGGAACGCTCCTGCTGACCTTGCGCGTGCCGCAATCGACGATGCGGAGGCTGCAGCGACCATGTGGTGTCGTCCCCATCCCGGAACGGCCGCAGCCCGCGCCGCGACCGGCCCTGCCGGTCGCTGTTCCCATCGCCACGGTCGCTTCCGATCTTGCCAATGGACGGTAGCACCCCTATCAATCCTTGAAAAGTTAAACTCTTTCGCTTGGCGCAGACACTGGAAATGGCGACGACACCTCCGATCAACGAATACTTGGCCTACCTGCTCGCCCAGGCCGAACGGCAACTCAACCGGCAGCTCGATCAGGAGTTTCGCGCCGAGGGAGTGCCGGTCGAGCAGTGGCGGATCCTCAAGCTGCTCGCCGAGAAGAATGGGCGCTCGATGGGCGACCTTGCCGAGGTTGCGCTGCTCAACCATCCGACACTCACCAAGACTATCGATCGCATGGTCTCGGGCGCGCTGGTCTATCGCCGCGCCGACAAGAGCGACGGACGGCGCGTTCTCATCTTCATCTCCGAGCGCGGCCGCGCCGTGATCCAGCGCCTCAACCGGCTCGCCAACCTGCACCAGGCAGAGATCGTCGAGAGCTATGGCAACCGCCAGGCCGAGGAGCTCAAGCGCCTGATCGAGGGCCTCATCGAACACACGGCTTGAGCGCTGGACTCGCGGCCTTCAATCCGGAAACGGCCCCTGCGCTCGGAGCGACATCGCTTCTCTGGCGTTCGCCTTGCGCCAAACCAAAATCGTCATCCTAGGGTGAAGACGAGGGACCTTTATTCCTACGTCTTTTTCCAATCGCCAAGCCGCTCGAACGCATGGCCGGCGCGGATCAGGGTCGCCTCGTCGAAATGCTTGCCGACCAGCATCAGGCCGACCGGCAGGCCGGCAACCTTGCCGCAAGGCACTGTGAAGGCCGGATGCCCGCTCGCGTCAAACGGGCAGGTGTTCTGCTGCATGTTGAGGGCGAGATCGACATAGTTCTCACGGCTGCAGTCGGGCGCCGGGATCTTCGTCGCCGGGAATGGCAGCGTCGGCATCGCGATCACGTCGTAGCGCGCCAGCACCTCGTCATAGGCGCGGCGCAGCAGGACACGCAAGTTCTGCGCCTTGGCGTGGTAGCGATTGTGATAGTTGCGGTGCATGTATTCGCCGAGCAGGAGAACGAGCTTCACCGTCTCGGACACGTCGTCCGGCCGTGACCGCCAGCCACGCGCGAAGGCCTCCTGAAGCGAGGTCGTGTAGTAACCAGCCCAATTGTTGCCCAACGCATAGCCCTTGATCATCATCTCGGCCGCGCCCTCCAAGATGATGCCCGTCCAGATGTGCGGGCCGTCGAGATGCAGAGGGATCGACACCTCCTCGACCGCTGCGCCCGCGTCCTCGAGCTTGCTGAGCGCAAGGCGTACCTTCTTGCCGGTGTCCGGCGTCAGCGGATTGCCGGTCTCGTGGCCGAAGCCCTCCTTCAGCGCCGCGATGCGCAAGCCCTTGGCCGGCTGCCCGAGCGCGCCTACGAAATCGCCCACCCGGGCACCGACGGTGCGCGGATCATGCGGGTCGGGGCCGGCAATGACGGCCAGGAGCCGCGCCACGTTTTCGACGCTGTCGCAGATCGGTCCGCAGTGATCTACAGAGTAGGAGATCGGCATGCCGCCGGTCATCGGCACGAGGCCCCACGTGGGCTTCAGGCCATAGACGCCGCACCAGCCCGACGGTGTGCGGATCGAACCGCCCTGATCGCCACCCAGCGCCATCTCCACCTCGCCCGCAGCAACCAGAGCAGCACTGCCGCCCGACGAACCGCCGGCCGAGTGCTGCGGACTGTGCGGATTGCGGATCGGGCCGGTGGCGCAGGTGTGGCTGCCGGCAGAAAAACAGAGATCCTCGCACGCCGCCTTGCCGACGATCGTGCCGCCGGCATCGAGGATGCGCGTCACCACCGTCGCGTCGACGTCGGGCACATAGCCCTCGAGCACGCGCGAGCCGTTCATCATCGGCACGCCCGCGACGCAGATATTGTCCTTCACTGCGATCTTCTTACCGGCGAGCGGACCGGTTGCCGCGCCGCGGATCTCGCACTTCCAGTACCAGGCGTTCAGCGGGTTCTCCTGCGGTCCAGGTCGATGGCCGGGCAAGCGCGGATAGCGCACCGGCAGCTTCGGTTCGGCAAGCTCGTCGAGGCGCGCATAGGACGCCATCGATCCCACCATCAAGCCCCGGAAGGAGTCCGCGTCCGCCTCGGTGAGCGTCATGCCGAAGCCCTGCGCGAGGTCCAGGATCTCGGCGGCAGTCGGCAGCCGCGGCGCTGTCGTCATTCGATCGCTCTCCTCGTCGGTCGGACGCAGTCTATGGCGGCGTTATTTTACTTTTCAAGTAAACTTTCCTCGACGCATACTCCACGCCGCGACAGGAACAAGGAGGAGGAGTCCATGACCGTCAAGCGCGCCACGCTGGCCGAGCTCAAGGCGATCGCCGACGACCTCGCCATTCCCCTCACCGACGAGCGGGCGGCGGAGTTTCTCGGCCTGATGCAGGGGAATTTCGACGCCTACGATCTCCTGGAGGCGATGCCGGACTACAAGCCCGAGGTAAAATATCCGCGCACGCCGGGGTACCGGCCCGAAGGCGACGAGAACAAGTACAATGCCTGGTACGTGAAGACGACCGTCAAGGGCGCGTCATCCGGCAAGCTTGTCGGCAAGACGGTGGCGCTCAAGGATAATGTCTGCCTGGCCGGCGTGCCGATGATGAACGGCGCCTCGACACTCGAAGGCTACGTGCCCGACATCGACGCCACGATCGTGACCCGCATGCTCGATGCCGGTGCCACGATCGCCGGCAAGGCGCATTGCGAGTTCTTCTGCCTCTCGGGCGGCAGCCACACCAATGCGCTCGGTCCGGTCCACAATCCGCACAAGATGGGCTACTCCGCCGGCGGGTCGTCGTCGGGCAGCGGTGCCCTCGTTGCGGGGGGCGAGGTGGATATGGCGATCGGCGGCGACCAGGGCGGCTCGATCCGCATCCCTTCCTCCTTCTGCGGCATCTACGGCATGAAGGCGACGCACGGGCTCGTTCCCTACACCGGCGTGATGCCGATCGAGTCCACCATCGACCATACCGGCCCCATGACCGCGACGGTGAGCGACAATGCGCTGCTGCTCGAGGTGTTGGCCGGCGCCGACGGCCTCGATCCGCGCCAGTACGCGCCGAGGACGGCCCGCTACACCGAGGCGCTGGGCAGGCCCGCAAAGGGGCTGCGCATCGCCGTCGTGAACGAAGGCTTCGGTCATGCCAATTCGGAGAAGGACGTCGACGAGCGCGTGAGAGCGGGCGCCGAGCGCTTCGCCAGACTCGGCGCGACCGTAGATCAGGTCAGCATTGCCATGCACCGCGTCGGGCCAGCCATCTGGACGCCCATCGCGCTGGAAGGCCTGCAGGCGCAGATGATGCGCGGCAACGGCATGGGTTTCAACTGGAAGGGTCTCTATACGACCAGCCTGCTCGACGCCCATGCCGGCTGGCGTGCCCGCGCGAACGAGCTGTCCGACAGCCTGAAGATCTCGATGTTCGTCGGCGAGTACTTCCTGAAGCACTATCGCGGGCACTACTACGCCAAGGCGCAGAACCTCGCCCGCAAGCTCAAGGCCGCCTACGATTCGGTGCTCGGCAAGTACGATCTGCTCCTGATGCCGACCTTGCCGATGAAGGCCACGCCCATTCCTGCTCCGGACAGCCCGTTGCCGCTCTACATCCAGCGCGCCTTCGAGATGGTCGGCAATACGGCTCCGTTCGATGTCACCGGCCATCCGGCGATGACCCTGCCCTGCGGCATGAGCGACGGCTTGCCTGTCGGCCTGATGCTGATCGGCAAGGACTACGACGAAGCCACCGTCTACCGCGCCGCCCATGCCTTCGAGCAGGACGGCGACTGGAAGAAGATGTAGGGGAATCGAAGATCGCTGGCTCGGGCCTGCAGATTCCCAAGCGCGATTCCGGATGACACAAATGTTGTTGTCATCGCGAGGCGAAGCTGAGGGATCTTTCTTGTTACTCCTTAGTCACGGCATGGAAGGCCTTGGCGATGACCTGCCAGCGGCCCTCGACCTTCAGGAGCGTGAGGTAGTCGGTGAAGTAACGCGGCGGTAGCTGGCACTCGACCTTGGCGAAGGCGGTCGCCGGGCCGGAGAAATCGATCGACACGATGCGATCGCGTCGTTCGCTTCCCTTCGCCTTGCCGGAGGGCCGGCTTTCCACGCCCTTGAACCAGTCGGCGCGCGGCAGATCGGCCGCCTTGCCATCGGCACCGGCACTGTAAAGGTGCGCCGCCGGATGGAACGCCTGTCCGAGTTTCTTCGTGTCTCCTTCGTACAGGCCATCGAAATAGACCTGCAGCACTTTCTCGATTTCGGCGACGTCGGAACTCATTTCTTTCCTCCTTGCACTCAGATCGCCCCGCCGGGGCTGACCAGGATCTTGCCATTGCGCCCGCCCCGGTCGGCATGTGCGAGCGCCTCCTTGATCTTGTCGATCGGATAGACCGTGTCCACCGCGGCGCCGAGCTTTCCTTCAAGTACCTGCCCTGCGAGCCCGGCATAGATCTCGCGGATCTTCTCGGGCTTGCGGCGTGCGAGGAAGCGCCCGAGCATGAAGCCGGTGAGCCTTATGCCGCGATAGATGAAGTTGGAGCGGCTGACCTCGGGATTCTCCCCGCTCATGGAGCCATAGTGCACCAGCGTGCCATCGCTCGCGAGGCAGTCGGCGATGCGGCCGGTCGCCTTGCCGCCGACCGCCTCCAGCCCGAGCCTGATCGGCGCTTCGCCGGTCTCGCGCGCGACCCGTGCCGCGAGATCGTCGCCGTCGACCAGCACGAGGTCGGCGCCGAGTTGCTTCAACTCGTCCGCTAGCTCGGCCCGCCGCACGACGTTCACCGTGCGCAGCCCACGCTCATGCGCCAGCACGATCGCAAGGCGCCCGACCGCCGAGTTCGCGACGTTCTGGATCACCCATTCACCGCCCTTGAGATCGACGAAGTCAGACAGCATCAGCTCGGCGGTCGGCGGATTGATGCGCACCATTGCTGCCTGCCTGAGATC
>NZ_DATBFE010000184.1:0-23921 GCF_036558665.1 Reyranella sp. | reverse complement strand
GGAACTGCACCGCCATGACCTGCGCCGTCGCCCATTCGCCCTGGTCGTTGAAGGCGACGTCGCCGACCACCGTCTTGTAGGTGGTCTTGCGCAGGTGCTCGGCGAGCTTGTCGTCGTTGGTGCCGCCGGTCGCCTTGACGGCCTGCTCGATCACCTGCATGCGCGCGTAGGCGTAGGGCGGCAGGTAGTAGCCCAGCAGGTCGACGCCTGCCTCCGCCGCCTGGGCCTGGTACTTCTTCAGGAAGGCGCGGCCCTCGTCGGAGGCGAAGCCCGCCCATGGCAGCCAGAAATCATAGACCACGATGCCGTTGAGCAGCGGCCCGAGCTGCGTCTTGATGGCTGTCGCCTGCAGCCCGACCATGCCGCCGCCGTAGATCTTCGGCTTGAAGCCGACTTCGTGGCTCGCCCGGATCAGGCCGACCGTGTCGGCCGGATAGGAGCAGGCGAGGAAGATGTCGGGATTGGTCGCTGCCATCGCCCGCACCACCGGCGTGTAGTCGGCCGTGTTGGGCGGATAGGTCTTGTCGTAGACGAGCTTGAGCCCCATCCGCTTGATCACAGCGCGCGCTCCGTCCATGGCATTGCGCGGGAACTCCGCATCGGCGCCGCACATGGCCACGGTCTGCGGCTTGGGGTTCTGCTCTGCCGCCAGCTCGAAGAAGCCCTCGGCGAAGACCTCCTTTGGCCGCGGCCCGCCGGTCGGCACCATCGAGAAGTAGCGCTTGTAGTGGAACTCCGAATTCACAGCGAGGCCGAACAGCGCGAAGAACGTCCGTTCGTGCTGCATTACGATCGGCATGGCGGGCGCGATGATGTTGGTAGCGTAGCTGCTGCCGACGATGTCGACCTTGTCGACATCGAGCAGCTTGGTATAGAGGCCCGGCACCGTCGAGGGATTCGACTGGTCGTCGTAGTAGACCAGCTTCACTTTGCGTCCAAGCAGGCCGCCCTTGGCGTTGATGTCCTCTTCCCAGATCTGGGACGCCAGCAGCGCTCCCTTGCCGTTGGGCGCCAGCGGGCCGGTCAGGTTCATGCTGAAACCGATCGTGAGCGGCTTGTTCTCCGCGATGGCCGGAGCGGCAAGGCCCGCGGCACCAGCCGCCGCCAGCTTTCCAAATCTGCGACGCTCGATCAGCATGTCGTTTCCTCCCGTTATCGTTCCCTCGATCCTAGCCTTCTCCAAGCTTGCATGACAACGGCTGGTCAAAGCAGGGGCGGCGGGCCGACGAGGCCGAGCGCATGCTGGCCGAAGATGCCGGCCTGCACGTCCGGCGAGAACATCACATGGGCATTGGCGGCGTGCGCGTCGCGAAACAGACGCTGCATGTTGCTGCTGAGATAAAGGCCGCTGGACCCCGCGATGCCCATCAGGATGTCGACCGCCTCAAGACACATGCGTACCGAGAAGAAAGCGTCCCGACGGTAACGGACCTTGTCATCGTGCGCCGGCTCGGCGCCGGCGCGCGCCACAACCATCGCGTGATTGCAAGCATTCCGCATGATCAGCTTGGCGGAATCGATGCGCGCCGCCGCTTCCGCCACCTTGATCTGGATCGACTGGCTGGCGGCGACCGGCAGGCCGGTCATCGTCGCGTTGCGCTTGCGTGCCGCGCCCACCGTCGTCTCGTAAGCTCCCTGCGCGCAGCCCAGCATCACTCCCGAAAGGACATAGGGGCCGAGCGCCAGCAGGGGCAGGCGAAAGAGCGGCGTGTCGTTGATCGCCGATCCCGGATGCGGCTTGCCGTTCATGGCCCAGGCCGTAATCGTCCGGCGTTCGGGCACGAACAGGCCTTTAACCGCCACATCCTTCGAGCCGGTGCCGCACAGCCCGGCGGCGTGCCAGGTGTCGATGATCTCGTATTGCGAGCGGTGGACGAGGGCCAGACGCTGGTCGACCGGCGGGCCGTCGTCGCGCTCGCGCACCATAAAGGCCAGCAAGTTCCAGTCGGAGTTGTCCACTCCGGACGAGAGCGGCCAGCGTCCTGAGACCTCGTAGCCACCGTCGACCTTGCGGCCGCGCCCGGCCGGAAAGACCAGCGAGGTGGCGATCAGGACGTCGGTCGAGACGCCCCACAACTCGTCCTGGGTCTCGGGTGCGAAATAGCCCAGCATCCAGTGATGGCTGGCCAGATTGCCGATGTTCCACGCGGTCGAGGGACAGACGCGGGCGATCTCGGCACAGACATCGACGAAGATGCCGACATCGAGCTCGGCGCCGCCGACACGGGCAGGCTGAGCGATGCGGAACAGGCCGGCAGCATGAAGCTCGCGCTCGGTTTCGTCCGGCATCCGACGCAGCTTCTCGCACGCGTCGGCGCGTGCCGCGATCTTGGGAGCGAGGTCGCGAGCGCGGCCCACCATCTCCTCGTCGCTGACTCCGGCAAAGGAGGTGCGCTCTTTGGGCAGTGTCGCCGACGGCGTCCAATCCAATCTGGCCGCGCTCCTGCCTGTCATCTGCGTCGCCTTCCCGGACGTTTCGATTTTGACGGACGATGCGGAGTGCGGCCGAAACGGTCAAGTCCTTGGCGTTCTGCGTGGTGACGGCTTATCGTCTCGTCAATTTCGCCTCGAAGGAAATCGCCATGAATGCGCCCGATCGCCTGCGTGCTTTACTTGCCCAGCCGGGCCTGATCGCGATGCCCGCCGTGTGGGACGGGCTGACCGCCAGGCTCGCGGCGGGGGCGGGCTTCAAGACCGCCTTCCTGTCCGGCTCCTGCGTGGCGGCGAGCCGCCTTGGCGGACCCGATCTCGACCTGGTGTCGTTCGGCGAGATGTTCGATTCCTTCAACATGGTCCATGGCGCCGCGCCAGACCTCCTCGTGCTGGCCGACGGCGATCATGGCTACGGCAATGCGATGAACGTGCAGCGGACCGTCGCTGCCTATGGTCGCGCCGGTGCGGCGGCGGTGCTGATCGAGGACAAGATCACCCCGCGCGCCTTGACAGCGGCGGGCAAGCCCTGCCTGCCGCGCGAGGAAGCGCGCATGAAGATCCGCGCTGCCGTCGCCGCCGCGAAGGAGTCCGGCATCCTGGTGCTGGCCCGGACCGACTGCCGGCCGACCCAGGGCATCGACGAGGCGGTGGCGCGCATCGAGATGTATGTGGAAGAGGGCGCCGATATCCTGTTCCTCGATTCGCCGGCCGACGAAGCCGAGGTCGGGCGCGCCATCGCCGCGGCAAAGGGCAAGCCTTCCTTTGCCGTACTGTCGCCGGGCGCGCCGCGGGCGACGCCTTCGCAGAAGGAAGCGGCGGCACTCGGCTTCAAGATCGGAACCTTCCCGACCGGCATGCTCTCCCCGGCGGTGGCCGGCATGAAGGCAGGCCTGGCGGCCATCGCAGCGGGCGAATCAGAGACCAAGCTTGCCTTGCCGCCGGCCGAACTGCGCGCGACTCTGGGCTATCCCGACTACGACATCCGGGCGAAGCCGTTTCTGCTCAAGGCGTCGTGAACGGCCCAATCCGGGCTTCGCGGAAAGCCGGCCGTGCCTGGATGGCGGCCCACCACAGCGCGACACGCGAATGGCGCGCGGGCTGCATCTCGTCAGGCGCGATCTCCTCGTCGATCCGCTTCACGAACGGGACCACGGCGATATCGGCGATCGAATAGTTGTCGCCCACCAGCCATCGGCCTTGCCCGATCATCTCCTCCATCCTGTCGAGAAGCAGCACGAGCTTGCGGCGGGCCTCGGTGCGCTCCTCTTCGGTGTAGGGCTTGCGCGCGGCGCGGTACCAGGCTTCCTGCCGTTCCTTGCTCGGTACCTTCTTGAGCCTTTCCGCCAGTTCTTCGTCCGACCAACGGGCAGCCACCTTTGCCAGCGAGTGCACCCAGTTGAAGACGATCAGATTGCCGATCAGCCCGTCGACATGACGAATCCAGTTGCGCACGACCGCCCTCTGGTAAGGATCGGACGGCCGCAACGGCGGATCCGGATAGGTCTCGTCCAGATACTCGCAGATCGTGCCGCTCTCGTGGAGCGGTCGACCGTCATTCAGGATCAGTGCCGGAACCACGCCGTTGGGGTTGATCTTCAGGTAGTCCGGCGAGTGATGCTCCATTCTTTCCATGTCGACGACGCGGCTTTCGTACGCCAGCCCCTTTTCGGCCAAGCAGAGGCGGACGCGGCGTGATGCACTCGAACGCCAGGCGTGATGGAGCACAAGCATGGGCAGACCTCCCTGACGACGGATGACCGGTCATCGCAAGGCGGATATGTTTACACGACTTCGAGGGAGCGTCCTCATGGCCCGTCACATTGTCTGTCTGACATTCGACCACGACCACCTGTCTGGTTTCATTGCCCGCGGTCTGACGACGCCGACGGCGGTGTCGCGTGGCGAATATGACATCGTGGTCATCCCGAGACTGGTGGCGTTGCTGGCCAAGTACGACATCAAGGCAACGTTCTTCACGCCAGGCCATACCATCGACAGCTCGCCTCACGCGGTGATGCCGTATGTCGAGGCCGGTCACGAGCTTGCCCATCACGGGTGGACGCATCGCTTGCCAGTGGCGCTGTCACGCGAAGAGGAAGAAGAGGAAATCGCGCGCGGCAACGAGTCGATCAAGCGCGCAAGCGGCAGGATTGCGCGCGGATACAGATCACCGGCCTGGGACCTCTCGCCTCATTCCATCGAGCTCCTGCTGAAGCACGGCATTCAGTACGACAGCTCGTTGATGGGCCACGACTACAATTGCTACTATGCGCGCCAAGGCGATGTTGTCGAGCTGAAGAAGCCGTTCGTGCGCGGCCGCGAGACGCGGCTGGTCGAGATGCCAATCAGCTGGTCGCTCGACGACTTCCCGCACTTCGAATACATGCGCAACCCGAACGGCTCCATCCAGGCCGGCCTGATGAACGCCGGCGGCGTGCTGGAGAATTTCGTCGACGACTTCACCTACATGACCGAAATGTGCCCGGAGTTCGGCATCCTCACCTACACGTTCCACCCGCACGTCATCGGTCGCGGGCATCGCATGATGATGCTGGAGCGACTGGTCAAGGCGCTGGTCGCCGGCGGCGCCGTCTTCATGACCATGGAAGGGGCCATGAAGGAGTGGCTGGTACGCCACGAGGCATCGAAAGCGGCCGAATAGGCGGCTGCGGTCCGCCGCGGTCGGCGAGGCGCGTTACACCTGCGACCATTCGCCGAGATGACGCGGCGATGTTCGCCGGGGGCGAGCTCATTCATCTCGGCCGTCCCTTCCACACTGGCCTCACGGCCGCCCAACGATCGGCGTCCCCTTGCTGGGACGCGCTCGCCGCTCGGTCGTTCTCGTTCTCTCCTTGCGGCTTCGGCGATGCGTCGCCGTCGACCTTCTGGCCGTGTGCACCTGCATCGCGACGATAACCGTATTGGCCCTCGCGATCGTGTGGCCGGCCCCGCCAGGGTCGGCGCGCCTGTTCGGGATGCTCCCTGCCGGCACGACCTTGCTTGTGGTCCGCGTGGCCATAGTCGGGGATGTCCTGCTGGTCGCTTCCGCTGTAGCGACCGGCCGACGCGCCCTTGTCGCGCGGTGGCCTCCTCGTCGCCATGTCTTCTCCTGCGCAAGATATGTTCAAGCGAACGAGCGCCTCGGCGGAAGGGTTGCAGCCAAGGCATTTGGCACAACGCTGGGCGAAAAGGTTGCCGCCCCGACATAAATTCTCTGCCAAGCCGACCCCGAGCCCGTTCGCAACCTCGGGCCGACGGCAAACATTGCCCACGAAGACGTGCCGCCCAACCGAGAGAGGAGATCATCCATGAAAACGACCCTGATCGCTGCCGCCGCCATTTTGGGCCTTTCCGGGGCAGCCTATGCACAGAACGCCCCGATGAAGCCGGGCGCCACCAATCCCCCGCCGGGGACGTCCTATTCGGGAACCGGCAGCGGCGCATTGCCGCCGTCAACGACGGGCACGCCAAGTTCGGGCGCGCTCGATTCACAGAACCAGACCGCGGGCATGGCTGGCGCACGGTCGCAAATCGAAGCGGCCGGCTTCAGCAACGTGAAGGGCCTCAGCCATCACACCGACGGCACCTGGAGAGGCCGCGCCGTCAAGAATGGCGTCGAGGTGGCCGTCGTTCTCGAGCCGTCGGGCCAGGTGATGGTCCAGTAGGTATCGGACCGTTTGCAGGCCCGCCGGCGTCTCGCCGGCGGGCCCTTGCTTGTCCGGTTTGCGCGCCCGTCCTTGCCTGAAGTCGCGCACGAAGCAATGGTGCGGGGATACAGGTTGGGGGGAGGCATGGCCAAGCCGACAGTCGCCATCATCCGGGGCGGACGCCTGCTCGACAGTCGCGCCCACGCCGCGCCGAAGAGGGACATGCTGATCGAGGGTGACACCATCGCCGAAATCGGCCGGCCGGGCATGGCTGCGCCCCCGACGGCGACGGTCATCGATGCGCGCGGCCGTTTGCTGCATCCCGGTTTGATCAATGGCCATACCCACAGCCACGGCAATCTCGCCAAGGGGATGGTCGATCGCGTCACGCTCGAGCTCCTCTTGACCGCCGGCTCGTGGATGAGCGGTCAGCGCACGCTCGAGGACAAATATCTGTCAAGCCTGATCGGCGCATCCGAGATGGTTCTGAAAGGCTGCACCGCAGCCTACGATCTGACGGGAGAGTTTCCGATGCCGTCGGTCGAGGGACTGGCGGCGGTCGGCCAGGCCTACGCCGACGTCGGGATGCGCGCGGTGCTGGCGCCGATGGTCGCGGACCTGAGCTTCTTCGAGGCCCTGCCGGGCTTGATGGAGCGTCTGCCGGCCGGCCTGCGCAAGGACGTCGAGCGCTTCGCGCTCGCTCCCTACAAGGGCAGTGTCGCTCGCATGAGGAAGGCCATGCACGGCTGGAAGCTGGCCGGAAAGGACGTTCAGCTCGCGGTCGCCCCGACTATTCCGCATCATTGCTCGCGGGAATTCCTGCTCGCCTGCCTCAGGCTCTCGAGGGACTATGACACGGGTCTGCATACCCACGTCGCCGAATCGAAGGTGCAGGTGATCGCGGGCTACAAGCTCTATGGCTCGACGCTCACTGCCTACCTGGACCGGCTTGGCCTTGTCGGGCCCAGCTTCACGGTGGCGCACGGCGTCTGGCTCGATGGCGACGACATGAGGCTGCTCGGCGACAGGGGAGCGTCGGTCTCGCACAATCCCGGCAGCAATATGCGGCTCGGCAACGGCATCGCCGACATGCGCGCCATGCTGGAGGCCGGGATCAATGTCGGCATCGGCACCGACGGTGCGTCCTGCTCGGACAACCAGAACATGTACGAGAACATGCGGCTGGCCTCGATGGTCTCCAAGGCGCAAGGTCCCGACTGGCAGCGGTGGATCTCGACCGAGGAGGTCTTCGACGCCGCGACCGTCGGCAGTGCCGGCGCGCTGGGGCTGGGCGACAGGATTGGCCGGCTCGAGAAGGGCTACAAGGCCGACATCGTTTTCCTCGATCTCGGCCACGTGAACTGGATTCCGTGCAACGATCCCACCAACCAGATCGTGCACACCGAGGATGGCACCGCAGTTCATTCGGTGATGATCGGCGGACGCATGGTGGTGGAAAACCGCAAGCTCCTGACCGTCGATCTGGCCGAACTCGCGCGCAAGGCCGAGAAGGCGCGGGCTCGTCTGGAAGCGGCCAACCGGTCGGCCCGTGCGCTCTATGACAAGCTCGAGAAGATCGTCGGGACGTTCTGTCCGGGCCTTGCGAAGGAGCCGCTCCATATCGACCGCTTTGCCGGCGGCCATCATTGCCATATCGGCGAGCATCGCCCCGGGGCTAGAACCTGATGAATGGAAAGGGATGTGGTCGCGGACGTCGGAACGGGTCGAACAGCACCATGAAGAGCTGGGAGAAGAGCTGTCCGACGCGCGGATCCTCTGGCCCTGTGGCCGGAGTCCATGCGGTGCTTTGGGACAGTGCGAGATCGTTGCGGCAATAGACGGCGAACACATAGAAGGGGCGAGCAGCCGGGGCCTTGTGGCGAATCTGGTTGGCGCAAACGCGCGCGGCGGTGAGATCGTTGGCGGGGTCGAAGACGAGCTCGAGCCGATAGTCCGGGCGCGGCAGTTCGGCGGGTCTGGCATAGGTGAATGTCAGATTCGGCTGCGGCTTGTTGGCCTGCATGACCGGCAGCAGGCGGCGTTCCATCTCGTCTTGGGGCATGTTCGGAAACGGATTGCCCGAAATCACAATCCGGAAGGTCTTGTTGTTGGTGACGGCGTAGAATTCGCCATAGTCGTACTGCGGCGCAAAATCCGTGCCTCCGACGCCGCTTTCGGTGGCGCAGCCCAGCAGCGAAAGGACGGCGAGAACCAGCGTGTAGCGGTTTGCGTTGTTCATGCAAGGCAACACGCAAAGATCACTCTCGTTGCGCATCTTGTAAAGGGCCGCAAATCGAACCTTCGGCAACGACGACCGGTTTCAGCCGTTGCTCATCCGGTCAGGTCTTGTGCGGAGCGGTTCATGAAGTCGAAGCTCGTATGGGAAAGCGCCGGTGGGCGGACCTTCGTCCTCGTGCTCGACGCGGGCGACGAGGCGTTCGGCGAAATCACAGACTTCGCAACCCGCGCTGTCCTGAAAGCCGCCTCGCTCACCGCGCTTGGCGCGTTCGAACGGGCGACCGTCGGCTGGTTCGATCTCCAAAAGAAGGAGTATCGAAGGATCGTCGTCGGCGAACAATGCGAAGGCCTCAGTCTCCTGGGTGATATCGCCGTGGGGGATGACGGCAAGCCCAGTTTGCACATGCACGCGGTTCTCGGTCTGCACGACGGTTCGGTCAGGGGCGGCCACTTCATGCAGGGGATCGTGCGGCCGACGCTCGAAGTGACGATCGTCGAGACGCCAGCTCATCTGCGGCGCAAGAAGCGGCCGGAACTCGGTCTCGCGCTGATCGACTTCTAGCGAACGATGACGACCTGGAGTTCGCATGGTGATCGAGGCTTGAAATCTCCGACCAAATGCCTTGACCGGGCACAGGCTTCGCCGGAGCATTGCGGCGCGGGATTCGACAGAACAGGACTGCGCCGATGGCCAAGTTTTTGTCCGAAGAGGCAGTCGCGAAATACAAGCGCGACGGCTACCACTTTCCGATCGACGTGTTGTCGGCCTCCGAGACGCGTGAGCTGAGGGATCGCCTTGAAGCCCACGAGGCACAGTCAGGCGGTCCGATCCAGGGTGACCGCCGGCACAAGGCGCATCTCTATCTGACATGGCTGAACGACCTGATCCGCCATCCGCGCATCGTCGACGCGGTCGAGGACGTGCTCGGTCCCGACCTCCTTTGCTGGAGCACGAGCTTCTTCATCAAGGAGCCGTCCGATCCCGGCTTCGTGTCGTGGCACCAGGATGCAACTTACTGGGGATTGAGCTCGCCGGATGTCATGACCGTGTGGGTAGCTTTCACGCCCGCCAACCTCGTCAACGGCTGCATGAAGTTCATGCCGGGCTCCCACCTCGTGCAACTCGAGCACCGCGATACCTTCGACAAGGACAACCTCTTGAGCCGCGGACAGGAGATCGCGGTCAAGGTCGACGATTCGAAAGGGGTCGCGGTGGTTATCGAACCCGGCCAGGCGTCCCTGCATCATGTGCTGCTGGCGCACGGCTCGGCGCCCAACAAGTCAACTGATCGGCGGATCGGCTTCGCCATTCGCTACATCCCGACGCATGTGAGGCAGGCGGTGGGGACGAAGGACAGCGCGACCCTCGTGCGCGGCCGGGACCTGTACAACAATTTCGAGCACGAGCCGCGACCGACGGCTGATTGCGCGCCGGATGCGCTGGCGGCGCATGCCGCCATCGTCGGTCGGCAGGTCCAAATCCTTTACCGCGGGACCGGCGAGGCGCACTTCCGCCCATAGCAGCCGCATTGACGACGTATCGAATCGGCATCGATGTCGGCGGCACCTTCACCAAGGCCGTCCTGATCGACAATGCGACCCTTGAGGTCGTCGGGCGGTATGTCGTGCCGACCACGCATGCGCACGAGCGCGGCGTCGCCAAGGGCGTGGTCGAGGCCTTCCATGCCGTCCTCGACCGCTCCGGCGTCGATCCGAAGGACGTCATATTCCTTGCCCACAGCACCACCCAGGCGACCAACGCGCTGCTCGAGGGCGATGTGGCGCCGGTCGGGGTGATCGGCATGGCGGGCGGTGCGGCCGCCGGCCTGGCGCGCGAGCAGAGCCGGATCGACGAAATCGAGCTGGCGCCGGGTCATTTCCTGAGACCAGGCCATCGCTTCATCACGACGGAAGCGCTTACCGACGAGGCAGCCCTGGAAGCAGTCGAGGAGCTGCGGGACGAAGGCGCGCGCGTCGTCGTCGCCACCAGCGCCTTCGCCGTCGACGACAATGCCAGCGAAGAGACGGTGCGTCGCGCCGCCGGTTCGCTCGGCCTTCCCGTGACCTGCGGCCACGAGATGTCGAAGCTCTACGGGCTGGCGGCGCGCACCCGAACCGCGGTCGTCAACGCCAGCATCCTGCCCAGGATGATCGACACCGCCGCCATGACCGAGGCAAGCGTGCGCGAGGCTGGCATCGCGGCTCCCTTGATGATCATGCGCGGCGATGGCGGGGTCATGGACATCCGCGAGATGCGTCGCCGGCCAGCCATGACGATGCTGTCGGGACCTGCGGCCAGCGTCGCGGGAGCGCTGATGCATCTGCGGGTATCCGACGGACTCTATTTCGAGGTCGGCGGCACGAGCACCAATATCGGCGTCATCCGCAACGGCCGCCCGACCGTGAAATACGCGCGGCTCGGCGGGCACGAGACGCACCTGAATTCGCTCGACGTACGCGTGATCGGCGTCGGCGGCGGCAGCATGGTCCGCGTGCAGGAGACCAGGCTGGCCGACATCGGACCGCGCAGCGCCCATATCGCCGGCCGGCGATATGCAGCGTTCGCCGAGGCCGATGTCTTCGACGGAGCGGGAATTACCTTCATCCCGCCGCGGAGCGGCGATCCCGACGACTATTGCGCTATCCGCGGGCGGGACGGCGAGCTCTATGCACTCACCCCGACATGTGCCGCCAATATTCTGGGCTACGCGAAGCCCGGCCTGCATGCGTACGGCAATCCGGACGCGGCTCGCGCCGCGATGGCGCCACTCGCCAGTGTCCTTGGCTGCTCGGCAGAAGAGGCAGCGCGCCGGATTCTGGAGTGCGCCGGCGACAAGATCACGCCGATCATCGAGCAACTCATCGCCGAATACGGCCTCGATCGCGATCAGGCTGTCCTGATCGGCGAGGGCGGCGGCGCGGGCGCGCTGATCCCGTTCGTGGCCGAGCGGCTGGGACTTCGCCACCTGATATCGAAGGATGCCGAGGTGATCTCGTCGATCGGGGTCGCGCTGGCGCTGGTGCGCGAGATGGTCGAGCGCATCATTCCGGATCCGCAGCCCGGCGATCTCAGGATGATACGGCGGGAAGCCTTCGATGCCGTCGTGCGCATGGGCGCCACGCCGCAAAATGTCGAGGTGACAATCGAGATCGATCCTCACAGCCAGCACGTCCGGGCCACTGCTGTCGGCGCCATCGAGATGGAGTCCGCGGCGCGCATGGCCGTCGGAGAGCACGAAGCGAGGGCGATCGCGGCCCGTTCGTTCGCCCTGCCGGTCGACGAGACCTATGTGACAGCGGCGACCGACGGCATGCGGGTGATCCAGGCGACGGTCGCGGGCAGGCACCCGGTCCGCCTCGTCGACCTCGAGGGCGTTATCCGCCTGCAGCGTAGCGATGCCCGGATCGAGACGTCCTCGGTCGATCGGGCGGTAGCAATGCTCGAGCAGGTTTGGCGGGGCACCGTCCTTGGCGACGGCAGGGTCGTGGCGCCGGAGGTGGTTCTGGTGGCGGGCCGCCACATTGTCGATCTCGCAGGCAGCGTCACGCTCGATCAGGCGCAAGCGATTGCGCGGGGTGAACTCGAAGGCCTGCCGCAAGATGCGACCGTGGTGTTCGTCGCCATGCCGCGGTTGCGGAGCTGACGGCCCACACCATGCGCGGCCCGTGCAACGTCGGGCCGCCGCGCACGTTATGGCGGATAGAAGGAGCGCGCCCTCGCGGTGCCGCAACGTTGCCGCGCCAGCATCTTCCCTGTCTCACCGGCGCGGCAATCCCAACCCAGGAGGCTGCCATGGGCTTTGGTCGTGGAATTCTGCTTTGGCTGCTCGGCATCCCGCTGCCGATCATCATTCTGCTGGCGCTTTTCTGGCGCTGAGGGGAGTGAACATGGCTCGATATTCACGCAGCGCCGGCAAGGACGTTAAGCGCGCCATGAGCCGGCGCAAGAAGGGATCGCTCAAGCGCGGCAAGGGCGGCAAAGGCGGCAAGGTGAAGAGCCGCAAGCAGGCCATTGCGATCGGTCTTTCCGAAGCCCGCAAGAAGGGCAAGAAGGTCCCCAAGCGCAAGAGCGCCAGCCGAAAGAAGAAGCTCTGACGTTCCCGCGCCGTTGTCACGAGGGTGGCGGGACCATCGTTCCTTTCGGCAACGCCGCGCAATGGTCGTAGATGTCGGAGGGGCGCGTGAACCAGACCTTGTCCTTGTGCGGATGGTTCACGATGTGCTGGAGCGCTTCGCGCAACAGCCGCAGACGGTAGGGCTGGCCGACGATCATGGTGTGCAGCGCGATGCCGCACACCAGGGGCTGCGCGGTCGATTGGCGCAAAAGCTCCTCGAACTGCCCGACAATGAAGTCGCGAAATTCCTCCGGCGAATGATGGCGCACGAGGATCTGCGGGCTGTCGTTGATCTCGAGCGGGTAAGGCACGCTCATCAATGGCCCCAAGCGCGTCCTCATCCAGAGCGGTTGGTCGTCCGCGGGCCAGTCCATCAGAAAGTCGAACCCTGTCTCCTTCAAGAGGTCGGCGGTATGGTGCGTCGAAGCCATCCATGGCGCCATCCAGCCGCGCGGACGCTTGCCGGAAGCCTTCTCGATGGCGTCGCGTATCTCCTCCAGGAAGCGCCGCTCGTCCTCCTCCCACATGTGCCCATGACGTTCGGCGTTGGTCCGGCCGTGGCCGATGAACTCGTCGCCACGCGCCTTCAACGCATCGACGATCCGTGGTGCATAGTCGAAGACCGATGTGTTGATGAGGTGCGCCGCTGGCAGGTTGAGCTCGTCGAACAGCTCCAGGCATCGCCAGACGCCGACGCGATTGCCGTAGTCGCGCCACGCGAAGGTCCGCGGGTCCGGCGGCGTGCCGGCAACCGTGAGCAAATGGCCGTCGCCGGCGCCGAAGGCGAAGTGCTCGATGTTGAGGCCGAGATAGAAGGCGAGCCGCTTGCCGCCCGGCCACGAATAGTCGGGCCGGTCGACGATCGGCGAATAGGCGTATCGGTCGTGATGGGGAAGGCGCAGCATTTCAGTATCCTGCGTTGCGGTCGACGACTTCGCGCAGCGGCTCCTGTCGCAGGAATCGGCCGAGGTTGTCGACGAACAGGCGGGCGACGATCCGATCCCGCTGGGGATGCGGACCGCCGATATGGGGCAGCACGATGATCCCCTCGGTCTTCCAGAAGGGATGGTCGGCCGGCAGCGGCTCCTGACGGAACACATCGAGGATCGCGCCGGCGATCGTCCTTGCCTTCACCGCTGCGATCAGATCGTCGTCATTGATCAGATGGCCACGGCCGAAATTCATCAGCCACGCCGTGGGCTTCATGGCGGCGAGCCGCTCGGCATCGATGAACTTGTCGGTTTCGGAGGTGGCGGGCAGCAGCAGCAACAGGAAGTCGGATTGGGCCAGCACCTCGGACGTGCGCTCGGCCGCCATCACCTCCGCGACATGCGGCACCGGCGCAGGGCGCCGGCGGGTGCCGATCACGCGCATGCCGAGCGCGAAGGCGAGGCGCGCTACTTCCTGTCCGACCGCGCCGAGGCCGAGGATGCCGAGCGTCTTGCCGGTCAGCGGCTGCGCGACGGTGTGGACCCACTGGCCGCGCCTCTGATTCTCGACCGCGCTGGCGTAGGGTTTGGCGACGTACAACAGCGCGCCCAGGATATTCTCCGGCATCGACTCGCGGTGCGTGCCGCGGGCGCAGGTGAGCATGAGTTTCGCCGGCAGGTCGGGCAGGGCCAGCCAGCCCTCGACGCCGGCGGTCATCGCCTGTGCCCAGCGCAGCTTGGGCATCTTCGGGAGCAGTCCGGGCGGAACGACGGCCGCCATCAGGGCCTCCGTCCCGGCCAGCTGATCGGCGGAAGGCCTCTCCTTGCGAGGCAGTGTTTCGATATTCACTCGATCGACGAGACCGGCTTCGGCGACGGCGTCGAGATAGGCAGCGGGAGAATCAGTCCAGAGAAGGACCGCGGTGCGGGTGGCCAAGGTCGTGGCTCCTCGTATGTCCGTTGGCGATCGAAATGCATCGACGGCCGCACGCTATCACAAAAGGGCTTTCTCGCACTGCGACCGCGACCGCATGCCGGCTCCCATGACCGGAACCGCGAAATAGCGAGCGCGTTGTGTCCCGAGTATCAGCGGAATTTGGCCATGGCACCCGACGAAGGCAGGCGCGCGCCCGCGCGCGAGAAGGACGATCGGGGGACATCCAGCCAAGAATGGCGCGACGACAACAAGAACGAGGAGGGCGCCGCGGAGGACGAGGAACGCGAAGCTGCGGCGCGGCGCGCCGCGTTCTTCCGCAGTCGCTCGTTCAGGATCGCGGCCGCAATTGCCGTCGTCGCCATCGTCGTCGCCGCCTTGCTCTGGTGGCTGCACGCGCGCCATTACGAGAGCACCGACGACGCCTTCGTCGACACACATATCGTGCATCTGTCTCCGCAGATCGCGGGACAGGTGATCAAGATCTACGTGCGCGACAACGAGCAGGTGCATAAGGGGCAGCCGCTGGTCGAGATCGATCCGGCCGAGGCCCAGGCCAAGCTCGATCAGGCGAGGGCCCAGCAGGCACAGGCGGAGACGCAGTACCAGCAGAGCCTGGCGACGGAGAAGGGGGTCGAGGCGCAGGCCGAGAACGCCGCACAGGATCTCGCGCGCTACCGTTCCCTGCAGACGACCGCACCGCAGGCGGTATCGCAGCAGCAGCTCGACCAGGCGAGTACGACCGCGCGCAATACCAAAGCGCAACTCGCCGCCGCTCATGCGCAGATCGCCAGCGGCAGCGCGCAGATCGAAGTCGCCAAGGCTCAGGTCGCTGCCGCCCGGCTCGATCTCGGTTATACGCACATCGTTTCGCCGGTCGACGGTCATGTGGCGCAGCGCAGCGTCGCCGTTGGCAACTACGTCTCGCCCGGACAGGAGCTGATGGCGATCGTTCCGCTCGAGCTCTGGGTAACGGCGAACTTCAAGGAAACGCAGCTAACCCTGATGCGTCCCGGTCAGCCGGTCACCATCGAGGTCGATGCCTGCCCGAAGGAGGAGCTCCGCGGCCATGTCGATTCGATTCAGCGCGGTGCAGGCCAGGCTTTCGCCATCCTTCCACCCGAGAACGCGACCGGCAACTACGTGAAGGTGGTTCAACGCGTTCCGGTGAAGATCGTCCTGGACAGTGTTCCCAAGGACTGCCCGATCGGCCCCGGCATGAGCGTGGTGCCGACCGTCAAGGTGCGCTGAATGGAACGCGCGTCTGCGCACGGCGGCTGGACTGCGGAACGCTCTGTTGCGGGAAGCCGCAATCCCTGGACCATCATCGCCGTCATCTCGATCGCCACCTTCATGGTGGTCCTCGATACCTCGATCGCCAACGTGGCGCTGGCCCATATCGCCGGCGGCATGGCGGCGAGCTACGACGAAGCGACCTGGGTCATCACCAGCTTCCTGGTGGCCAATGCCGTCATCGTCCCGGTGAGCGGCTGGCTGGCCGACGTGCTGGGCCGCAAGCGCTACTACATGATCTCGGTGGCGCTGTTCACGCTGGCCTCGCTGCTGTGCGGCATGGCACCGAACCTGGGACTCCTGGTCATCGCCCGAGTCGTGCAGGGGATCGGCGGCGGCGGGCTCGCGGCGGTCGAACAGTCGATGATGGTGGACACGTTCCCTCCGGAGAAACGCGGCGCGGCCTTCGCGGCCTACGGCGTCGTCGTGATCGTGGGTCCGATCCTCGGGCCATCGCTCGGCGGCTGGATCACAGACAACTGGTCCTGGCGCTGGGTCTTCCTGATCAACCTGCCGTTTGGCGTTCTGTCGCTGGTCCTGGTCAGCCTGTTCGTTCACGAGCCGCCGGCGCTGGTAAAAGCGCGTCGGGCCTTGCTGGACAAGGGCCTGCGCATCGATTGGCAGGGCTTTGTCCTTGTCGCACTCTTCCTGGGATGCCTCGAAGTGACGCTGGATCGCGGTCAACGCGACGACTGGTTCTCGAGCTCCATGATCACGGCGGTCGCAACGATCAGCGCGCTTTCCCTGATGATCTTCATCCCCTGGGAGCTGACGCGCCCGGATCCCATCGTCCGCATCCAGCTTTACGGACGGCGGAACTTCATGATCGCCAACGTCTTCATGCTGGTGATGGGTGTCATCATCTTCGGCACGACGCAGTTCATCCCGCAGCTCCTTCAGGAGGTGTTGGGCTATACTGCGACCGACGCCGGCTTGGCGCTGACCATGGGTGGCATCGCCACGCTGGTCGTGATGCCGGTCTGCGGCTATCTCACGGGCAAGCTCGATCCGCGTTACCTCATCGGCTTTGCGCTTGCCGTCCAGGGCCTCGCGCTCTGGAACATGAGCACGCTCGATACGCAGATCTCGTTCGAGAATGCGGCCATGGCACGGCTGATCCAGTCGGTCGGGTTGCCGTTCCTGTTCATCCCCATCACCAGCGCCGCCTATGTCGGCCTGCGGCCGAGGGAGAACAATCAGGCTTCGGCACTGCTGAATGTCTCGCGCAATCTCGGCGGCACGTTCGGAATCTCCCTGGTGCAGACGCTGCTGGCGCAGCGCAGCCAGGTGCATCAGTCGCAGTATGCCGAGTCTCTCAATCCGCTCAATCCGAACTACGTGTCGGGCCTCGAACACATGACGCACGTGCTGATGAATCAGGGTTTGTCCCAGGCCGAGGCTGCCAAGGCGGCACTTGCCCAGCTCTATCGCACGTTGGGCCAGCAGGCGGCGATGCTGTCCTATATCGACGTCTTCCACGTCCTGATGCTGGTGGTGTTCGCCGCCTTGCCACTGGTGCTTCTGATGCAGAAGCCGAACAAGAGGGCCGGAGCCGCCGCGCCGTGAGCCTTTCCCGGCATCTCGCCTCGCTCCTTGGCAGGCGGGCCAGATATGCACGTAAACTGGCTGCATCCGCGACGCGAAGCGGTATAGGATGCGCCGGCGACACTCGGAAAAAGCATCGCCGGCGCGGCTGCAGACTTTAGGGCGCACGGGAAAAGTCGGCAGCCGCTCCAAGATGGTTGTCCCACCCGCCGGCGGCCAGTGACCATGTTGAGCCTGACAAATCCGTGACAAGCGGAACGCGGCGGCGCGTGTGCGGTTGTGCACAGTTGCGATGGGAGACGGAATTCGGCGTCACCGATTCGCGGTTCCGACGTTTAGAGGCAGGCGCTGCCTGCCATCCCCAATCGCAGCGCCGCCGGGGCCGCCGTGCGACGCTCGTTCTCCCCCACCACGGCGGCCGCCGGCTTGGCTCTTCGAGTAGCCCCCGATTGGCGTGTGTGGACGCTCATATTCAACATCCTGTGGTGTCGACCGCTCGCGGCATCTAAAGAGCAACAATTTCTTGTTGTCTCCCGTCGCGCTCTTGAATTGCCCGTTGCGGCGGCGCAGTGTTGAGTTAGCTCGACGGTTTCAATGCACCCTTGCCGCCGCTGGCGGCAGGTGGGCTGTTCGACGCTCTCTTGGGGGAGTCGGAAATGCTGGTCGCCCACGACTCGCCTCGGCCGAAGATCCTCATCGTGGAAGACAGCTATCTGACGGCAGAGGCTGTCGGCGATCTCGTCAAAAGATACGGATGCGAAGTTGCCGGCGCCGTCGGCCGCGTGGAGACGGGAGTAGAATTCCTGCGCAAGAACGACGTCGATGCAGCAGTAGTCGACATCGACCTGCGCGGCACGGCGAGCTTCCCGATCTGCGACCAATTGAGGAAACGCGACATTCCGTTCGTCTTCCTCACCGGATACGACAAGGGCTACGCCATTCCGCCGGAGTTCCGGGGCGCGGCGCGATTGTCCAAGCCGGTTGACGATCGCGAGTTCGAGACCGCCCTGACAGCGCTGGCGTCCGCCGGCCGTACTCCCAGCGTCGACCGGGGAAATCTCGTTCTGGACCGCCTGCCGTTGGCCACTTGGCGGCTTGTCCTGCCCCGGCTGGAGCGGGTGGCGATGGCCGCCCAGGAGATGCTGGAAAGGCCCGGAGGCGAGATCCATCATGTCTATTTTCCAGTCGCGGGCCTGGTGTCGATTCGCGCCTGTTCAGCACAAGGCAAGCGCATCGAGGTAGGCCTGATTGGTCGTGACGGGCTGACCGGAATCGCGTTCCTGCTCGGCCGGAGCGACGGTCGGGAGATCGAGGCGATCGTCCAGCATCCGGGCTTCGCATGGCGCATTTCCGTGTCGGCGCTGGCCGAGTTGCGTGGCCTCGACCCCGAATTCGACGCTCAGCTGCTACGATCGGTAGACAGATTCATCAGCCAGCTTGCGCGCAACGCGCTGGCCACCGGATACGGCACCATCGAGCAGCGGCTGGCGCGCAGGCTGCTCATGACATCCATTCGGCTCGGGACAAAAAGCCTGGCGCTGACGCATGACAGCCTGTCCAGGGTACTTGCGGTGCGCCGCTCCGGCGTCACGGTGGCGCTGCATATGCTGGAGTCGCGCGGGCTGATTCGGGCGAGGCGCAACCTGATCGAAATCCTGAACTTCGGCGCTCTGGCGCGCGCCGCCGGCGAGAATTGCTGGACCGTCGCCGATTTCCGTTTCACGGCGGACGATTAGGATCGACCGTTCCGCGTGGATCCGAAGGCGGCCACCGCCGCGACCAGCCGTGCCTCTTCCACCGGCTTGGAAAGAAAAGGCACGGCCCGGAACTCGGGCGGGATGATCGCCCTGTCGTCGTAGCCGGTCAGGAACAGGAACGGGACGTTCAGACCGGCCAGCGCCTCCGCGATCGGAAAGCAGAACTCGCCGTTGAGATTGATGTCGAGGATCGCGCCATCGAGGCCGGCCTCGACCAGCGCCAGGCCGAGCTTCACGTGCGGCGCAGGGCCGACCACCGCGCAGCCGTGATTCTCCAGCGCGCCGCGCAAATGCTCGGCAATGAGGAAATTGTCCTCGATCAGCAGCACTTTAAGACCGGCAAGCTCGTCTCCAGGCCGCGGCACCGGTCTCTCCTTTACGTACGCTGGACGTTCTGGGCGAACGGGAATTCCAGGCTCCAGCGCAGGCCGTCGGCGGCCGGCTCCATTTCAGCTTTGCCCTGAAGCTCGTATTCGACGCTGCGCTTGACGAAGGTCGTGCCGAAGCCTGGCGCTGCGCTGTGGGATGCCGGCGTTCCGCCCGACTCGGTCCAGGTCACCACCAGCCGGTTCGCGCTGGCCGGCCCGGCGATCTGCCACGACACGCTCATGCGACCTCCGGGGACCGACAGCGCGCCGTATTTCACCGCGTTGGTCGCGAGCTCGTAGAAGACCATGCCGAGCGTCGCCGCGGCCGGCGGGGTCATGAGGATGTCCGGGCCCTGAATGGCGACGTTGCTCCTGTCGAAGGCGACATGGGAGCGGAGCGCCGTCGCGATGAGCTCACTCAAGGGCGCTCCATGCCAGTTGCCCCGCGACAGTAGCTCGTGGGTCGCCGCCATGCTGCGCAACCGGCCCTGAAAGGCCTCGGCGTACGGCACCAACGATCCCTCGGTGGGAAGCGTCCGGCTGGCAAGAGCGCTCACGGTGGAGAGGATGTTCTTGACCCGGTGCTGCAGCTCGTAGAGGAGCACCTGCCGCCGTGCCTCCGCGGTCTTGCGCTCGGAAATGTCGACGATTGCCGCGATGCCGCCCCGGACCTTGCCGTCGTCGTCAACCAGCGGCGTCGACGTAATGATGACGTCACGCCGTCCACCGTCGCGACGCAGGAGCTGGCCCTCGAAGTTCGCGACGTTGCGACCGGTCCGCGCGGCGAGCTGCAACGGATGTTCGTCGCCTGAAAGTTCGTGGTCGCCCTGCAGCAGGCGCATGTTCGCGCTCATCAGGCGCGGGCCGCCGCCCGCTTCGTTCTTCACCCCCTCGCCCAGGAGCTGGGCGCCATACCGGTTCACCCGGATCTCGTCGAGATGCCGGCTGTCCTGGATGATCAGGATGCCGACCGGGACCATGTCGAGCAGGGTCTCGAGACTTTGGATGCGGTCACGCAGGTCGCGCGTCAGCTCGCTGATGCGCGCTTCGGCGGCGCTCATCTTTGTTACATCGACGAAGGTGAGGACGACGCCCGCGATCACGTTGTCAACCGTTCGATAGGGCACCATGCGCATGACGTAGCGTGTGCCGTTGTTGGCGCCCTCGATCTGGCGCTCGATGGTGGCGAGCGTACGCAGGACGCGCTCGGCATCCTCCTGCACCGTGTCGGCCTGGAAGCGCGCCCGTACATGGCCTATCGGCCGGCCGGTGTCGCTCTCGACCAGATGGAACACATCCTTGGCGGCGGGCGTGAAGCTCTTCACGTTGAGGTTGCGATCGAGGAAGATCGTCGCGATCTGCGTGCTTTCCAGCAGGTTGGCGATGTCGGAGTTGGCGCGCGAAAGCTCCTCGACGCGGGCATGCAGCTCGGAATTGACGGTCTGCAGCTCCTCGTTGATCGACTGCAGCTCTTCCTTGGAGGTCTCGAGCTCCTCGTTGGCCGACTGCAGTTCCTCGTTCATCGAGGACAGCTCCTCGTTGCCCGATCGAAGCTCCTCGTTGGCCGATTCGAGCTCCTCGGTGGTCGTCTGCAGCCGCTCCTTGGTGGTGCGCAGCTCGAGCTCCATCTGCCGAAGGTTCGCGCTCTCGACATCCTCCTCCGAGGTCGAGGCCTCGGTGTCCTCACTGGTCTTGATGCCGCCGATGTCCTGGAACACGACCATGTAGATCGCGTCATGTGCGCCCGAGATCCTGAGTGGGTGGATCACGAGATCGATGGTCTGGCGACCGCCATTCGTGCCGACAACGACGTTCTTCTGGATCGCCACGTGCCCCGTGCTCACGGCCTTGTGCACGCCGGCGCGCAAATCCGGGCGCAGGCCCTGGCGCGCCATGCTGAAGATGTCGATCCTCGGAGCACCCGCCGCCAACTCGAGATATTTGCCGGTGCGGCCTGAGCCGTGCAGCACGTCGCCCTCGGCATTGATGATGACGTAAGCCGGCGAGTAGCGGTCGAGGAGTTGACGTTCGGCCAATGACCGCAATGGTTCCTGTTCGACGGCAGTGCGTTGGGCCGATGCGGTCTTGCGCCGGGCATTGTCGGGCGCGGTGAGGGGAAATTCCGGCAGCCGGCGCTCGAGCTGGATGCGGCGACGGAAGATGCGGTGCGGCTTGTCGACCATGGAAAACAGCCGCGTGTGGCGGGTCAGGTTCTCCGAGCTGCCCAGGAACAGATACCCCGATTCGTTCAAGGCGTAGTGAAACAGAGGGACCAGCCGGTTCTGCAGTTCCGTCGTCAGGTAGATCAGCAGGTTGCGGCAGGAGATCAGGTCGAGCTTCGAGAACGGTGCGTCGCGCAACAGGTTGTGCGACGAGAACAGGCAGATCTCGCGCAGATCGGGCGAGATGCGGTAAGTGCCGTCCTCGCGCAGGAAATACCGCTCCAGACGCTTCTGCGGGATGTTCTTCGCGATGGTCGCGGGATAGCGGCCGATGCGCGCGACCTGGAGGGCCGGCTCGTCGATGTCGCTGGCGAAGATCTGAAGACGCGGCGCGGCCTGTCCTTTGGGCATGTGCTCGCGCAACAGGATCGCGATCGAGTAGGCCTCTTCGCCCGTCGAGCAGCCGGGCACCCATACGCGCACGGCGTCGTCGGCGCCCTTGCCGTCGAACAGGCGCGGGATGACCTTTTCCTCGAGGGCCGAGAAGGCCTGGGGATCGCGGAAGAAGTTGGTGACCCCGATCAGGAGGTCCTGCAACAGGATATCGACCTCATGCGGCTCCCTGCGCAGGCGCTCGACGAATTCCTGCATGTTCGCCAGTTGCAGCACCTGCATGCGGCGCTGTACGCGCCGGGCAACGGTCTTGTCCTTGTAACCGCTGAAATCGTGGCCGGTCCGCGCGCGCAGGAGGGCGCAAATCCGGCTGAGCGCCTCCGCCGCCGCCTGGCTCTCTGTCTGGAGCTTGTGGCCGTCGAGGTGCTGGAAGTAGTCGGCGAGCTTGGGCGGGATTTCGGCCAGGGGCAGGACGAAGTCGACCATGCCGCTTCGAACGGCACTGCGCATCATGCCGTCATACTCGGCGCCTTCCTGCGCGATGGTGAGACCGTCGTGCTCCTTGATGGCGCGAAGGCCGAGCGTGCCGTCGCTACCCGCGCCACTCAGGATGATGCCGGCCGCCTTCTCGCCCCGCGCTTCCGCGAGCGAAATGAAGAACCCGTCGATCGGCGTGCGCATGCCGCGCTGTTCGGCTGGCGGTGAAAGATGAAGGCGGTCATCGATGATGGTGAGGCTGGCGTTTGGCGGGATGACATAGATGTGGTTGGCCTCGACCGACGTATCCTCCTTGATCACGGAGACCGGAAGAGTCGTATGCCGCTCGAGCAGCGTGGACAGGGCACTTTCGTGATCCGGGTCGAGATGTTGCACGATGACGAACGCCAGTCCCGAGTCGGGCTTGATCGCCGGCAGCAGGGTCTCGAGAGCGCTCAGACCGCCTGCCGAGGCTCCGATTCCGACGACCGGTGTTACCGTCGCGGATGAACGTTCCTCTCCGTCCTCTGCATCAGCTTTCGACCGTGCCATTCGCCGCCGGATCTCCCGACCCCTCCCTTGTCGCGTCGCCCGCGCCGCCAAATCCCGTTCGTATCAGCTCTTGGACAAGTGCTGCGTCCTCCTCGTACCCGCGCGCCCGCGCCTCCAATTGTTCTGCCAGGTTGTGCCGCCTTCCAATGCGCTGCCGCTCCGCCATCTTGCGGGCGAGCGCGGCGCGTTCCTGATGCGCACGCTGCAGCTTTTCCAATGTCTTTTCAATCTCTTCTCCTTGCGCGGAGAGCACGGCATCCGCGCCGAAGGCGTGACCGACGTGGCAGCGATAGCGCAGCAGGCTTCCGTCCTCGATCTCCCACAGGGCACCGCCGCACTCCGGGCAGGTTAGCCGGGACGGCGTGCCGATCATGTCATCGACCTTCATGTCGGCGAGCTCCTGAGCTGCAATAGCCGCTTCGAGCCGGATGTCCGTCGGCACGTCCACGTCGGGACCCGCAGGCTCGCGGACCAAGCGGTCAAGCAGTCCGGCAATATCGACGGCAGGACGTACATAGTCGACGTCGACGTGACGCAAGGCGCTCTCGGGCATGAGCGGTACGATGGCATCGTCCGGTTCCTGTACGACCGCGAGGCCGCCACAGCGCTTGATGGCGCGCAGGCCCGCCGTGCCGTCCGACAGCGAACCCGAGAGGAGGACACCGATCACGCGACCGCGCAGGCTCGCGGCAGCGGAGCGGAAAAGCGGGTCGATCGCCGGCCGCGTCAGATTCTCGCGCGGTCCGCGCCTGAGCAGGACGTGGTCGGCATGCAACAAGACGTGAACGTCTGGTACGGCAACGTACACTTTGCCGCGGTCGATCGGATCTCCGCTTCTCGCCGGCAGCACAGGCAGGGCGCATGCCCGGCCAAGGATCTGGGGCAGATAGCTGACCGGCCCGATGTGCAGGGTGACGAAAACCGCGGCCGGAAAGTGCGGCGGCAGGCCCCCCAGCACGTACTGCAAGGCTTCCAGGCCGCCGGCGGATCCGCCGATGACGACGATGTCGCGAGTGCGCGAGGTCTCGGCCAATATCGCCTCCGGTCGGGGGACATGAGAGCGCGGCAACCCGTCGCC
>NZ_DATBFE010000183.1:0-78762 GCF_036558665.1 Reyranella sp. | reverse complement strand
TCATGAGGAAAATCCTACCATATCGCGCCTCCCGCCTGACGGAACCCCGGAACCGTTTCCCGATGGGAGCGCAGTTGCTAGGCTCAGGCCCATCATGAACTTCGATTTCTCCGACGACCAGAAGCTGCTCAAGGAGCAGGTTCGCAAATTCCTCGCCGACAAGTGCCCGACCAAGGTCGTGCGTCGTGTCCTCGATGGCAACGAAGCCTTTGCCGACGAAGTCTGGAAGGGCCTCGTCGAGCTGGGCGTGCCGGCGACCGGCATTCCGGAAGCCTACGGCGGCCTCGGTCTGTCGCCGCTCGAGCTTTGCGTCGTCGCCGAAGAGATCGGCCGCGCGGCCGCGCCGGTCCCGTTCGACAGCTCGGTCGTGCTGGCGACGGAAGGGCTGAAGCTCGCCGGCTCCGAGGCGCAGAAGAAGAAATGGTTGCCCCAGCTTGCCGCCGGCAAGGCGATCGGCGCGCTGGCCGTCGCCGAGGGTCCGCAACCGCCGCGGCCACGCAACATTCGCTGCACCTTCGGCGGCGGCAAATTGAACGGCACCAAGGTGCCGGTGATCGACGGCGATGCCGCTACCTTTGCCATCGTCCTGGCGAACACGGGCGGGCAGGGTGATCGGACCGTGTCCCTGGTGCTGGTCGATCTCGCACAGCCTTCCGTCAAGAAGAAGCGCGTCGAGACCATCGATCCGGCACGCAAGCAGGCCGAGCTCACCTTCGACGGCGCCTCGGCCGAGCTGTTGGGCGCGGAAGGCGAAGGCTGGCACCTGCTCGAGCGGCTCTACGATGCGGCGGCGGTCTATTTCGCCTTTGCCCAGATCGGCGGGGCGGAGGCGGCGATGTGGATGGCGCGCGACTACGCCTTGCAGCGCCAGGCTTTCGGCCGCGCCATCGGGTCGTACCAGGCGATCAAGCATAAGCTCGCCGACTGCTACGTGAAGCTCGAGCTCGCGCGCTCCAACGCCTATTACGGCGCCATGATGCTGACCGACGGCGGTGCCGACCTGCCCCTGGCCGCCGCAGCGGCGCGCATCGCGGCGACCGAGGCCTATGACTTCGCCTCGAAGGAGAACATCCAGACCCACGGCGGCATCGGCTTCACGTGGGAAGCCGACACGCAGTTCCACTATCGCCGCGCCCGTGTCATGGCGCTCTCGCTCGGCGGGCCGATGGCCTGGAAGGACAAGCTGGTGACGCGGCTCGAACAGAAGAACGCCGCCTGAGGAGGATTCCGAGATGGACTTCAACGACACTCCCGAAGAGGCTGCGTTCCGCAAGGAAGTGCGCACCTGGCTCGATGCCAACGCGACTCGCAAGAGCGACGACAAACAAAGCTTCCGTGCCCGTAACGACGATCCGAATCTCCTGGCGAAGGCCAGGGCGTGGCAAGCCAAGAAAGCCGCTGCCGGCTATGCCCGCATGACCTGGCCCAAGGAGTTCGGTGGCCGCGGCGCCTCGCCCATCCTGCAGGTGATCTACCAGCAGGAGGAGGCGAACTATCTCGTGCCGCTCGGCTTCTTCGATATCGGGCTCGGCATGTGCATCCCGACCATGATGGCCTATGCCTCGCCCGAGCAGCTCAAGCGCTTCGTGAAGCCGGCGCTCCACGGCGAGGAGATCTGGTGCCAGCTCTTCTCCGAGCCTGCGGCGGGGTCGGACGTGGCCGGCATTCGCACCCGCGCGGAACGTGATGGCGACGGTTGGGTGATCAACGGCCAGAAGGTCTGGACTTCAGGTGCGCACTACTCGGACTACGGCATCATCATCACCCGCACCGATCCCGGTGTTCCCAAGCACCAGGGTCTCACGATGTTTTTCCTCTCGATGAAAACGCCGGGAGTCGAAGTGCGACCGATCAAGCAGATGTCGGGCGGCGCCAACTTCAACGAGGTGTTCTTCACCAATGTGCGCATCGCCGACAGCCAGCGGCTGGGCAAGGTCGGCGAGGGCTGGAAGGCGGCTCTGACGACGCTGATGAACGAACGGCTGGCGGTCGGCATGCCCTCGGGAGGCCTCGATGTCGACGAGCTGATGGAGCTCGCACGCGACATCGATCTCGAGGACGGGCCCGCGATCAGGAACCAGCAGGTGCGTGGCCGCATCGCCGACTGGTACGTGCAGCAGCAGGGGCTCAAGCTCACGCGCTACCGCACGCTCACGGCGCTCTCCAAGGGCCAGACGCCGGGACCGGAGTCCTCGATCATCAAGATCGTGGCGGCGCCCAAGATGCAGGATATGGGCGCGTTCGCAATGGAGTTGATGGGGCCGGCCGGCGTCATGAAGGAGGAGGTACCGCACGCCGCGGGCTTCCAGGCGCAATGGATCGGTGGCGCGGGTTTCCGCATCGCCGGCGGCACCGACGAGATCCTGCGCAACATCGTCGCCGAGCGCGTGCTCGGCCTTCCGGCCGACGTGCGCGTCGACAAGGACGTGCCGTTCAACAAGCTGAAATAGCTCTTGTCGTCCTGCCAGAAAGGAAATCGGGCATGAATCGATTGGACGGCAAGGTCGCATTCCTTTCCGGCGCGGCGCGAGGGATTGGTGGGGCGACGGCAAGGCTGATGGCGAGCGTTGGCGCCAAAGTGGCGATCGGCGATGTGCTCGACGAGCCGGGCAGGAAGCTCGCCAAGGAGATCGACGCTCTCTACATCCATCTCGATGTCACGCAGGAGGCGAGCTGGGCGGCGGCGATGGACGCCACTCTCAAGCACTTCGGCAAGCTCGACATACTGGTGAACAACGCCGGCATCTTCAACGGCAAGGGCGTCGAGGAGGCCACGGTCGAGGAATGGAACCGGCTTGTCGCGGTGAACCTGACCGGCGTCGTGCTCGGCACACGGGCGGCGTTGCCGCACCTCAAGAAAAGCGGCAGCGAAAGTCCGCACGGTGCGGCCATCGTCAATCTCGCTTCGGTCGCCGGCCTGGTGGGTTCGCAGCTCGATCCGCTCTATTCCCTGACCAAGGGCGGCGTCACCCTCTTCACCAAGTCGACCGCGCTCGAGTTCGGCCGCAAGGGGTACAAGGTCCGCGTCAACTCGATTCATCCCGGCGTGATCGACACCGACATGGGCCAGCAGACCTTCGCCATGCGCGCCCAGGCGATGGGAACCAATGACACCGACCCGGCGCGCAAGGCATCGATTCGCCTGCATCCTCTCGGCCGCCTGGGCATTGCCGACGACATCGCCAAGGGCATCGTCTTCCTCGCCTCCGACGATGCGGGCTTCATGACCGGCTCGGGCCTCGTGGTCGACGGCGGCTACACGGCGCAATAAGCGATCCAGCGAAGGAAACCCCATGCGGTTCGGACTTCTCTACGAGCACCAACTGCCGCGGCCCTGGACCGGCGACACCGAGCACCGGCTGTTCAAGGAGGCGCTGGCCCAGGTCGAATTGGCCGATTCGCTCGGCGTCGACTACATCTGGGAGGTCGAGCATCACTTCCTCGAGGAATATGCCCATTCCTCCGCTCCGGAAGTATTCCTCGCCGCCTGCGCGGCGCGCACCAAACGCATCCGCATCGGCCACGGAGTCGTGCTGGCGCCGCCCGCCTACAATCATCCGGCGCGCGTCGCCGAGCGTATCGCGACGCTCGACCTGATCTCCGACGGTCGCGTCGACTGGGGCACGGGCGAATCGGCCTCGCGCGTGGAGCTGGAAGGCTTCGGCGTCGATCCCGACCAGAAAAAGGCGATGTGGGCGGAGGCCGTCGAGCAGACTGCCAACATGATGACCATGAACCCCTATCCTGGCTTCCAGGGCACGTTTTTCGCCATGCCGGTTCGCAACGTCGTGCCCAAGCCGTTGCAGAAGCCGCATCCGCCGCTCTGGGTCGCCTGCAGCCGGCGCGAGACGATCCATGCGGCGGCGCGGGCCGGAATCGGTGCACTCACCTTCGCCTTCGTCGATCCGGCGGAGGCGGCAAAGTGGGCGCACGAATACTACGACATCATAAGGAGCGAGCAGTGCGTGCCGATCGGGCATGCGGTCAACGCCAACATTGCCATGGTGACGGGCTTCTCCTGCCATGAGGACGGTGCCGAGGCCCGCCGCCGCGGTTCCGAAGGCTTCCAGTTCTTCGGCTACTCGCTGGGTCACTATTACGTTTATGGCCATCACCAGCCGGGCGTGACCGACATCTGGCAGCGCTTCGAGGCGGCCAAGGACAAGCTGCCGCCGGCCGGCCGCGGCAGTGGCATCGGCACGCCAACGGAACTCACCGAGCACCTGCGCCAGTACCGGGAGGCCGGCGTCGATCAGGTCGTGTTCATCCAGCAGGGCGGCCGCAACAAGCACGAGCACATCTGTGACTCGCTGCGGCTTTTTGCGGACAAGGTCATGCCGGTCCTGAAGGCAGACCAGGCCGCGCGCGACGCCAGGAAGCAGGCAGAACTGGCGCCTTTCATAGAGGCGGCGTTGACGCGCAAGCGGAGGATGCCGCCGGCCGCGACCTCGGCCATTCCCACCGTTTCCGCGTACGGCCGTAACGTCGTGCAGGCGGACCAGGCCACGGAAGGCCCGACGCACCATATCGCCGCCGATATCGCCGTCATGATGAACGATCCAGCGGCCAGGAAGAACAAGGCTCCTGCTGGATAGGATTTCAGAAGATGCCGGCGGCGAGGCCTGCGGCCAGGGCGGCGCCCAGCCCCTCGCACTGCTCGACAAAGGCCGGCTGCCAAGGGCCCCTGCAGATCAGTGGCTCCTGTACCATGCGCCAGCGAAGCCCGGTGAGGATGGTCTCGATCCCGCGACGGGTTCCCGTGCCGTCGCTGCCGGCGCGGATATAGACCGCGCAGGGCAGGGCCTGCGTCCTGTCGAGGAGGGCGTTGTAGGAGCGGTCGAAGAAGTCCTTCAGCGCACCGCTCATGTAGCCGAGGTTCTCCGTTGTGCCGAGAATGACGGCATCCGCCACCAGGACATCGTCAGGCCCCGCCTGCAACGGGGCCACGACCTTGACCTCGATTGCCGTTTCGCTGCGCGCACCGCGCTCGACCGCGGTGCGCAGGGCGAGCGTGTTCTCCGACGGCGCATGTGCCACGATCAGCAATCGCTTGGACATGATCCGTTTCTACCTCGATATCTGATCCCATGCTGAAGAAACTCCTGATCGCCAATCGTGGCGAGATCGCCATCCGCATCGCCCAGGCCGCCGCAGAGCTCGGCATCAGGACGATCGGCCTTCACTCCAAGGACGACGCTACCTCCTTGCACGTCCGCCGGGTCGACGAGGTAGAAGCACTGAAGGGCCGTGGCGCGGCGGCCTATCTCGATATCGCTGCGGTCATTGCTACGGCAACGAAGGCGAAATGCGACGCGATCCACCCCGGCTATGGCTTCCTGTCGGAGAATGCCGCTTTGGCGCGCGCCTGCGGCGAGGCAGGGATCGTGTTCGTGGGACCAACACCCGGGCAACTCGATCTGTTCGGCGACAAGGCCGCCGCGCGGGCCCATGCCCGGAAATGCAAGGTTCCGGTCTTGCCAGGCACGGACAGTGCGACCGACATCGACGGTGCAGTCGCCTTCTTCAGGAAGCATGCGAAGTCGGGGATCGCACTGAAGGCGATCGCAGGCGGTGGCGGCCGCGGTATGCGGCTGATCAGGGATGAGGGCGAGATCGCGGAGGCTTTCGCGCGCGCCTCGGCGGAAGCCAAGTCCGCCTTCGGGAATGGGCAGCTCTACGCCGAGCGCTTGGTCAACCAGGCGCGTCATATCGAGGTCCAGATTGTCGGCGACGGCGAGGGCGGCATCGTCTCTCTCGGCGAGCGTGAATGCACCCTGCAGCGGCGCAGCCAGAAGCTTGTCGAGGTCGCGCCGAGCCCCAACCTCAAGCCGGGTCTCAGGAAAAAGATCGTCGACGCTGCCATCGCGATGGCCAAGGCCGTGAAATATCGCAGTCTCGGCACCTTCGAATTCCTGGTCGATGGTGAAGAATTCTTTTTCATCGAGGCCAATCCTCGCCTGCAGGTCGAGCACACCGTCACGGAAGAGGTGTGGGGCGTCGATCTCGTAAAAGCACAGCTCCTGCTGGCCGGGGGGGCCACGTTGGCGGAGGCCGGCGTCAAGGAAGCATCGCCGCGGGGCAACGCCATCCAGTTGCGCGTGAACATGGAGACCATGACGGCCGACGGCTCCGCCAAGCCAGGCGGCGGCACGCTCTCGGTCTTCGAGCCGCCTTCGGGACCCGGCGTGCGCGTCGACACCTATGGCTATGCCGGCTATCGCACCAATCCCAACTTCGACTCGCTGCTCGCGAAAGTGATCGTGTACGGTGCCACCTTCGACGAAGCCCTGGCGCGCGGCGAACGGGCGCTGGCAGCGTTCCGGCTCGAGGGGGCGCCGTCCAACGTCGCCTTCCTGCGCGCCTTGCTGGGCGATCGCGCGGTCCGCGACGACAAGGTGCATACGCGCTTTGTCGACGAGCACGCCGGCAAGCTGGTCGACGCAGCGAGCAAACTGCAGCCAGGCCTCTATTTCCAGGGCGCGGCGTCCAATGGATCGACCGCCCGCCAGGCGGGCGCCCGGGTCGATGCGGTCGATCCGCTGGCGGTGCTGGCCTTTGGCAGGCAGGCCTCGGCGCAAGCTGCATCCGAAGCAGCACATCCGATGCCTGAGGGAACAGTGCCGGTGTCGGCGCCGATGCAAGGCACCATCGTCAGCATCGCGGTCAAGGAGGGCGATGCCGTGGCGACGGGCCAGCCGCTGCTCATCATGGATGCCATGAAGATGCAGCACGAGATCAAGAGCCCTGCGCGCGGCTATGTTCGCCACATCGCAGTCGAGGCCGGCGAGACGATCTACGAGGGGCATCCGCTACTGTTCGTCGAGGAGGCCGATATCGAGGTGAAGGGCGGCGTGGTCGAGGAGAAGGTCGATCTCGATCACATCCGCCCCGATCTCGCCGAATATTTCGAGCGCCGCGCTCTTACGCTCGACGAAAAACGGCCGGAGGCGGTGGCACGCCGGCGCAGGACCAACCAGCGCACCGCGCGCCAGAACCTGAACGATCTGATCGATCCCGGCTCCTTCGTCGAATACGGCGCCTTCGCGATCGCAAGCCAGCGGACGCGCCGCTCGGTCGAGGATCTGGTCGCCAGGACGCCGGCCGACGGCCTGATCACCGGTGTCGGCCGCGTGAACGGCGCCCTGTTCGGGCCGGAGCGCAGTCGCGTCGGCATTGCCCATTACGACTATACGGTGCTGGCCGGGACGCAGGGCAAGACCAACCACGAGAAGAAGGACCGGCTGTTCGAGCTGGTCGAGCAGCAGCGGATGCCGCTGGTCGTGTTCACCGAAGGCGGTGGCGGGCGACCCGGCGACATCGACGTGCAGTCGGTGGCCGGCCTCAACACCATGGCCTTCCACATCTTCGGTCGGCTGAGCGGGCTGGTGCCGCTGGTGGGCATCAATTCGGGCCGTTGCTTCGCCGGCAACGCCGCCTTGTTGGGATGCTGCGACGTTGTGATCGCGACCCGGAACTCTTCGATCGGCATGGGTGGCCCGGCCATGATCGAGGGCGGCAACCTCGGCGTCTTCGCGCCCGAGGAAGTGGGGCCGATGAGCGTGCAGGTGCCCAACGGCACGGTCGACATCGCGGTCGAGGACGAGGCTGAGGCCGTCGCCGCCGCCAGGAAATACCTGTCGTACTTTCAGGGACCGATCGCGAGCTGGCGGGCAGCCGATCAGCGCCTGTTGCGACGGGCGATCCCGGAGAACCGCTTGCGTGTCTACGACGTGCGCACGGTGATCGAAACCCTCTGCGACGAAGGCTCGGTGCTGGAGCTGCGGCGCGCCTTCGGGCCGGGCATGGTGACGGTGCTGGCGCGCATCGAGGGCAAGCCGCTCGGCATCGTCGCCAACAATCCGACGCACCTTGCCGGGGCGATCGATTCCGACGGCTCCGACAAGGCGGCACGCTTCTTGCAGCTTTGCGACGCGTTCGACCTGCCGGTCCTCTTCCTCTGCGACACGCCCGGCATGATGGTGGGGCCGGAGATCGAGAAGACCGCGCTGGTACGCCATTGTTCGCGTCTCTTCGTGGTGGGTGCCAATCTCGGCGTACCGTTCGGCACCATCGTGCTGCGCAAGGCTTACGGACTGGGTGCCCAGGCGATGGCGGGCGGTTCGTTCCACGCCGGCGCTTTCGCGATCGCATGGCCGACCGGCGAGTTCGGTGGCATGGGGCTCGAAGGCGCAGTCAAACTCGGCTTCCGCAAGGAGCTGGAAGCGGTGAACGATCCGGCCGAACGCCGCGCCCTGTTCGACAGGATGGTGGCGGCGGCCTATGCCCGAGGCAAGGCACTCAGTACCGCAACCTATTTCGAGGTCGACGAGGTGATCGACCCGGCGGATTCGCGCCACTGGGTTGCGACGGCGCTGTTGAGCGCCGAGCCGAAGCGTCGCGGCGGCGACAAGAAACGACCGAATATCGACACCTGGTGAGGAACGGATGAGGGACTTTGCGGGACGAATCGCAGTTGTCACGGGCGGCGGCTCGGGCATGGGCCGCGAATTGGTGCGTCAGCTCGCGGCTGAAGGCTGCAGCATCGCCATGTGCGACGTTTCGGCGTCGGGCCTCGCCGAAACCGAGCGGTTGTGCGAGCAGGAGCGCCTGCCACAGGGCCTGCGCATCACATCGCACAAGGTCGATGTATCCGACGAGACTGAGGTCTTGCGCTTTCGCGACGAAGTCGCGGCGCAGCACGAGACCGATCGGATCCACCTGCTGTTCAACAATGCGGGCATCGGCGGCGGCGGGAGCATGATCGTGAACGAGCGCGCCGAATGGGAGCGGACGTTCAACATCTGCTGGGGCGGCGTCTATTTCTGCACTCGCGCCTTCCTGCCGCTCCTGCAGAAGGCGGACCAGGGCCACGTCGTCAACACCAGCAGCGTCAACGGGTTCTGGGCGTCGATCGGACCGGGCGTGCCGCACACCGCCTACAGCGCGGCGAAGTTCGCCGTGAAGGGCTTCTCGGAGGCCTTGCAGACCGATCTCCGCCTCAACGCCCCCCACATCAAGTGCTCGGTCGTCATGCCGGGCCACATCGGTACCGGAATCGCGGCCAATACCGGCAAGGTTCAGAGCGGCAACGACAGTGATGCCGTCACGCCGCAACAGATCCGGCAAGCCCGCGCCCGCATTGCCTCCACCGGCAGGGATGCCGCGACGATGTCGGATGCCCAGATTGAGCAGGCGATCCGGGAACGCGCCCGACGTTTCCTCGAGGAGGCGCCGATGACGGCAGCGGAGGCGGCGACCGTCATCCTTGACGGCGTGAAGGCCGACCGATGGCGCATTCTGGTCGGCAAGGACGCGCATCGCATCGACGAACTGGTGCGCCAGACGCCGGAGCAGGCCTACGACGCAGATTTCTTCGATCGCCTCGCGGCCGCCGTCAACTGGCGCGTCGGCCGGTGACGGTGCGCGACGGTCAGGAGGTCAGCCAGAAGGTGTCCGGCTTGTAGAGACCGATATAGCCGCCGGGATCCCAGGCGTAGTAGCCCTTCTTGGGGACGTTCCTGACCTTCGGTCCGACGACGATCGGCTGGCCGATGCCGTTCAGCGTGCCGATCGAAAGGACCTGCTCCATGTTGGTCTGGAGGATCTGGTCCCAGGCCTTGCGGCGGGTGGCATCGTCGGTCGCCGTTTCCCACTCCCGCAGATAGTCGAGCAGCACGCAGACGTCCTGGACGTCGCACTTCTCGCCCTGTTTACCCTTGGATTCGATGAACATCCCCCAGCGCGGCCATTGCAGGCCTCCCTGCATGGTCGGGCAGAACTCCCTGGGCGACGTCTCGAGCGACGGCACCGCCGTCACCACGCCGGCATAGGCCGTCATGATGGCGTCGCCCGAGAACGCGCGCATGCGGAAGTTGTTCAGCGACTGCGGCTTGCTCAGGAGCTTGATGCCGATCTTCTTCCATTGGTCGGCGATGAGCGAGAGCATGTCGGTATCCTCGCTGATCTCGCTGGAGTATTCCACGACGATGGTGGCGGCGCGTCCGTCGGAAAGAAGCCTGACGCCTTCATCGTTGCGTTTGGTGAGTCCGGCCTGGTCGAGTAGCTTGTTCGCGAGCTTGGCATCGTAGGTTGCCCACTTGGTCGCATATTCCGGCTTGAAGAGCGTCGACTGCGACATGATCGTGTTGTTCGACGGCGTGGCCAAACCCGTATAGATCACCTCGTTCAGCTCATCGCGGTCGATGCCGACGGAGAGGGCGCGACGGAAGCGGATATCGCGATTGAGTGCGCGCCATACGTCGTCCTTGGCATTCAGGTTGGGATAGAGCGCGAGCTGGGAGCCCGAGCCCTGCTCCCAGAGCAGCACCTCGACGTTGCTCGTCTTGCTGCTTTTGCGCAGGAAGGTGTAGTCGCGCATATTGAGGTAGCGGCATTGCAGGTCCGACTCGCCGAGCCCTGCCTTCGCCGGCACCAGGTTGGCCGCGACGACGGTGAAGACAACCCGGTCGAAATAGGGGAGCTGACAGCCTTTCTCGTCGACCCGGTAGTAATAGGGGTTGCGGTCGTACACGAAGCGCTGCGCCGGCGGCGCGGTAGTCTGCATCCACGGATTGAGCGTCGGCAGGTCGGGATTGCTATCGTAGTACATCGTGTCGACGCTGCGATGGATCTGCACCCAGTTGCCGCCCTGGCCGCCGCGTGCCGCCTTGGCGATCTCGTCGGCCGGGGTGTACTTGATGTGGAACTTCTTGAGGTAGTGCGAGGGCCGGAACAGCCAGAGCGGCGCGGCACGCGCCTGGCTCGCGATGAAGTAGGGGTTGGGCTTGTCCCAGGTGTAACGGATCGTTACGGCGTCGCGGATCTCGACCTTCGGCGGTTGGCCGTCGACCAGGAGCTCGACCGAGGGGCCCGACGGCGAGAGGTCCTTGTTGTTGGCCATGTCCTCCCAGAAATAGCGAAAGTCCTCGGTCGTGAAGGGCTGGCCATCCGACCATCTATGCCCGGCCCGCAGCTTAAGGGTGAACTGGCGGCCGTCCTTGACGTCGTAGCTGTCGAGGATGTCGGTCTGCAGCTTGAACTTGTCGTCGTAGACGATCAGGCGTGCGTTGGAATAGACCGTCATGAGCCGCGTGTCGCGAGCGCTGGAGATCAACATGTTGACCTCGCCGCCCGGCCGTCCAGGCCCCTGGCCACCTGGAAAGTAGGTCACGATCGAGGGCTGTTGGGGAACGCGCTTGGCGACATCCGGCAACGCGCCGGACTTCACGCGGTCGGCAAGCCATGGCGTCTCCTGGAGCGCAGGCGGCGTTGCTGCGCGGAGAAAGGATGGCCGGAGGAGGGCGCCAAGCGCCATACCCGCCGTAAAGACGCGTCTCTTCATCGTCCGACCTCGCCTGCTGTCATCGTCGATGCCATTGCCGGCATTCAGCATTGGCCATGATCAAAGGTCCGATTGCCGGTCCGGTCAATGCCATTGGCCTGCGGCATTGGAGGCAGCGCATCGGCAAACCGCTGGCTGCGCCCATTTCAATAACGATCGAAGGCACGTTTGGGGCCAGGCCTCGTCCCCTCGGGGACGAGCGGCTTGGCCGTGCCGTTGGCGGGGACGGTATCCGGCGCATAGGGGCCGGCCACGCCTCGGGGTCGATCGCCCTTCACCGTGACGCGCTCCATGGTGCGGCGGGCGGGATAGTAGTCGTGCGCGGCATAGTGCAGAACCGAACGATTGTCCCACATCACCACCGTGTCGGGCTCCCATTTCACCCTGAGCTGGTACTCGGGGATGGTGGCCTGGCGGTAGAGGAAGGCAAGCAGTGCATCGCTCTCGTCGGCCTTGAGATCCTTGATGCGCACGCAGAACTGCTGGTTGACGTAGAGGATGCGCCGCCCCGACACGGGATGCACGCGCACCACCGGATGCCAGGGATTGGGAAACTCGTCCTCGAGCTTGCGCAGCCTGGCGCGATCGCTTTGGCCAAAGAGGGGACGCCAAGGCTTGAAGTCGTGCAGCGCCTCGAGCCCGTGGATGTGCTCCTTCATGCGCTCCGACAGCCCACGATAGGCAGCGCTCATGCTGGAGAAGAGCGTGTCCCCACCCACCTGCGGCACGACCTTGGCGCGCAGAATGGTGCCGAGCGGCGGCGCTTCGCGGAAGGTCTCGTCGGCATGCCAGATGTCGGTCAGCGCCGGTGGGTTGTCGGCCGAGTAGTCGAGGATGATGACCTCCGGCTTGTCCGCGAGATTGGGCGAGAAGGGATGGATCGAGAGCTCGCCGAACAACGCCCCGAACGCCATCTGCTGGTCGACGGTGATGGCCTGGCCGCGCATGACGATGACTTCGTATTGCACGAGGCTGTCGTGGACGATCTTGAACTGCCCCGAAGACAGTGGCCGACGGAGGTCGATGCCCTCGATCTCGGCACCGATGAAGCCGTTGATCGGGCGCACGCGAATGTCCGTATCCGCCTTGGTGCGAACTGCCGCCGATCGAGCCGCCATGGAGCTCCTCCAGTGTTTCGTCGCTGGCCGGAATCCTAGCGCCATTGGTCGCCGTGCGAAACCGGCCATCGCGTTTGACGCAATCCGGCGAACGCGCAAAAACGGCCACTCTTTCGAGTGTCGGGGGAACCATGGCAAGCGGCCTTGAAGCTCAGTTCGTGACGCTGCACGAGATCGTCAAAGCGGCCAAAATCCGGCTCAGTCCCAACATCTGGGACTATCTCGTCGGCGGTACCGAAACCGAAACGACTCTACGGCGCAACCGAATGGCGCTCGATTCGATCGCCTTCAGGCCCCGCGTGCTGCGCGACGTTTCTACGATCGATCCGTCATCGGAGATCCTGGGCAGGAGGCTCCGCATTCCGGTTCTGCTCGCACCCGTTGGATCGCTCGAGTCCTTCGAATCGGGCGGCGGCGTCACGGTCGCCAAAGGGGCGGGTGCGGCAGACGTCGGCATGCTGATCAGCTCCGTGACAACGCTCAAGCTGGAGGACATCGTCAAGGGCGGCAATGGCCCCAAGATCTACCAGCTCTACGTACGCGGCGACGACACCTGGGTGGCCGACCGCGTAAGGCAGGCGATGGATGCCGGCTACGATGCCTTTTGTATCACGGTCGATACCAACGTCTATTCGCGCCGCGAGCGCGACATCGCCAAGCGCTTCGTGAAGTCATGGCGCACCGCGGCCACCGGCCAGGATTATCAGGCGGCGTTCGCGTGGAACAATTTCAAGCGGGTGAGGGAGAAGTTCCCTGACGTCAAATTCGTGCTGAAGGGCATCGGCACGGCCGAGGATGCGGAGATCGCGCTTCGACACGGCGTCTGGGGCATCTATTGCTCGAACCATGGCGGTCGCCAGCTCGATCACGGCCGCGGCTCGGCCGAGGTCCTGCCCGAGATCGTCGAGGCGGTGAAAGGTCACGCCAAAGTGATTGTCGACGGCAGCTTCAGTCGCGGCAGCGACATCGTGAAGGCGATTTGCATGGGTGCCGACTGGGTGGGCTTGGGCCGCCTCTACTGCTATGGCCTGGCAGCCGCCGGTGCTGTCGGCATCGAACGCGTGATCGAGCTTCTCGAGGAGGAAATGAAGGAGGCGATGGGCCTTCTGGGCGTCACCAGCCTGAAGCAGCTCGACAAGAGCTATATCGCCGCAAGCTCGCCCACCAACCTGCCCCACGTCCACAGCGCCTTCCCGCTGCTTAACCTGGAAGATCAGGGTTACTGACGCGCCGAAGCGCGCCCCTCCAGTGACGCATCATGAGATGTGCGCAACTGGAGTTTGCGCGCTCCCTTGAGCTAACCGCGCCCGATGAACGGCATCTTGGTGGCCATCACGGTCATGAACTGTACATTGGCATCGAGCGGCAGACTGTCCATGTAGACGATGGCGTTGGCCACCGCTTCGACGTCCATGCGCGGTTCGACCATCGTCGTGCCATTGGGCTGCGGGACGCCCTTGGTCATGCGCTCGGTCATCGGTGTCGCGGCATTGCCGATATCGATCTGGCCGCAGGCGATATCGTAGGCGCGGCCGTCGAGCGATGTCGACTTGGTGAGGCCGGTGATCGCGTGCTTGGTCGAGGTATAGGCCACGGAAAAGGGCCGCGGCGCGTGGGCGGAGATCGACCCGTTGTTGATGATGCGTCCGCCGCGGGGCTTCTGGTCCTTCATGATCTTCATCGCTTCCTGCGTGCACAGGAACGGTCCGGTAAGATTGGCGGCCACGACGTTGAGCCAGGTCTCGTAGGGCAGCTCCTCCAGCGGCACCGGCGGAGCACCCCCGCCGGCATTGTTGAAGACGAGGTCGAGCCGACCCCAGGTCGTCCTGACCTTGGCGAACAGCGCCACGATGTCGTCGCGCTTGGTGACGTCCGTCGGCACGGCGAGCGCGCTCGGCGCATTGTTGCCGGCCATCTTGGCAGTTTCCTCGAGAGCCTCCTTGCGGCGGCCAGCCAGCGCCACCTTGTAACCGTTCTTCAACAAGGCCAGCGCCGAGGCGCGGCCGATGCCGCTGCCGGCGCCGGTGACGACTGCGATCTTTCCGCTCATGCGTTCCTCCTCGAAGGAGCGGACCCTAGCAGACCAGCACGCCGCCATTGAAGTGCTCCGTTGGGCGCGCGAAAGTTGTGGCATGCTACGTCGTTCCTTCGTTGCCGGCCTCGGCGCCTTGTGGCTGCCGTCGCTGGCACGGGCCGAGGCTCCGTTGGCCGACAATCCCTTTGGGCTGGGGGTCGCCTCGGGTCATCCCAGATCCGACTCCGTGGTGCTATGGACGCGGCTGCTGGCGGCCGAGCCGACCCAACCGCTGACCGGCACATATGCCGTCGATTGGGTGATCGCGGAGGACGAACGCCTGACGCGCGTGGTAGGCCACGGTCAGGCAGCCGCGGAAGCGCGCTGGGGCCACTCCGTCCATGTCGAGGTCGACGGGCTCAAGCCGGGCCGGCCCTACTGGTACCGCTTCGCGGTGAACGGCAAGGGGAGCGCCATCGGCCGCACCCTTACCGCCCCGGGACCGGACGAGCGCGTGCCGCTTCTGAAATTCGCCTTTGCCTCCTGTCAGCAATACGAGCAGGGCTACTACGCCGCCTTGCGCCACATGGCCGGCGAGGAACTGAACGCAGTCCTGTTTCTCGGCGACTACATCTACGAAATTTCGTGGGGCCGCAATCACGTGCGCCGTCACGGCACCGGCCGGCCGACGCTGCTGTTCGAATTCCGCAACCGCTATGCGCTCTACAAGTCCGATCCCGATCTGCAGGCCGCGCATGCCGCTCATCCATGGATCGTGACCTGGGACGATCACGAAGTCGCCAATGACTATGCCGACGATCTCTCCCCGAACGACCTCGACCCCGGGCAGTTCCTGAAGATCCGCGCCGCGGCATACCAGGCCTATTGGGAGCACATGCCGCTTCCCGCTTCGATGCAGCCCAAGGGACCGTCGCTCAGGCTCTACGATCGCTACCGCTTCGGCGATCTGGCCGAGCTTTTCGTCATCGATGATCGCCAGTATCGCTCGCACAACGCCTGCCATGCCGAGCTCACGCGCGATCGCATGCTCGTGGACTGTGCGGAGCGGCTGGATCCTTCGCGGACCATGCTGGGCGCCGAACAGGAGACCTGGTTCGCCGACGCCCTGAAACGCGCCTCGGGGCGTTGGAACCTGCTTGCTCAGCAAACACTGATGGCGGAGGCCGGCCGCCTCAACAAGGACGGCAAGCGCGCCTTCTGGGGTGACGGCTGGGACGGTTACCCGGCGGCGCGGCAGAAACTGCTGGACGTCGTCGCGGCATCGCCGGTGAAGGACACGGTGGTGATGAGCGGCGATGTCCATTCCTTCTGGGCGACCGACCTCAAGCAGGATTTCGCCATGCCGAAGTCCCGCACGGTCGCGACCGAATTCGTCGGTGGCTCGGTGACGTCACAAGGCTTCTCGAACAAGCGGCTGCAGCCGCTGCTGCACGACAATCCGCATTTGCGTTACGGGTTGGGCGATGCCTACGGGTACGGCCATCTCGCACTGGAGGCGAAGGCTGCCACCGTATCCTTCCGCACGGTCGACGATGTGCGCAATCCCAAGTCGGGCATTGCCACCCCCGCGCGGTTTGTCGTCGAAGCCGGAAGTCCCGGCGTGAACCGCGCCTAGGCGGACGACCGGGCCGGCTGCGCGCGCGGCAGGCGTCAGGTGGGCGGCGCCACGGCTGGTTACATTCGAGATGACGTGGGCGGTTATGATTTGGCGAGCAATCCCGTTCAGACGGCGATCTTGAAAAACAGGATGCATGGCCTACGTCCTTCTCATGGCCAAGGACCTGATCGCCGTACATATCGGCGACGAGGATATCGGCGACTACCGTGTCCGCGAAGCCGGCTGGTATGCAGTGGACGACAGCGACAAGGCCGTTCTCGGCCCGTTTGCCAGCCTTGCCGAATGCGAACGGGCGATCCGGGACCGGGTTGCCCCGGCGCGTTAGTTTCCGGGACCGCGTTCCATCGAGAAGGGCTGCCAGCGCTCGAGCCTGGATTTCTCCAGCACGGAAGGATTGACGCAGGCGCGCGGCCACTTCCCGGACAGCACCAGCGAGAGCTCCGCGCCGACGCGCCGCTTGCGCGCCTTGTCGAAGCGGTCCGAGGCCGAGGCGACGTGAGCGGTGAGGATGACGTTGTCCATACCGAGCAGCGGATTGTTGTGACCCGCCGGCTCCGTCTCCAGGACGTCGAGGCCGGCGCCCGCGATCCAGCCTTCTTGCAACGCCTTGATCATCGCCGGTTCATCGACCGTCGAGCCACGGCCGGTATTCACGAACAGCGCCGTCTTCTTCATCTTGCGGAAGTGCTGCTCCTTCATCAGGTGATGTGCGTCCTTGGTGCCGGGCGCATGCATGGAGATGATGTCGGCGCGCTGCAGCAGCTCGTCGAGCCCGACCGGCTGCACGTCATGATCGGACATCACGAGCTCCTCGATGTAGGGATCGTAGGCCAGCATCTGGAAGCCGAACGGGGCCGCGCGCTTTGCGACCGCGCGCGCGACATGGCCGAACGAGATGAAGCCAAGCGTCTGGCCCATCAGCCGCGGGAACTGGTAGAGCATCGGACGCGCCTTCGCCCAATCTCCCTTGCGCACCATCTGGTCCTGGACGACGAGCCGGCGCCAGGTCGCGAGGATCAGCGTCATGGCATGGTCGGCCACCTCCTCGATGAAGGTGTCGGGGCAGTTGGTGACCGGGATCCCGAGCTTGGTTGCCGCATGGACGTCCACCGAGTCGACACCGACGCTCCCCAGCGACACGACCTTCAGCTTCCTTCCGGCTTCGATGACCTTGGCCGTGATGCGCGGCCGCCCTTTGGCATAGATCGCGTCGGCGTCGGCCACCGCCCTGGCGAGGTCGTCGTCACCGCCGGAAATCTCGATGATCTCTGCGCCCAACGGCGAAAGAGCTTCCATTTCCAGCGAGTGGTCCGTGCCGCCCGGGCCGGTTGTCACGATCTTGAAGTTCGCCACGGCTCGTCTCCTCCGGTGATTTGGCCGCACTCTAGCGTATTATCCCCGACCTCCAACCTCAGGGAATCGCATGCCAGCTGCCAGGAACGTCTTGTTGATCGTGGTCGACCAGTGGCGCGGCGCGATGCTGCCCAAGCTCGGCGCCGATTATTTGAAGCTGCCCAACATCGACCGCCTTTGCACGGAAGGCGTGACCTTCCGCAACCATTTCACGCAGGCCGTTCCCTGTGGTCCGGCGCGCGCGAGCCTGCTGACCGGCATGTACGTTATGAACCATCGCGCGGTGCAGAATACGATTCCACTCGACTCGCGCTTCACCAACCTCGCGCACGAACTGCGGCGCGGCGGCTACGATCCCGCGCTGGTCGGCTATACGACCACCACGCCCGATCCGCGCCGCACCGCGGCCAACGATCCCAGGTTTTTCGTTCTGGGCGACATCATGGACGGCTTCCATCCAGTCGGCTCGTTCGAGAATCGGGATGCCTATTTCGGCTGGGTGGCGAGCCAGGGTTTCAAACTGCCCGAGCGCCGCGAGGACATCTGGCTGCCGCAAGGCGAACCGGGCTGCGGGGCGACGCCGCGGCCTGCCGTGATTCCGAAGGAACTTTCGGACACCGCCTGGTTCACCGAGCGCGGGCTTTCGTACCTTCAGGGCCATGGTGGCAAGCCATGGTTCCTGCATCTCGGCTACTATCGTCCGCACCCGCCCTTCATCGCGCCCGCGCCATACAATGCCATGTATCGGCCGGAGGACATGCCGAAAGTGGTCCGTGCCGCGTCGCCTGCCGAGGAGGCGAAACAGAACGCGCTGCTCGCCTACTATGTCGACAACATCAAGCAGTCGGGCTTCTTCCAGGATGGCCGAGGCCTTGGTTCGGCAATGACCGAAGCCGAGGTCGCGCAGATGCGGGCGACCTATTGCGGCCTGATGACCGAGATCGACGATCATATCGGCCGGGTGTTCGACTATCTGAAGCAGACCGGCCAGTGGGAAGACACGCTGATCGTCTTCACCTGCGATCATGGCGAGCAACTCGGCGACCATCACCTCCTGGGGAAGATCGGCTATTTCGACGAGTCGTATCGTATCCCGCTGACCATCCGCGACCCGCGCCGCGCAGCGAACGGCACACGCGGCAGCATCGTCGAGAAGTTCACCGAAACGGTCGACACCATGCCGACCATCCTCGAATGGCTCGGCCTGCCGGTGCCGCGCCAGTGCGACGGCTTCTCGCTGCTGCCGTTCTGCGAAGGCGAGAAGCCGGCCGACTGGCGGACGGAAGTCCACTACGAGTTCGATTTCCGCGATCTCTACTACAGCCAGCCCGAGAGCTCGCTGGGCGTGCCCATGGACAAATGTTCGCTGGCCGTCGTGCAGGACGAGCACTTCAAATATGTGCACTTCGCGGCTCTGCCGCCGCTTTTCTTCGATTTGAAAGCCGATCCGGATCAGTTCGTGAACCGTGCCGGCGATCCCTCCTATGCAGTCCGCGTGGGCGAATACGCCGCACGCATGCTCGACTGGCGGCTGGGTTTTGCCGAGCGCACCCTCACGGGATACCGCGCCACGCCCAGGGGCCTGGAGGTGCGCGCCGCGTGAGCCGGCGCTAAACTCCAGCGCATGGACAAGGAAATCTACCGTCGCCCGCCAGTCGGCACGCATCCGCCCAACCTGTTCGAGGGCTACAAGTCGACGCCGGGCCGCGCGCCGCGCCGGACGCCGCTCGTGCTGCCGCATACGCTCTCGGAGCTGACCGGCCCGCTGCTGGCGAACGAGCGGCTCGATGCGCTCGAGAACGACCTCACGCACCAGCGCATGGCCGAGCCGCTCGGCGAACGCATCGTCGTGCATGGTCGGGTGCTCGACGAGGATGGCAAGCCGGTGGCGCGGGCGCTGGTCGAGATCTGGCAGTGCAATGCGGCCGGACGCTATCACCATCCGGGCGACCAGCATGACGCGCCGCTCGATCCGAATTTCTATGGCGGTGGCCGGGCGCGGTCGGACGACGAGGGACGGTACCACTTCATCACCATCAAGCCCGGCGCCTATCCCTGGAAGAACCACTACAATGCCTGGCGGCCGGCCCATATCCATTTCTCTCTGTTCGGGCCGGCGTTCGCCACGCGCCTGATCACCCAGATGTATTTCCCCGACGATCCCCTGCTAGCCTTCGATCCGATTTACAATTCGGTCCCTGAAGACGCACGACATCGGCTGCAGGCCGCCTTCGACATGGACTCGACCAGACCCGAATGGGCGCTTGCCTATCGCTTCGATATCGTGTTGCGCGGCCGCAATGCCACGCCGATGGAATAGCATGTCGAGGGAACTCACTCCGTCACAGACAATCGGGCCGTTCTATTTTGGGACGCTCATCAAGGCCTATCGTCACGATCTCGCGCCCTCCAACGTAGCCGGCGAACGGATCGATCTCGTCCTGAGCCTGCACGACGCCGATGGCGCCGCGGTGCCCGACGGGTTGTTCGAAATCTGGCAGGCCAACAGCCACGGCCGCTACGATCATCCCGAGGATCGACGCAATCTGCCGCTCGAGCCGGGCTTCGACGGCTTCGGCCGCGCCTCGACCTACACCGACGGCTGCAGCCACTTCAGGACGGTCAAGCCCGGCCGCGTGCCGTGGCCCGATGGCGGAATGCAGGCGCCGCACATCAACATCTCGATTTTTGCCCGCGGCATCCTCAATCGTCTGGCGACGCGCCTCTATTTCGACGGCGATCCGGCCAATGCGGAGGATCCCGTGCTCAAGATGATCGAGCCGAAGCGTCGCCCGACACTACTGGCCAGGCGTGATGCCAAAGGTGCGTGGCGTCTGCCAATCCATCTTGGTGGGCCGGACGAAACCGTCTTCTTCGACTGCTGAGCGATGGCCGGCCGGCTCGTCAATGCCCTGGGCGCGACGGTCGCCACTGCCGAGGCCTTTTCCGACACGGCGACGCTGCGTCACATGCTGCGCTTCGAGGCGGCTTTGGCCCACGTTGTCGCCCGGGCCGGCCTGATCCCGAGAAAGGTGGCGCCGATCATCGCTGCCGCCTGCGATCCGGCATTGTACGACCCGGCGTCCTTGGCCGCAGCGGCGCGGCGCACCGCGACACTCACCGTCCCGGTCGTGAAGGCACTCACCGCGGAGGTCGCCCGGCGCGATCCGGAAGCGGCCGGCTATGTGCATTGGGGGGCGACCAGCCAGGACGTCATCGACACGGCGATGGTGCTGCAGCTCGGCGAGGCCCTGCCGCCGCTTGTGAAGGAGATCGATGGCATCGTTGCGGCCTTCGCGGCACTCGCCAGGAAGTATCGCGCGACGCCGATGCTCGGCCGCACGCTCCTGCAACCCGCCACGCCGCTGGCGCTGGGCCAGAAGATCGCCGGCTGGGCCTCGGACCTCGATCGCGCGAAGCGTCGGCTGGCCGCAAGCTTTGCCGAAACGCAGGTGCTGCAATTCGGCGGCGCCTCGGGCTCGCTGTCGGCGCTTGGCGACAAGGCTGGGCCGGTGATGGCGGAGCTTGCGAAGGAGCTGAAACTCGCTCCGCCGCCTGCACCCTGGTTCACGCAGCGCGTGCGCGTCGCGGCCGTCGCCCAGGATTGCGCCCTGGTCTGCGGTGCACTGGGCAAGGCGGCCCGAGACATCTCGCTGATGATGCAGATCGAGGTCGGCGAGGCCTCGGAGCCGTCCGGTCCCGGTCGCGGGAGCTCCTCGACGATGCCGCACAAGCGCAATCCGGTGGGCGCGACACTGGCGCTCGCCGCTGCCAACCGCGCGCCGCACCTCGCGGCGACGATCGTCTCCGGCATGGTGCAGGAGCATGAGCGTGCGCTCGGCGGCTGGCAGTCGGAATGGCCGACGCTGGCGGCGCTGGTGGAAACGCTCGGATCGTCCGTGCAGGCACTGGCGGAGGTCGCATCCGGCCTGAGGATCGATACCGACGCCCTTCAAGCCAATTTGGATGCAACCGACGGCGCTGTCCTTGCCGAACGAGCGACTTTCCTGCTCGCCAAGAAGATGGGCAAGCAAAAAGCGGCGGCGCTGGTCGAGAAGGCGCTCGCCAAAGGCGGCCCGTTCGTCGAAGCGCTGGGCGACCTCGAGGCAGAGCTCAGCGACGAGAAGGCGCTGTTGGGTCAGTCCCCCGAATTCGTGGACCGGTTGCTGGCGGACCTGCGCCGCAGATAGAACATCACATCGTTCGCTACGCGTCGAGATGGCATCGAGAGCGTATCGTCAGCGGTATTCGACCTTCACGATCTCGATCTCCTCGACGCCGCCCGGCCTGCGCATCTTGACGACGTCGCCCTCGTAGGCGCGCAGGAGCGCCTTGGCGATGGGCGAGATCCAGCTCACGTGACCCTTGCCCGGGTCGACCTCGTCGATGCCCACGATCTTGATCGTACGTTCCTCGCCCTGGGAATTCGCCCACGTCACGGTGGCGCCGAAGAATACCTGATCGGTCTTGGGGCGCTTGGCCGGATCGACGATCTCCGAGCGCTCCAGGCGCTTGGCAAGGAAGCGGATGCGCCGGTCGATCTCGCGCAGCCGCTTCTTGCCGTACAGGTAGTCGCCGTTCTCCGAGCGGTCGCCGTTGGCGGCGGCCCAGGACACGACTTGCACGACCTCCGGCCGCTCCTTGCGCATGAGCGTCATCAGCTCCTCGCGCAGGCGTTCGAAGCCTTGAGGCGTCATGTAGTTCTTCGATCCGGCCGGCAGGCTGCCTGTATCCTCGGGCGGCTCGTCGTCCAGTTCGGTGTCGCTTTCCCTGGTGAAGGCCTTGCTCATTTCGATCCGTAATCTATCAAGGGTGGCCCGATGAACGCCACCCGTCCCCGCCTGCAACGCGCCTCAGGCGAGAGCCACGTCGTCTTCGCGGTGCGGGACGGGGCGACCCGTCTGGCCGATCTTTATCAACGCGATCCCTGCCGGGTCTTGTTCCCGGACCCCGAGCCCGGAAATCCGCCGGAAGCGGTGCTGGTCACGACCTCGGGCGGCGTCACCGACGGCGACAGGTTGAAGACGACCATCGAAATGGGCCCGGGCGCCCGAGCCGTCGTGGCGACGCAGGCCGCCGAGAAGGTCTATCGCGCCGCCGAAACATCGCATCACTGCACGATCGATGTGGCCCTCGCTGTCGATCACGACGCTGTGCTCGACTGGCTGCCGCAGGAGACGATCGTCTTCGACGGTGCCCGGCTCAAGCGTCGCACCGTGGCCAACGTCGCGCCAAGAGGATCGCTGCTGGCCTGCGAGATGATCGTATTGGGCCGCGCCGCCTCCGGCGAACGCTTCACCCACGGATTGCTGCTCGATGCCTGGTCGGTGCGGCGGGCGGGCCGGCTGGTCTGGACCGATGCCCTGCGCGTCCAAGGCGAGACACCGGCCGGTGCCGGCTTCGGCAACGCCAATGCGCTCGCCACGATCATCGGCGTGTGGGATCGGCCCGAACTTCCTTTCGAGAAGGCGCGTGCATTGCTGGAGGCTGCAGACGCGGTGCGGGCCGGAGTGACACTGGTCAACGGCGTGCTGGTGGCGCGGCTGCTGGGCGACGCGACCGCGGTGCGGCAGGCGACCGTGCGCTTCCTCGGCGGTCTTCGGCAGCATCGCCTGCCGCGCGTTTGGCATGTTTGATGCAGGCGAGTGCGAGCTATAGTCGGGGAACGACAGGCAAGGGGAACGCCGGCAATGAATCTCACGCCGCGGGAGAAGGACAAGTTGCTGGTTGCCATGGCGGCCACGGTGGCGCGCCGCCGTCTCGAGCGCGGCGTGAAGCTCAATCATCCCGAGGCGGTGGCGCTTATCACCGACTTCGTGGTCGAGGGCGCGCGCGACGGCCGTTCGGTCGCCGAGCTGATGCGCGACGGCGGTACCGTGATCCGCCGCGAGCAGGTGATGGAAGGGGTCGCCGACATGATCCACGAGATCCAGGTCGAGGCAACCTTTCCCGACGGCACCAAGCTTGTCACCGTCCACAGCCCGATCCGCTGAGGAGCCGTTTGCATGAAGCCGGGTGAACTCCTCGCGCGCGACGGCGAGCTTGAACTCAACAAGGCCAGTGGCCGCGATCCTATTACCATCGACGTCGCCAACTCGGGCGACCGCCCGATCCAGGTGGGCAGTCACTATCATTTCTTCGAGACCAACGAGGCCCTGAAGTTCGACAGGAAGCGCGCCAGGGGCATGCGGCTCGACATCGCCGCCGGTACGGCAGTGCGCTTCGAGCCCGGCCAGTCGCGCACCGTGCGGCTCACTCCATACATGGGTGCGCGCGAGGCCCACGGCTTCCAGGGCAAGGTCTCGGGCAAGCTCGGGCCGGTCGCCCGGGTTGGCCGGTCAAACGAAGGGTCAACCCGCATCTCCCGTGCCGCCTATGCCGGCATGTTCGGACCCACGGTGGGCGACAAGGTGCGCCTCGCCGACACCGATCTCTTCATCGAGGTCGAGAAGGACCACACGATCTATGGCGAGGAGGTGAAGTTCGGCGGCGGCAAGGTGATCCGCGACGGCATGGGCCAGAGCCAGCGCACCCGCGCGCAAGGTGCGGTCGATACCGTGATCACCAACGCCCTCATTCTCGATCACTGGGGCATCGTGAAAGCCGACATCGGGCTCAGGGATGGCCGCATCGCCGGCATCGGCAAGGCGGGCAATCCCGACGTCCAGCCCGGCGTCGACATCATCATCGGCCCGGGGACCGAGGCGATCGCCGGCGAGGGCAAGATCGTGACCGCGGGCGCCATCGACTGCCACATCCATTTCATCTGCCCGCAGCAGGTCGATGATGCGCTCTATAGCGGCGTCACGACCATGATGGGCGGCGGCACCGGCCCCGCGCATGGCACGCTCGCCACCACCGTCACGCCGGGCCCGTGGCACATGGGTCGCATGCTGCAGGCGGCTGAAGGGCTGCCGATGAACCTGGGATTTTTCGGCAAAGGAAACACGAGCAAGCCTGCGGGCCTGCGGGAACAGATCGAAGCGGGCGCCTGTGGCCTCAAGCTGCACGAGGACTGGGGCACCACGCCGGCGGCCATCGACAATTGCCTTTCCGTTGCCGACAAGATGGACGTCCAGGTGGCGATCCATACCGACACCCTGAACGAGTCGGGGTTCGTCGAAACCACGCGCGCCGCCTTCAAGGGCCGGGCCATCGCGACGTTCCATACCGAGGGCGCCGGCGGCGGCCACGCGCCCGACATCATCCGGCTGGCAGGCGAGCGGAACGTGATGCCGAGCTCGACCAATCCGACCATGCCCTACACGGTGAATACCGTCGACGAGCATCTCGACATGCTGATGGTCTGCCATCATCTCGACGCGCGCATCGCCGAGGATGTGGCCTTCGCCGAGAGCCGCATCCGCAAGGAGACGATCGCAGCGGAGGACATCCTGCACGACATGGGCGCCTTCTCGATGATGTCGTCGGACAGCCAGGCGATGGGTCGGGTCGGCGAGGTCGTGATCCGCACCTGGCAGACTGCCGACAAGATGAAGAAGCAGCGTGGGCGTCTGCGCGAAGAGAATGGCGACAACGACAATATCCGGGTCAAACGGTATGTCGCCAAGTACACGATCAATCCGGCGATCACACATGGAATCGCGCGGCACGTCGGCTCGGTCGAGGTCGGCAAGCGCGCCGATCTGGTGATCTGGTCGCCGGCCTTCTTCGGCGCCAAGCCGGACATGGTGCTGATCGGCGGTTCGATCGCCGCGGCGCTCATGGGCGATCCCAACGCTTCGATCCCGACACCGCAGCCTGTGCATTACCGGCCGATGTTCGGCGCTTTCGGGCGCAGCCTGGTGACGAGCCCCGTGCTGTTCGTCTCGCAAGCGGCCGTTCGCCGGGGCATCGCAAAGAAACTGGGACTCGGCCGGCCCGTCCTTGCGGTGAAGGGCACGCGCAAGATCGGCAAAAAGCACATGGTTCACAATGCGCTCTGCCCCAGGATCGAGGTCGATCCCGAGACGTACGAGGTGCGGGCCGACGGCGAGCTCCTGACCTGCGAACCCGCCAGGGTACTTCCGATGGCGCAGCGCTACTTCCTGTTCTGATGAAGCGCGCCACCGAAGTCGCCCGTGCCGGCCGCTGGCCCGCGGCAGAGAGGATCGATACGGTCACCCTGTTGTTCGACGATCGCTACCGGCGGCGTCTCAGGATGCTGGGCGATGCCGGCACCGATTTCCTGCTCGATCTGGTCGAGCCGCTCGTGCTGCATGGCGGCGACGGGCTGAAGCTCGAGGAGGGCGGCTATGTCGAGGTGAAGGCGGCCGAGGAGGACCTGGTGGAGATACGTGGCCGCGATGCGGCCTCGTTTGCACGGTTTGCCTGGCATCTCGGCAACCGGCATCTGCCGGCCGAGATCGCGGGCGATCGCATCCTGATCCGTGACGATCACGTCATCGTCGACATGCTGAAAGGTCTCGGCGCCGAGATACGCAAGGTGAAGGCTCCATTCGATCCCGAAGGTGGTGCGTACGGGCAACACAATCACGATCCCGGCCATCATCATGGTGCGTTGCATGCCGAGCGGCACAGCTGATCATGGGCAGCGAAGCGCTGTATCGCCTGCTGGCCTGGATGTCACCGGCCTATCCGATTGGCGCCTTCAGCTACAGCCACGGCATTGAAACCGCGGTCGAAGAAGGCTTCGTCAAGGATCGTGCATCGCTGACCGCTTGGCTGGAGACCGTGTTGTGCAACGGCACCGGTCGGGTCGACGGAGCCTTGCTCGCGGCCGCCTGGCGAGCGGCGGGCGCCCGGGACTGGCCGGCGTTCGACGCCGTTGCCGAGCGTGCCGCCGCCTGGCGCGGCACATCCGAGATGGCGCTCGAGTCGCGCCAGCAAGGTGGCTCCTTCCTCTCGACCACCCGCGTGGCCTGGCCGCATCCCGACCTCGATGCCGCGCACCAGCGCCTGGCTGGCGAGATCGCCTTGCCGGCTGCCGTGGCCCTGGCGGCCGCCGCGCACGCCATCGCCCTCGAGATGGCGCTCGGTGCCTATCTTCACGTCTTCACGGCCAACCAGATCTCGGCGGCGTTACGGGCCGTGCCGCTGGGGCAGACCGATGGTCAACTGGTGTTGGCCGCTCTCGAAAGCGCGGTACGTCGCACGGCTGCGGCGGCGCTCGCGGTCACCGACCTCGACGAAGTGGGGACGGCAACACCGCTGCTCGACTGGTGCTCGCTGCGCCACGAGACCCAGTACACCCGTCTGTTCCGGTCGTGACTTCGGGGCGCTATAAGAGCCGATGCGAGCTGCAGAAATGGCATTGCGGGGTCCGCTACGGGTGGGCGTCGGTGGTCCGGTGGGGTCGGGGAAGACGGCCTTGGTCGAGCGCCTGTGCAAGAAGATGCGTGCGGCCTACGACATTGCCGTCGTCACCAACGACATCTACACCAAGGAAGATGCCGAGTTCCTGACCCGGGCTGGCGCCTTGGCACCGGAGCGCATCGTGGGCGTCGAGACGGGCGGTTGCCCGCATACCGCCATCCGCGAGGATGCCTCGATCAACCTCGCCGCCGTCGCCGACATCGTGCGCAAGTGGCCCAAGCTCGAGATCGTGTTCGTGGAGTCGGGCGGTGACAACCTTGCCGCCACGTTCTCGCCCGAGCTCGCCGATCTGACGATCTATGTGATCGACGTGGCGGCCGGCGAGAAGATCCCGCGCAAGGGCGGGCCTGGCATCACGCGCTCCGACCTCCTGGTGATCAACAAGATCGACCTTGCGCCACTGGTCGGCGCCAATCTCGAGGTGATGGATCGTGACGCGCGCAGGATGCGCGGCCAGCGGCCATTCCTGTTTTCCAACCTCAAGGAAGACACCGGCGTCGACGAGATCGCGGGCTTCATCGTGCGCCAGGGCGGGCTGCCGCCGCGTTGACCCTGCCGGCCTGCGGGCCAATTCCCGGGCAGGTGGCAAATTCCTGGGCAGGAAATTGCCCTCCCCGGGGCGCACCGGCTTGGACCGGCCCGCTATGGCCGGCGTCAATGTTATGACTGCGGCCGCGATGTCGAACGGCAAGTCGGCGGGCTGCCTCTGCTGAGCCGGGCTGTGTTCGCGTCGATTCTTCCTCGATTTGCCGGATAATCGACATTTCCACCGTTGCGCGATGCATTTACCCAGCCGGCTTGGCACGGCTTTCGCTTTCCCGAACGCGGCGGGCTTGCCGTCGGGAAAAGAACAAGGAGAGCGGGATGAAGTTGGGATCACTCTTGCGGACTGGGCTCGTGACGGCCGGCCTTCTGGCCAGCGCCGCGACCAGCGCGTTCGCTCAAGGCGAGCCGATCAAGGTCGGCATTTTGCACTCTCTGTCCGGCACCATGGCCATCAGCGAGACGACGCTCAAAGACGTCATGCTGATGCTGATCGACGAGCAGAACAAGAAGGGCGGCCTGCTGGGCCGCAAGCTCGAGCCTGTGGTGGTCGATCCCGCCTCCAACTGGCCGCTGTTCGCGGAAAAGGCGCGCGAGCTCCTTCAAAAGGACAAGGTGGCCGCGGTCTTTGGCTGCTGGACCTCGGTCAGCCGCAAATCGGTGCTGCCGGTATTCGAGGAGCTCGACGGACTGCTGTTCTATCCTGTCCAGTACGAGGGCGAGGAGAGCTCGCGCAACGTCTTCTATACCGGCGCCGCGCCGAACCAGCAGGCGATCCCGGCGGTCGACTACCTGATGCAGAACGAAGGCGTGAAGCGCTGGGTCCTGGCCGGCACCGATTACGTCTATCCGCGCACGACCAACAAGATCCTCGAAGCCTACCTCAAGATGAAGGGCGTGAAGCCCGAAGACATCCTGATCAACTATACGCCGTTCGGCCACTCGGACTGGCAGTCGATCGTGGCGGAGATCAAGAAGTTCGGCTCCGCCGGCAAGAAGACGGCAGTGGTCTCGACCATCAACGGTGACGCCAACGTTCCCTTCTACAAGGAGCTTGCCAACCAGGGCATCAAGGCCAAGGACATCCCGGTGGTCGCCTTCTCGGTCGGGGAAGAAGAGCTGGCCGGCGTCGACACCAAGCCATTGGTCGGCCATCTCGCCGCCTGGAACTACTTCGAGTCGGTCAAGAACCCGGCGAACGAGAAGTTCATCAAGGACTGGCAGGCCTTTACCAAGAACCCCAAGCGCGTGACCAATGACCCGATGGAAGCACACGTGATCGGCTTCAACATGTGGGTCGAGGCCGTGAAGAAGGCCGGCTCGACCGATCCGGACAAGGTCATCGATGCCATTATCGGTGTATCGGTGCCCAACCTGACGGGTGGCTACGCAACCATGATGCCGAACCACCACATCACCAAGCCGGTCCTGATCGGCGAGATCCAGGGCAATGGCCAGTTCGACGTCGTGTGGCAGACGCCGGGCCTGGTGGTCGGTGACGAATGGTCGGACTATCTGCCCGACTCCAAGGATCTGATTTCCGATTGGCGCAAGCCGATGAACTGCGGCAACTTCAACGTTGCAACCGGCAAATGCGGCGGCAAGGGCATGTAGTCTCGCCAGCCGACAACCCACAGGCGCGGGACGACTTTCCGGTCGTCCCGTTCCCTTCTCCGGTTTAAGTCTCGACATATGCCTTCCTTGCGCTCGGTCGCGGTTCTGGTCGCCGTGCTTGCCTCGCTGATGCTCGCCGGCATCGCGGCCGCCGCCGACCTCGCGGAGCTCGTCGCGAATCTGACGATCGGCGGCTTCGGCGACCGGGAAACCGCAATCAAGGCGCTGGCCGCCTCGGGCGATGCGCGCGCCGCCCCGATCCTGGAAGCGCTTTCGGCCGGCCGGCTCTATGTCCGGACAGCCGACAAGGTCGTGGTCATCGGCAAGGCCGACGGCAGGCAGCTCGTCCTGACGGAGGCCGTCACCGGGAAGCTGGCGGGCACCGCGCCCGAGGACGCGCTCGAACGCGTGCGCGTCAACAATCGGCTGCGCGGAGTCATCGACGAGGCGGTGGGTGCGCTCACCCTGATGAGTCCCGATCCCAGGATGCGCCGCAGCGCCGCAGACTCGCTTTTCAAGCAGCGCAATCCGGCGGCGCTGGCAGCGGTCGAGCATGCGATGGCAGCGGAAAAGAACCCAGCGATCAAACGCGCGTTTTCCGAGGCTCGCGCGTCGATCGTGCTGGCCTCCGATGAAGCACCGAAGAACCAGAAGCTCGAGGCTATCACCGTCGTCCGTGATCGGGGCGATCGTGACGCGATGGGCGTCCTGCAAGCGGCTGCCTCCTCGTCCGATGCCGACATAAGGGCGGCGGCCGTGTCGGCGGCGGGCTCGTTGCGCCAGACGCTGGCCGCCTGGGAGGCCGCGCAGAACGTTTGGTACGGCATCTCGCTGGGTTCGGTGCTGTTGCTGGCGGCGATCGGGCTCGCCATCACCTTCGGCACCATGGGCGTCATCAACATGGCGCATGGCGAGATGGTCATGCTCGGGGCCTACACGACCTTCGTCGTGCAGCAAATGGTTCGTGCCTACGCTCCCGGTGTGATCGATGGCTCGATCGTCATCGCCCTGCCGCTTGCTTTCCTGGTGGCGGGCGCGGTCGGCGTCCTGATCGAACGCAGCATTATTCGCTTCCTCTACGGCCGGCCACTCGACACGCTTCTCGCCACCTGGGGTCTGTCGCTGGTGTTGCAGCAGGCCGTGCGCTCCATCTTCGGGCCGACCAATCGCGAGGTGAGCGCGCCCTCATGGATGTCGGGCTCGGTCCTGGTCGGCCAGATCGACGTAACCTACAGCCGCCTCTGGATCGTCGTGTTCGCGCTGCTGGTCTTCGGCGCGCTGATCCTGATCCTGCGCAAGACCCCACTCGGGCTCTACATGCGTGCAGTAACACAGAACCGGCCTATGGCTTCGGCGATGGGCATCCGCACGCCACGCGTCGATGCGCTGACTTTCGGGCTGGGTTCAGGGATTGCCGGGCTGGCGGGCGTTGCACTCTCCCAGATCGACAATGTCAGCCCGAATCTCGGCCAAGGCTACATCATCGACTCCTTCATGGTCGTGGTATTCGGCGGCGTGGGCAATCTTTTCGGCACGCTTGTCGGCGCCACTGCGCTCGGTATCGTCAACAAGTTCCTCGAACCCTATGCCGGCGCGGTGCTGGGCAAGATTCTGGTGCTGGTGTTCATAATCCTCTTCATCCAGCGTCGGCCGCGCGGCCTGTTCGCTCTGAGAGGACGGGCTATCGAATGATCGTGCGCTTCCTCTGGCGGGACCTCGGTCGCAACCTGCGCTGGTTCATCGTGCTGGTGCTGGTGCTGGGTATGGTGCCGGCACTTCTCAATCTGCTGATGCCTGCCAGCAACTCGTTTTACGTGCCGGCCTGGGTGCTGCAGCTCGTCGGCAAGTATCTGTGCTATGCTGTCCTCGCGCTCGCGGTCGATCTCGTCTGGGGTTATTGCGGCATCCTTTCGCTCGGTCATGGCGCGTTCTTCGCCCTCGGCGGCTACTGCATGGGCATGTATCTGATGCGCCAGATCGGCAGCCGCGGTGTCTACGGCAATCCGATCCTGCCGGACTTCATGGTGTTCCTGAACTACAAGGAGCTGCCCTGGTTCTGGCACGGCTTCGACCATTTCTGGTTCGCCGCGCCGATGATCGTGATCGTGCCCGGCGTTCTCGCCCTGGCGTTGGGCTGGTTCGCGTTCCGAAGCCGCGTCACCGGCGTCTATCTCTCCATCATCACCCAGGCGATGACGTTCGCGCTCATGTTGGCTTTCTTCCGCAATGACATGGGGCTGGGTGGCAACAACGGCATGACCGATTTCAAGGACATTCTGGGCTTTCCGGTCCAGGCCGACGTCACCCGTGCGGCGCTCTACCTGGCGTCGACGCTGATGCTCGCGGTCTTCCTCGCGATCTCGGGCGCTGTCGTGGGCTCGCGCTTCGGCAAGGCGCTGACCGCGATGCGCGATGCGGAGAGCCGTATGCGCTTCCTCGGCTACCGGGTCGAGGGCTACAAGCTTTTCGTCTTCGTGCTGTCTGCAGCCATGGCCGGCATCGCTGGCGCGCTTTATGTACCGCAGGTCGGCATCATCAATCCCAGCGAATTCGCGCCCGGCAACTCGATCGAGGCCGTGCTCTGGGTCGCGGTTGGCGGGCGCGGGACGCTGATCGGTCCCGTGATCGGCGCCTTCCTGGTGAACTGGGCCAAGACCTACCTCACCGGCGCGCTCCCCGAGATCTGGCTGTTCGCGCTGGGCGGCCTGTTCATCGCCGTCACGCTCTTCCTGCCCAAGGGCGTAGTCGGCCTGTGGGCGCAGTTCAAGGCGGCGCGCACCCGGCCGAGGAAAGCGGCCGCGCCGGCATGAAAGGCCCGCTGAAGTCCCCGCAGAGATCCACCTCGGCGCTGCTCTATCTCAGCGGCGTCACCGTGTCGTTCGACGGCTTCAAGGCCCTGAACAACCTGTCACTGCTCGTCGAGCCCGGCGAGATGCGCGCCATCATCGGCCCCAATGGCGCCGGCAAGACGACCATGATGGACGTCATCACCGGCAAGACCCGACCGGACGAGGGCGAAGTCGTGTTCGACGGCCAGGCCGATCTCACTCGGCTCGACGAGGCCGATATCGCGACACTCGGCATCGGGCGGAAATTCCAGAAGCCGACTGTGTTCGAAAACCACACGGTGCGCGACAATCTCCTGCTGTCCCTGGCGGGTCCGCGGAACTGGTACCGGCTGCTCGTGGCGGCGCCGACCAGGGCCGAGAACGATCGGCTCGAGGAGATCCTGGGCGTGATCCGCATGGGCCCGCAGCAACACCTGCCGGCGGCACGGCTCAGCCACGGCCAGAAGCAGTGGCTCGAGATCGGCATGCTGCTGGCGCAGGACCCCAAGCTCCTGCTGGTCGACGAGCCGGTCGCCGGCATGACTGACGTCGAAACCGAGACCACGGCGCAGGTGTTGCGCGAGATCAACAGGTCGCATTCCGTGGTCGTGGTCGAGCACGACATGAGCTTCGTGCGGGCGCTCGGCGTGAAGGTGACGGTGCTGCACGAGGGCGCGATGCTGGCGGAGGGTACGCTCGACCAGGTGAGTGCCGATCCTCGCGTCATCGAAGTGTATCTGGGGCGCTAGCCGATGCTCGCCGTCAGGAACGTCGACCTGTTCTACGGCGCCGCGCAGGCGCTGCGCTCGGTGTCGCTGACCGCCGCGGTGGGGCGTGTGACCTGCCTCCTGGGCCGCAATGGCGTTGGCAAGACCAGCCTGCTGCGTGCCATCGTCGGCCTGCAGCCGATCGCCTCGGGCGCGATCTCGCTCGACGGGCAGGACGTGTCGCGCCTCGCGGCGTTCGACCGGGCGCGGCGCGGCGTCGCCATGGTGCCGCAGGGTCGCGAGATTTTTCCGCTGCTTACGGTGAAGGAGAATCTCGAGACCGGTTTCGCACCACTGAGGCGCGACCTGCGAAAGGTGCCGGACGAGGTCTTCGAGCTCTTCCCGGTGCTGCAAAGCATGCTGCGCCGGCGCGGCGGCGACCTGTCGGGAGGCCAGCAGCAGCAGCTCGCGATCGGCCGGGCGCTCACCATGCGCCCCAAGCTCCTGGTGCTGGACGAGCCGACCGAGGGCATCCAGCCTTCGGTCATCAAGGATATTGGCCGCGCCATCACGTTCCTGCGCCAGCGCGGCGACATGGCGATCCTGCTGGTGGAGCAGTACCTGGAGTTCGCCCATGAGCTTGCCGATGATTTCGCCGTCATGGACCGCGGAGAGATCGTGCTCGCCGGGACTCGCGAGACCTTCCACGCCGAGGCCGTGCGCCGTCACATGTCGGTCTGAGGACCGCGCACCAATCGCCCCGGCCGTTCGCCGGTCAGTTCGTCGTTCCGCACCGTCTCGACGCCCGCCACGAAGGTGTGTCGATAACCCGAGGCGCGCTGGATCAGGCGGCGGCCGCCGGCGGGCAGGTCGTAGACCACTTCGGGCCGCTTGAGGTGCAGGTCGTCAAAGTCGATCACGTTGATGTCGGCCTTGTAGCCCGGCGCCAGCAAACCGCGATCGTCGAGACCGTAGGCTGCGGCGGTGCTGCGCGTCTGCTTGGCGATCAGGAATTCCAGCGGCAGCCGCGGTCCCCTGACGCGGTCGCGGCCCCACAGGGTGAGCAGGGAGGTCGGCGAAGAGGCATCGCAGATCACGCCCACATGCGCGCCGCCATCGGCCACGCCCAGCACCGTCGCGGGATCGGTGATCATCTCGTGCACGACGTCGAGGCTGCCATAGGCGTAGTTCTCGAACGGCAGCATCAGAAGGCCCTTGCCATCCTGCGCCATCAGCGCATCGAGTGCGACGGCCTGGGCCGTGCGGCCCGTCCGCTGCGCGATCGAGGCGACCGAGTTCTGCCTTTCCGGTTCGTAGTCCGGTTTGTCGCCGACCGGGAACATTTTGTGGAACGACTCGCCCATGAATGCGGGTGCAGCCTCGTTGGTACGCGGCTCGAGCAGGCGACGACGCAGCTCGGCATCACTCGAAAGACGGCTGTGGCGCTCGGCCGGCGTCAGATCGCGCACCTCGCGCCAGGCCGGATGGGCAACAAAAGGATGGACCGTCGTCTCGAGCCCCATGATGACCCCGATCGGGCGTGATCCTACCTGCGCATTGGCAGCCCGCCCGGCGCGACGCACGCCATGGACCCGATCGAGCGTCTCGCGCCAGAGGTTGGGCTGCGCGTCGACCTGTACCAGCAGGACGGACAGCGGCCGGTCCGCAAGCCCGGCTGCGGCAGCGAGCGCCTCGAACTCGCCCGGGCCGAAGTCGGAATTGACCTGCAGCACGCCGCGCCTCGCGCGCTTCATTCCCTCCGCCAGCGCGAACAGCTCGGCCTCGCGCGCCGACAGCGACGGCGTGAAGCGTCCGTCACGCGCCTTGTGCTTGGTCGTGCGCGAAGTAGTAACGCCGAGCGCCCCTGCCTCGAGCGCCTCGGCCGCGAGGCGCGTGATCTCCTCCAACTCGCGCTCGCTCGGCAACTCGGCATGGTCGGCGCCGCGCTCGCCCATGACATAGAAGCGCAAGGCGCCGTGCGGAAGCTGCGCCGCCACGTCGACGGCGCGCGGCATGGAGTCCAGCGCATCGAGATATTGCGAAAAGGACTCCCAGCCAAATTTCACGCCTTCGCTCAACACTGTCCCGGGAATGTCCTCGACGCCTTCCATCAGGTTGATGAGATATGCCGACTTGCCCGGCCGCACTGGCGCGAAGCCGACGCCGCAATTGCCGAACACGGTCGTAGTGACGCCATGCCAGGAGGACGGGGTGACGAACGGGTCCCAGGTTGCCTGGCCGTCATAATGGGTATGAATGTCGACGAACCCCGGCGCCACGATCGACCCGCCGGCCTCGATCTCACGCCGCGCGGCGCCGAGCTTCGGCCCGACGGAGGCGATCCTGCCATCCTGCACTGCAACATCGGCCATGCGGCGTGGCGAGCCGGAGCCGTCGATCACCGTTCCGTTTCGGATGACGAGGTCATACATGGGGCAAAGATAGGCTGAGCCGGTGTGCCCGGTCTATGTTCTGCCGTGCGCGAGCCATCTCATCGGGAAGAACGACCTTTGCAAAGACCGCTGCTCTTTACGCCTTTCAGGCTGCGTGGTGTTACGGCGCCCAATCGTGCCGTCGTCTCGCCCATGGTGCAGTACCGGGCCGTTGGTGGACAGGTAAACGACTATCACATCGTCCATCTCGGCAAGTTCGCGCTGGGCAAGTTCGGCATCGTCTTCACCGAGAACTGTGCCGTCGAGCCGCGTGGGCGCGTGACGCAGGGCGATCTCGGCCTGTGGGACGACGGGCAGATCGAAGGCCACCGTCGGTTGACGCGGTTCCTGAAGCAGGAAGGAGCGCTTTCGGCCACCCAGATCACCCATTCCGGCCGCAAGGGCTCGACGCCGCGCTCCTTCGACAAGCCGGGTCAGCTCGGACCCGAAGGTGCGGGCTGGCAACGCTGGCAGGTCGTTGGCCCATCGGAGTTGCCGGCGGGCGACGGCTACGCCACGCCCAGGCAGCTCTCCGAGGCGGAAATCCAAGACATCGTGCGGAAGTTCGGCGAGGCTGCAAGACGCGCCGATGCGGCAGGTTACGACGTGATCGAGATCCACGGCGCGCACGGCTACCTGCTGGCGCAGTTCCTCTCGCCCGTCAGCAACAAGCGCAATGACCAGTATGGCGGCGACCGGGCAGGCCGCATGCGCTTCCCGCTCGCCGTCGCGCGGGCCGTGCGCACCGGTTGGCCAGAGCACAAGCCGATGTTCATTCGCGTGTCGGCGGTCGACGGGGCGGGCGGCTGGGACGTCGAGGATTCGGTTGCCTACGCCAAAGAGCTGAAGGTGCTGGGCGTCGATGTCGTCGACACCTCGTCGGGCGGCCTGACGGGTCTTTCAACCGCGCTGCCAATCAAGCGAACGCTCGGCTTCCAGGTGCCGTTTGCAGCAGCGATCAAGCGTGGCGCCTGCATTCCGACCATGGCGGTCGGCTTGATTCTGGACGGGCCGCAGGCCGAGGCCATTCTGCAGGCCGGCGACGCAGACCTGATCGCGATCGGTCGGCAGGCGCTTTACGATCCGTTCTGGGCACTGCATGCGGCGCAGGAGCTGGGCTGCGACTCGAGCTTCGAGATGTGGACGCCCGAATACGGCTGGTGGCTGGACAAGCGGAAGAACAACCTGCCGGACAGGAAGACCGCGGGAAGCGTATCATGACCGGCATCCTTGCAGGCCTTCGCATCGTCGAGGGTTCGGCCTTCATCGCGGCGCCTCTGGGCGGCATGACGCTGGCGCAACTGGGCGCCGACGTGATCCGCTTCGACGACATCCGTGGTGGCCTCGACAGCGACCGCTGGCCGGTGACCAACGAAGGCCAATCGATCTATTGGGCCGGCCTCAACAAGGGCAAGCGCTCGATTGCGGTCGATCTGCGCCATCCCGAGGGCCGCGAGCTGCTCACTGCGCTGATCACCGCCTCGGGCGAGGGCGCGGGTATCTTCACGACCAACATGCCCGCTCGTGGCTGGCTTTCCTACGACGAACTCCGGAAGAGACGCGCCGACCTGATCGCGCTCAACATCGTCGGCACGCGCGATGGCTCCGCACAGGTCGACTATACCGCGAACGCGATCACCGGCTTTCCGCTGGTCACCGGACCGATTGGCCATGAGGGGCCCGTCAATTCGGTGGCGCCCCCATGGGATCTCGCCACCGCCTATGCCGGCGCGATGGCCCTGCTGGCGGCGGAGCGACATCGTCGACTCACCGGACAAGGCCAGCGCATCGTCCTGCCGTTGCAGGACATGGCGCTCGCCGCCACGTCGGCGCTGGGCTACCTCGGCGAGGCCGCCGTCAACGACGACGACCGGCCGCGCCTCGGCAACGAGATCTTCGGCACCTTCGGCCGCGACTTCCGTACCAAGGATGGCCGGTACGTCATGATCTGCATCTTCTCGGATCGCCATGTCGATGCGCTTGCCGCTGCGGGTGGCTTCGCGGCCGCGTTCGCTGCGATCGAGAAGAAGACCGGCGTCGATCTCAAGACCGATGCCGGACGCTGGACCGCCCGGGCTGAGCTTTGCGCCGTGATCGAGCCGTGGGTCGCGACGCGCAGTGCCGGCGAAGTGGGGGCGGCGCTCAAGAAGGCCGGTGCACTGTGGGCGCCGTACCTGACCTTTCGCGAGCTGCTGCAGGACAAGGATGCGGTGCGCGACAATCCGCTCTTCACCGTGATCGATCAGCCGGGCATCGGCCGTTATCCGGTGGCCGCCACGCCACTCCAATTCGGCGCGGTGGCGCGCGAGGCGCCGCGGGCCGCACCTGTGCTCGGCCAGCACACCGACGAGGTCCTGTGCGGCATCCTCGGTCTTTCCGTCCATGAGATCGCCCGGCTGCACGACGAGAAGATCGTTGCCGGACCGCGATAGGATCCTGATTGCCGGCGGCGGCATCGGCGGCTTGGCCGCGGCACTGGCGCTGGCGCAGAAGAACTTGGCCTCTCTGGTGCTGGAGAAGGCGTCGCAACTGGGCGAGATCGGCGCCGGCATCCAACTCGGCCCCAATGCGTTCCGCTGCTTCGATCGCCTGGGGGTGGGCGAGGCGGCCCGGGCGATGGCGGTCTATATCGATCAGTTGCGACTGATGGACGCGATGGCCGATGGCGAGATCATGCATGTCGATCTCGGCGATGCCTTTCGCACGCGCTTCGGCAATCCCTATGCGGTGGTGCACCGCGGCGACCTGCATGGTGTGCTCCTCAAGGCCTGTCGTGAGCATCCGCTGATCGAGCTGCGGGTCAGCAGCGAGATCACGGGATACGATCAGGATGGCAAGACCGTTGCGGCGAAGGTCGGCACGGGCGAGCCCGTCATCGGCGCCGCGCTGATCGGTGCCGACGGCCTCTGGTCCAACGTCCGGGGTCAACTGGTGGGCGACGGTGCGCCGCGAGTCTCGGGTCATACCACCTACCGCTCGGTGATCCCGACCAGGCAGATGCCGGAGGACCTGCGCTGGAATGCGGCCACGTTGTGGGCCGGCCCCAAGTGCCACATCGTCCACTATCCACTGTCGGGCTGGAAGGTCTTCAACCTCGTCGTGACTTACCACAACGACGCGCCCGAGCCGGTGGCCGGCAAGCCGGTGCCTGTGGAGGAAGTTCGACGGGGCTTCGCCCATGTCTGCGAGCGGGCGCAAAACATCATCCGGCACGGAATCGACTGGAGGATGTGGGTGCTGTGCGATCGCGAGCCGGTGAACGAGTGGGTGGACGGGCGCGTCGCCCTGCTGGGCGATGCGGCGCATCCCATGCTGCAATACATGGCGCAGGGTGCCTGCATGGCGATGGAGGATGCGGTGTGCCTGGCCGATTCGCTGGCGCGTGATGGCGGCGATCTGCGCGAAGGCCTGCTGCACTATCGTGACCGCCGTGTGCTGCGAACGGCCCGTGTGCAGCTTACTTCGCGCGCCATCGGCGATCATGTCTACCATCCGGATGGCCCCCATGCGGCGCTGCGCAACGTGATCATGAGCGCCAAGAGCCAGGCCGAGTGGCTGGACGCCCTCGACTGGCTCTATGGCGGCAATGGGCTCGACTGACCTACCTATCCCTTCGGTCGGGACCGAAGGGATAGCCCGCCATGAGCGCCTATCTCCCGACCATGACACAGCAGAGCTTCCACATTCCCGCGACGACCGCCTGCCCGTCGCTGTTCGTCCGCCGCCAGCCCAGGCACGACGCACCGGCGGTCCTCTATGTCCACGGCGCCACTTTCCCCTCGGCGCTCTCCGTCGGCTTCGATTTCGGTGATGGTTCGTGGCTCGACGACTGGAACGGCCGCGACCTCGATGCCTGGGCGTTCGACTTCGCGGGCTTTGGCGGAAGCGGTCGCTATCCCGAGATGGCCGAGCCGGCCGACCGCCATCCGCCGCTCGGTCGGGCGGCGCGAGCGGCGGGGCAGGTGGCTGCCGTTCTGGCGCTCATCCGGCGCGAGACCGGCCGCCAGCGAATATCGCTGGTCGCGCATTCCTGGGGCACCATGCCGGCCGGGCTGGCGACCATCGCCGATCCGGAAACAATCGAGCAGCTCGTTCTGTTCGCGCCCATTGCCCGACGGCCGGGGACCGGTGCGCTGCCGACGCTTCCCGCCTGGAGCGATGTCGGCAAAGAGGCGCAGCATGCCCGCTTCGTCGAGGATGTGCCGAAAGAACACGCGCCGGTGCTCGTCGCCTTCGATCGCTGGGCGCCTGCCTACCTCGCAAGCGATCCGGGGGCCGAGGCGCGCACGCCGCCTGCCGTCCGCATCCCCAACGGACCGCGCGCCGACAACGCCGATGCCTGGCAGGGACGGCTGGCGTGGCAGCCGGAGAAGCTTGCCCGGCCCCTTACGATCGTACGCGGTGCCTGGGATTCGCTCTGCCGCGACGGCGACGCTGCCATGATCCTGGACGCCGCGACCGCATCGCCCTGTCGCCGTGACATCAAGCTGGCGGCGGGAACGCATCTGATGCATCTCGAAACCGGCCGCCGCGTGCTCCATGAAGCGGTGGGCCGCCGCCTGAAAGGAGAGCAGCCGTGATCGCCGTGATCTTCGAAGTGTGGCCGGCCGACGGCCGCAAGCAGACCTATCTCGACATCGCCGCCGAGCTGAAGCCAAAGCTGGAGAAGATCGACGGATTCCTGAGCATCGAGCGCTTCCAGAGCCTGACGGACGAGGGAAAGATCCTCTCGCTTTCCTTCTGGCGCGACGAGGCGGCAGTGAAGGCGTGGCGCACGCTGGAGCATCACCGCGACGCACAGAAGGCCGGCCGTGGCGGTGTCTTCCGCGATTATCGCCTGCGCGTGGCGCAGGTCGTCCGCGACTACGGCATGAGGGAGCGTGCCGAGGCGCCCGCCGATTCACGGGAGAGCAACGGGTAGGCGCGAGCGTCAGCTTTTCCAGGCGTCCACAACGGCCTGATAGGCCGGCTTCTCGGCCTGTTGTTCGACGGGATAGTTTGCCGTCTGCTGCCACCACCGGCCGTTGGAATCCCATACGGGATACTTCGTGCCTGCCCGGTAGTTCCGCGACGGCCGTCCCCAGTCGCTGTCGCGCCCGAAGCGCAAGAGGCCAAAGGTGCGCTCCGCACCGTGCTCCCAGGGACGTTCCTCGTTGAGGAACACGCAGGCGCCGAGCATCATGCCGCGGCTGCCACCCGGCTTCGACGCAGCGATCTGCTCCGACAGCTGGCGCGCCTGCTGCTCTTCGTCGCCCGCCTGCTGGATGCTTGATCCAAGCTCGGTGAACATCACTGGCGGCATTGGAATGCCGTGCCGCTGCCAATAGGCAGGGAGGCGCCGGACGAGATAGTCGCGGATATCCGGGGCCGGATTCTGCGGGTTCGTCGCGAAGACGATGCGCTCCTTCCAGAAGGACGCGGCGTCATACGGACCGATCCGGCCCTGCCTGAGCAGGAGGCCGCGAACTTGCTCGAGGGCACCGGCTCCCTCGATCCCGTCTTTCATGGCGAACGATGTGCTGATCATCACCGGAAGACGATTGTCCTCGCTCACGCCATGCGCTTCCTCCCACTCGGCGATCCAGCTCATGATCGAGACTACATGCCGAGCGCTGCGGTCGAAGTTCAGTTCATATTCGTTGAAGATCTTCCACATGCCCGCGCCCGGCACCGGCGACTTGATGGCGCCCCGGCCGTAGATCTCCTCGGTAATGCGTTCGAGATTGTCACGAGCGGCATTTGTCTTGCCCTGGCTGAGTAGATCCATCGTGTAGTTGCTGACGGGAATCGTGGCCGCCATGCCGAGCTCGTGGCAGGCTTGCAGGAAGCCGACGTGTTCCAGAAGAGCGTGCTCCTGCCCGGAGGCAGCCGTCCGTGCGATCGGGGCCGCCCAGTCGTAGCAATGAATGAAATTGACACCCAGTCGCCGTCGGAAGCGAAGGAGGTCCGCCCGGCCAGGAAGGCCGGAGGCAAGGCTTGCAGGTCCCCACAACTCGGCGAAGACGTTGTTGTAGAAATCCGAAGTCTCGTAGAGCCCGGGCGTGCCGGTCGGCGTGTAGTCGCTCGGCGCCGGCATATAGGCGAGGCCCCGAATGTCGGCGACATTGAAGCGCCGGCACCGTTCGAGTGCCGTCATGCCCGCCATGAACACTCCGAACAGGAGGAGACCGTGATGAAGGCGTTCATTGGCGCGCTCTCCGTCGAGGGAACGACTATCGCCTTTTGTGATCATCGCGCACAAACAAATCGTGACGGCAGCATTGGTCGATGTGCCTCTTCCATGTCACCCTCATCGTGCGCCTCACGGAGAGCATGACCATGGAAGAGCGCGGTCTGGTACTGGTTACGGGCGGCTCTGGCTATATCGCGGGCTTCTGCATCGCGCAGCTGATCCGGGATGGGTGGCGAGTCCGTGCCACCCTGCGCTCTCCGGCGCGCGGCGAGGCGGTGCGAACCTCCTTGTCGAAGCTCGTCGATCCGGGCGATCGGCTCTCTTTCGTTGCGGCCGACCTCGACGGCGACGCCGGCTGGACCGAGGCTGCAGCCGGCTGCGACCATGTTCTGCACGTCGCCTCGCCATTGCCCACCGGGCGGTCGAGAAGCGACGATGAACTGGTCCGCCCCGCGCGCGACGGTGCCCTGCGGGTCCTCGCGGCGGCGCGAGCGGGCGGTGTGAAGCGTGTGGTGATGACGTCATCGATAGCCGCCGTCTCCTATGGCCATGGGGCCGGTCGCGCGTCGTTCACGGAAGCCGATTGGACTGATGAGACCGATCTTGGCGACACTTCGGCCTATGAGCGGGCCAAGACCATTGCCGAGCGTGCCGCCTGGGCGTGGATCGAGGAGCAGGCCGGACACCTCGAACTTGCGACCGTCAACCCCGGCCTGGTGCTGGGGCCGGTGCTCAGCCGCGACTATTCGGTCTCGATCGAAGTCGTGAAGAGACTGCTCGACCGATCGGTGCCGGGCCTGCCGGCGTTCGGCTGGCCATTGGCGGACGTGCGCGATATTGCCGATTTGCACCTGCGGGCGATGACGAATCCGAAGGCGGCGGGCGAGCGCTTCATCGGCGCCGGGCCATTCTACTGGGTGGCCGACATCGCGCACACCCTTCGCGCCCGGCGTCCCGAACTGGCCCGACGCGTGCCGACCCGACGTCTGCCTGACTGGCTGCTGAAACTCGCGGCGCCGTTCGATCCGATGTTGCACGAGCATCTGTTCGAGCTCGGTAGGAAGCGGACGGTGTCCAGCGAGAAGGCGAAAACGCTCCTGGAGTGGTCGCCACGTTCCAATGACGAAGCGATCGTCGATACCGCCGACAGTCTCCTGGCGCTCGGGATCGCGTGAGCTTCGGCCGCAGTCTCAACTCGCCATCCACCCACCATCGACCATCAGGTTCTCGCCGGTGATGAAGGTTGCCTCGTCCGAGGCGAGGAAGAGGGCGGCGTTGGCGACATCGTCGGAGCGGCCGAGCCGCGGCAGCGGCGTGCGCGCATGGCTGTACTCGATCCAGCGCGGCTCGACGGCGCGGCCACCTTTGCCGGTCAGGATCTTGCCCGGCGCGACGGCGTTGCAGATGATGTTGTCCTTGCCATAGTCGGCGGCGATCTGGCGGGTGAGATAAACGACCGCCGACTTCGAGACGCCGTAGGAGCAGTCCTCGGGCGCGGCGATCATGCCATGTTGCGAGGAAATGTTGACGATACGCCCGCGCGCTTCGTTTCGGATGTCCTGCGTCAGCATCCGGCGCACCGCGGCACGGCACATCAGGAAGACGCCGGTGACATTGACCGCCATGACGCGCTCCCATTCATCGAGGCTCGTCTCGACCAGAGGCTTGCCGACCCGGATGACGGAATCATTGACCAGGATGTCGAGCCGACCCGTGGGTTCCGCGGCCCGGCGCACAGCCTCCTCGACGGCTGCTTCCTTTGAAACGTCGCCCTTGAAGAAGGGCACGCTGAGGAGCTCGTGCGTCGGCTCGCCGCCTTCGATCACCTGCTCGGTGATGTCCATCAACAGAAGAATCGCGCCCTCGGCATGGAACTTCCTGGCGATGGCGCGGCCGATGCCGGACGAGGCGCCGGTGATCAGCGCCGTCTTGCCCTGGAGTCGCTTCATCTTTGCCTCGTCAGCATGTCGCGTTCGAGCCTCGCCACCCAGCGTGCGAAAGGCCAAAGCAGGACGAAGAAGATCACCGCGGCGGCCGTGAGCGGCGTCGGGTTGTAGGTTTGTTCCTGCGCGACCCGGGCCGAGCGCAGGAGCTCGGGCAGCGCCACCAGAGCGGCGATCGAGGTGGTCTTCACCAGCTCGAGCGAATTGGAGGCAAGCGGCGCCAGCACGCGCGCAATCGCCTGCGGCAGGATGACCAGGAAGATGAGCGGCAGCGGCTGCAGGCCGAGCGCCCGTGCCGCTTCGCGCTGACCCGGCGGCACCGCCTCGATACCGGCGCGGAAAATCTCGCCGTAGTAGCCGGAATTGTTGAGCGCCAGCGCGAGCACGCAGGCGGCGAAGGAGGGAAGCTTCAAGCCGAGGAACGGCAGGCCATAGAAGATCAGGATCAGCAGGACGAGGACGGGAAAGGAGCGGAACAGGTCGATCCAGACCAAAAGAAGGATGTTCAGGCTCCTGTTGTGGAAGCTGTAGAGAATGGCGATCGCAAGGCCGGCCAGGACCGCCAGCGGCAGCGTCACGGCGGCCAGCAGGACCGTGAGCTGCAGGCCTTGCCACAAGAGCGGCCAGATCCGCACGAAGCTCTGCCAGTCGGCAAAATTGTCGAGGAAGAGCTGCAGAGCATCCATGGTCAGCGCCGCGCGGGACCCAGCGCTTCGAGCCATCGGCTCGCCACGACCAGGGGTACGAAGAAGACGAGATAGAGGGCGGCCGCGAGGGTGAGCGGCGAGGGGTTGGCGGCGATCGCCATCGCGCTTTCGGCGCGGCCGAGCAGCTCGGGCAGTGCCACCGCGGTACCGAGTGCGGTGCCCTTGGTGATGGCGATGGCGCGGTTGGTGAGAAGCGGCACCGAGATACGGATCGCTTGCGGCAGGATCACCAAGAACAGGATGCGGAAAAAACCGAGCCCCAACGAGCGCGCGGCATCCCATTGGCCCTGCGGCACGGCCTGGATGGCGGCCCAGAAGATCTCGGTGGCGAAGGCGGCCAGGACGGCGCCGAGCGAGACTACGGTGGCGGCGAAAGGCGAGAGCTGGATGCCGGCATAGGGCAGGCCGAAGTAGATGAACACGATTACCACGAGCTGGGGCAGGGTGCGGAACACGTCGACGAACGTCGTGATCAACACATCGGCCGGCCCGATCCGCATCGCGCGCACGACGGCGAGGATCAGGCCGATCGCCACGCCCGAAAAGATCGTGAGCAGCGCGACGGCGACGGTCGTGCCGAAGCCGCCGATGATGGAGGGCCCGTACTGGGCGAGAATCTGCGGATTGAAGAAATTGTCGAGGAGCGGGCGCATGACGCCCTATTCGGCCGTCATTTGCAGCCCGGCACATGCGGCTTGAATTCGTAGCCCTTGAAGCCGGGCGCCCCGTAGCCCACGAACACCGCATTGATCGTCGAGGTCTGGTCGGGCGCGGAGCCGTACCATTTCTCGTACATCCTCGCGAGCGTGCCATCGAGCTTCATGCACTCGATCGCCTCCTCGACGGTGTTGCGATAGGCCGTGTCCTCGAGCCGGAAGGCATAGCCGAAATTACGCCCGTTGAAGTCCTTGAAGCCCACCTTGATCGCCTTGTTGTGGGCCGCGGCAAACACCGCAGTCGGGATTTCGTTCAACGCCGTGAAGGCGCGGCGGGTGATCACGGCCTGGACCGAATCGGGGAAGGTGTCATAGCGCTGCACCTCGAAGCCGTATTTCTCGGAATTGGCGGTCGCCCAGGTATCGGAGATCGTGCCGCGGTTCACCGCCAGCTGCTTGCCTTTGAGATCCTCGAAGCCCTTCATCTCGTCGGCGGCGCGGACGAGGAAGCCGTTGCCCGTGGCGAAGAACGGCTCGGTATAAAGCATGCGCTCGGCGCGTTCGGCAGTGATGTTGAGCGGATTGACCGTGAATTCGATCCGCTTGGAAAAGAGCGCCGCGAACAGGCCGGAGAAGTTGATGTCGACGATCTCCACGCCCGGGCGGCCGACGCGCTTCGCGATGTCCGTGATCATGTCGACGCCGAAGCCTTCCGGTCCGGATGCGCCGCGCACCATCCACGGCGCCACGCCGAAGTCGGAACCGACGACCATGGTCTTGTCCCCCGGATGATCGGTGTTTTGCGCCATGGCCGCGCCTGAAAGCGCAAGGGCCGCCGTTGCGATCAAAGCCGTCCAATTCATGGAGTCCCCCATTCCTCGGCGTCCCGGTAGGCAAGGACTATGCGCTGCTTTCATCCGCGTCGCACGCTGGCGCCGCCATCCACGGGCAGGGTCACGCCGGTGATGAATTTGGCCTCGTCGGAGGCGAGGAAGAGCGCTGCGTTGGCGACATCCCAGCCAGTGCCCATCTTGCGGCGCAACGGAACCTGGGCGTCGCGCTGAGCCTCGATTTCGGCACGCGTCTTCCTGAACTCGCGGGCGCGGGTGTCCACCGCCATCGGGGTGTTCATGAGGCCCGGCAGGATCACGTTGGCGCGAATGCCGTAGCTTGCGTTCTGGTAGGCGAGCTGCTCGGTGAACGATACCATCGCCGCCTTGGTCGCCTTGTACGCGACGTAAGGATAGGTCGTGATTACCGCCATCGAGGAGATGTTGACGATGGCGCCGCTCATCTGCCGGCGCATGATCGGGATCACCTCCTTGCAGGCCAGGATGCAGCTCTTGAGGTTGATTGCCACGCAGCGGTCGAACGCCTCCTCGGCAATTTCGAGGAGCTCGGCATCACCGCCTGCCAGCGACACGCCGACATTGTTGTGCAGGATGTCGATGCGACCCCAGCGCGACCGAGTGTCAGCGACCATGGCCTTGATGTCGGCTGCCTTGGTCACGTCGGCCTCGAAGGCCACGGCCGCGCCCTGCTTTTCCGCAATCATCTGAACCGTTTCGTCCGCGGATTTCAGGTCGCGGTCGACGCACACGACCTTGGCGCCCTCGCGGGCGAAGGTGAGGGCGGTGGCGCGGCCATTGCCGATGCCTTCGCCGGGGCTCTGCCCCGCGCCGACCACGATGGCAACCTTGTCCTTCAGCCGCATGTCACGACACTCCGGGAATAGGATATTGCCGAAGCACCTCCTTGTAGAAGGGTTCGTTGTCGATCTTCATGGTCGCGAGCACGCGTACCACGGCACAGTAGTGAGCGACCGTCAGCACGAGATCGGTCATATGCTCGTCGGAAAGATGCCGCTTGATATCTGTGAAGGTCGCCTCTGACATGCCGAGATCGCGCACCATCTCGCGCGCACCCCTCAGGATCGCCCTGGCGAGCGGCTCGAGCTTCGACGGCTTGCCCTCCGTCTCCGCCATCAGGCCCTCGATATCCTCGTCGGTGACGCCGAATTCCCTGCCGATTTTTACGTGATGGGTGAATTCGTACTCCGACCTTTCCAGCCAGCCTACCTGCAGGATGGCGAGCTCGCGCAGCCGCGGATCGAGCTTGCTCCTGAAGCGGATGAAGTTGCCGACGCCGTTGAAAGCCTTCGCCATGTCGGGGCTGTTCACCAGGAGTTTGTGCAGGTTGGTGTTGCGCTTCAGCATGTCGCGATATTCCGGCGCGACCTGGTCGGCCTCGAGATAGGGCAGGCGAGCCATTCTTGCGTGTCTCCTCAATGATCCTGTGAATCCCGTTCCGGTCCCTGCAGCGTGACCCCGCCGTCGACCACCAGCACCTGTCCGGTGATGTACCTGGCATGGCCGCTCATCAGGAACCGCACGGCATAGCCGATGTCCCAGCCGGTGCCTTCGATCTTTAGTGTCGAGGCGCCGGCGCGTTGGGTACGGGCGGCCTCGCTCATGCCGCGGGCATAGACCATCGGCGTGTACATCGGTCCGGGGCAAATGCAGTTCACGCGGATATGGTCCTTGCCGTGATCGACCGCCATCGCGCGGGTGAGACCGATCACGGCCGCCTTGGAGGTCGTGTAGGTCGTGAGCCCGCGCGGCCTGAGCGCGGAGATCGAGGAAATGTTGACGATCGCGCCGCCCTTGGCGGTCTTGATCATCGCGGGAATGGCATGCCTGGAGAGCAGGAACATCGTCTCGACATTCACCTGCATCACGCGCCGGTATTCCTCCGGTTTCTCCTGGACTACGCTGCCGCGACTGCCGATGCCGACATTGTTGTCGAGGAAATCGAGACGGCCCCAGTGATCGACCGCGGCATCGACGAGGCGGCGGCAATCGGCCTCCTTGGTCGCGTCGCACGGCTCGGCGACGGCAACGCCACCCTCGGCCTTGATCATTTCGACCGTGCGTTCGGCAAGTTTGAGGTCGAGATCGGACACAACGACCTTGGTGCCGGCCCGCGCCAGCAGGATGGCGGCCGCGCGGCCATTGCCGATGCCGTCCCCCGCAGCGCCGCCACCCGACACGATCGCTACCTTGCCGTCGAGGCCGGGATCGTCTTCAGGACCCTTCATCGCTTCCCCCTTCGCAGGCGGTTCAAGGCCAGCCGGTGCCCGGTACGTCCACCCGCATCGTCTCGATACGGCCGTCGCGCTTGTCGGCGATGCCGGGACCGCTGCCGGAATTGGTGACGACGTAGAGCATCCGCCGGTCGGCCCCGCCGAGCATGCAGGCATAGGCGCCGCGCGGCGCGAGGTCGATGCTGTCCGTGATCCGGCCGCCTTCCAAAACCCGCAGCACGCGGTGCCCGAACGGGTCGGAGACCCAGATCGCGCCTTCGGCATCGAGGCAGATGCCGTCAGGATAGCAGGCGTCGATAACCGCCCACAGGCGCTTGTTGGAGAGCGTGCCGTCGGAAGCGACATCGAAAGCGGTCAGGCGATGGGCGAAAGTCTCGCCCACGATCATGGTCCGGCCGTCGGGCGTGATCACCGTGCCGTTGGGAAAGAGCAGCCCGTCCGCTGCCTTGTGCACCGATCCGTCGGGATCGACGCGGATCAGGCAGGTCGTGCGCGGCGTCTCGCCGGCGTGACGATCGTAGCCGAAATTGCCGACATAGGCGCGGCCTTGGCCGTCCACGACCATGTCGTTGCAGTATCCGCTCGCTAATGACTTCAGTTCGGCCTCGACCGCAAGGTTGCCCTTCGCGAACCGCATCAGCCGGCGATCGGTCATGCTCACGATCAACAGCGTGCCGTCGGGTCGCCAGCCCAGGCCCGACGGGCGGCCGGGTACCTCGACGATCGTCTCCGCCTTGCCGCTTTCGTCGACGGAGCGGACCTGATGGACGTAGAAGTCCGAGAACCACAGCCTGCCATCGTGCCAGCGCGGCCCTTCGCCGAAGCAGAGACCGGAGAGGAATGGCTCGAGCTTCATGGTCGGGAACTCAGTTCGGAAAACCTGATCATCGGTCCCACTCGATCCTGAAGGCATCGCCCTGCCGCTTGATGTAGCCGGCATTGGCGCCCGGGAAGTGCGCGGGACAGAGAAGTGCTTGGCTCTCGACGCAGTCCTCGAGGAGCAACCGGCGGCTTTTGGCCGAGAGCTCCTGGTCCCAGCAGAACTGGCTCGACCAATCGGGGTAGTAGACCTGGATCGGATGATGCATGATGTCGCCCGAGAAGCAGGCCTTGCGGTCGCCGTCGCCGAGATTGATCGCGACCGACCCCGGCGTGTGGCCGGGATAGTCCTTGAGGGTGAGCAGCGGATCGGGCTGGTGGTCGGTCCCGATCATCACCGCCCTGCCGGCTTCCACGACAGGCAGCACCGAATCGTCGAACGATCCATCGTTGACGTTGGCGCCTTTGGTCTTGCGCTCCGTCTCCCAGTGCGCGTACTCGCGCTTGGCGAAGAGGTACTTCGCATTGGGGAAGGTCGGGACCCATCGACCGTCCTTGAGCTGCGTGTTCCAGCCGACATGGTCGACATGGAGATGGGTGCACATCACGAAATCGACGGATTCGGCCGGGCAACCGCACGCCGCCAGGCGCTCGAGGAAGGGCGTGTTGAGGTTGTTCCAGCCGGGGTTCTGCCGCTGCTTGTGATTGCCGAGGCAGGTGTCGATCAGGATGGTGTGATGCGGCGTCTTCACGATCCATGTGTGGACGCTGCCGACCAGCCGGTCGCTGCCGGCCTCGACATGCTCGGGCACCATCCACGACTTGTGCGCGTCGAAGGCCTGCTGGCTGAACCTGGGGAACATGCGTGTCGGCTTGAAGCCCGGCCCGCAGATCTCCTCGACTTTCTCGATGATGGCGCTGCCCAGCTTGCGCACGGTCATGTGTCCGCTTCCTCAGAAAGTGACGACGCTGCGGATCGACTCACCGCGATGCATCAGGTCGAACGCTTCGTTGATCTTTTCCACCGGCATGGTGTGGGTGATCAGCGAATCGATATCGATCTTGCCGTTCATGTACCAGTCGACGATCCTCGGCACGTCGCGCCGTCCCCTGGCGCCGCCGAACGCGGTGCCGAGCCATTGTCGGCCGGTGACGAGCTGGAACGGCCGCGTGCTGATCTCCTGGCCGGCGCCCGCGACGCCGATGATCACCGACTTGCCCCAGCCGCGATGGCAGCACTCCAGCGCCTGGCGCATCAGCTTGGTGTTGCCCACGCACTCGAAGCTGTAGTCGGCGCCGCCATCGGTCATTTCGACGAGATGGGCCACGACGTCCTTGCCTTCGAGCGCAGCGGGATTGACGAAATGGGTGAGACCGAACTTGCGCGCCAGCGCCTCGCGCGCCGGATTGAGATCGACGCCCACGATCATGCCGGCGCCCGCCAGGCGCGCGCCCTGCACGACGTTCAGCCCGATGCCGCCCAGGCCGAACACGACGACGTTCGCTCCCGGCTCGACCCTGGCGGTGTTGATCACGGCGCCGATGCCCGTCGTCACGCCGCAGCCGATGTAGCAGACCTTGTCGAAGGGCGCGTCGGGCCGGATCTTGGCAAGCGCGATCTCGGGCAGCACGGTGTAGTTCGAGAAGGTCGAGCAGCCCATGTAATGATGGATCTTCCTGCCCTTGATCGAGAAGCGCGAGGTGCCGTCAGGCATCACGCCCTGACCCTGTGTGCCGCGGATCGCCGTGCAGAGGTTGGTCTTGCCCGAGAGACACGATTTGCATTGCCGGCATTCGGGTGTGTAGAGCGGAATCACATGATCGCCCTTCTTGAGGGAGACGACGCCCGGCCCGACGTCGACTACGATCCCTGCACCCTCGTGACCGAAGATCACCGGAAACAGTCCTTCCGGGTCACCGCCCGAGCGCGTGAACTCGTCGGTGTGACAAACGCCCGACGCCTTGATCTCGACCAGCACCTCGCCGAACTTCGGTCCTTCGACGTCGACCGTCTCGATCTCGAGTTTTTTGCCGGCTTCGTAACAGACCGCCGCCTTCGTCTTCACGCTGCGCTCCCCGGGTGAGACGGGGAGCCTAGAGCAGGGGAGCGGCCGCAGTCTATGCCGCCGCCACTTTCGCGCGGCGGCCGGTCATCCGGGACCTCGCCTCGCGATACTGCCGGATCAGGCGGCGGCAAAGGTCGGCGGCGGTCGGGATGTCGTCGATGTTCCCGACGCCGTGGCCTGCCGTGTAGATGTCCTTCCAGCGCTTCTTGCTCTCCTGCGCGGCCACGATCTTGCCCGGGAGCGTCGTGCGCAGCACGTCGAGATCGATGCCGGCGGCGAGCAGGCTCGGCACCAGCCAGTTGGCCGGCGCACCGTCGATGGAGGCGGTCAGGAAGACGTCGGTCGCCCGGGTGTCGAGGATCATCTTCTTGTGGGCGTCGGCGGCCATCGCCTCGCGGGTGGCGATGAAGCGCGTGCCGACATAGGCGAGGTCGGCGCCCATCGCCTCGGCCGCCAGCACATCGCGGCCGGTGGACATGCCGCCCGCCAGCACGATCGCGAAGTGTTCGCCGAGCTGGCGCACCTCGTTCACAAGCGCGAAGGGGTTGATCGTGCCGGTATGGCCGCCGGCGCCACCCGCCACAGCGATCACACCGTCGACACCCGCTTCGAGCGCCTTCTCGGCATGGCGACGGTTGGCGATGTCGTGCAGCGCCACCGCGCCCCAGTCATGGATGCGCCTGATGGCATCACCCGGCGCGCCCTTTGAGGTGAGCACGACCGGGACCCGATATTTTTCGACCAGTTCGAGATCGCCGGGATAGCGTGGGTTGGAGGAATGGACGACGAGATTGACGGCCCACGGCGCCGGCTTCTTCCCGGCATCCTCCAGCCGCTGGATGCCCTCCTGCATCTCGTCGAGCCAGGCCTGGAATTGCTCGCGGCTGCGCGTGCCGTGAGCGGGGAAGCTGCCCATGATGCCCTCGCCGCAGCAGGCGAGGGCGAGAGCCGGGTTGGAGACGAGGAACATCGGCGCGGCGATCAAGGGCATCGCCATGCGGTCGATCAGATTCAGCACTTCGGCGCGCGCCATCAGACGTCTCCCGTGCTGGGCGTGGTGGACGTCACGCCGGCTTTCGCGAGTTCCTCGAGTTTCGCCTCATCGTAGCCGAGCAGGTCGCGCAGGACCTCTTCGGTATGCTGGCCGAGATCGGGGGCCGCGCACTCGATGACGATGCCCTTGCCGTCGAGCCGATAGGGCAGACCCTTGACCAGTCGGCCTTTCTCGTCGCGCGTCAGCGTGACGCCCGCCAGGGCCACGTCACGCAGGAGGTCACCGCCGTCGTTGCAGGACGCCGCCGCAATGCCGCGTGTCAGCAGCTCGGCAGCGGCTTCCGTGCTTGTCAGGGCGGCGCAAAACCGCGCCAGATCCGGCAGCGCGATCTCGGAGGTGACCGCAATCCAGCGCCCATCGCTGCATCGATACGTGTCCTGCTGTGCGATCCCTTCGATGGCGTTGCCGCCTCGCACGCTGCTGCGGCCGGGATTGCAGGCGGCGGCCAGGATCTCCTCACCCAGGGTGAACGAAGCGACCTCACGCTGGGAGAAGTCGAGGAAGCAACCCCGGCGTGTGCGCCGCGCTACCATGATGGCGATGATCACGATGCCGGCCGCGAACAGCGACACGATCTGGTCGGGATAGTTCACGTCCATGCCGGAGATGCGCGGCTCCTCGCCCTCGTAACCGGTCAGCGCGGCGATGCCCGAGGTGGCATCGAGCGTGCTGCCGAAGGAGACGTTCATGCGCTCGGGCCCGGTATCGCCCTGGCTGGAGATGGCGGCGAAGACGAGCTTCGGATTGATGGCGCTCAGATCCTTGTAGCCGACACCCGCGCGATCGAGCACGCCGCGTCGGAAATTCTCGATCACGACGTCGCACCGCGCCGCGAGTTCGCGGATGACGCGCTGGCCCTGCGGGTCCTTCAGGTTCAGCGCCAGTCCGCGCTTGTTGCGGTTGGTGAAGCGGAATTGCGGCGAGCGGTTCCACCAACCGTCGTCATTGTCAGGCTTGCCGACCACGCGGAAGGGGTCGAGATAGGCGCCCGATTCGATCTTGAGCACGTCGGCGCCGAGATCCGCCAGCATCGCCGAGGTATTGGCGCCGGCCGTCAGCAGGCCGAAGTCGAGGACGCGCACGCCGTGAAGCGGGCGAGCGCTCATGTCGACAACCCCGGCGCCGGCCGCGGCGCGAAGGAACGACCGTTCCACTGCACCGGAAGCTGCGGCAGGCGCAGTGTTCCAAGCGTCGGATGCGCAATGTCGGTGAAGAAGCCGCGTGCCAGATATTGCTCGGCTGCGAGCAATTCGGCCGGCGAGAAGATCGGCCCGAACGGGACGCCTTTGGCCTGGGCCAGAGCCTGAATTTCCCGACGTGTCTTGTCGGCAAGCCAGGGCGTCAAGATCTCGTACAGTTCGGCGACGTTCTGGCGTCGGCCGGCGCGCGTGGCATATTTCACGTGGTCGAGACGCGGATCGCCGACGAGGGCGCGCATCGCGGGCCATTGCGTCGCCGTATGGACGACCGCGACGTGGCCGTCCCTGCAAGGCACGACCTGAAACTCCGAGCGCTTGCCTTCGCGTCCCGGCGAAACGCCCGATGCGTCGGCGCCCGAAGCCGCCTTCCAGTTGACCCACTGCATCACTTCGGTCAGCGATACACGCACGGCGGGGGCGTTGCGGCCTGCGTCACGTGCCGCCAGCGCGGCCGCAAGACCGGTGAAAGCCGTCAGTCCCGCGGCATAGGACGCCTGATGGCCGCCAATCCTCAGCGGCTTTCGTTCCGGTTCACCGATCATGTGCAGGAGGCCACTCATGGCCAGTATCGTGAATTCGCTGACCGGATGCGCACCCGCCTGCATACCGGCGGGAAGCGCGGCAATCTCGATCGGCGTCGCGCGACTTGCGCGCATCTGCGGGGCGACGCAGGCGGGCTCCTCGAACAGCACCGCATCGGCGGTGTCGAGCAGTTTGCCCAAGGCGGCATGACCGGCGTCGCTCGCAAGATCGAGTACCAGCGAGCGCTTCGACGTGTTGAGGAACTGGAACAGCGCACTTCCGCCTTGCGGCAGGAAGGGCGGTGCCTTCCGCACCGGATCGCCGCCCGGCGGCTCCACCTTGAGCACATCGGCGCCGAGGTCGGCCGCGATCTTGCCCGCCAGCGACGTCGCAAGGCGCAGACATTGCGGGACGTCGCGGTCGTTCACTTCGACGACGGTGAAACGCTGGAGCGGCAAGGTATCGGCGGCGCTCATGGCACTGTTTCCGCGTATCGCGGGCGAAGACCTCGGTCAACGCTGCCCGCCATGCTAGCGTCCAACAACGGAGGTAGCGACATGGCGCAGACCGGCAATCACAAGGGGCTGACATTCGGCATCTTCCTGGCGCCGTTCCATCGCGTGGGCGAGAATCCGACGCTTGCCATGGCACGCGACATGGAGCTGATCGAATGGCTCGACGAGCTCGGCTTCGACGAGGCCTGGGTGGGCGAGCATCATTCGGCCGGCTGGGAGACGATCGCCGCGCCGGAAGTCTTCATCGGCGCCGCCATCGAGCGCACGCGCTTCATCCGCCTCGGCTCGGGTGTCACGAGCCTGCCTTATCACCATCCGCTCATGGTCGCGAACCGGTTCGTGCAACTCGATCACATGTCGCGGGGTCGCACGATGCTGGGCTGCGGCCCCGGCGCCCTGCCGTCGGACGCCTACATGATGGGGATCGAGCCTTCCACGCAGCGCAGCCGCATGGAGGAAGCGCTCGAGGCGATCATGCGGCTCCTCGAGTGCAGGGAGCCCGTCACCATGAAGACCGACTGGTTCGAGCTGCGCGAGGCGCGCCTGCATCTCGCACCCTACAGCCAACCGCATTTCCCGATCGCCTGCGCCAGCACTATCACGCCTTCGGGCATGATCGCGGCCGGCAAGCATGGCCTCGGCGTGCTCTCGATCGGCGCCGGCCTGCCGGGGGGACCGCAGGCGATGGCCAGGCAATGGGCGATCTACGAGGAGACCGCGGCCCAGCACGGCAAGACGGCCGATCGCTCGAAATGGCGCATCGTCGTCAACGCCCATCTCGCCGAGGACGACGAGCAGGCGCTGCGCGATGTCCATATCGGCGAACGGCGCGAGACCGTGACCTACTTCGAGGACACGCTGGGCCGTCCACCGGGCCGCTCCGACGACCCGCTACGCGAGGGCGTGGCGCAAGGCACGACGCTGGTCGGCACGCCCGACACCGTCGCGAAGGGAATCGAGCGGCTGCTGGGCTATTCCAACGGCGGCTTCGGTGGTGTGCTGTTCCGCGCGCACGAATGGGCGAGCCGCGAGGCAACGCTGCGCTCCTACGAGCTGTTCGCGCGCTACGTGATGCCGCGCTTCCAAGGTTCGCTGGACACGATCGTGGCCTCGAACGAGTGGGCGCGCACCAACCGCAAGGCGGTGTTCGGCCCGACGGTTGCAGCGGTGAAAAAGGCCTTCACCGACGTTGGCCGCGACGTGCCGGACGAGTTCCGCCAGCGCACCGTCGGCGCGCGCGACGTCGACTAGGGGTCATGACGCTTCGCGTCAGAACTCCTTCACCTGGCCCGGCTGCCAGTCGTCCAAGACCTTGATCGAGGTCTGGCCCAGCGCCGTCTTGAACTCGGCAGGAGTGCCCTTCAGCACCGAACTGGTGCCGTAGTGCATGGGCAGCACCATCTTGGGCTTGATCCATTCCCTGGTGGCGAAGGCGGCATCCGAGGGATTCATCACGAAATGCCCGCCGATCGGGATCAGGAGCAGATCGGGCTTGTACCTTTCACCGTAGAACTTCATGTCGCCGAACAGAGCGGTGTCACCCATGTCGTAGATCGTGAAGCCGTTGTCGAACTGGAAGATGAAGCCCACCGGCTCGCCGGCGGGATAGCTCGTCTCCTTCCCGGTCGCAGGGTCCTTGAGGATCATCTCGGACGAATGCTCGGCATGCACCGCCGTGACCTTCAGTCCGGGAACCGGCTCGATGGTGCCGCCCTTGCCGAAGCGCGGCGCCAGGCTGGCAGGCAGGACGCCGAGCGCTATCAGGAACTGATCCATGCCCGCCGGTGCCCAGACCGGCGCCTCGTTCTTCTTTGCAAGGGCGATGGAATCCCCCAGGTGATCGCCATGGCCATGCGTGACGAAGATCACGTCGACCTTGCCGAACTTGTCGAGATCCTTCCATTCCGGCGGACACTTGGGATTTCCGGTAATCCAGGGATCGATCATCGCGACCTTGCCGCCGGGCATGGTAAGCTTGAACGCGGACTGCGCGAACCATTGAAGCTGGATCTTGCCTTGAGCGTTGGCCGCGTTGACAAGAACCAGGCAAGCGGCGGCGACAAGGGCGAAAAACCGAAAACGCATCCCATTCCTCCCGGTCTTGATTGCAGCCTAACAGGTTCCTCAGAACGGAAACCTTCGCTTTTTCGTGAGCGACGAATCGCGCACCATGCCCTGTAACCTGAAGCAAGGAGACGGCGCGCGATGAGCATCAAGGGCAAGGCCTACATCGCCGGCATCTACGAGCATCCGACGCGTCTGGCGAAGGATCTGTCGCTGGCCCAGATCCACGCCGAGGTGGCCAAGGGCGCACTCGAGGATGCGGGCCTCGGCAAGGACGACGTCGATGGCTATTTCTGCGCCGGCGACGCGCCGGGGCTGGGGCCGATGTCGATGGTCGAATATATGGGGCTGCGCCCGAGGCACGTCGATTCGACCGATACCGGCGGCTCGTCCTATGTCCTCCATGTCGGCCACGCCGCCGAGGCGATCGCGGCGGGCAAGTGCAAGGTGGCGCTGATCACGCTGGCCGGCCGCCCGCGTGCCGAAGGCATGGCGACCGGCACCGTGCCGCGCAGCCGCGGTGGCACGCCCACACCCGACGAGCCGTTCGAATTTCCCTACGGCCCGACGGTCGTGAACATGTATGCCATGTGCGCCATGCGCCACATGTACGAGTTCGGCACCACCTCGGAGCAGCTTGCCTGGATCAAGGTCGCGGCGTCGCATCATGCGCAGCACAATCCCCATGCCCTTCTGAAGGACGTGGTCACGGTCGAGGACGTCGTGAACTCGCCGATGATCTCGGATCCGCTGCACCGGCTCGATTGCTGCGTCATCACCGATGGCGGCGGCGCCATCGTGGTCGTGGCGCCGGACATCGCGGCCAGGCTCAAACGACCGAAGGTGAGGCTGCTCGGCGCCTCGGAGTTCATCAAGACGCAGATGGGCGGCAAGGTCGATCTCACCTATTCGGGCGCGCGTTTCACCGGGCCGGCCGCCTTCGCCGAGGCGGGCGTCAAGCCGTCCGACATCAAGTACGCCTCGATCTACGACAGCTTCACCATCACCGTGCTGATGCAGCTCGAGGATCTCGGCTTCTGCGAGAAGGGCAAGGGCGGCAAGTTCGTGTCGGACGGCAATCTGATCGCGGGGCAAGGCAAGCTGCCCTTCAATACCGATGGCGGCGGACTCTGCAGCAACCATCCCGGCAATCGCGGCGGCCTCACCAAGGTGCTGGAGGCCGTTCGCCAGTTGCGCGGCGAGGCGCATCCCAAGGTGCAGGTGAAGAACTGCGATCTCGCGCTCGCGCACGGCACCGGCGGCTCGCTCGGCCTCCGGCACGGCAGCGCCACCGTCATTCTGGAGAGGGAATAGGATCATGGTCGAGACCAGAGAGCGCAAGCTGCCGGCGCCCTCCATCAGCCCGGAGACCAAGGCCTACTGGGACGCCGCCGCCAAGGGCAAGCTTCTCGTGCGCAAATGCACGAGCTGCGGAGAGGTGCATCACTATCCGCGCACCATCTGTCCGTTCTGCTTCAGCGACAGGACCGAATGGATCGAGGCGTCGGGCAAGGGCACCATCTATTCCTATAGCGTCATGCGCCGCGCGCCGGTGCCCTATGTCATGGCCTACGTCACGCTGGCGGAGGGTCCGCGCATGGTGACCAACATCGTCGATTGCAATTTCGACAAGCTCGAGGTCGAGCAGGCGGTGAAGCTCGTCTTCAAGCCGACCGACGGCGGCCCGCCGCTGCCGATGTTCACACCGGCTTAGGCAACCGCGTAGATATAACGATCGGGGCGCAGCATCGCCGCCCGCAGGTGGTGCTCAGCCAGCCATTCCCGGCCGACCGCGGGCAACGGCACTGCGTCAGATCTCAAATGGGTCAGCAGCGTGACGTCACCGACGATGGCAAAGCGCTGGCCGATGGCGTCATCCATCAGGCGGCCATCCGCCAGTCGCGGCTGGGGGAAGATCGTGCCGACCGGTGGCGGCGCGTCGATGCGGCAGCCGGGGCCGAGCTGCGGCTGCGGGAAGTCGAAGGTGTGCGGACCTTCGGCGAAGCGACGGTCGCGTTCGGCGACGGCTGCCGGATCGGTCGCCTGAATCACGGCACCCAATCGGACGGCCAACTCGATGAACGCCGTGACATGCGGCCGCCGCTCACTTTCGTAGGTGTCGAGCAGGACATCGGCCGCGGCGCCCTTCGCCACGGCGGCGAGCTTCCAGGCGAGGTTGGCGACGTCGCGCATGCCGGCACACATGCCTTGGCCGAGGAATGGCGGGGTCTGGTGACAGGCGTCGCCCGCCAGCAGCAGACGTCCTTTGCGCCAGGCTTCCTGGACGACCGAGTGAAAGGTGTAGACGGCCGATCTCTCGACTGCGGCATCTTCCGGCCCGAGCCATTTCGCCATCATCGGCCAGAAGATGTCGGGTTCGGTGAGGCGCGCCGGATCGTCGTCCGGCAGCAGCATGATCTCCCACCGGCGCCGCTTGCCGCCGACATTGACGATCGTCATTGGCCGTTCGGGGTCGCAGAGCTGGATCGTGTAGTCGGGCAAGGTCCGCACGCGCGGCGAGGCGGGATCGCAAATGAGGTCGACCACCAGCCACGGCTGATCGAGATCGAGATCGTGGGCCAGGCTGTCGATGGCACGGCGCACCAGGGAGCGTGCGCCATCGCAGCCCACGACATAGCGCGCCTGCAGGTCGTCGACCGAGCCGACGTCGTGGCCAAGGTGAAGCCGCACGTTGGGGAAACGGGCAAGGCCTTCGCGCAGGATCTGCTCCAACGACGGCTGGTGGAAATACCAGTTGCCGGCCCAGCCGTGCGGGCCAACGCCGTCGATGCCGCGCCGAACCATGAGCGTGCGGCCCGCCGCATCGATGAAGTGCATGCCCTTGGATGAACTGCGGGCCACGGCGACGACAGGCCCGGCAAGGCCGGCCGACTGGAAGATGCGCATCACCTCGCCGTCGAAATGCACCGCGCGCGGCAGCGCATGGATGGCGGCCTCGCGCTCGTAGACATCGACCGAGAGGCCAGCCTGTCCGAGAAGGTTGGCCAGCAGCGCGCCGACCGGCCCGCAGCCGACGATGGCGACGTCGGCGATCAGGAGTTGAGCGCCTCCCAGACGCGTTCGGGCGTGCAGGGCATGTTGATGTGCTTGCCGCCCAGCGCATCGACGATGGCGTTCATCACCGAAGGCAGCGAGCCGGCACAGCCCGCCTCGCCGCACCCTTTTGCTCCCAGCGCGTTGGTTTTGGCGGGTACCGAATGGTAGTCGATGCGGAAGGACGGCGTGTCGGAGGCCCTCGGCAGGGCATAGTCGGTGAAGCTGCCGGTGACGATCTGGCCGTCGTCGCTGTAGACGACGCGCTCGAACATCGCCTGGCCGATGCCCTGAACGACACCGCCGTGGCTCTGCCCTTCGACCAACAGCGGATTGATGACCGTGCCGAAGTCGTTGACCATGGTGTACTTCACCACATCGATCCAACCGGTGTCGGGATCGATCTCGACCTCCGCGACGTGAGCGCCATTGGGAAAGGCCGAGGGCGCCGCTTCGTGAACGTGGCTGACGTCGAGGGTGGCGGGCACGCCCTCGGGCAGCTTCATGCCGGCACGCACCTTCGCAGCCAGCTCCATGATGCCGATGCCGCGGTCGGTGCCGACGATGCTGAAACGGCCGGCCCTGAATTCGATGTCGGCAGCCGAGGCCTCGAGGGCGACGCCGGCAATCTGCTTGCCCTTGTCGATCACCTTGTCCGAGGCTTCGACGATCGCCGCACCCGACGCCATGATCGACTTGGAGCCGCCGGTGCCGCCGCCTGCAATCAGAAGGTCGCTGTCGCCCTGGATCAGCTTGATCCTGTGGAAGGGGATGCCGAGCTTCTCGGTCAGCACCTGCGCGAACGGCGACCAGTGGCCCTGGCCGTAGTCGAGCGTGCCGGTGATGATCGTGACGTCGCCGTTCGGCTCGAAGCGGATGCCGCCCATCTCCTTGGTCGGTGGTGCCGTCACTTCGAGATAGTCGCCGATGCCGAGGCCGCGCAGTTTGCCTCGCGTCGCACTCTCGGCCTTGCGCCCGGCGAAGCCCGCGACATCGGCGAGCTTCACTGCCTTGTCGAGCAGCGTCGTGAACTCGCCGCTGTCGTAGGTCGTGCCTGACGCCGTCTTGTAGGGCATCTCCTCGGGACGGATGTGGTTGCGCCTGCGCATCTCGATGCGGTCGATGCCCATTTCGCGCGCCGCAGTGTCGATCAGCCGCTCCATGAAATAGTTCGCTTCCGGCCGGCCGGCCCCGCGATAGGCGCCGACGGGCGAGGTGTGGGTGAACACCACCTTGGACGAGACCTCGATCAACGGCGTGCGATAGACCGCCGCGAGATTGCGCGTGACGCCCATCGATCCCATCAACGGGCCGACATTGGCAAGATAAGCGCCGACATTGGCAAAGCCCGTCATCCGCACCGCGAGAAATCGGCCATCCTTGTCGAGCGCCAGCTCGGCGTCGAAATCGTGATCGCGGCCATGCTGGTCGGAAAGAAAGCTGCCGCTGCGCTCGTCGGTCCACTTCACCGGACGGCCGAGCAGCTTGGAAGCATGAAACAGGCCGGCATATTCGGGATAGGGCGAACCCTTCATCCCGAACGAGCCGCCGACATTGCCAGTCGAGACTCGCATCTGTGCCGGCTTGATCTTCAGGAGGTCCGCCATCTGGTGCTTGAGGCCGAAGACGCCCTGGTTGCCGGCATAGAGGGTGTAGCGATCCGAGGCGGCATCGTAGTGGCCGATCGCCGAGCGCGGTTCCATGGCACAGACGACGATCCGATTGCTGACCAGCCGCAGGCGCGTCACATGTGCTGCCTTGGCGAAGGCTTCGGCCACCTTCGCGTTGTCGCCGTAGTGGAAGTCGACACAGATGTTACCCGGCACGTCGTCGAAGACCTGCGGTGCGCCGCTTTCCGCTCCGGCGCGCGCATCGGTGACCGCCGGCAGCGACTCGATGTCGAGCGCGACCGTCTCGGCAGCGTCCTTCGCCTGGGCCAGCGTTTCGGCGACGACGAAGGCCACCGGATCGCCGACGAAGCGCACCTTGCCGGTCGCCAGCGAATGGCGCGTCGGGACCTTCATCGGCGAGCCATCGCGATTGGGCACCGGTATCAGTGTCTTGAGGGGACCGTAGCCCGCCTGATCGAGATCAGCGCCGGTCCATGCGCCCAACACGCCCGGCATCTTGCGGGCCTCGTCGATGTCGATGCCCTTCAGGATGCCATGCGCCACCTGGCTTCTCACCATGACGGCATAGGCCTGGTTCGGCAGGTTGACGTCGTCGGTGTAGCGGCCCCGGCCCCTGAGCAGCGTGGGGTCTTCCTGGCGCGGCACCGGCTGGCCGATGCCGAATTTCGTCAAATTGAGATTGTCCGCGTCCAGAGGAGCGTTCATGGCGGTCCGTCCGAAAATGGGTGGGAAATCGGGAACGATCATAGCGCACGACCCAGGGGGCTGTGCTAGTCATTGCTGCCATGTCGAACCTCGACCCCGTGACCCTGACGGTCATCCAGAACGGCCTGATCCAGGTCTGCAACGAAATGGATCTCGCCTTCGTGCGCTCGGCCTTCTCGCCGGTGATCTCCGAAGGCATGGACCGCTCCGACGGCATCTATGCGGCCGAGGACGGCGCGCTGATCGCCCAGGGCGAGCTCGGCCTGCCGGTATTCGTCGGCACGATGCAGTTTTCGACCCAGGCGGTGATTACACGGGTGAAAACCCACTATGCCGGCAAGGTCGATCCGGGCGACGTGTTCATCGTCAACGACCCCTATCTCGGCGGCACGCACTTGATGGACGTGCGCTTCGTGAAACCCTTCTTCCACGGGGGAGAGCTGTTCGCCTGGCTTGCCAACACGGGTCACTGGCCGGATGTCGGCGGCATGGTCCCGGGGGGCTTCTCGGCGAGCGCCACCGAGGTCGAGCAGGAGGGCCTGCGCCTGCCCCCGGTCAAATTCTTCAAGCAGGGCGAGATGGACCAGGAGATCCTGTCGATCATCCTGAGCAACATTCGTATCGCCGACCAGAGAATCGGTGACATCAAGGCCCAGGCGGCAGCGCTCACGACCGGCGAACAGCGGCTCACGGCGCTGATCGATCGTTATGGCGCGGCCACGGTGCGCCAGGCGATCGCCGAGATGCGCCATCGTGCCGAGCGCCAGATGCGGGCCAGGATCGCGCAGATCCCCGACGGCGTGTACGAAGGCAGCTCGCAGGTCGACAGTGACGGGGTCATCGACGAGCCACTCACGATCAGGATGAAGATCACGAAGAAGGGCGAGAAGCTGACCTTCGACATGACCGGATCGAGCCCGCCCTGTCGCGGTCCGATGAACAGCGTGATCGCCACGACCAAGTCGGCGATCTATCTCGCCATCAAGCACATTTTCCCTGACGTGCCGATCAATGCCGGCACCTTCGAGCCGCTTCACATCGTCGAACCCGAAGGCACGTTCCTTTACGCCAGATATCCGCGCCCGGTGTCCGGCTGCGCCGCTGAAGTGAGCCAGCGCATCGCCGAGGCCGTGTTTGCGGCGCTGACCCATGCCATTCCCGATCTGCTGTTCGCGGCGCCCGCCGGCACGTCGGGCAATCTCGGGGTCGGTGGCTACGACCCCGAACGCAAGCGCAACTACATCATGTATCTCTTCACCGGCGGCGGCTACGGCGGCTTCCAGGGTGGCGACGGTCTTTCCAACGGTTGTTCGACAATCGGTATCTCGAAGATGCCGCCGGTCGAGGTACTGGAGCAGTTCTATCCGGTGCTATTCGAGGAGTTTTCGCTGCGCGAGGGATCGGGCGGGGCCGGCGAATATCGTGGCGGCTTCGGCATCAACTACGCGATCAGGCTGCGCCGCGGCGAGGCGCGCGTGTCGATGGTGATGGATCACGGCCGGACCGGGCCGCAGGGCGTCCTGGGCGGCAGGGACGGAGGCACCAACACCGTGCTCGTGACGCAAGCCGGCCAAAGCTACCGCCCGCCGCACCTTTCCAAGGATCAGGACATCCAGATCGGCGTCGGCGATGTGGTGCGCGTGTCGACGCCGGGCGGCGGCGGTTTCGGCGATCCGGCCAGGCGGAAGCCGGAGCTGATCGCGCGCGACATCGCCCGTGGTTACTACACGCCCGCAGAGGCCCGCGAGAAATTCGGCATTCGGCCGGCGACGGGATGACGCTTCTTCGTCGTGGGCTCCTTGCGCTGCCAGCGCTTGGGCTGGCGTCTCGCACCGAGGCCCAGACGCCGCTCCGCCTGCCGGAGCAGTGGTACGGCGTCGAAGTCGAGGACAATGTGTTCACGGTACAGATGCCGGGCGTGCCCGACCATCGCATCGTGAACGACACCTCGGCCGGCGGCACGCCCTTCAAGCTCCATTCCTACAGTCTGGACGCCGGCAGCTTTTCCTATGTCGCGCAAAGCGCCCTCTATCCCGGTGACGTCGACGCCGGCAATCCGCGCGTCATCCTGCAAGCCGCGCTCGACAGCCGGGCCCGCAGCCTGGCGGGTGGAAAATGGAGCAAGGTCGAATGGCGTCAGGTGCAGGGGGCGGCGGCGGTCGAGTCGATTGGTGCATTGCCTGCAGGCAATGCACTGCGGCAACTCGTGCTCCTGAAGGGAAGGCGCTTCGTGTCGCTCGCCTTCCTCGGTCCGGCCGGATCGGTGACCGGCCCGGAGGCCCAGCGCTTCTTCGCCTCGTTGAAGCTTCAGTCATGAGCAAACCCCGCATCCACATCCTCGCCCTCGGCGGCACCATCGCCACGCGCCCCGACACGACGGGTGTCATGCAGATGGGACTAGGCGCCGACGACCTCGTCGCCGCCGTGCCGCTACTCACCGGGATCGCCGACATCGAAGCGGAAACGGTGTCGCGCGTCGGTAGTCATTCGCTCACCTTCGATCAGATCCATGCGCTGGCGACCAGGATCCATGCGCTGAAGGTCGACGGCATCGTGGTAACCCAGGGTACCGATACGCTGGAAGAGACGAGCTTCCTGCTCGACCTGCTGCTCGACCTCGACATTCCCGTGATCGTGACGGCGGCGATGCGCAATCCCGCGCTCACGTCGCCCGACGGACCGGGAAACCTGCTGGCTGCGGTGCGGGTCGCAACCGATCCATGGGTGCGGGCGCATGCCAAGGCGCTCGGCGTCGTGGCGGTGATGCTCGACGAGGTTTATGCCGCCGTCGATGTCCTGAAAGTCCATCCGACGCGGCTCGACGCCTTCGCCTCGACGCAAACCGGGCCGCTGGCGGCCCTGGTCGAAGACCGCGTCGTGCCGCTCGCACTGCCGGTTCGCGACGCCGTCATAGCGGCGCGCGCCAAGCTCGGGCCGCGACCCAGTGCCGCGCGCAACACCGAATACAAACCGGTGGCGTTGTTGTCGATGGTACTGGACGAGCCGGGCGGCCTGATCGGGGCGCTGGTCCGCGCGCCCGATCGACTGGGTTATGGTGGTGCCGTGATCGCGGCAATGGGTGGCGGGCATGTGCCCGAACGGGTCGTCGGCGGGTTGGTGCAACTGGCAACGGTATTGCCCACCGTCGTCTCGCCGCGGGCCGGCGGTGGGCCAATGCTGCGACAGACTTACGGTGGCCCGAGTTCGGAGATCGCGCTACGCAAGGCAGGCCTGATCTGGGGTGGGCGCCTGCATCCGGTAAAGGCGCGCATTCTCTTGGATGCGTGCCTGCGCGCCGGACTGGAGCGGCCCGGCATCGCCGAACTCTTTGACGCCTTCGGATAGCGAGGCGCCCGCACGGTCCGGCGCGAGGGGAACGCGATGTTTGAAGCCTTCGACGCAACCCTGCTGGCCCGGCTGCAGTTCGCCTTCACCATTTCGTTTCATTTCATCTTCCCGTCGTTCACCATCGGGCTTGCCAGTTATCTCGCCGTGCTCGAGGGCATGTGGCTCGCGACGGGTCGCGACGTCTATCTCGACCTCTTCAAGTACTGGCTGAAGATTTTCTCGCTCATCTTCGGCATGGGCGTGGTGTCGGGCATCGTCATGTCCTACCAGTTCGGTACCAACTGGTCGGTCTATTCGCAGAAGGCCGGCCCGGTCGTCGGGCCGCTGATGGCCTATGAGGTCCTGACGGCCTTCTTTCTCGAGGCAGGTTTCCTGGGCGTCATGCTGTTCGGCATGAACCGCGTCGGACGCGGCCTGCACTTCGCGGCGACCCTCGCGGTCGCGGTCGGAACATTGATCTCGGCCTTCTGGATCCTCGCTGCCAACAGTTGGATGCAGACGCCGACCGGTTACGCCGTTGCGGCCAACGGCCAGTTCGTGCCCGCCGACTGGTGGCAGATCATCTTCAACCCGTCCTTTCCATATCGGCTTCCCCACACAGTGACGGCGGCCTACCTCACCACGGCGCTCGCTGTCGGCGCGGTCGCGGCCTGGCATCTGCTGCACGGGCGGAAGGGCGAGGGCGTGCGGGTGATGTTCTCCATGGCGATGGGCATGATCACGGTGACGGCGCCGATCCAGGTCCTGCTCGGCGATCAGCACGGGCTGAACACGCTGGAATATCAACCGATCAAGGTGATGGCGATGGAGGGCCATTTCGAGAGTCACCCCAACGGCGCGCCGTTGATCCTGTTCGGCCTGCCCGATCAGGCGGCGGGAAAGGTGCGCGACGAGATCTCGGTGCCCAAGCTCTCGTCGCTGATCCTCAAGCATTCACTCGACGCGCCGCTCGATGGTCTCGATAGCGTGCCGCGCAGCAAATGGCCGCCCGTGGCGATCGTTTTCTGGTCGTTCCGCGCCATGGTCGGGCTTGGTCTGCTCATGCTGCTGCTCGGGGCATGGAGCCTGCTCGCCCGGTTGTGGCGTGGCCTTTACGACTGGACGTGGCTGCACCGGCTCGCCCTGACCATGGGACCGGCCGGCTTTGTTGCCGTGGTCGCCGGATGGGTGACGACCGAGGTCGGCCGCCAGCCGTATACCGTCTATGGCCTCCTGCGCACGGCAGAATCGGTATCGCCGCTGCAGGCACCGGCGGTCGCCTCGTCGCTCGTTGCCTTCATCGTCGTCTACTTCATCGTCTTCGGTGCCGGCATCGTTTATGTCCTGAAGCTGATGGGGCAGACGCCGCATCAGGATGAACCGGGGCCCGCGCCGGTGCCAACCCACGCCGCCGGCATCACGCCGGCACCCGCGGTAGCCACCGGCCGAAGGATCTGAGCATGGCGATCGCCTTCGACCTGCCCACCGTCTGGGCCTTCATCATTACCTTCGCGATCTTCGCCTATGTCGTGATGGATGGGTTCGATCTCGGCATCGGCATCCTGTTCCCGTTCTTCGCCGAGGGGCAGGAGCGCAACAGCGCCATGAACTCAATCGCGCCGGTCTGGGACGGCAATGAAACCTGGCTGGTCCTGGGCGGCGGCGGGCTGATGGCCGCGTTCCCGATCGCCTACGGCATCATCCTGTCGGCGCTCTACACGCCGATCATCGCCATGCTGCTGGCGCTGATCTTCCGGGGCGTTGCCTTCGAGTTCCGCTGGCGCGAGCCGCGGCATCGCAAGTATTGGGATGCCGGATTTGCGCTCGGCTCGGTCGTTGCGGCGTTGGCGCAGGGCATCACGCTCGGCGCCCTGTTGCAGGGCATCGCCGTGCGCGACAACGCCTATGCTGGCGGCTGGTGGGACTGGTTGTCGCCCTTCAGTGTCCTGGCCGGGGTGAGCCTCGTCTGCGGCTATGCGCTCCTGGGCGCAACCTGGCTGATCATGAAAAGCGAGGGCACTCTGCAGAATCATTGCCATCGCCTGGCGCTGCGGCTCGGCATCGCGACCATCGCAGGCATCGCGGCGGTCAGTGCGGCCACGCCGCTGCTCAGCAATGACTACGCGACACGCTGGTTCGCCTGGCCGCAGGTCATGTTCACGGCGCAGGTGCCGCTCCTCGTCGCGATTGCTTCGGTCGCGTTCTTCTTCGCGCTGCGCCACAAGCACGATCACTGGCCCTTCCTGATCGCACTCGCCCTGTTTGCGCTCGGCCTCGCCGGTCTCGGCGTCAGCCTCTATCCCTATGTTGTGCCGCGCGCCGTCACGATCTGGGATGCCGCCGCGCCTGCGGCCAGCCTCGAATTCATGCTCGCCGGGGCGGCGATCATGGTGCCGATCATTCTTGCCTACACCGGTTACGCGTACTGGGTCTTCCGCGGCAAGACGGGACATGAGGGCTATCACTGATGCCGTCCGCGCGGCAGTGGCTGTGGTTCATGAGCCTGTGGGCGGCGGGCGTCGGCGCCATTGCCCTTGTGGACTACGGCATCCGCCTCTGGCTCAAGTGACGTCAGGTCGTGAGGCGCGATGGGCGGCAATTCCAGGCAAGCGGGCGGCCGGTGCCGTAATTCTCGCGCAAGGCGGCAAGATCATCCCGGCCTGCCCATTGAACCGCGGCATCGGTGTAGCGGAAGCCATCGCCGGCGGGCTGATACTCCGTGCGCCACGTCTTGTTCTCGAACGTGACCGTCGCCCGGTTCTTGGCGTAGACCACCAGAACTTCCTTGTGGTCTTCGCAAGTGTAGGCGATGCCGCGCGGCGCCAGATCGTCGGGCGCCGGTCGCGCGATCGGTGCTGTAGTCCTGATTGCCGAAGCCTGTTGCACGCAGGCCCCCAGGGGCGCGAGGAGCATGGCCGTGGCAATCGACAGGGGACGCATCGAACGTTTTCCTTCGTAAGTTTCGGGGAGCGGGAGCTTAACGGCCTTGGCCTGCAGGGCAACGCTTCCAAGCACGGCGTCGCCTGCGCATACTGCCGCGTCCGCTGCAGGGCGGGCCGGAGGAGATGGATGCCGTATTTCAGGCTGCGCGATGGCGCGGAGCTTTACTACGAGAAGACAGGAAGCGGCCCGCCGCTCTTTCTCGTGCCGGGCCTGGGCGGCGACGGCCGGTTCTGGGGCGAGAATGTCGCCGCGCTCGCCGAGCGCTTTACCGTCGTGGTGCACGACCATCGCGGCACCGCCCGGAGCACGCTGTCGCACATCGACTACAGCGTGGCACAGATGGCCGACGATGCCGTGCAGCTCATCGAGGGACTGGGCTTCGACAAGGTCCATTGGTGCGGCCATTCGACGGGTGGCGCGATGGGCCAGGTGCTCGCGATCGAGAAGCCCGAACGAATCGACCGGCTGGTGCTGAGCGCGACCTGGGCGAGGACCGACGCCTTCTTCCGTCGCCTGTTCGAGGTGCGTTCCCGGATGCTGCGCGAACTGGGAGCCGCAGCCTATCTCAAAGCCAGCGCATTGGCGCTCAACATGCCGGCGTGGGTGCGCGACCACGACGCCGATCTTGCGGCAGCGGAAGCGAAGGCGGAGGAGACCATTCCCGTCCCGGAGATCGTGCTGTCCCGCATCGCCGCCATCGTGGCGCATGATCGGCACACCCAGCTTCAGAGCGTGCGGGCGCGAACGCTCGCGATCTGCGCCCGGGACGACATGGTGACGCCGCTCTATTTCACCGAGGAGCTGGTCCGCTTGATCCCGAACGCGCGCGCCTATGTGCTGCCGGACGGTGGTCACTTCTATCCGGGCGTGCATGGCGCCGAATTTCGGCGTGTAATAACCACCTTCCTGCTGGAGTCCTGAATGCCTGCCAAGATTGAACCGAAGATCAACGCCTTCGCGGACGAGCTGACCACCATCCGGCGTGACATCCACGCCCATCCCGAGCTCGGCTTCGAGGAGGAGCGAACCTCGAAAATCGTCGCCGGCAAGCTCAAGGAATGGGGCTGCGAGGTCACGACCGGCATCGGCAAGACGGGCGTCGTGGGCACGATCCGCGTCGGCAACAACCCCAGGGCGATCGGCCTCCGGGCCGACATGGATGCATTGCCGATGGACGAGCACAACACTTTCGACCATCGCAGCCGTCACCAGGGACGAATGCATGCCTGTGGCCACGACGGCCACACGACCATGCTTCTCGGCGCGGCCAGATATCTTTCGGCGACGCGCAACTTCGACGGCACGGTGCACTTCATCTTTCAGCCGGCGGAGGAAGGCCGTGGCGGCGCCGAGGCCATGGTGAAGGACGGCCTGTTCGACAAGTTCCCCTGCGAGCAGATATTCGGGATGCATAACCGGCCCAAGCTCGATGTCGGCAAGTTCGCCATCCGCACCGGCCCGCAAATGGCGGGCGGCGGCCTGTTCGACATCAAGATCACCGGCAAGGGCGCACATGGTGCGCGGCCCGAGACCGGCATCGATCCCGTCGTCATCGCCACGCAGATCATCTCGGCCCTGCAGAGCGTGGTGTCGCGCAACGTGGCGCCGCTCGATTCGGCGGTGATCTCGGTGACGCAGATGCATGCCGGCGACGCCTACAACGTGATTCCACAGGAAGCGGTGCTGCGCGGCACCATCCGCGCCTTCCGCAAGGAGACGATGGCCCTGATCAAGGAGCGCATCGAGACGATCTCGCGCGGCATCGCCAAGACCCTGGGCGGGACGGCGGAGCCGGATGTGCGTGTCGTCTTCCCGCCCCTGGTGAACGACAGGAACTCGGTGACGTTCATTTCCGACGTCGCCGCCTCGATCGTGGGCGAGGAGAACATGAACCGCGAAGGTCCTTACGTGATGGCATCCGAGGACTTCTCCTACATGCTGGAGAAGGTGCCCGGCGCCTTCATCAACATCGGCAATGGCGGCGGCGAGGGCGGCTGCGAGGTCCACAATCCGGGCTACGACTTCAACGACGAGATCATCACGCTCGGCGCCACCCTGTGGTCGCGCGTGGTGGAGACAAAGCTGGCGAAGGACGCGAGGTAGCTTATTCCGGATCGCGCGCATCCTGCGCGCTCATGATGAAGAGCGCCCGTGGTGCGCGCCGACCGCATGAACCATGACCGCAGAAATAACCCTCTGGTCCGACTATGTCAGCCCGTACGCTTTCGTCGCGAAAGCGTGGGCTTATCAGCTCGAGGCCGACTACGACGTCATGCTGACGTGGCGGCCCTATACGCTCGATATCGCCGCGTTCCAGGGCTCGGTCGCCGGGCGTGATCCGCATCATTGGCGGCGCGTGCGCTATGCCTACATGGATGCACGCCGCTTTGCCAACAAGCAGGGCCTGACGCTCATGGGCCCGAAGAAGATCTACTTCGCACGCCCGATCCAGACGGGCATGCTCTATGCGCAAAGGCATGGCGTGTTCCGTGCGTACAACGACCTCGCCTTCGACCGCTTTTGGCGCCGCGCCATCGATCCGGAGAATGTCGCGGCGGTCGAGGCCTTGCTCCTCGAAGCGGGTGCGCCTGCCGGCTTCCCGGACTATCTGGCCGGCGAGGGCGGGGTGGAGCATGATCGACTGCGCAACGAGGCCGAGGGGTCGGGCGTTTTCGGAGTGCCGACCTTTGTCCTCGAGGGCGAGCTCTTCTGGGGCGGCGACCGCGTCGGGCTGTTGCGGGAACGTCTCGATGAAAAGGGCGTAGACCGCCGCCGTGCTGCCTGAGGTGGCGAGAGGCCGGCTGTCCTGTCGGGGGAGGCGAACGATCGGCAACCGGCCGTCAGCGGTCCGGTGGCTGGTCGATGGTGCGCTCGACGCGCTCGTGCAGCGTCTTCACTTCGCCGCGCTGCCTTTCTGCGCGATCCTTCAGCAGGCGTTTGGCGCGGCGGAAAGCGTCGTTGACGGCGAACTGCGGCATGGCAAACCGGTCGTCCACCTGCGGCGTATGGTCGATGTCGATGTTGATGTTGCCCGGCAGGACGAGGTGAATGTTGACGCTATAGAGATTGCTGGTGCGATGGTGCCGGTCCGGCACTTGCACGATCACATGGCAGGCCGTCATGCGGCCGTGCAGCTTCTCCAGGTTCTCGACATGCTCACGGATGAAACTGTCCAGGGCTTCGCTGGTTTCGCCCCCCTGGAAGGTCACTCGCAGTGGCGTTTCCATGGCCATCCCCTTGCGCTTGTTACCCCTGCGTAAACGCCGCGCCGGAAGGCCGGTTGCCGGATCTACTTGACGCTCGCCAAGCGGGCATCCGGCTGCTGCGGCCGCCCTGCGCGATTGGTCACCATGCGATGATGCAAGCTGCGGACCGTGTCGCTGCCGCGAGTAAGGCAAAGCCACGGAAAGAGCCCGTGCACGAAGCAGGCGAAGCTGCCCATCAGCATACGCATGCCGAAGCTGAACGCCATGCCCATGTGCTGGAGGTAGGTCTCGTCGACCGAGGCGGGATGGTCGGTGAAACGCCGCAACATGACGGGAAGTCTAGCCGGCGGCGCGGGAAACGGGTTGCAAGCTTTACGCTACGGACGCCAATATCGAGAACCAAATTCCAAGGAAATGGCCATGTCAGCGAAATTATTGCTCGATTCCTTCGACCGGAAGATTCTCGATTGCCTGCAGGACGATTCGGACATGCCTCTGGCCGAGGTGGCGAGGCGCGTCGGCCTCTCGACCACGCCTTGCTGGCGCCGCATCCATCGCCTGAAGGAGGAAGGCGTCATCCGCGCCCGGGTGGCACTCCTCGACCGCAGGGCGGTGAATGCGGCCGTCACGGTGTTTGTTGCCGTGCGCACCGCGCAACACAATGCGCAGTGGCTGGCGCGCTTCGCCAAGGCGGTGGCCTCGTTTCCGGAGGTGATGGATTGTTATCGCATGAGCGGCGAGATCGACTACCTGATCCGCCTCGCCCTTCCCGACATCGATGCCTACGACGCCTTCTACAAGCGCCTCATCGCGCGGATCGAGCTCTCCGACGTCACCTCCATGTTCGCTATGGAGGAAATCAAATCCACGACCCGGCTTCCGCTTTCCTATCTGTCGTGACTGGCCCTATCTGTCCTTGAGTGGCTCGGCCGATTGCCCCGCGAAATATCAGGTCCACCATGTCGCGGCGACCTGCGTTCGATGTGGCCCCGCTCTGCGCTCGCCACTAGGATCGCGGCCGTTCGATCCAAGATCGCGGGGAAAGCATGGCTACGGGGAAGAAGAATCGCAAGAAGGTACTGATTGTCGGACGCATGCCTCAGGCGGGTCTCGATGTGCTGAAGAAGCGCGACGATGTCGAATACGAGATCCTGACCGATGATTCGGCCCCGTCGCTGCTTCCCAAGCTCAAGGACGCCAACGCCGTGACGCTGGGCGCCACACCGTTCCGTCAGGCCGAACTCGACGCCGCACCTGGCATGATGGTCGTGGCGCGCCTGGGCGTGGGCTTCGACGCGGTCGAGATCCCGGCGCTCAACAAGCGCAGGATTCCGCTCATGACCACCGGCATCGCCAACTCGGTCTCCGTCGCAGAACATGCGATGTATATGATGCTGGCCGCAGCGCGGCTCACGAGGAAGCACGACCGCTTCGTTCGCGAAGGCGCCTGGGGCCAGCGGCTTTCCGATCTGCCCGCCGATCTTTCGGGAAAGTCCGTTCTGGTAGTCGGCATGGGCCGCATCGGCTCGCGCACGGTCAAGCGCTGCGTCGCCTTCGACATGAATACCTACGTGCTTGATCCCAATATTCCCGAGCACGAGATCAAGAAGGCGGGCGCCAGCAAGGTAACCGACCTCAAGGCGATCCTGCCCAGGGTCGATTTCGTCTCGGTCCACTGTCCCAAGTCGCCGGATACGGTGAACATGTTCGACGCCGAGACGCTGGCGCTGATGAAGCACGACGCATTCCTGGTGAACACCGCCCGCGGCGGCATCGTCAACGAGGAGGCGCTCTACAATGCCCTGAGCGCCGGCAAGCTGCGCGGCGCCGGCCTCGACGTGCTCGACCGCGAGCCGCCCGACCCGAAGAACAAGCTCTTTACCCTGGAGAACGTCATCTTCAGTCCGCACATGGCAGGCGTCACCAAGGAGGCGAGCGACCGCATGGCCGTCACCGCCGTCGAGAACATCCTGTCGGTGTTCGACGGCCGTCCCAACGCCGCCAACTGCGTAAACAAGGAAGTCCTGGCCTGAATTCTACCCGGGCAGCAGACCCTCGATCTCGGCGTCGGTCGGAAAGCGACCGGTCTTGCTGCGGGTGTACTTCAGGGCGCCGTCGACTGAGACGTCGAACTGGCCGGATTTGCCGGGACGCAACTCGATGTCGGCGGCACCCATCTTCTCGAGGCGTTCCCTCACACGGAGGGCTTGCGGCTTGTAGCCTCAAGCGCCGCAATATTCGATCAGGACCTTCATTCTGCAAAGGTGGGACCTTAAGCTCGGCGCAACAAGGGGGAATTTTTGATGAAGTACGGACCGCTCGGCCGCTCGGGCCTGATCGTGAGCCGCATTTGCCTTGGCGGTAACTCGTGGGGTGCCAAGGGCCGCCGTGGCTGGGGCAAGTTCGACGAGGCCGAGGCGCCGGCCTACTTCAAGCGTGCCCTCGACCTCGGCATCATCTTCTTCGACACCGCCGATACCTACAATTTCGGCCGCTCCGAGGAAATCATGGGCGCGACGCTCATGAAGATCACGAAACGGGAGGAGATCGTGATCTCGACCAAGGTCGGCATTCGCATGAGCCCGGTCGCCAACGACCAGGGCACGGGCCGCAAGCATCTGATGGCCTCGCTCGACGAGCAGCTCAAGCGCCTTCAGACCGACTACATCGACGTCTATCAGGTCCATCGCCTCGACCCTCACACGCCGGTCGAAGAGACCATGTATTCGCTCGACCAGATCGTGCGCTCGGGCAAGGTGCGCTACATCGGTGGCTCGACCATGCCGGCCTACAAGTTCGCGCAGATGGCTGTGATCGCCGACTGGAAGGGCTACGCGCGGCCGATTGCCATGCAGAACCTGTACAATCTCATACAGCGCGAGGAGGAACGCGAGATGAACCGGCTTTGCCACGAGCAGGGCGTCGGCCTGATCCCCTATTCGCCGCTGGCGCGTGGATTTCTTGCCGGCAATCGCAGCAGGGAAGGCGGCGGCGCGACCGAGCGGTCGAAGAACGACACGCAAGTCCAGACCGGGACCTATCGCGACTGCGATTGGGAGATCATCGAGCGCCTGAAGAAGATCGCGGCGGCGCGGGGTTGCACGCCGGCGCAGATCGCGCTCGCCTGGTTGCTGGCCAAGCCCTACATGGGCGCGCCGATCATTGGCGCCACCGGCCTCGAACAGCTCGACTCGGCGGCGAAGGCGACCGAGATCGCGCTCAGCGACGAGGAATGCAAGCAGCTCGAGGAGCCCTACCAGTTCCGCGTTTCGCCGCAGAATTGACCCAAGAGGAGCCCGCCGCATGCAACGCGAGCTTGAGCAGGTAGCCACAGGCTACGGCCTGATCGAAGGGCCGGTCTGGGACCCGGCGCGAGGTCTTTATTTCAGCGACGTTCTGAACGGTGGCGTGCATTTGTTGAACCGGACAGGCCACGTGTCCCAGGTGCTTCCCAAGCGGCGCGGCATCGGCGGCATGGCGCTGCATGCCTCGGGTGGGCTGGTCGTCGGTGGACGCGACATCGCCTGGGTGTCGCTTTCCGATGGCGGAACGCGATCGCTGCTGTCGCTTGACTCGATTCCGGGGGCCACCGGCTTCAACGATCTCACGACGGACCAGGCGGGCCGGGTCTATGTCGGCTCGCTCGCCTTTCGCGTCTTCGGCGGCGAACTCCCCAAACCCGGACATCTCCATGTCATCGACGTCGATGGAAGGATGCGCACCATCTCCGACGGCATCTTGCTGACCAACGGTCTCGGCTTCTCGCCCGACGGACGGCGCCTCTACCACTGCGATGCGCGGGCGGGCATGGTGCGCGTGTACCCTGTCCAGTCCGATGGCACGGTCGGTTCATGGCAATCGTTCGCAAGCCTTGCGCCGGACGGGGTGCCGGATGGCCTGAAAGTCGCCGCCGACGGGTCGGTGTGGGTCGCCGATGCCCATGGCGGACGCGTCGTCGTGTTCAACGCCGATGGCACGCACCGCGAGGACGTTGCGATTCCCCTTCCCATGGTCACGAGCCTGTGCTTCGGCGGCGACGATCTCCGCGATCTCTATGTCGTCACCGGATCGCGCGGCGGCCCACACGACAACTGCGGCAGCATCTTCCGCAGCCGGGTCGAGGTCGCAGGCCTTCCGTTGCCGCCTGCCCGCGTCGCCTTGCCGGCGGCATGAAGTCCGACGCGCTTTCCGCATGGCTGGTCGAGTCCGGCCTGCGCAATCTGCCCTTCGAGGAATTGATCGACGGCTTCGGCCGCCGCCTGAACGAGGCGGGTATTGCCGCCGCCCGCCTGTTCGTCGGCATGAACACGCTGCATCCTTTGGTGCGCGCGCGCAGTGTCATCTGGGACCGCGCCACAGGACCCGCAACCCGTTTCGAGTTCCAGCATGCCGAGGTCGATGCGCCGATCATCGCGCAGAGCCCGTTCGTCGCCATGCTGCGCCAAGGCATGGCCGAGCGGCGGCTGGATCTGACCTTGCCTGCGAGCGAAGGTGAGGCTCCTCTGTTTGCCGAACTGCGCGAGGCCGGAATGACCGACTGGTTCGGTCGCATCTTTCCTTTCGGCGAATTTGAATTTCAGATCCAGGGACCGACCATCACCGAGGCAGGCGGGCGGCTCGGGCTTGTGTGCTCTGTCAGCACCGACCGGCCCGGAGGCTTCTCGCCGTCCGATATGACTGCGATCGCCACGGTGCTGCCGCTCTTCGCGCTCGCGGTGAAGGCGATCACGCTGCGTACCGTCGGCCAGGGTCTGCTCGCTGCCTATCTCGGTACCGACCCGGCGGCACGCGTCTTCTCCGGCACGGTCCAGCGCGGCGAGGTGCAGGGCGTCGAGGCTGTCCTGTTCTACGCCGATCTGCGTGATTTCACGGGGTTTGCCGACAGGCTGCCGCCGCACGAGCTGATCAACCTGCTTGACGATTGCTTCGACTGCATGGTGCGACCGTTGACGCGGCGCGGCGGCGAGGTCCTCAAGTTTATGGGCGACGGGTTGCTTGCGATCTTTTCCACCGAACGGCGCCGCCGCGACGAGAGCTGCGGGCTCGCCCTCACGGCCGCCGGCGAAGCACTCGACCTGATGGACCTTATGGCGGAGGAACGACGCAAGTCGGACCAGGCGACACCCGGCCTCGATATCGCGCTCCATGTCGGCAAGGTGCTGTACGGCAATGTCGGCACCGATGCGCGGCTCGACTTCACGGTGATCGGCCCGGCCGTGAACGAGGCCGCCCGCATCGAGCTCCTGTGCAAGGAGCTCGGCCAGAGTCTGCTGGTCAGCCAGGCCTTCGCGGCCGCCGCCGGGCGCAGCCGCGACCACCTGGTCTCCCTCGGCAGTCACCGGCTGCGCGGCGTCCGCGAGGAAACGGAACTCTTCACCCTGGCGCGTTAGTCATTCCGCTGCCAGGGCCTGGCGACCGGCGTCGTATATCGCTTTCTCGAAGGCGAGATAGAGCGGCAGCGCCTTCGTATCCACGAAGGGCAGGACCTGCGTGGCGAAGACACCGCCTGTCCCCTTCTTCTGGTCGATCCAGAAGAACGTGTTGGCGAGGCCTGTCCAGGCGAGGCTGCCGGCCGAGCGGCCGGTCGGCGCCTCGACATTGTTGATCATGAAGCTCAGGCCCCATTGCTTCTCGAGCCCGGGGAAGAACTCCGCGTCGTTCGACAGCGGCGGCATCGCCGTCTTGAGCAGCGAGACCTTGCAATCGCCCATCGCGTTCTTCGACATCAGCGCCACGGTCTCGGGCTTCAGGACCTGCTCGCCGCGGTCGGACTTGCCCTGGTTCAGCATCATGCGCACGAACTTCAGGTAGTCGCCGGCGGTGCCGTAGAGCCCGCCGCCGCCCATTTCGAACTCGGGCTGCTGCGGGATCTCGAGCTCCATGTCGGGCGTCAGCGAGCCGTCGGCGCCGCGATGATGGATCTTGGCGAGCCGCCCGCGCATTTCGGGCGAGATGAAGAAGGCGGTGCTGTTCATGCCGAGCGGACCCAGCACGTTGTCCTTGAGATACTGGCCGAGCTTCTGGCCGCTCACCGCCTCGACCATCTTGCCGGCCCAGTCGATGTTGATGCCATAGTCCCAGCGGTCGCCGGGGTCGAACAGGAGCGGCGTGGTGAGTGCCTTGTTCTCGCAGCCTGTGATGCCCGGCACGCCCATGGCCTGCTGGTATTTGATGATGTCGGCATTCCAGATCTCGTAGGAGAAGCCGGCGGTGTGGGTGAGCAGATGCCGCAGCGTGATGTCGCGGCGCGGCCTGCGCGTTATCGGCTTGCCGGCGGCATCGAATCCCTCCAGCACGCCGACTTCACCGAGGTAGGGGATCACCGATTTTGCCGGCGCGTCGAGACTGAGCTTGCCGCGCTCGACCTGCTGCATTGCCGCGGTGCCGGTGATCGCCTTGGTCATCGAGGCGATCCAGACCACGGTGTCAGGGGTCATCTCGGCCGGCTGGCCGAGCACGCGCTTGCCGAAGCCGCCTTCATAGGTGGTGCCCTTGGCATCCGTCGCGACCGCGACAACGCCTGGAACGTCGCCCTCGGCGACAGCGTCCTTGAGCAGCCCGTCCACTGCAGTCTTCATGGCGTTCCTCCTGGGTTTTTCGCTTCCTCCATCGGGCGTCTTGCTGCGCCCTCGTGATCCTGCACCGGTACTGGCGGAATTAGGGCACGGGGCGCAATGCGGCACAAGGCGGTTGATCTTCCTTCGACGCGGGGCGACGCTGCGCTTGCCGCCATGAAGCTCGAGCACCGCGTTGCCATCGTCACCGGCGCCGCCTCCGGCATTGGCGCTGCGTCGGCGCGCCTGTTCGCAGCGGAAGGTGCGCGGCTCGCCCTGGTCGATCTCGACGAGAGGGGCCTGGGCCGGGTCGCAGCGGGCATCGGAGAGCGCGGTGGCGAGGCCATCACCATCGTCGCCGATGTGAGCGACGGACGCCTTGCGCGCGAGGGCGTCGATCAGGTCCTGGCGAAATGGGGTCGGATCGATATCCTTCTGACGGCGGCCGGCGTGTCGCTCGGCGGGACGGTCGACAGTGTCGACGAGGCAGCCTGGGACAGGACTTTCGCGGTCAACGTGAAGGGTACGTATCTCTGGATCCATCATGCCATCAAGCCGATGATCGCGGCGCAATCGGGAGCCGTCGTGACGATAGGATCACAACTCGCCCAGTCGAGCCTCGGCAAGAACGCGGCCTACGTCGCATCGAAGGGCGCGATTGCTTCCTTCACCAAGACCATTGCCGTCGATCACGCGCGCCAGGGCATCCGCATCAACGCCTTGATGCCCGGGGTCATCGATACGCCGATGCCGGCGCGTTCGCTGCAGCGTCAGGCCGATCCCGAAGCGGCGCGTCTGGTCTGGAAGCAGCGCCATCCGATGGGCCGGATCGGCCAGCCGGAGGAGGTGGCGCGGGCGGCACTGTTTCTCGCGAGCGACGACTCGTCCTTTGTCACGGGCACGCTGCTGTTCGTCGACGGCGGCTGGACGGCGCATTGACATGCCGAGGAAGCTTACTCCCGATCAGATCGCCGCCTATGAGCGCGATGGCTACATCTGTCCCGTGGACGGATTCTCGGCCGGTCAGGCGCGGGCCTGGCGCGACAAGCTCGAAGCGTTCGAGCGCGCGGAGGGCCAGAAGATGGGCCGAGGCCACAATTTCAAGCCGCACCTGCTTTTTCCCTGGGTCGACGAGATCGTGCATGCGCCCGAGGTGCTCGATGCGGTCGAGGACCTGATCGGGCCGGACATCCGGCTGTTCCATCTCAGTGTCTGGCCGAAGGATCCGGGCTCGGGCACCTATGTAAGCTGGCATCAGGACGCGACCTACTTCGCGCTCGAGCCGGCCTGCCACGTCACGGCCTGGGTGGCGCTGACGGATGCCTCGATCGAGGCGGGCTGCATGGAGGTGGTCCCGGGCTCACACAAGCTCGGTCAGCTCCGCCATGCCGAGATACAGGATCCGGAGAATCTTTTGTCGCGCGGCCAGACGCTGGCGGCCGAGGTCGATCGCACCAGGACGGCCTACATGCCGGTGAAGGCCGGCCAGTTCTCGTTGCACCACACGCATCTCGTGCACAATTCGCGGCCCAACCGCTCGAACGACCGGCGGATCGGGCTCGGCATCAGCTACATCCCGACCTGGGCGCGCTGCACC
>NZ_DATBFE010000182.1:0-6708 GCF_036558665.1 Reyranella sp. | reverse complement strand
CGGCACGCCCGGCGCCGCCGAGAAGGCCGCTGCCGAGCTCGCCTGGGCTTTTGAGCATGTCGGCTTCTACTATCTCGCCGGCCACGGCATTCCGAAGGACCTGATCGAGGCGCAGTACGAGGCAGCCGCGCGCTTCCACGCCCAGCCGATGGAGGAGAAGCTCAAGGTCAAGGTCAACGAGCACACGATCGGCTACATGCCGATCGCCGAGACGGCGCCGCCCAACGCCGCCGCCCAGGGCAAGAAGCCGAGCCAGAACGAGGCCTTCTTCCTGCGCCGCGACCGCGCCGCCGACGATCCCGACGTGATCGCGGGCCGCCGCTTCCATGTCCAGAACCAGTGGCCCCAGAACCTGCCGGGCTTCCGGGAGCAGACGCTCGAGTACATGAGCACCATGGAGGCGCTGTGCCAGAAGCTGGTGCGGCTCTATGCGATCGCGCTCGACCTGCCGGCGGACTATTTCGATTCCTGTTTCAGGAAGCCGCACATGATCCTGCGGCAGTCGCGCTATCCGCTGATCGACGCGTCGGACGACAGGATCGCCAGCCTGGTGCCGCACACCGATTCGGGCTTCATGACGCTGCTGCCGCCCAACAAGGTGCAGGGCCTGTCGATCAACCTGCCGAACGGCGAATGGCACGACGCGCCCCATGTCGAGGACGCCTTCGTGGTGAATGGCGGCGACATCCTCCACCGCTGGAGCAACGAGCGCTTCCTGTCGACGCCGCACCGCGTGCGCAACGTCTCGGGCCAGGTCCGCTATGCCATCCCCTTCTTTTGCGATCCCGACCATGACACGATGATCGAATGCCTGCCGAGCTGCCGTTCGGCGGAGCAGCCGGCGAAATACCCGCCGATCAGGTTCGGCGACTACGCGCTCTGGTTCGCAGCGCAGCGCTATGCCCACCTCGAGAACATCCAGGCGCCAACCGCCGACGAGGTCGCGCCCGGAGCGCGAGCCACCGCCCGTTGGTAGTCATCCGCCGGCAACGATCCGGTCGAGCGCCTTGGCATCGCGTACCACGATCCGGCCGCGCCCCAACTCGACGACACCCGCCTCCCGCCATACCGCGAGCTGGCGGCTCACGATCTCGCGCGACACGCCGAGCGTCTGCGCCAACTCCTCCTGCGACAGGCGGATGGCGATCGGCGGCGACTTGCCAGTGCCGGCAAGGGCGGCGAGCTGCTTGGCGAGCCTCGTCGAGACGTTGAGGAAGGCCGAGTCCTCGACCATGCCCGTGGTACGCCGAAGCCTTTCGCAGAGAAAAGCGATGATCCGCACCGCCGCCTCGTGGCGCTGGCGCAGGAACGGCAGGAAGTCGGCGCGGGAGAGGAACAGCAGCTCGGAGGGTTCACGGGTCGCTGCCGTTGCGGTACGCCCCTTCCCGTCGAGCAAGGCGATCTCGCCGAAAAACTCGCCGGGACCGAACATGTTCAGGATCAGCTCCTTGCCTTCGGTCGATTCCACGGTGACCACGATGCGGCCGGCGAGCACGCCGTAGAGGCCGTCGCCGGGGTCGTCCTTGCGGAACACGATGTCCTCGGCGGCAAAGCGACGGACATGGGCGTGTTTCAGGAGCTCGCGTGTCTCTGCATCGGTCAGAGCGGCAAGAAAGGGATGAAGGCGGCAGAGTTCGTGTGGCGTCAATCCGGGCTCCCCCGGGACGCGAGCCTACACCAGCCGCTCCCTTGCGGAACCCCGACGCGGCCGGAATCCACCCTAGTCGAACATGTCGGGCCGTATCTCCTCGCTGACCTCGACGATCACGTCGGCCGGCAGGCCGGCGCGGCGAGCGGCGACGCAGATCGCCTCCTCGTTCGGCGCCTCGTAGAGGCAGTAGGTCTTCTTGCGGTCGGCACTCAGGAAGGAGAAGAGCCACTTCACGCCTTCCTCGTCGTTGATCCGGTTGATCATGTCGTTGGCCTGCTTGGAAGCCTCCAACTGTTCGGCGTAATTCCGCTCGATCACGTAGCGTGGCATTGCAATCCCCACAAATCCCGTTGACACGATCAGGCTGAAGCGACTGTACCCAGGAGGCGCCGGCGCAGGCGGGCCATCCCAAGCCGGTCGGCCGCAGCGAGCGACATGCCACGCAATTCCGAAGCGCGAACTTTATCCTGCGGCCGGCCGCGCGCCAACAGCATCGCGGCGTATTCGTGGCGGGTGTGGGCAAGCCACGGCCACGCCTTCATCTTCTCGTCGGTCGCCAAGGCTGACTCGAAATGCCGTTCGGCCGACGGCCAGTCCTGCATCGTGGTCGCCAGAATGCCGAGATAGCGCGCGGCCGCGCCGCAGCACAGTCCGTGGACCGGCACGACGACCGCGAGATCGCGGTAGGGAAGCAGCAGCTCGTGGAGCTCGGCGGCCCGACGGCTGTCGCCGAGCTGTGCGCAGACCTCGGCGAGATAGGTGAGCGTCACCGCGCGCTTGCTGTCGAGCGGCAGGGTAAAGCCTGATTCGGCCATCGCCTCGAATGTCCGTCGTGCCTGCGCCTCGAAGCCGAGGTCGCTCGCGACCAGCATCAGGCCGGGCCGCCATATGGCGTTGTCGGGATTCTCGTGCACGAAACGCTTTACCAGCGGCGCCACCTCGGCGAGCCGGCCTTGTTCGCGGCGGATGGTGAACATCTGCATGCCATGGATGCCCAGCGGAAAGTCGACGTCATGGCCGCTCAGCGCCTTCAGCGCCTCCAGCGACGCGCGTTCGGCGGCAGCGAACGTGCCGAGGACGATGCCGTGTATCGTATCGCCGTTGGCGACTATCCACCTGTCGAAGTCGGCGTGGCTCGTGCGCGCGATCTCCCGTTGCCTGTGAAGGCCGCGTTCGAATCCGTCGATGTCGCCGATCTCGAGGTAGCCGGCGCCGGAGCGCGTCAGTGCCTCGAGCTTGCGCATCGACTCGAACCCCTGGGCGATTTCCCAGATCATGCCGAGCGCCTGCCGCCGCTCCTCGACGGCCGCTCCACAGGGCGGCGGGCCGGCATTCGGCATGAGATCGCTCACCAGCACCTCATAGAGGCTTCGCCGGTCGTTCAGCCGCGCGGTAATCTGGCGCGCCTGGCGCAGCACCTCGCGCCCGCGTTCAGTCTGGCCGGTCGAGAGCAGGGCCTTGGCCAACCGGCTCAGCACCCGGCACCGGTCGAGCGTATCTTCGCCGACCACCACCAGCATCTCTTCGAGCAGCGCAACCGACGTCGCGCTCGAGACAGCGAGGTAGACTTCCGAGTCGGCGTAACGGATGGCCGCCTCGACCATCAGGCTCGGCAGGTTCTCCTGGCGCGCGATGTTCGCGCATTCGAGATAGGTCGCCTGCGCCGGCAGCGTCACCGACTTGAACTCGGCGTCGCCGCGCGCCAGCAAGAGCGGCAAGGTCCGGCGATAGCGGCTGCGGTCGTCGCCCGGCTGGCGCTCGGCGAGCTCGAGACCCCGCTGGAAGTGGACGCACGCCTCCAGGTAGGCGCTGCGGCCGACGGCGCGCTCGCCCGCGCGGCGCCACCAGTCGATCGCCTCATCGACGCGATTGGCGAATGTCCAGTGCTGGGCGATGGTCTCCGGCTGCATGGCGGCGATCTCGGGAAAATGGGCTTCGATCGCCTCGGCGATGGCGGCATGGTACTGGCGCCGCCGCGTCAGCAGCAGCGACTGGTACGCGGCTTCCTGGATCAGGACATGGCGAAACACGTGCGATGGCCCGGCAAAGGATTCGACCGTCGCCGGCACAACGATCTCCTCCGCCACGAGCCGAGCCAGCGCCGCGTCCAGATCGTCGTCGGAGCGGCCAGCCAGCCGGGACAGTAGGCTGGTGGAGAATTCCCGTCCGATCGTGGCGCCGATCTGGGCCACCTCGCGTGCCTCGGCGTCGAGCCGGTCGAGCCGCGCCATCAGCGAGCCCTGCAAGGTGTCGGGAATGGCGATCGCCTGCAGGGAGCCTACGACCTCGTAGGCATCGCCGCTGTCGCGCAGCACGCTGCCTTCGAGCACCGCCTTGGTCAGCTCCTCGACGAACAGCGGAATGCCATCGGTCTTGGCGACGATCTCGGCCACGACCGGCTCGGGTAACGTACGGTCGCCGACCAGGCGCTCGACCATCACGGTGCGCTCACGCCGTGACAGGCGGTCGAGGTTGATCTGCACGAACTGCGGATAGCTCCAGCCCGGCTTGAACGTGGGCCGCGCGGTGATGAGCAGCATCAGGCGCGCGGCCGGCAGTTGCTCCTGCAGTTGCTGCAGCAGCTCGAGCGTCGAGGGATCGATCCAGTGCGCATCCTCGACCGCGAACAGCAGGGGATTGCCACGCGCCATCGCGCCGAACATCTTCACCAGGATGTCGATCAGCTGCCGGCGGAAGGACGGCACCGCGGTATCGGCCGGCCGGTAGCTCTCGTCGCCCGGCAGGTCGAGGAAGGCTTCGAGGATGGGCATCGCCTCGGTCATATCGAGGTCGAGCGGTTTGACCATCCGGCCGAGCATCGCGGCGGCGGTATGGGCGCGCGACGGTGCCCCCAGCCGCAGGGTGCGCCGGAACCAGTCGAGCACCGGCCAGAATGCACTGTTGGCATGATTGGACGTGCAGAACATCGGCAGGAACTTGTAGGGCTCGCCGCGCAGGCCATCCCGCAGCGCGCGCAGCAGGCGCGACTTGCCGATGCCCGCATCGCCGACCAGCAGCACACAGCGCATCTCGCCATCGTTGGCCTGGCGCCATCGCCGGCGCACCATCTCAAGCTCCGCCTCGCGTCCCACCAGCGGCGTCATGGCGCGGCGAGTACGGGCGCGCAGGGTGAAGCGGTCGACCGCGCCGCTCTCGCCCAGCACGCGATAGAGGCGGATTGGATTGCTGACGCCCTTCAGCCGGCGTGGCCCCAGATCCTCGAGGTCGAACTGGCCATCGACCAGCCGCTGCGTGGCATCGCCGATCACGATCGTGTCGGCTGCCGCCTCGGTCTGCACGCGATTGGCGATGTTGGGCGTCTCGCCGGTGATCGCGTCCTGGTCGCGCGCCGGACCCGCGCCCACCTCGCCTACCACCACCAGGCCGGTATAGATGCCGATGCGCACGCTCAGCCGTACATCCTGCGCACCCGGCCGCTCGTTGGCTGAGCGCAGGCTCTCGAGGATGCCGAGCCCGGCATGGATCGCGCGGGCGGCATCATCCTCGTGCGCCTGCGGATAGCCGAAATAGACCAGGATGCCGTCGCCCATGTAGCGCGCCACGTGGCCGCTCTGTGCCTCCACCGCCGCGGCGCAGAGCGCGTGGAAATCCTGCAACAGCTCGCGCATGTCCTCGGGATCGAGCCGCTCGGAGAGCGGCGTCGAGCCCACGAGGTCGACGAACATCACGGTGATCTGGCGGCGCTCGGCGCCGTCGACCATGCGGCGCGCGGGTGGCGTGCCGGCGCTCCCGCTTCCGTCCCCGTCGAGGACCGCGATCGCCCGCATCAGACGCTTGCGATCGCCCAGCAGCAGGCCCAGCGACTCGAGATCCTTTTCGCTGAGGTCGGCCAGCACATCCCAGTCGACGCCGTTGGCCGCGAAGGCCTCGGCATATCTGCCGAGGCCCAGGTCGACGAGCCATCGCCCGAGATCTTCGGCCATTTGCCTTCTCCGACGGACCGCTCTACGCCGCCGCGCAGCGACGCCGGTCAACCCCAGCGCGGCTGTTCGCCGAGATCGATGCCGAGCGCGGTCTTGCCCACGATCTCGTGAGCGAGGATCGCGTTCGCGGGATGGAAACGGCCGCAGCGCGCATCGCGGAACAGCCGCTCGAGCTCGCTCGACTTGAACATGCCGGCGCCACCGGACAGCTCCATCGCGAGATCGACGATCTTCCAGCAGGTCTCGACAGCATGAGCCTTGGCCGAGACGATCTTCGCCGGCCAGCCTGCTCCGTGATCGACCCCGGCCGACCATTCGTTGGCGACGTGGTCGAGAAGCGGGGCGATCGTGTCGAGCGCCATGATCATCTCGGCCACACCATGCTGGATTCCCGGATGGTAGGCCATGCTGCGCGTGAGCCCCATCGAGCTCTTGCCCTTGACGGTCGGCAGCACGAGGTCGCAGGCGCGCTGGGCGATTCCGCAGTAGATGTTGGCGAAGCCCATCAGCGCCCAGGCGAAGATCGCCACCACGAAGGCGTCGGCCCCGCCCGCCGGCAAGGTGCGTGCCATGTACTTGTCGGGCACGAAGGCGCCTTCCAGCAGCACGTCGTCGCTACGCGTCGCTCGCATGCCGAGCGTGTCCCAGGTTTCGACGATGCGATAGCCCTTGGCATTGCGCGGCAGGAAGCCGTGCACGACCTTGGGCCCGCCCGGCGCATCGGCCCACAGGCCGTGCAGGCCGTAGCGGGTCCAGACCGGCGCCAGGCTGCCGAACCCCTTGCGGCCCGTGAAGGTGAAGCCGCCATCGACCTTCTTGGCCTGGGTGGTGGCCAGCAGGACCGGAATGTCGTTGCCGCGCTCGGCGTGGCCTGCGGCGAAGATCTCGCCGGCCGCCGCCTCGCGCAGCAGCCACTCGTTCGATTTGTCGCCGGCGCGCCAGTTGTCGGCGATGAGGCCGATCCAATAGTTGTGCATGTTGAGGCCGAGCGCGGTCGCCGGCGCGTATTCGGCGAGGCGCCGCGTCTCGCGCGCCACCTGCGCGAGGTTCATGCCGAGACCGCCGAACTCGGTCGGAATCGCCATGCTCAGATAGCCGGCGGCCTTGAGATCG
>NZ_DATBFE010000181.1:0-7292 GCF_036558665.1 Reyranella sp. | reverse complement strand
GTCCAGGCGCGCTTCCCGGGCTTCGTGCTCAGGCGCACGTCGAAGGTCGACTGCCACAACGATGCGCTGCGCTTTGCGTGGGCGCTCGGGCCGGCCTCGGGGCCGGCGGTCGTGGAAGGCGTGGATTTCGGCACGCTCACGCCCGAGGGCAAGCTCGCCTCGATCGTGGGCTTCATCGACAGGATGCCGGCGGCGTAGGGCACGCCGCGCGGGGCAGCGAAAAGCCCCGATGCCTTCCGGCATCGGGGCCGTTCCACCCCGTGCGGTGCGTTTGGGGTATTCAATCGCGCCGCCCGGGTGCGGGTGGAACGCGCGTGTCTCCGGGACTACGGGACCATCGGCGGTCCGGATGACGGTTCGATTGCATCCCTGCCTTGCAGCGCCCCGGGGGTCTGCTCACAACGGGCCGTGCTAGGGATGCCTCCGTACAGTACAAAGGCCTCTTGGCCCGACCGCGCCTTACCCCGCGGCCGGGCTTTTTTTTGTGCGGATCGAGTCTTCGTGCGGACCCGGGAAATCGGCGAGCCTATTGCCGGTTGCCGGACGGCGAGGGTGTCGGCGTCGGAGTCGTGGCGCCCGGAGCGGTCGTGGCGCCTGGCTTGGTGGGATTGGCGGTCGGACCGTTCAGCGGCGTCGGGCCGGGCGTGGTCGTGGAATGCGTGGCGGCGGGCGCCTGCGCCTGCTGATCGTTGGCCGGGCTGTGGTTGAAGTACAGCAGGCCGCCGATCACGCCGATCGCCACCAGGATGGCGAGCAGGATATAGGGCCCGCGGCCGCTGTCGGCCGGCTCGAAGCGCGAATTGCCGTAGGGATCGTAGGATCCGCCAGGGGGGACTGGGTTGAAGGGGTCGCGGTTGTTATTGTAGTCGGACATGGGGTTCTCCTCGTTGGGCATCTCCCTGTCCCAACGCCTCTCTTTATGAGGAGTTGCCCGTTTTGCCGCAGGTCATGGTACGGTTTTGGTCATAGCTGGAGGGAACCTTTCATGCCCGACGCCCTTACGTCCCGTTCGCCCGCGCTGCTCGGCCCCGAGGAGGCCCGGGCCCTGGTCGCCTCCTATCCGCCGGTGAGCGGGTTGGCCGAAAAGAAGGATATCGGCCGCATCGATCCCCACATCCGCCGCTACATCGAATTGTCGCCGATCTGCTTCGTCGGCACCGCGGACGCCGGGGGGCGCGAGGACGTGACGCCGCGCGGCGACCCGCCGGGCTCGTTCAAGGTGCTCGATGAGTGGACCGTCGCCATTCCCGACCGGCCGGGCAACAACCGGCTCGACACGCTCAAAAACCTGCTGGCGAACCCGGAGATCGCGCTGATCTTCCTGCTGCCGGGCATGAACGAGACGGTGCGGCTCGCCGGCACCGCCCGGCTCTCGACCGATCCAGAGCTGCTGGCTTCGATGGCAGTGCAGGGCAAGGCACCGAAGTGCGCCATCGTGGTCTCGGTGCGCCAGGCCTATCTGCACTGCGCCAAGGCGCTGCTGCGCTCGAAGCTGTGGACCGGCGAGTACGCCCAGCCCAGGGGCACCTTCCCCTCGATCGCCCGCATCATCGGCGATCAGCTGGGCCTCAGCGAAGCCGACAAGGCCGCCGGCGAGGCCCGCGTCGAACGCGCCTACCGCGAGTCGCTCTGGGAGCCGATGAAGTAGCTCATGCTCTTTTGGACCGCGAGCGTCCCGCTCGCTCGGGCTCATGAGCGAGCGAGATGCTCGCGGTCCAGAAGAGGAACGCGAAGATGAACACCGGCGAAGGCGTCTTCGAATGCGGCGACGTCGCCCTGCAGCGCGGCGGCACGCTCCGGGCCGCGCGCATCGTCTACAAGACCTTCGGCACGCTCTCCGCGAAGCGCGACAACGTCATCGTCTATCCGACCAGCTACAGCGCCCATCACACCGACATCGAATGGCTGGTGAGGCCCGAGCACGCGCTCGATCCCGGCCGCTACTTCATCGTCATCCCCGACATGTTCACCAACGGCCTCTCCTCCTCGCCGTCGAACACGCCAGGATCCCCGGGCGATTTCCCCGAGGTCACGACCTGCGACAATGTCATGCAGCAACGCCGTCTCCTGAACGAGCTGTTCGGCGTCGAGCGCGTGAAGCTGGTCTATGGCTGGTCGATGGGCGCGCAGCAGGCCTATCACTGGGCGGCGCTGTTCGGCGAGGCGGTGGAGCGCATCGTCGTCAATTGCGGCTCGGCCCGGACCGCGCCGCACAACTTCGTCTTCCTCGAAGGCATCCGCACCACGCTGCAGGCGGCGGCGAGCCCCGAGCAGGGGCTGCGCGCGATGGGCCGCATCTATGCCGGCTGGGCGCTGAGCCAGACCTTCTATCGCCGCGAGCTGTGGCGCGGGCTCGGCTTCAAGGACCTCGAGGACTTCCTGGTGCGCTCGTGGGAGGCGGGCTTCCTGCGCCGGAACATGCACGACCTGCTGGCCCAGCTCTGGACGTGGCAGCATTCCGACATCTCGGCCAACGATCTTTTTCGCGGCGACCTCGCGATGGCGCTCGCGAGCATCAAGGCCAGGGTGCTGCTGATGCCGTCGGCGACCGACCTCTATTTCCAGACCGACGACAACCGCGCCGAGCTGCCGCATCTCAAGAACGCGACGCTGGTCGAGATCCCCTCGATCTGGGGCCACCGCGCCGGCAACCCGCGCGACAATCCCGAGGACGCCGCCTTCATCGACCGCCAGGTCGCCGCGCTGCTCGAGGCTTAGTCTTCCTCCTCTTCGCAAAGCGAAGGGGAGGTGTCGGCGTCCTACGCCGACGGAGGGGTCATGAATCGCGAGGGAAGGCTGTCGCTTACAACCCCTCCGGCCCTTTGGGCCACCTCCCCAGCTTTGCTGGGGAGGAATGAGTCAAGCTGCCGGCTCAATCCTTCTCGGGCACGATCGACGGCGCCACCGGTTGGTCGGCGCTGGGCGGAGCCGGTTCCGCCGGTGGCGCCGGAGGGGGTGGCGGCGGGTCCCTGGGCAGGAACGACGCGACGGCGGCGGCGGTCGCCTTGGGGTCCTCCTCCATCGGCGCATGGCCGAGCCGGGAGAAGATCGCGAGCTTCGCGCCCTTGATGTCGCCCTGGAAGCGGTAGGCCTGGTTCACCGGGAGCTGCCGGTCCCTGGCGCCCCAGATGATGAGTGTCGGCACGTCGAGATGGCGCAGCGTCGTCGGATCGAGCGGCTCCTGCGTGCGCAGACGCTGCAGCGTCGCGGCCCGGTTGCCGGGAAAGCGCTGCAGGTCGCTGTAGCGCTGCAAACGCTCGGGCGTCACCATCGCCGGGTCGGCATAGGTTTCGAGCAACGCGCGCCGCATCATCGACCGGGGCTTCAGGTAGATGCCGATGTCGCTCAGCCAGCCGAGATGGGCGAACTGGGTAGAAAGCGCCGTACCGCCGCCGGAAAAGCCCGAGGGGTCGACCAGGATCAGATGGGTCACCCGCTCGGGCCGGGTCGCCGCGAAGCTCCAGGCGACGGCCCCGCCCATCGACTGGCCGGCGATGGCGAAGCGGTCGAGATGCAGGGCGTCGGCCAACACCTCGATGAAGTCGGTGTAGGCCTCGATCGTGTACTCGCCGCGCGGCCACGGACCGGTCAGCCCGTGACCGGGCAGGTCGACCGAGACGAGCCGCAGCTTGTCCCCGAGCTCGCGCACCCAGCCCTCCCATACCTGCAGCGAGCCCAGCGAGCCGTGGATCATCAGCAGCGGCATGCCGTCCGGCCGGCCCTCGTCGCGCACATGGGCGCGCACGCCGCCGACATCGACGAACTGCGAGTGGGCGTTGGCGTAGCGCTGGACCAGGAGGTCCTTGGGCAGATCGGGCTGCCAGGCCCACAAGACCACCCCCGCAAGTGCGCCCAGCGCGAACAGGAGCCAGAGCGCCCACGGCCGCGGCGGCGCGTCAGAGCGGCGGCGACGGGACGGCATGGTCGGCGCCCGGTGCGGGCTCGTGGCCGCCGAGCCGGCCGGCGAGCTTGTCGAGGTCGCGCACCCTGAGCTCGGGCACGGGCTTGGGGTCGACGATCTTCTCCTCGATCATGCGGGCCAGCAGGTCGCGGTTGAGATCGTTGGTGACGACCACGCGGTCGGCGAGTTGCGACACGAACACGAACAGCTCGAAGTCGAGGCCGGTCGTGGTCACGCGCACGAAACGCACGATCGGCGCGGGCACGCGCAGCACGCGCGGATGGGCGAGCGCCGTCTCGCGCAGGATCGTCTCCATCCTGGCCACGTCGGTGGCGAGCCCGACGGTCAGCGGGATCTCGATGCGGCTCGACGTGTCGGCGTAGGTGCGGTTGATCACCGGGTTCTGCAGGAACAGGCTGTTGGGCACGATGACATGCGTGCGCTGGAAGGTCTCGATCTCGGTGGCGCGGATGTTGATGCGGCGCACGAAGCCTTCGTGGCCGTTCACCGACACCCAGTCGCCCGCCTTCACCGGCCGCTCCATCAGCAGGATCACGCCGGAGATCACGTTGTTGGCGATGTTCTGCAGGCCAAGCCCGATGCCGACCGAGAGCGCGCCCAGCACGATCGCGAGGTTGGTGAAGTCGATGCCGAGCGCGGTGATGCCGATCAGGATGGCGATGATGACGCCGGCATAGTTCAGGCCGGCATCGATGGTCTGGCGCAACGGCAGGGGCGCATCGACGGTCGGCATCACGCGGTCGCGCACGATGCTGCGCACCAGCCTCGCCAGCAGCATGGCGAGCCCGAAGGCCAGGATCGCCATGCCGATATTCTCGAGCGAGATGTGTACGCTGCCGATCCGCACCCCATGCAGGAGCTGGCCGAAGCCGTTCAGGATGGCGTCGATGTCGACGTTCCAGGCGGCGGGGATGCCAATGCCGAGCAACGCCACCAGCACGACGTCGATCAGCAGCAGCACGATATTCTGGCCGCGCAGCGTCGCATCGGCGGGCAGCCCGAAGCGGCGCCGCACCCAGCGTCCAGTGGCCGTCTCGGGCGCCGCCGCGGCGTCGAGCAGGTCGCCGCTCAGCCGATGCGCCAGCAGCGCCAGGGCGAGCAGCAGGCAGGTCGAGGCCAGCGCCGAATGGATGTGCGAGGCGAGCGTCGCGTAACCGAGCAGGGCGAAGACGATCGACGACAGCACGGCCAGCGACAGCGCAAGCCGCGCCACCGACCACCAGGTGCCGCCGACCATCGGCGGCAGCTCCGATCCTTCGGGGCGGCCGGCCTGCCAGGCGCGGTCGGCCATGGCCGGCAGGGTCAGGAGGGCAACGGTCGTGGCGAGGATCAGCGCTCCCACGGCACGCAGCGCTTCACGGTCGCCGCCTTGCGTCAGCGCCACGAAGACGAAGTCGACGGCGAGCCCGGCCGCCATCAGCCGCCGCAGCGCCGTCGACAGATGCTGCGCGCTCGCATCGGTGAAAGGCAGCACGCGCCAGGGCGCGCGATGCGGCGCGAGAGCCGTCGCGGTGAGGCCGACGACCAGCAGGAGCGAGATCACGCGGTTGATGAGCTCGGGCAACAGCGCGTCGATCGGCGTCGGCGGGTGGCTGGCGGCCAGCAGCTTGCCGATCAGCCACACCGCCAGGATCGGCACCAGCACGAGGCCGACGCCGTCGATGGCGGCGGCGATGGTGCGATCGCGCTGGCCCGGCTCGACCTCCTCGCCTCGGCCGAAGCGGCGGCGCAGCAGCCGTCCAAACCACCACAGGACGATGGTGGCGAGGGCCCAGAAGGCGAGAGGCGAGAGGTCCTCTTCGCCCGACTGCAACGACGACAAGCCTTCGCGACCCCAGGTCGCCATTGCCTTGGAGAGGGTTTGGACGGCGGCGACGAATTCCGGCCCGATGCGCTGCCAGGCGTTGGGCGAGAGCGGCGACAGATCGCGATGCAGCAGCGTTTGCAGCACGACCTGGCCGCGCAGCTTGGTCATGCGGTCGAGGAGTTGGTCGGCGCGGGCGATGATCACCTCGCACTGCTTGACCCGGCTTTCACTGATGGCGGCCTGCTCGGTCAGCCGGTCGCGTTCGGCCTTCACTGCATCGGTGTCGGGCGGCTGGTCCGTGCCGGCCTGCGGCTCGAGCGGCGCCAGAAGCTTCTTGGTATCGGCAAGGTCGTTGCGCGCCAGTGCCGCCGCTGCGGCCGCCGCGGCGCGAACATCGGTCGTCTGCTCGCGCAGCGCGTCGATCTCCGCCGCCTGGATGTCGGCCTGGTCGGCGCGATAACCGATCCGGTCGAGCTGGCGGGTCCACAGGCCGACGAGCTGCGAGAAGGGCCGCTGCGGCGGCGTTCCCGCCTGGCCGAGCGCGTCCGCGCCGATGCACAGCAGCAGCATGAAGCAGGCCAGGCGAAAGGCACCCCGCATGACCATTTCCCTAGCACGGGTATCTGAGGGAAGTCCCCGCAATGAGGCGTTTCGCGGAAGGTGTCCCCGGCGGACGAGGGGATTTGGGGACGAACGTTGACAGTGCGGGCACGACGCGGAACCTTGCGCGCCGAAAAAGCCGATCTCGGGAAGGAAATAAGGCAATGGGCGAGCAGCGTGGCGTGGGCGAAGTGCGCATCAAACCCGACCTGCTGCATGCCTTCACGATGGCGATCTGTCGGGCGGATGGCAGTTCGGCCGAGGAGGCGAAACTGGTCGCCGACCATCTGGTGCTCGCCAACCTGTTCGGGCACGACAGCCACGGCGTCGGCATGATGCCGGCCTATATCCAGAACACCACCACCGGGCGCTGCGTCCGCAACCATCATGCAAAGATCGTCCGCGACAATGGCGCGGTCGTCGTGATCGATGGCGGTGCAGGCTATGGCCAGGTCATCGCCAAGGAGGCGATGGATATCGGCATCGAGCGGGCGAAGAAGCACGGGGTCTGTGTCGTCGGTCTTACCAATTCCCACCATATCGGACGCATCGGCCATTGGGCGGAACAATGCGCGCGGGCGGGCCTCGTCAGCACCCATTGGGTGAACGTGCACGGCCACAAGTCGCTGGTGGCGCCGTTTGGCGGCGCCGAGCCGCGCTTCACCACCAATCCCTACTGCACCGCCGTGCCGCGCAAGGGCTGCGAGCCGATCGTGCTCGACTTCGCCACCAGCCAGGTGGCGATGGGCAAGGTGCGGGTGGCCAACAACAAGAAAGTGCAGATGGACGCGGGCCTGCTGATCGATGCCGAGGGCAACCCCAGCACCGATCCGGGCGTGATGTACAATCCGCCGTTCGGCGCCATTCTGCCGTTCGGATTGCACAAGGGCGGCGGTCTCGCCGTGATCTGCGACCTGCTGGCGGGCGCGCTGACCGGCGGCCGCACCCACAGCCCGCGCACCA
>NZ_DATBFE010000180.1:0-28065 GCF_036558665.1 Reyranella sp. | reverse complement strand
TGATGCGGGCGTTGCCCTTGGTCCGGTAGGCGTCGGCCGCCTGCTTGATCGTGTTCAGGGCCTGGGCCGACAGGTTCGAGCGATCCCAGTCGAAGAACACCATGAACGACGGCGCACTCATCGGCGGCGGCGGTGGCGGCGCAGCCTCGACCGGCGCACCGAACTTGAAGGTGACGCCGAGCATCACGGCAAAGCTGTTGTTGCTCCAGGCCGAGCCGGCGAAGTTCGGGTTCGTCGTGCCGAAGTACCGGCCGTCGAGATCGAACCGCAGATTCGGGGTGGCGTTCCAGCCCACACCCAAGATGCCCTGAAAGGCGAACTGCGTGCTGCGCAGCGGCAGGTCGGAATCGATGAAGCCGACGCCCGCACCGGCGCCGACGAACGGAACGATCACGCCCCCGGCATTGAAGTCGTAGAGAATGTTGGCCATCACGGCCGCCTGGCCGATCTTGCCTTGGATTGCCTGGCCCGGGAAATTGCCACCGGAAGTCTGATTCTCGTGGTACACGCCTTCGATTTCGACGCGGGGGCCCACGAAGTCGTAACCGAACTTGCCGCCGGCCGCCCAGCCCGTGGCCGGATAGACGCCCTGGCCTGCAATCGTCGTGTTGAGCAGCCAGCTCACGCCGCCTTCCACGCCGCCATAGAACCCAGGTACTGGCGACTGCGCATGCGCCATGACGGGAAGCGCCACAACCGCGGCAGCCGCCACAAGTGCCTTCTTCATCGCTATCTCCCTTGCTTGTAGATAACTCGAAATACCTCGACCGGAGCTGAAGCGGTCTCGAACGGCCCAAGTTTAGTCGAATTCCTGCAAAGCTGCGACGAAGACGGCCATTTCGTGCAAATTGCGGCCACGCCTGTTGCAGCGCGGCCACACCTTGGTCCACGAAACGTGAACGGCTGCCGATTCGCGGCCCTAAGATATGCAAAAAAGAGGTTCAGCCGCCGCTACGGCGGCCGGCTTCGAACAAAAACCAGGTCCGCTTCTCGGTTTCGTCGATCCAATTCTCGATCAGGCTCGCCGTGGCGACATCATTGTGTTCGTCGCAGAGCTCGTGAAGCGTGCGCATATTGGCGGTTAGCTGCCTATTGTCGTCCCGCAGCTCGGCCAGCATGTCCTCGGGCGTGACATAGTCGGCGTCGTTGTCCAGGACACGCTGGAGCTTGCCGATCTGGCCGACAGAGCGGATCGTGGTGCCGCCGAGCTTTCGCACGCGTTCGGCAATCGGATCGCCCATGGCATAGATCTCGTCGGCCTGCTCGTCGAGCATCAGGTGATAGTCGCGGAAATGCGGACCCGACACGTGCCAGTGGAAGTTTTTGGTCTTGAAGTACAGGGCAAAGACGTCAGCGAGCAGGATATTGAGCCCGCCCGAAACGTCCTTCGTCGCATTGGCGCCCAAGTCGGTCGGAGTGGCCAGGGCGGCGGCCTGGCGGCTTTTGACGTTCTTGCTCATGGCGGGGGCTCCCCTCCTCGGTGGCGTTAGTTCAGTTTAGATTTATTCTAAATAGGACGTTACGGTCCAACTTCAATCCGGTCAATTGAGATAGGGAACCGCCATTCCCTTGGTCACGGCTGGCCGCGCATTTATGACATCGTACCAGCGCTTCACATTGGGAAAGTCCGCCAGATTGACCTGGTGCCATTCGTGCCGCGCAATCCATGGAAAGATCGCGATGTCGGCGATCGTATAGTCCGCTCCTGCGGCGAAGGCGTTCGACGCGAGCTGCTTGTCGAGCACGCCGTACAACCTTTTCGCTTCATCGACATAGCGCCTGATGCCGTATTCGATCTTGCTCGGCGCAGCGCGCAGAAAATGGTGGGCCTGTCCAAACATGGGTCCGACGCCGCCCATCTGCCACATGAGCCACTCGAGAGTCCGGTAGCGCTGGACCGGCTCGTTGGGGAGAAACTTGCCGGTCTTCTCCGCAAGGTAGATCAGGATCGCACCCGACTCGAACAGACTGATCGGCTCGCCGCCGGGACCATCGGAATCGACGATTGCAGGAATGCGGTTGTTGGGGCTGATCTTGAGGAAGTCGGGCTTGAATTGCTCGCGCTTGGAGATATCGACCTTGTGCACGCTATAGGGCAGGCCGCATTCCTCGAGCATGATGGAGGCTTTGCGACCGTTGGGCGTGCCCCACGTGTGAAGCTCGATCATTCTGCTGTCTCTCCTTCTTTTTCTTCATTCTCAAACGTCCTCCGAATCGTCGAAGGATGAATCGCTGCCGAAGTCGTCGTCGTCAGCGCCGTCCGGATTGTCGGATGCATCGTAGTTGTCGGCTGAGCCGTCGTCCTGCGCGAGATCGACAGAGGAGACCTGATCGGCCGGCATCACCGCCGATGGCGTACCCAGAGGAGACGGGTCCAACATGCCGAACGGACTGGCGCTGTGGCCAAGCAGGTTGCGAATCCCGTCGAACAGCAGCGCGCCGCCGGCGACGCCGGCCGCCGTCGCGAGCGCGGAGCGCAGGAAGCCGCCTCCGGCCGACGGTTGCGGAGCGACCGCCGACTGTAGGGGCGACCGCGTGCCGACAGCAGGAGCTGCCGGCGCGGCGGCAGGCGCTGCACCCCAGGGGCCGATCTTGGGCGCCCCTTCCAGAAAGCCCGGCTGGGCCGGGCCAGTTGTCTTCGCCTCGAGTTCAGCGATGCGCGCCTGGGCTCCCTTCAGCGCATGTTCCTGTACCAGCACTGTCTGCGTCAGCAGGTAGGGTGCGCCAGGCTGCCCTGCCAGAAGGTTCGCGATCAGCCGCTCGGCCTCGGGGTCGCGCGGCTGTGCCTCATAGGCCTTGAGACGGTTGAACAGGCCCTCGATGAGGTCGCGTTCCTGGCTTTGCATGACGGCACCTCCTGCTCCCCGGAAGTCCCGTCAACGTGGTTGCCGGTTCATCCACCGTCAAGGGTCGCCAAGGGTCCCCAGACGCAACCACCATGGTCTGATCTGATGCGTGTGCAGGAGACCGTTCGCCCGCCAAACATCCCGCGCCAGCCGCGCTTCGACCTCGGCCTCGTCCTTTGCCTGCACGATCAGCAAGACTTCGGGCGTCCCGACAAGCGGCCCGCCCAGGAGGACGAACCGGTCCGCTACCAGCCCGTTCATGAAATCGGCATGCTGGCGCCAGTGGTCCTGCTCTTCCATGGGGAGGTCGTCCTTCCAGCGTGGGCCGCGGCTGCTGGTGACGGCGAACAACTTAGGTGACATGGCGGTCATACCCGTTTGAAGTCCATGATCCAGTTGGTTTCCCAACTGTTGCCTTCGTCCAGCGAGAAGGCCTGCTCCCAGCGTGCCGACGCAGGTGTCACGCGCGACCACACGTAGCGCACGCGGATGGCCCGGCCCTGCCATACGTCGTCGCCATAGAACGTCCCGGTCCCCTTGGCAAAGCGTCCGACAACTGGCGCGGCGGCATGACCCGGACGCCGGCTGTCGTACCAATGGATGGTCCATCTGTCCCTGTCGAAATCGTAGAGACGCAGGCTCATGCCGCGGTAGCGGTCGCCCGGCAGGGCAATGTCGCTCTCGTCGATGTTGCCGAAGCCGTCGAGGACCTTGCGTACTGCGCAGGTGCCGTCGAACTCGATCCAGTCATGACAGTCGCTGAGGCGGCGCGCGAGATAGCGGTGGCGACAGTTCCAGATCCCCATGAGGAAGTCGAAGTCGGGGCTGGGCTTGGGGCGGGTTTGCAGCATATGGGCTCTCCTTTCGTGCCGCATCCTTAGCTCCCTATTCCTGCCATCTTATGTCATGATTATTTGCTAACATCATCGCCGTGCGCGCGAGCCGTCTCCTTTCCATCCTTCTTATGCTGCAGACCCGCGGCCGGCTGACCGCCGAGACGTTGGCCGAAACGTTCGAAGTGTCGGTGCGCACGATCTATCGCGACATGGAGCAGCTGAGTGCTGCCAACGTGCCGGTCTACGCGGATCGCGGGCCGGGCGGCGGTTTCCAACTGCTCGACGGCTTTCGCACCAAGCTCACCGGGCTGACCGAGAGCGAAGCCGAGACGCTGTTCGTGGCCGGCCTTCCCGGTCCTGCCTCGCAGCTGGGTCTCGCAGACCAGCTCCTGTCTGCACAGCTCAAGCTCACGGCCGCGCTGCCCGAACGGAACCGGGCGGGTGCCCAGAAGATCGCGCAGCGCTTCCACCTCGATCCGGTGGACTGGTTCCGGAGCGCGGAGGCAGCGCGGCTCTTGCCGGAGATCGCTCGCGCCGTCTGGAGCGATAGCGTGATCGAGATCGCCTATCAGCGCATCGATCGGCGCGTGACGCGTCGGCTAAGGCCGCTCGGGCTCGTGCTGAAAGCCGGTACATGGTATCTCGTGGCCGAGGTTTCGCAGCAGCTTCGCACCTACCGCATTTCCAACATCGTCGACCTTGCGGTCACGAGCGAACGCTTCACGCGGGCCAAGGATTTCGACCTGGTGCGCTTCTGGACCGAGTCGTCGCGCGCCTATGAAGTGGGTCTTTACCGGGAGAAAGCGGTCCTGCGGCTCTCGCCGCGCGGCCTCGCCCGTCTCGAGCAAGTGAGCGCCACGGTGGCCGAAGCGGCCCGCGAGAGCGCCCAGCCGCCGGACCGCGAAGGCTGGAGACAGGTCGAGATTCCGATCGAATCAGTGGATCAGGCGGCGTTGGATCTGTGCCGGCTCGGCACGGAAGTCGAAGTACTGAGGCCGCGAGAGCTGCGCCGCCGCTTCGCCAATGCCGCCCGGGCAATGGCGAGGCTCAATGCATCGTGAAGTCTCGCGCAATCAGGGCTTCCCCAAGAACACGGCCAGCCAGTCCTATGCTTGGCTCGTCATGCGGCGGCCCGACCGCTTTTCCATCGGCTCCCGGGCGCTATTTGTGTTATGCCGCGTTGGCACGGGCGGAGGGAGGAAGCCTGATGCTGGAAGTACGACGACGTGGGCTTACCACGCTGCTAGGGGGCACAGCGGTCGGCTGGGCTCTCGCCGCCCACGCGCAGGTGCCGGAGAAAATCCCGCGGCTGTGCTTCCTTACGTTCGATCCCGGTACGCTGACCTCGAACCGATTCGGTGCGTTCTTCGAGGGTCTGCGTGATCTTGGCTATGCGAACGGGCAGACCATCTCTATCGACTACCTGTCCGTGGAGGGCAACGGGGAGCGATTTCCGGCGCTCGCCGAGGAATGCCTGCGCCTAAAGGCGGACATCATCGCCGTCAGCACCACGCCGGGTGCACAGGCTGCGATCGCCGCAACGCGCACGATTCCGATCATCATGATCGGGCTCGGGGACCCGGTTCGGACCGGGCTTGTCGGCAACCTCGCCCGGCCGAGCGGAAACATCACCGGCCTGTCACTTATGGTTCCCGAGGTTGCGACCAAGCGGCTTGGTTTGTTGAAGGACGCCATACCTGGAATCTCGCAAGTGCTCGTGCTGTCCTATCTCGCCGATCCGATCGCACCGTTGCAGGTGAAGGCAATGCAGGAGGCGGCGCAGCCGCTCGGCTTGACGCTGCAGGTCCATGACATCCGGACCGCCAATGACCTTCCGGCCGCATTCGACGCCGCGGCCAGGGAGCACGCCGAGGCACTCCTCACGACATCCGAGAGCATATTCGTTGCACAAGGCCAGCGCGTGACGGAACTTGCGGCTCGCTACAAATTGCCGGCGATGTACTGCTTTTCGAATGACGTCGTCGACTTCGGTGGCTTGATGGCCTACGACGTGAACTATTCCCGCGTCATTCGGCGCGCCGCTAGCTACGTCGACCGAATATTAAAGGGTGCCAAGGTTTCCGATCTTCCAATTGAGCAGCCGATCAAATTCGAATTCAGCATCAACCTTAAGGCCGCGAAGGCGCTCGGCTTGACAATTCCACCCGGCGTGCTCGCCATCGCGGACAAGGTGATTGAATGAATGGTCTATGACCGCTTCTGGGCCCATCGCGGACAAAGCCCGTCGACGCCACCGATCTGAAATCAGGCGGAAAGCAGACACGGCGGACGACTCCTACCGGTTCTGACCCTAGCGAACGACCGCGGCGGTCTGGCCGAACAGGACCTTGCGTTGCTCTTCGGTATTGATGCCGGGCTTGGCGCGCAACTCGGCGCCCACCGCCTTGCCCTTGATCACCGCCGGACGCTTGCCCATCGACTCCTCGAACCAGCGCTTGAGATGCGGAAAATCCTCCAGCTTCTGGCCGAAGTTCTTGAAGCCCACGACCCACGGCCAGATCGCCATGTCGGCGATCGACAGGTGGCCAGCCACGAACTCGCGGTTGCCGAGCCGTTTATTGAGAACGCCGAACAGGCGGTTCACTTCGTTCGTGTAGCGCGTCTGGCCGTAGCTCAGATGCTCGGGTGCGTTGAATTGCGGCGCGTAGATGTTGAAATGATTGGCTTGGCCCGCCATCGGGCCGAGACCGCCCATCTGCCAGTTCACCCATTGCAATACCTCGTACTTGCCACGAAGGTCCCTGGGCAGGAATTTGCCGGTCTTCTCGGCAAGATATTGCAGGATGGCGCCGGACTCGAACACCGAGACGGGCTCGCCGCCACCCGGCGGTTCGTGATCGACGATCGCGGGCATGCGGTTGTTGGGACTGATTTTGAGAAACTCGGGCTTGAACTGCTCGCCCGTGCCGATATTGACCGGCACGACCTTGTACAGCAGGCCGCACTCCTCGAGCATGATTGAAATCTTCCAGCCATTGGGCGTCGGCCAGTAGTAGAGGTCGATCATCGGCGGGTCTCCTGAGGAAAGGTTTCGGGTTTAGCAGAGACTAGACGAGCGGTCCGCCGGGGCGAAGCGAGGAAGCTTCATCGCCTCCATTAGGAAAAGGTGCGTTGCGGCAGTCGACTTGTCCGTTGTGTTTCGCCAAATTCAGGCTGCGAGCAACGACGACAAGAGGGCTCATGCCGGTCCCCGCTACCCTTCCTGCCGGTTGGCCTGCCGAGAAGTCCCTCGCGATCTCCGTCAGCGTCATGCTCGAAGGCTGGACCGATGATTCCGCTCCCGGCATCGGCCCGATGGGCAATCCACTCAAGGCCGGCGTGCTCGACCTGCAGGCGCGATCGTGGGCCGAGTACGGACCGAAGGTCGGCGCCTGGCGACTCCTCGATATCCTCGACAGGACGGGCCTTCGTGCTGTCTTCTACGTGAGCGGCCTGCTCGCCCGGCGTTATCCGGATCTCCTCGCTGCCATCGCCAATGCGGGGCATATCGTGGGCGCGCACGGCTGGGCCCAGGATATCATTCCCGCCTGTCAAACGGCAGAGCAAGAAAGACGCGATCTCGTCCGTTGCGTTGACGCCATCGGACAAGGCGCCGGTCATCGCCCCTATGGCTGGCTGAGTCCGCGCTGCACGCCGAGCAGGTGCACGCCGGCGCTTCTGGCGAACGCTGGCTTCGAATGGCATGCCGACTTTTTCGACTCCGACCTGCCCTATCGCCACCAGACGCCGGCCGGTCCGATTACGGCGGTTCCGTTCACTATTGAGGTGAACGACATGCCGCTCTATGTCCGCTACGGCAATGAACCGCATGCCTTCACGCGGATTCTGGAGCGCATCCTCTCCAACTGGCCACGGCTTGGCTTGCCAGCCGGCTGCCTCGACATCACGGTGCATGCCCACATCTTCGGTCGCCCCTTCGGCGCGATCGAGTTCATCGAGTCGCTCGACGTGGCGCGCCGCTATGCCGACTGGGCCTGGCTTACCGACCATCAGGCGCTTGCGAGGCTGTTTGCTGTCCGCGATTGAACCTCGCGAGCATCTGGACGTTGTCACAAACCAGTGCAAATTGGCGTAATCCGCCGCAGGAGAGAACCGTGTCGTATGTCAATTCGGTCCTACAGCCGGGTGAGACCATCAAGGCAATCGGCAAATTGCATTGGATCATCTTCTTGCGCGCGTTTGTTTTGCTGGCGGTTGGGATCGTTCTCCTCGTCTACGCGGAGACGCTGTCCACGCAGCTCGGCCGACTCGTTCAGCTCATCGGCTGGGCGTCCCTGGTGCTGGGCGTCGTGGCCTTGCTCCATGCCTGGTTCGTTCGCTGGATTACCGAGCTGGCCATCACCAACTACCGCGTGATCTACAAGCGCGGCTTCCTGCGCCGGCGCACCGTCGAAATGAACATGAACAAGGTCGAAACCATCGATGTCGAGCAATCGGTTCTCGGCCGACTCCTGGGATTCGGCACGATCCGGGTGCGCGGCACCGGACAAGGGATCGAAAACCTGAGGCAGGTCGCGGCACCGCTCGAGTTGCGCAGCGCCATCACGGCGCGCTGACCGGCACTACGATTGCAACTGGGCGCTTTGTACGCCTGGGAGCCCGCGGCGGAGCGCCTCACATGCGCTGGGCTTTACTGCGTCGCTGCAATGGTAGCGGCCAGGTGTGCGGAAGTCGCCTAAGCCTGCAAGGCCTGCGCGATGGCGTCGTCGACGCGATCGAGCCAGATGAACTCGAGCGACTTGCGCACTTCCTCGGGGATGTCGTCGTAGTCGCGCTTGTTCCGCGCGGGCAGCATGACGCGCCTGATTCCCGCGGCCGCCGCGGCGACGACCTTCTCCTTGATACCGCCGACCGGCAGGACGAGTCCGCGGAGGCTGATCTCGCCGGTCATCGCCGTATCGCTTCGCACGGTTCGGCCCATGAGCAGCGAGGCGAGCGCAACGAACATCGCGACACCGGCGCTCGGCCCATCCTTGGGCGTCGCGCCTGCGGGCACGTGGACGTGAATGTCGCTCTTGTCGAAGCTCGCCGCATCTATCCTGAGTGGAATCGCCATGCTCTTGAGCAGGCTGAGCGCCGCCTGCGCGCTCTCCCGCATGACCTCGCCAAGCTGCCCGGTGAGCATCAGCTTGCCACCGCCGGGTGTGCGGGTTGCCTCGATGAAGAGGATGTCGCCGCCAACAGGCGTCCAGGCAAGACCGGTGGCCACGCCGGGGACGGTCGAACGCATGGCGACTTCATTCTCGAAGCGCGGCGCGCCGAGGATTCTCTCGACCATCGCGACATCGACGTGCTTCGGTCCGGTCGCGCCTTCGGCAACCTCGACCGCAATGTGACGCAGAACGCGCCCGATCTCGCGCTCGAGGCTGCGGACCCCGGCTTCGCGCGTATAGCTCTCGATGATGCGGTTTAGCGCGGCATCCTCGATCTCCACCTGCTCCGGCCTCAGGCCGTTGGCTTCGAGCTGGCGGCGCACGAGATAGCGCTTGGCGATCTGCAGTTTTTCACCGGCCGTGTAGCTCGACAGCGAGATGATCTCCATGCGATCACGCAAAGGTCCGGGAATCGTTTCGAGCATGTTCGCGGTGGTGATGAAGATCACGCGGCTCAGGTCGAACGGCACGTCGAGATAGTTGTCGCGGAACGTGCTGTTCTGCTCCGGATCGAGGACCTCGAGCATTGCCGCCGATGGATCGCCATGGATCCCGGCGCCCATCTTGTCGATCTCGTCTAGCATCATCACGCAGTCGCGCGCCCCCGCCTTGCGGATGCTCTGAATGATGTTGCCGGGCATGGCGCCAACGTAGGTCCGGCGATGACCGCGGATCTCGGCCTCGTCGTGCACGCCGCCCAGGCTGACGCGGACGAACTTCCGCCCCATGGCCCGGGCGATCGACTGGCCGAGCGAGGTCTTGCCCACGCCCGGCGGGCCGACGAAGCACAGGATAGGGGCCTTGCCCCCGGGGGCCAGCTTGCGTACCGCAAGGTATTCGACGATGCGCTGCTTGATCTTCTCGAGGCCGAAATGATCGGCATCGAGAATGCGGCGCGCCTCGACGATATCGATGTCCTTCGATTCCGGCGGCGCCCAGGGCAACTCGACCAGGATATCGAGATAAGTGCGGATCATGCCGTATTCGCCGGCCGCCTCCGGCGTGCGCTGCAGCCGGCGCAGCTCCTTGCGTGCCACGGCCTCGACGTCGGCCGGCATTTTAGCCGCCCCGATCGCCTTCTCGAGATCGGCCAGTTCCTGTTTGTTGGAGCCTTCCTCGCCGAGCTCGCGCTGGATGGCGGCCATCTGTTCGCGCAGCAGCACCTCGCGCTGACGGGTATCGAGCGAGGCCTTGGTCTGCTTGCCGATTTCGGCCGACAGACGCAGCACCTCGAGCCGATGGGCCAGCAGCTTGGATACGCGGTCGAGCCGCGGCACGAGGTCGACCGTTTCGAGCAGACCCTGCTTCTCCGCCGGCTCGACGTCGAGATAGGTGGCGGCGAGGTCGGCCATCAGACCTGGCGAAGTCGTGGCCTCAACCGTCTGCCGTAGCTCGGCGGGAGCCTGCGGCAGAAGATCGAACACCTCGCGGACCTGATCGCGCAGCACGAGGAACCGGGCCTCGACCTCGGATCCGGTCGTCGCCGGCTCGACGAGATGCACGCCCTTGGCGAGAAGGAACGGATACCCCTCGACGAATTCGCCGATCCGGAAGCGCTGGACTCCCTGGCAAACCAGATGATGCCCGCCCTCCGGACTCGTCACGTAGCGCAGGATGTTGGCGACCGTGCCCACACGATGGAGGTCGTCGGTTCCGGGCTGATTGTTCTGCGGGTCGCGTTGCAGCACGAGGAGGATCTGGCGCTGCTCGCGCACCGCCTGCTGGATCGCCGCGACGGACGACGCCCGACCCACGGTGACGGGCAGCACGACCTCCGGAAACAGCACCATGTTGCGCATCGGCACGACGATGAGCGCATCCGCCGGCACCGGGCGCCGGACGTTCTGGTCGGCGTCGCTATTCACATCCGGCGGCGCAGTCATGGCGCGGCCTTTCGCCCGGCCTTGGGCAACTCGATCACAAGACAACCGTTGAGCACCCCTGTCCGCGGCGTCTCGTATCGGCCCGCCGGCAGCGGGACTCGTCTCTCGAACCGGCCCTGCGGCAATTCAAGGCGATGAATGCGTGCGATCCTGAGCTGCGGTGGCAGGAGGCGTTCGCCGGCAATCGCCAGAACGCCATTCTGAATGGCAACCTGGACCTGCTGCGGATCCACTCCCGGAAGCGCGACGAGAATCAGAACGGAATCGTCCGTCTCGAGGACGTCCGTCGGCGGCTCCCAGGCCGGCCCGCTGCGGCGGACCGCGGCAGGAGGGCTGAAGACCTGGCGGTGCAGCTGCTCGGCCCGCGCCAGCATCTGCAGCGCTTCGGACCACATCCAGTTGCGGGAATCCTCGTTGGTCATCAGCGGCTATATGGGGAGCACTTTGATCGCTGCATCCCCTCCTCCTCGATTTAGTTCACCAACGCCTGATAGACGAGATCGCGCAGCATCGAGTGATACTGCTCGCTCGCCGCCGGCGCCTGCATCATGAGCACGACGTAGAGATGCTCACGCGGGTCGTGCCAGAAGTAGGTGCCCCAAACTCCTCCCCAATGATAGTCATAGGGCGAGCCTGGCAGGGGATTGCGGCCCTGCTCGGTCCGGACGGCGAAGCCCAGGCCAAAGCCCTGCCCCATTCGCGGGCTGGGCTCGAGCGGCCCCAGCCGCCACATGTCATCGCCCATCTTGATGTCCGGCGGAAGGTTGTCCGCCGTCATGAGATCGATGGTCTTGCGCGAGATGATGCGCACGCCGTCCAATTCCCCGCCGTTGGCGAACATTTGCAGGAAGCGGGCATAGTCGGCGGCGGTCGAGACCATGCCGGCGCCGCCGGACTTCCAGGTCGACCGGTAGGTCACATCGGGGATCGGCGGCGCCTCATTCCTCGGTCCTTCCTTCTGGGGATGCGCGCCTCGCCCCTTCTTGTCCGGCGAAACATCGAAGCCGGTGTCGCCAAGCTTCAACGGCTTGGCGATCCGCTCCTCGATGAACTTGTCGAGCGGCCTGCCGGAGACGACCTCGATCACCCGGCCCAGCACGTCGGTGGACATGGAATATTCCCAGTGTGTGCCGGGCTGATAGAGCAGCGCAAGCTTGGCCAGCTTCGCCGCCATTTCGGCATTGGTCTGATCGGCGTCCATTACCTTCATGTCGTAGTAGGATTGCTTGACGGCATTGGCGCCGATAGCGCCGTAGGTCAGGCCCGATGTATGGCGCATGAGATCCTGGATCGTCATCGGCCGCTCCTGCGGTTCGAGACCCATCTGGACCGTGCCGTCCGGATTGGTCCTGGCCACTGAGACCCTGGTCTCGCCAAAGGCAGGAATGTATTTCGCCACCGGGTCGGCGAGCGACATCTTGCCTTCCTCGACCAGCGTCATGGCGGCCACGGAAGTGATCGGCTTGCTCATGGAGGCGACGCGGAAGATCGAGTCGGTCTGCATTGGCGCCTTGGCTTCGCGGTCGCGATAGCCGAAAGCGTCGAACATGACGATCCTGCCGTTGCGCGCGATCAGCACGACGGCGCCCGGGATCTTGCCGTCCTTCACGTCCTCGTTGATGCGGTCGGACAGCCGCTTGAGCCGTACCGAGGAGAAGCCGACCTCCTCCGGCGACTGCGCCTTGGGGATGCCCTGCCCCACCGCCGGCACGGCGATGCCGAGCGCGAGCGCCGCCAGACCGAGAACGCGAACCACTGACATGCAAACTCCTTCCCCCTGATATTCGGCGCATCAAAGCATCGATGGCCGTCCACAGTCAGGCAAAAAGGAGTCGTTCCACCAGCCAGAAGGCGCCGGCGGCCGCCACCGCCAGCGACAGGACTTGCGGCAGTCGCGCGATGCGTCCCGGTTTCGCCAACCAGACTACCGCCGGCATGACGGCAGCGACGAAGGCGAGCTGCCCCAGCTCGACGCCGACATTGAAGCCGATGAGCGCGCGGACCATGGCCGCCCTCGGCAAGCCAAGCTCGGTCAGGGCACTCGCAAAGCCGAGCCCATGCACGAGCCCGAACACAACCGCAATCAGCCAGCGCTGCGCCGTGCGCGCCGGGGCCACGAGGTTTTCAAGCGCCACCCAGATGATCGTGGCGGCGATCAGCGGCTCGACCACGCGCGACGGCACGTCGACGACGCCGAGCGCCGCGAGACTCAATGTGATGGTATGGGCGATAGTGAATCCCGTGACGATCTTGGCGATCGGCCAGAAGCCGCGCGTCAGCGCCAGAAGTGCCAGCAGGAACAGCAGGTGATCGGGCCCGCTCAGGATGTGTTCGGCTCCCATGGCGATGAAGCTCAGCCATCCGGTCGCCGTCGGTCCCGACAACTCTACCGTCGCCTCGCGCCGATCGGCGCCAAAAGCGAATTCCACCGAAAGCTGCCCTGGTATGTGCACGCTCATCACGGTCTGGAAATGACCGCCGAGGATCGCCGGCCAATCGTCGCGAATGGCAAGCGTGCCGGCGGGCTTCGGACAGGCAAGCGCCATCTCCAGCATCACCTTGCCGTCGCCGGCACGCGAACCTTGGACGGTGATGCGTTCCGGCACGCAAGCGTTACCGGCGATCGAGAACCGGGCGTGCTCGCGCATGGCCTGCGCGACACGCGTCGCTGCGGCCGGATCGCCGTCGGCAGCCGCGAGCAGCGTCCGTCCCATCTCTTCGTCCTGCTCGGTCGCAACCAGTGTCAGGCGATACGACAAGCGCCCATCATTGGCCTCCAGCACCGCGAGGCCGGTGCTGGTGACATGTCCCTCGACGTGCGAAGCGCCCGCCAACGCGAATAGCAGGACGAGCAGAAATCGTCTCATTCCTGTCGCTCTCCGATCACCTGCTCCCAGGCTTCCGCCACATAGGTCGGCAGCATCGGCAGGCCATCGACTCCCTGGACGCGCACATAGCGTGCCACGCCCAATGGATTGCGGCCACCGAACTGGATTTGGAAGGACGCTCCGGCGGAGGAGCGCACCTCGACACGCAGACTGTCGGATCCCAGAGCGTATTCCGAGGCCGGCACCTGTCCGACTTCATCGGGCGTCAGCACGCGCAACGGACCGGCATTGCGCAGCAGTCGCAGCGCGGCATCGATGCGCCGGGTGAGGTCGGGCGGCACCGGCCGCGGCGCCGCGATCGCCTGCCAACCGTCGTCCCGCCGAAAGCGCCATGTCGCTCCGCCTGTAGCAACTTCGACTTCGCGTGCGTCTTCCGGCGCAAAAGCCGCCAGCAAGCCGGCCGCCTTGAATGGCGCCAGGCCGGCGTCGGGCCGCTTGCCGGACAGTGCGAGCCCGACCATGAAGAGGAGCGCCGCCGCCGCGGCCAGCGGCCAGGCGAAACGCTGCATCAGCGACGGCGCCACAGCCACACACCCAATCCGGCACACGCCACGAGGCCGGGCAGCAGAATAACCGTCAGGATGAAGATCCAGCGCACCTCGGCATTGGTCAGCGTCACCAGCGGCAATACCTCGACCGGCGGCTTCAATGTCGGCAGGCGCTCCTCGTGAAGCAGCCAGGAGATGCCGGCCAGAACGATGTCCGCGTTGGCGAGATAGGGAAAGAACGAATTGCTGGCAAAATCCGCATCGCCCACGACAATCATCCGGTACGGCCGCGCTGCCGGAGACATCCGCCCCTCCGCGGCGACGGCAAGCGGATAGGCGCGCTTCTGCTCAGTCGCCGCTTCCTCGCGATAGCGCAGGCGATCGAGTGCGACGTAGCTCTTGGCGCTGCTGGCGAACAGAACCACCGCTTTCACGCCGTCGCGCGGTGCCGGCTCGACCGGCCGCGCGCCCGGATAAAACGACAGGGCCTGCGCTCGCGTCACTGGATGGTTCGCGTAATGCGTGATCGCGATCATCTGCTCGTCGGTGAAATAGTGCTCGATCGGGTCGACGATGACGCCCTCGTCGACGCGTGCGCCCGCATCGACCAGCACCGCGGCCATGCGCGGCTCGATTGCAAAATCCGGTTCGACCAGCAGCATATAGCTGCCGCCCTGCTCGAGATAGCGGCGCAACACATCCGCTTCGGCGGGAATATGCGGCGTGCGCGGATTGGCGTCGATCAGGGCCGCGCAATCCCTGGGCAGTGGCTGGCCCGGACGCAGCTCGGCCTTGCGCGGCTCGAGCCCAAGCTTCTCGATCGCCCTTCGCAGCCGGCCGAGGCCATGCTGCTGCATCTGGACCAGCGACATGCCCTCGCTGTTGTGGCTGTGCGCATGGCTGCCCTCGAAGTGGGTGTGGAACTCGAAGTTGTCGATGTCGTACTCGCCATGGCCCGTGGCAAAACACACGACCGGCTGGCGGCGACGCAAAGCACGCAGGATGCCGAGCGCGATTTCGCGGTCGTCGGTCGTCACCACCTGAAGGCGATGAGTGGCCGTCATGACGACCGCGGTATTGTAGAGCTGCACGCCAAACGCGCCGGCACGGCCGGGATTGCGGTCGATGTCCACCGCTTCGACGGACAGCTGCGGATTGAGGTGCGCGAGCAGTTCCAACATGGTGATGGCGGCGCGGCCGGCAGCGTTCTCCTTCTGATAGAAGTAGACGATCTGCACCGGTTCCTGCAGCGACCGCACGATGTCGGCGGCCTCGCGCGAGGGGGTGAAGGCTTCCTCGCGCGTGAAATCGAGATGCGCGTCGTGACGGTAGATGGCGACATTGGCGGCGACCGTCGCGCCTACAGCCAGGGCAATCACCCCCAGCCGCAACGTCCAGCGCCGCCATCCCGCGCCATAGACGCGCAAGCGAAGCGCAGCCGCGAACATCACCACCAGCGCGGCGATGCAGGCTGCGAACCAGAGGCCGTCCAGCCAATTGGACTGCTCGCCGCTCATCGCTCGGCCAAACGACGCGTGGTGAGGAACAGCGCGAGCAGCGCCAGCGTCACGAAATAGCAGATGTCGGAAACGAAAACCGACCCCGTCACCATCGGCCGGAAATGGCCGATCAAGGACAGATTGATCGCCAGGACGTCGAACGGCGGCGGCAGCAGATACGACACCGAATCGGCAAACCACAGCATCAGGGCGGCGCCCAGAGTCAATGCCGCCGCGACCACCTGGTTCTCGGTCAGGCTCGACATCAGCAGGCCGATGGCGACGATCAGCGTGGCATGGCAGACGATCGCGAGATAGCCGCTCGCGATCGGTCCCCAGTCCGGAGCTCCGTGCGCGTCGAGCACGATGGCATAGACGATCGCACCGAGATACATGCCGAGCACCAGGGCGAACACGGCCAGGAATTTCGCCAGCACGATCCAGACCTCGCCGATCGGCGCCGTGAGCAGGAGCTCGAGCGTGTCGTGACGTCGCTCCTCGGCGAAGGCCCGCATGGTGAGCGCGGGCACGAGGAGGATGGTCAGCACGTACATCTGGTGGAAGATGTAGATGAGGTTGGCGACCTTGGTCGCAAACAGCGTCAGGCTGAACGTATATCCCAGCACCAGCAGGAAGACGGCAGCCACGGTGTAGCCGACCGGCGAGCCGAAGGTCGCCAGCAGCTCCTTGCGCAACAGAACACCCAGGGTTCTCATGCCAGCGACAGGAACCAGGCTTCGAGGTCCGGTGTGTCGGCCATTGCGCGCACACCGCGCAGTCGGCCATCCAGCAACACTCCGACCCGGTCGGCCGTGCGGGCCACCTCGCCCAACACGTGCGAACTCATCAGCACCGTGTGACGACCGGCGAGGCCACGGATCAGCGAACGGATCTCGATGATCTGACGCGGATCGAGGCCGTTGGCCGGCTCATCGAGAATGAGCAGCGCCGGATCGTGGACCAGCGCCTGGGCAATCGCCGTGCGCTGGCGATAGCCGCGCGACAGCGTGCGCGCAGGGCGATCGGCGACCGCCTGCAATGCCAGGGCCGCAATCACCCGGTCGACCGCGTCGGCGACGGCACGTCCGGTAATCCCCCGCAGTCGCGCCATGAAGCTCAGGAACTCGCGTACCCGCATGTAGCTGTAGAGCGGCGCTGCCTCGGGAACATAGCCGATCAACCGTCGCGCCTCCTGCGATTGCACGACGGCGTCGCAGCCGCAAATCTCGAGCCGACCTTCCGTGGGCAGCAGATAGCCGCTGAGCAGACGAATGAACGTCGTCTTGCCGGAGCCGTTGGGCCCCAGCAGGCCGAAGACTTCACCCGAATGGATGTCGAGATCGAGGGTGTCGAGGGCCAGTGTCGAACCGTAGCGCTTGCTCACGCCTCGCACGACGACCGCACTCGCCTTCTCCTCCCCGGTTCGGGGAGGAGCGGAATGAACCTGAGGTGTCGCCGACACCTTCAGTCGTAGAATTCCGGTGCCTTCTTGGCCGCCTTGAACAGCTCCGGATCGTGACCGATAAGGAGCTTGGCATTGTCCACGTCGCGGTAGTGGCGGATCTTGGCGTAGCTCTCGTACGCGTCCTTGGGACTCCACGTGCCGGGAATCGGCGGGATCAGGTTCTTGTCCAGGCTCTCCGTCATATAGACGCAGTCGCTGGTCAGAATCATGCTGCCGGTCTTGGGCAGCTTGACGATCATGAACTGGCTTCCCGGCGTGTGCCCCGGCGCCCGGATCAGGCGGACCGTACCGTCATCGAACAGGTCGAAGTCGCCGTTGAGGCGGATCGTCTTCATGTTCTTGGTCTCGGCGAAGTCGCCGGGAATGTAGTAGATGGAAAAGCCGACGTCGGGCCACCATGCTGCCTTGAACTCGTCGTCCTGCGCGATCAGCGTCGAATTCTTGAACTGGCCGACATTGCCGCCGTGATCGAGATGCAAATGGCCGACCGCGACGTATTTCACGTCGTCAGGCTTGAGTCCGATCTTGGCGAGCTGCACCGGAATGGCATCGTCCTTGGTCATCTTCAGGCCGAAGCCCTTGGCCAGGGGACCCCACCATCCGTCGGGATCGGTGATGGTCTTGTCGTTGTTGCCGGTGTCGAACATCACCACACCCTTGGGATGCTTGATGATGTAGAAGCTGACCGGCGCCCAATCGATGGTCCCTTGTCCACCAATCTGCAGTGCGGCCTTGGGGAACCCGCCGAGCGAGCCCGAGGTGAACACGTAGAGCTTGGGACCTTCCTGGGCCGACGCCGGTGCAATCGACGCCCAGATCAAGCCGAGGAAGCACGCGAGACCACTCAGGCAACGCAGGAATCGAGTATCCATGGACGCCCCTCCTGTCCCTCCGGTTGTGTGACGAAGCGTCGCGCGACATCGAGGCCTCGTCAAGCCATCTGGAAGCAGATCAGACCCTTGCCTGGCCTGCAGTGGTCCTGAAGCCGGTACCGTCTACCGTCCCTTCGCCTCCTCGGGGTCGGCAGCGCCCACGGGCCAGACCAGCGTAAAGCGCTCGAATATCGCAAGCATCGTGTCGTCGAAGGCGAAACCCTCACGGACGGCCCGGGCCGCGAAGTACTGCTTGTGCATCGCCAACCAGTCCTCGCGCGTGCGCTCGCCCTCGCCTTCGTCCCAGGCGAACGCCTCGTCGACCTCGTTCAGGGGCTTCACCTCGACCGTCCTGGTGCGCCAGATGGCGCGCGCACGGTCGTGGCCGTCGAGGACGACGACATGGCCGTCGATCCGCGCCATCGTCTCGGCGCCGGCTTCGACGTCACGCAACAGGCAGGCCGTTGCCCGCTTGGGCCCTCTTAGAATGAGGGCAAGGAGTTCGTCCGCCATATCCGGATCGCTTCCCATTCGGCAGACGTCAAAACGCTGTTGCGGCACGTTGCGTGCGCGACAGTAGTTCTCCCAGAAGGCCACCGTGTCGGGGCTGCAAGGTTTGTCCATCAGACGACCATGTCCGAAAATCGCCAGACCGATGCCGTCCGCTTCGCCCAGATCGACCGGCAAATCAAGGAGCGGTCATGGCAACCCTTCGCAAACAAATCGCAATCGACGCGCCGGCAGCCACTGTGTGGCAAGCAGTGCGGGACTTCGAAGCCGTGCATCGACGGGTGGCTCCAGGCTTCCTGACCTCCCTCCGGATGGAAGACGGCGACCGGATCGTCACGTTCTTTAACGGCCTCGCTGCGCGCGAGCGGCTGGTCACCATCGAGGAGGAAGCCTGCCGGCTGGTCTATTCGGTCGTCGAAGGCCGGGCCAGCCACTACAACGCCGCGGTCCAGGTCTTCCCGGAAGACGAAGACCGCAGTCGCATCGTCTGGACGATCGACCTGCTGCCGAACGAACTCGCCCCCGCAATCGGCGGGATGATGGATCGTGCCACAGACTTCATGAAAAAGGCGCTCGAAGCGGCTTGAGCGCAAGGGCACGGAGTCTGTATGACGCCGCGATGAAAGTCTCGGCACGAGATATCGACCATCTCAGCATTACGGCAACCGCACCCGATGCGCTTGCGGCCCGCTGGCACCAGCTCGGCTTCAACATGACGCCGGAGGGAATCGAGCCGCGCTGCCTGTGCTTCCATCCCAGTCGAGACGATATCCCGAACTACATCGAGTTGCTCGAGGGCGAGCCACGGATCGCGCTTGCGATGAACGTTGCGGAGCTTCAGCACGAGGAATCCATCCACGTTTGGGAAACCGAGGACGGTTACGAGGTCGAGGCGAAAGTCATTGTCGGCGAAGGCGAGAGCGATCCGCTGCCGTGGTTCCCCGTGAAGCACGAGACGCCGGATGCCTTCATGGAGCCGGAGTGGATCGTTCATCCCAACGGCGCGTTGGGCTTGGTCGCGGTTCATGCCGTCGCTGACGATCCCGCCGGGTTGGCGAGGACCCTCAAAGGGTTGTGGAAGGCCGAAAGCGAAGAAATCTTCGACGGCTGCGTGGTGGTGAGGACGGGCGCCGTGGAGCTCCTGATCTGGTCGGCCGCCGCATGGCAGCTCGAATACAAGGCGATCGAGGCGATGGCGCCGCAGGAATTGCCGGCTGTCGTCGGCATCGCCATCGCGATCGAACGGCCGCGGCCGCTTCAGGCTCTTCTCGCGGCCAACAACGTGAGCTTCTCGTCCGGTGACGGCGGCCGCATCCTCGTCGCCCCCGAACAGGCCGGCGGCTTGACCATCGAGTTCATGCCGCAGACCTGATCCAACGCTGCCAGGCGCTGCTCGCCAGGACGATCTCGGCCATGCGATTGTAGCCGCCCGCGGCGGGATGGGCGCCGTCGCCTGCCCGCACTTCGTCGCGCCAGACGGGCGTCGCCATCAGCCCGTCGAAGACGGAAACAAACGGCACGCCGAGCCGATCGCAGAGGGAAGCGAAGGCGCGATCCAGAGCTCCGCAGCGTCCGCGCGCGCCTTGGGTTTCGATCGGCACGACACCGACCATGAAGACCGGCCAACAGGCCCTGGCTTCCGCCAGAATGGCTTCGGCGTGACCGAGCGTCGCTGCGCTCGGGATCTCCTGCACTGCATCATTGGCGCCGAACGAGAAGACCACGCGGCCCTCGAACTCGGCCGGCAGCCTTGCCTCGACCTCGGCGCGCCAGCGGGCACGAATCTGGTCGGATCGATCGCGGCGGACGCCGAGATTGTAGCCGGTGAGCTCGATTCCTCGCCTGCGCTCGTCCTGCAGCACGCGGCCAACCCAGCCGAGATAGGCCGGATCGCCCGTGCCATTGACCATGCTGTCGCCGACGAAGCAGATACGCATCAAAAGGCGGGAGCCGGTGCCTGCGGCACACCGTTCCAGAAGTCGGGATCGTGGCCGAAAAACAGCTTGGCCCCGCTTTTTTCGAGCGCCTCGAGACGGTCGAGCGATGCCAGCATTGCCTCGCGGTCGAAGACGAAGCGCGGAAGGCGCCGCTCGCGCAAGGTGCGGCAGAAATAGCAGGCATCGCCGGTCAGCACGATCTCGCCCTTGTCGGTGCGGACCTTCAGGGACTGATGGCCTGGCGTGTGGCCGTAAGTGGGGATGCAGACGACACTGCCGTCGCCGAACAGATCATGCTCGCCATCGACCTCCTTCACCGGATGGCCATGGTCGAAGTCCACCTTGTAGAAGCCGACCTTGGCGGCGAGCTCGGAATCGTTCGCCGCCTGCCATTCGCGCTTCTGCACCACCATCGTCGCGTTGGGAACCAGCTCGTTGCCCCCGACATGATCGAAGTGGAGATGGGAGTTGACGATGTAGTCGACCTTGCCGGGATCGCGATCGATGGATTCGAGGCGCGAGACGATATCGTCCTGAGGTCCATAGTGCTCGAACCCAAAGATCTTCGCGACCCGCTCGCCCAGACGGGCTGCGGCGTCGGTGCGACATTGGGGATGCATGCCCGTGTCGAACAACACCCGCCCCTTGGCATGCTCGATGAGATAGGATGGGATCGGCAAAGTCACCTGACCGTCCTCGCCCTCGATCATGTCCTTCAGCCGGCCGACCAGACGGCCGCAGGTCATCGCATAGAGCTTCGCTGTCATCACGGCAGCCTAGCAGGACTGCGAGAGGAACCGAAGCAGCCAGGCGACGTTGCTGCGTCTGTCACCGATCGGGATGCGGATCGTGAAAGCTGTTACCGTCCTGCCGGGAACGCCGGCCTCAGTTCAACTCGATGAGCGGCCCGAACCGCAAGCCGCGCCGGACATGCTGCTGGTCCAGGCGATCGCGCTCGGCGTCTGCGGCACCGACCGCGAGATCATTTCCGGTGCCTACGGCTGGGCGCCGCCCGGCAAGGATCGGCTGATCCTCGGCCATGAATCGCTCGGCCGTGTCATGAAAGCGCCGGCGGGCTGCGGCTTCTCTGAAGGCGATCTCGTGGTCGGCATCGTGCGACGCCCTGATCCTGTGCCCTGTTCTTCCTGCGCCGTCGGCGAATGGGACATGTGCCGCAACGGCCTCTATACAGAACATGGCATCAAATCGGTCGATGGCTACGGCGCCGAGCGCTTCCGCCTCGCGCCGGACTACACCGTGAAGGTCGATCCGTCACTTGGCATGCTGGGTGTGCTGCTCGAACCTTCGACCATCCTCGCCAAGGCCTGGGACCATATCGATCGTATCGGCCATCGCACCAGGAGCTGGTCGCCGAGGACGGTCCTGGTTACGGGCGCAGGACCTGTCGGCTTGCTTGCCGCGCTCATGGGCCGTCAACGCGATCTCGAAATCCATGTCCTCGATCTTGCCGACACCGGTCCGAAGCCGGATCTCGTGCGCGACCTCGGCGGTACCTATCACGCCCGCACTCTGGCGGACGACTTCGCCCCCGACATCATCATCGAATGCACCGGAGCGCTTCCCGTACTGGCCGATGTGATGAAGCGCGTCGGCAGCGACGGCATCGTCTGCCTGACGGGCGTATCGAGCAGCGGTCATCCGCTGCCTTTCGACTTCGGCACCTTCAATCGCCGCGCCGTGCTGAACAACACGGTCACCTTCGGCTCGGTCAACGCCAATCGCGCACACTACGAGGCCGGCGCCGCGGCGCTCGCGAAGGCGGACCGGCAATGGCTGTCCCGCCTGATCACCCGCCGCGTTCCGCTCGAAAAGTGGCACGAGGCATTCGAGCGCCGGCCCGAAGACATCAAGGTGATCCTGCAATTCGAGGCCGATGCCACATGAGCGCGCCGATCGAAAGCTACGGCATGATCGGCGATTGCCAGACGGCGGCACTTGTCGGCAAGAACGGGTCCATCGACTGGCTCTGCTGGCCCCGTTTCGATTCCGATGCCTGCTTTGCCGCCCTTCTGGGCGGACCTCAACATGGGTACTGGCGGATCGCGCCCGGCCAGCCGATCACGTCGACACGGCGCCACTATCGCCCCGATACGCTTATCCTGGAGACCGAGTTTGAAACCGAAACCGGTCGCATGGTCCTGACTGACTTCATGCTACCGGGCGACAGCACGTCCGACCTGGTCCGCATCGTTACCTGCGAACAGGGCGAGGTCACCGTCGAGATGGAGTTGGTGATCCGCTTCGGCTACGGCGCGACCACTCCCTGGGTCACCCGCCCGGAGGAAGGAATGCTGCACGCGATTGCCGGCCCGGACATGATCGCCCTACATACGTCTGCCCCATTCGAGAACAAGGATTTCAAGACCCGGGCGCGCTTCGTCCTGGGCAAGAGCCAGTCGATACCGTTCGTCCTCAACTACGGCCCCTCGCATCTACAGACACCGCCGCCGGTCGATGCACACTATGCCCTGAGGCATTGCGAGAAGTTCTGGCGCGACTGGACAGCACGTACCAAGGCGGACGGCCCCTACAGCGAGGCGATCAAGCGGTCGCTAATCACACTGAAGGGCCTCACCTACCTGCCGACAGGCGGCATCGTCGCGGCGCCGACGACCTCACTTCCCGAGCAGTTCGGCAGCGAGCGCAACTGGGACTATCGGCTGTGCTGGTTGCGCGATACGACGTTGACGCTGCTCGCCATGATGAATGCCGGCATCTACGACGAGGCCGCTGCCTGGCGCGACTGGCTGCAACGCGCCGTGGCCGGTTCGCCCGACGAGATGCAGATCATGTATGGGCTGAGCGGCGAACGGCGCCTGACCGAGTGGGAAGTCGAGTGGCTGCCAGGCTACGCCAACTCGCGACCCGTCCGAGTCGGCAACGCCGCCCACGAACAGTTTCAGCTGGACGTCTATGGCGAATTGATGGACGCCGCAGAGCAGGCACGCAAGGGCGGCCTCGCCCCGAACGGCGAAGGTTGGGCGTTGCAGCGGGCGCTCATCGATCACGTCGGCCACATCTGGGACAAGCCCGACAGCGGCATCTGGGAAACGCGCGGGCCGCCGCAACATTTCGTCTATTCCAAGGTCATGGCCTGGGTAGTGTTCGACCGGGCCATCAAAAGCGTGGAGAAATACGGCCTCGACGGCTCGCCCGAGGATTGGTGCGCGATTCGCGACCGGATCCATGCCGAAGTCTGCGACAAGGGATTCGACAAGGGACGCAAGACCTTTCGTTCGGCCTATGGGAGCAACCTTCTCGATGCCAGCCTTCTCTTGATGGCGCAAACAGGCTTCATCAAGGCCGACGATCCGCGCTTCATCGGCACCGTCGAGGCCATCGAGCGGGATCTGCTGCGCGACGGATTCGTCCTACGCTACAACACGCACGATGAAGAGGACGGGCTGCCCCCTGGCGAAGGCGCGTTCCTCGCCTGTAGTTTCTGGCTTGCCGATGCCTATATCTCGATCGGCCGCGAACGCGACGCGGAAAAACTCTTCGACAGGCTGCTGTCGATCCGCAACGATCTCGGCCTGCTGGCGGAAGAATATGAACCGCACGAAAAGCGTCTGCAGGGCAACTTCCCGCAAGCGTTCTCCCACATCGCTCTGATCAACACGGCCTTCAACCTCACGCGCAGCCACAAGCCGTCCGAGCAGCGCGCCGGTGCCCACCACGGGCTGAAGGGCAAGGCAAAGCCAAACGCCAAGAAGGTCTCGGCGCCGCCGCGGCTCAGCCGTCGAGAACCTTCTTCAACGCCTCGTTGACGACCTTGGGGTTGGCCTTTCCGCCCGTCGCCTTCATCACCTGGCCGACGAACCAGCCGAACATGGTGGGCTTGGCCTTGTAAGCGGCGACCTTGTCTGGATTGCCGTCGATCACCGCCTTGATGGCCGCTTCGATGGCACCTACGTCCGTCATCTGCTTCAGCCCACGCTCCTCGACCAGAACGGCCGGGTCCTTGCCCGTCTCCTCCATGGCCGCGAACAGGTCCTTGGCGATGCGCCCGGAGATCGTGCCGTCGGCCTGCAGGTCGAGGAGCTTGCCGAGATGCGCGGCGCTGATCGGCGACCGGTCAATGCTCGCGCCGCGGCGATTGAGCATGGCGAAGAAGTCGCCGGTGACCAGCTTCGCCGCCTCCCTGGCATCGCGGCCCTTGGCGACCGTCTCGAAGAACTCGGCCGTCTCCTTCTCCGCCACCAGGACTCCGGCATCGTAGGCCGTGAGACCATACGCCTCGATGAAACGCATTTTCTTGGCGTCCGGCAGTTCGGGCAGGCTCGCCCTGATGCCCTCGACGAACTCCGGCTTCAACACCAGCGGCAGCAGGTCGGGGTCGGGGAAGTAACGGTAGTCGTGGGCATCCTCCTTGGACCGCAACGAACGCGTCTCGCCGCGGGCCGGATCGAACAGCCGCGTCTCCTGCGCGATCTTGCCGCCACCCTCGATCACCTCCACCTGACGGCGCGCCTCGTACTCGATCGCCTGCTTGACGAACCGGATCGAGTTCACGTTCTTGATTTCGCAGCGCGTGCCGAGCGGCTCTCCGGGTTTGCGCACCGACACGTTGACATCGCAGCGCATGGAGCCCTCGTCCATGTTGCCGTCGCAGGTGCCGAGGTAGCGCACGATCGAGCGCAGCTTCGTGAGATAAGCCGCGGCCTCGTCGGCCGAGCGCATGTCGGGCTTGCTCACGATCTCCATCAGCGCCACGCCCGACCGGTTGAGGTCGACGTAGGTCTGGCTGGGATGCTGGTCGTGCAGGCTTCTGGCGGCGTCCTGCTCGAGATGCAGGCGCTCGATGCCGACGGCGCGGCTCTTGCCGCCCTCGAGATCGATCTCGATCTCGCCCTCGCCGACGATCGGGTCCTTGTACTGGGAGATCTGATAGCCCGGCGGCAGGTCGGCGTAGAAGTAGTTCTTGCGGTCGAATATAGAGCGCAGGTTGATCCTGGCGTTGAGGCCGAGCCCGGTGCGCACGGCCTGCTCGACGCAATGCTCGTTGATCACCGGCAGCATGCCGGGCATGGCGGCGTCGACCAGCGACACCTGTGTGTTGGGATCGCCGCCGAACGCCGTCGGAGCGCCGGAGAAGAGTTTGGCGTCCGAGATCACCTGGGCATGCACTTCCAGCCCCAGCACGATCTCCCACTCGCCGGTTTCACCTTTGATGAGCGACATGGGTGGTTAATAGGGCTGGCCGCCGGGCGGGATCAAGGCTTTCCGATGGGCGTGCCCCTGCAGTAGGCTTTTGCCCAACAAGACAGGGAGGAAATCGATGATCATCGTGCGCCGCCGCGGCATGCTGGCGGGATGCGTAGCGGCCGCCTTCGCGGCACCCGCCCGGGCCGAGGGCGAATGGCCCAAGGGGCCGATCAGGTTCATCGTCCCCTTCCCGCCCGGCGGATCGACCGACCCGGTCGCCCGCATCATCCAGACCAGGCTGATCGAGACCACAGGCTGGCACGTCATCGTCGAGAACAAGCCCGGCGGAACGGGCGCGGTGGGCTCGGCGATCACCGCGAAAGCCGCGCCTGACGGGCAGACCTGGATGATCACCTTCGACAGCCATATCCTCAATCCGGCTTTCGCCCCGGGGCTGCCGTACAAGGACTCCGACCTCTTCAACGTCATGGAAATCGGGCGCACGCCGCAGGTGATCGCCACCCATCCCGACCGACCTTACAAGAGCTTCGCCGAGGCGGTTGCGGACGCGAAGAAGCGACCGGGAAAGGTCAGCATGGGCGTGCTGGGCGCGAGCCAGGCGCTGGTGCTGATGACGCTCGTCAAGAAGGAGAACGACGTCGACATCAACCTGATCCCCTACAAGGGCGGCGGGCCACTCAATCAGGACATCCTGGCCGGAGTCACCGACATCGCCATCGGCAGCCTGGCCTCGCTCAGCCCTCACATCCGTGCCAACAAGGTACGGGCGATCGCGGTCACCGGCGAGGCTCGGACGCCCGCGTTGCCCGACACGCCGACGCTCGCCGAGCAGGGCATCAAGGCCTTTCCCTCGTATTCCTGGTGGGGCGTCTATGCGCCGACGGGCACGCCACGGCCGATCGTCGACCGCATGCATGCGGAGATCGCCAAGGTCGTGCGATCGGCCGACATCACGCAGAAGTTCGTCGAGCAGTTCAACATGGAGATCCTGACCAGTTTGCCGGAGGAGTTCGCCGCCTACCAGAAAAGCGAACAGGAACGCTGGTTCAAGGTCATCAAGGATAACGACATCAAGGGCGACTGACCGAAGAATCAGGTTTCGGCCAGCTTCCGCAGGTCTTTCAGCGCCCGGAAGAAGCTGTCGGCGGGCGTCGACTCGGGGTCGATCAGGCGGTGGAGGCGAAAGCCGTCCTCCAGCGCAAGCAGCATGGCGGCAGCCCAGGCAGGGTCGCGCACTCCGCGGCTCCCTGCCTCTTGCATTGTCGCCGTGACGATCTCGGCGACGAGCCTGCGCCGCGCGCGCAGGCGCTTGGCAAGCTCGGGGCGGCGCATCTCGGCCCGCGCGACATAGAGGACCAGTTCCATATGCAGGAGCGGCGCGCGTCCCAGCGGGTCGTGCCGGCTGCGCTCGGTGGCACGCAGGGCCGCCACGAAATCGTCCGCCGTGCGATGCCGTGCCAGGAGCTCGCGATGATGGGCGATCGAGCGTTCGACGTGGTCCTCCAGCATGGCCACGATCAGGTCGTCCTTGCCGGCGAAGTTCGAATAGAAGGCGCCGCGCGTGAACCCGGCCGCCGCGGCGATGGTCTCGATGCTGGCCGCGCCGATGCCGCGCTCCTCGAACACCTGGGCTGCCGCCTCGAACAGCCGTTCCCTCGTATCGTCCCGCGTCGGACGCGTGCGCACCCTTGACATGGGCGGCTCTTTAGCACATTGCAAATCGATACATAACTGTATCGAACGACAATGTAAGGAAGCCCATGTCCGATGCAACCACCGCGATCAGCCTCGTCGACCGCTTCTTCCTCGAGGCGATGTCGCCTGCCTTCCGCGAGGATCCCTACCCGCACTATGAGCGCTTCCGCGGACCGTCGCCGCTGCTGCGCGTGGCCGATAGGATCTGGTTCGCGCTGGGCCACGCGGACGTAACGGTCCTGCTGCGGCATCCCAAGCTCTCGACCGACGAATCGCATGCCGCAACCGAGGCCGGGAGGATGCAGGAAGATCCCAATCGCACGCGCAGCCTGCTGTTCATGGATCCACCCGAGCACACGCGCCTGCGCGGCCTCGTGGCGCGCGCCTTCACGCCGCGACGCATCGAAGAGCTGCGCGCCACGACGAAGGCGATCGCCGCCGAGCTCGTCGAGGGTCTGGCGCTGCGATCCGGAATCGTCGACCTGATCGAGGCCTTCGCCTATCCTCTGCCGGTACGGGTGATCTGCGCCCTGCTGGGCGTTCCGCCCGAGGACGAGGCTACCTTCACCGCCTGGTCGCGCGGAATCGCGCGCTCCGTCGATCCGACGGTCCTGCGCAATTCAGAGATCGAGATCACTATTGCCGACGCCCGCCAGGGGCTGCAGGCCTATCTCGGAGACCTGCTGGCGGCGCGCCGGCGCAGGCCCGCGGACGATCTCCTGTCGGCGCTGGCCGCCGTCGAGGCGGATGGCGATCGCATTTCGCCGCGTCAGATCGTGGCGCTC
>NZ_DATBFE010000179.1:0-29837 GCF_036558665.1 Reyranella sp. | reverse complement strand
TGCTGCTGGTTCCTGATGGCGCTGCTGTTCTTCGGCGGCGTCATGAACCTGTGGTGGATCGGCGGCCTCGCCCTCTACGTGCTCGCGGAGAAGGTGCTGCCGATGGGCCACTGGCTCGGCTGGGCCGCCGGCGCCGGGCTGGTGGCGTGGGGTGTCTGGCTGCTGGCGGCTTCGTGACTGCGTGACGGCGGTCGCGCCTGCTCGACGAGATCGTCGGCGCGGCGGATCAGCGATTGGGCGAGCATGAGGCCGAGCGTCCGGGCGGTCTTGAGGTTCACAAAGCACGACAAAGGCTGTCCGGCCCCGGCGACGTACCCGCATGACGCCGGCGCCACCGATTCGACTGCAACCTCACGGAGATTGCCGATCGTCCTTGGCGAGACGCGAGGCGAGGTCTAGACTTTCAACCGCCAACCAAGCGAGGGCGACCATGCGACATCTGTCGGGCGGATGCCTGTGCGGGAAGGTGCGCTACTCGGCCGACGCCGATCCCGCGTTCACGGCGATCTGCCATTGCAAGAACTGCCAGAAGCAGGCCGGGGCGTCGTTCTCGCTCAATGTCGGGGTTCCGGCCGCCGCGCTCAAGGTGACGGGGCCGATCAAGACCTTCCAGGACAGGGGCGACAGCGGCAAGCCGGTGCGCCGCAAGTTCTGTCCGGAGTGCGGCTCGCCGCTGATCACCGATGTCGAGGTCATGCCCGGCCTCTCGATCCTCAAGGCCGGCACGCTCGACGACACGAGCTGGCTCAAGCCCAACATGGAGATCTATTGCGACAGCGCCCAGGCGTGGACGCCGCGCACCGCCGGCGCCCAGCAGTTCGCCCGAGCGCCGGGCTGACGCGAGCTACGGTTTCAGTCGGGCAGCGTGGGGAGCTAGCCGATGAAGGTCCTCATGATGGGTGCGGCCTGTGTGACGCTGGCCCTGGGTTTCGCCGCCTCCGTGGCGGCGCAGGGCGGCAAGGCCGCCCACTATCATTGGAAGGCGACGGTATCGCTGGACAGCGGCGACCCCTACAACTGCGGCGACCCGCCCTATCCGACCTACACGATCGACGTCGAAGGCCAGTCGCTTCACGGCATCTCGCTCGACGGCGAAAGCAGGTTCGTGAGAAACATCGTTCTAGACCTCGGCGCGTTGCGTCCGGACGGTTCTGGACGAATCACGGCTCCGAACCGCAAGGGTGTTGCAAGGTACTTCGATTTCGAACCCGGAACAGGTCCCAGGAAGTTTCGTGTTCGTCACGAGGACAGGGAGTGCGTGTTTTTGTGGACGCCGTCGTAGGCCCCCGCCTGGCAATGCCGTGCTGACACGGCAGTGAGCCGGCCGGAAGGTCGACGACCACGCGGCATGGCCGCAAACATTCAGGGAGGATCGCGATGGCCCAGCTCGTGGTGATGTACAAGACGCCGAAGGATCCGGCGGCCTTCGACAAGCACTATTTCGCGACGCACGTGCCGCTCGCGAAACGGACGCCGGGGCTCAGAAAGTACGAAGTGAGCAAGGGGCCGGTCGGGACTCCCGCCGGCCCGTCCGCCTATCACCTGATCGCGCTCTTGCACTACGACGACGTCGCCGCCATCCAGCAGGCGATGGCGAGCGCGGAGGGGAAGGCGGCGGTCGCCGACCTGCAGAATTTCGCCACCGGCGGCGTCGACATCCTGATCTTCGACACCCGCGCAGTCTGAGCCGGCGCGTTAATAATCCAGAGCAATGATGGGGGGTCGGCCGGCGTGGTTCAATGGCGGCACAAAAGCCCAACACCCGAGGACCCCTCCATGACCTCCGAGGAACGTGACGCCCTCCTGCACAAGCTCGACGCCCTCGAACGGCAGATCGGCAAGAAGACGCGCGAATTCGCGACCCGCGGCGAGTTCGCCGACCTGCGTGCGGCCTTCGTCGCCGACCTCAGGGCGCGTCAGGCCGCGATCCGCCTGCGCATCGACGCCGCGCTCGGCAAGGGCCTCTCCTGGACGCTGCTGAAGACCGAGTTCGAGCGCGATTTCGACGGCCTGTTCGGCGAACTGCTGCGCTGGGAGAAACGCCTCGACGCCGCGACCATGACGCGGCCGCCGGCCGAGTAGGCCGGCGCGCCAGGCGCGCGGCGATCCGCAGCGCAATACAATGGACACACTTTTGCCCGCGTCTGTGGCCGCTTGGTCACTGGTCAGCGAGCGCCGGTTCGCGCATTGTACGGGTCCGGCAATCGATTGGCTGAAGTTGCCGGTGTCAGTAGCTTCAATCGTTAGTTCTCCCCTTTCGCAAGAGACATCGCCCCGCCGTTCCAACGGCGGGGTCTTTTTATTCCTGTTCGCGTTCGCGGGGGGAAGCGCTCCGGAGAAGGGGCGGTCGCTGCGCGGCCCCCATCGCCGCCGCGTCGCCGGGCCTTCCGTCTCGACGGCGCAACGGTCGTCTGCGATGGGTCGCGCATCGACAGAGGCGGGTGCAGCCCGCCGATGCGCCCGCGCCGCCCGAGGGCATGGGGACGCGCGCAGCCAGCAAACGATGGGGATCGCCGCGCTCGGCCACCATCGACTTTGACCAACCCATCGCGGGGTCGACCGACGGAGACCGGACCCGGTCCCGGCGGTCACAATCTTGGCGCGCGACGGCGGGCCGGCGCTCTGGTTCAAGGGAGCATGCCGTGGTCTTCGCCCAGCCTGACCAAGCCCCGGGCCTATCGCCGCCGGCGCCCGGTGGCGCCCGATCCGGGCCTCGTGGCGACGCGCCTCTGCCAGGAGCTGGAAGCGCTGACCGGCAGCCTCGAGTCGAACGTCAATGTCGAGGTGCTGATGGGGCGCATGAAGATCGGGCCCGATGTCCTCGAGCGCGGCCTCGCCTTCGCCGCCGAGCGCGACTGGATCTCGCGCACGCCGGAGACCGCCGCGCTGCGCGCCGCCGGCCGCCAGGAAGCGCTCCGCTTCTGGCCGGTGCGCCTGCCCACGCCGGTCCGCCATCGCCGCAAGAACTGAGGAGCACGCGCGCCCGACGAGCGCGCTCTCCGGACGGGTCTAGCTGCCGATCGCGTCGGTCGTGCACTTCTTGGTGAAGCTGGTCTTGGCCGCGCCGGCGAGCTTCCTGTCGGCGGCCGCCTTGTCGCATGCCGCGGTGGCGTCCTTCTGGCACTTGTTCATGAAGCTCGTGAGCGCCGCGCCGGCGAGCTTCTTGCCTGCCGCCTGGTCCTTGCAGGTCCCTGCCTGCGGAGACGGGCTGGTCGGCGTGTTCGTTGTGGTGGGAGCGCCGCCGGTCTGGGCGGCGGCGCCATGCAGGAGGGCAAGGCACGCGACAAGCGAACAAACGCTGAGCGAGACGGGGACGATCTTCATCCTGACCTCCCTGGCTGGGAAGGCGAGCCTAGCACGCCCCGCCGTGGCCTCGCACCGGGGGAACCGCGGCCGGCCGGGTTCGTTGACGGAACACTTCTCTCGCATCTCCAAGAACTCGGCCGTCCCGCAAGGGGCGGCCTTTTTCACCGCCGTGCTTTCGCCACGCGGGGGGCGCGGTCATGATGGCGCGTCGCAACGACTGCCGGGGGAGACGGGGAGCCTCATGAAACGACTGGCCGCCATCGCGCTCATTCTCGTGGCGTTCGTTCAGCTGACGGGCTGCGAGAACGTGCCGGGCGCGGACGGCCGGTACGCGACCCACGATCGCGGCCGCAACAACCGTCCCTGACGGAGGCGGATCTCAGAGCGCGGCGGACGGCGGCCCGACGGGACGGTCGGAGTCGAGGCGGACCGCGGGAGCGAGCGCCTCGGCCGCCATCCTGTCGATCACGCAGTGATGCTCGCTCGCCCAGCCGAGATGCAGGTTGTCCTCGCGCGCGTCGATCGCCTCGATCATGGTCTCGGCGTCGGTCGCGAGCGCGAAGGCGCAGAACACGGTGGTCGATCCGGTTTCCTTCTGCGACGTCACGGCGAATTCGCCGAGCGGCGCCACGCCCTCGATCAGGCGCCCGACCAGCGCCACGGCGTCGTCGGCCACGCCGGCCGGCACCTGCGCGACAACCAGGTGATGGTTCTTGGAATCCGCGGCGAACGTGGACCAGGAGCATTGGGTCATGGCGCGATAACGCTACCCCCGCCGGGAGGCTCCGTCATGCCGATTCTTGGGTGTCATTTCGGCGCGCCGGCCGGCCTTTTTGCCTCATGCGGCATTTCGTAGGGGCCGCGCCCGCCGGATCCGCTCGCGCTCGCGGGGGCTGTGCACTGCCGCCCGGAGATCGCCGCGGCGCTGCACGTTCAGCCAGAAGTCGGGCGCATTGCCGAAGAGACGCCACGGCCTGTCGACCCGGATCGAGTGATACCCTGCGAGCGCGCCGTGCATCTTCTCGAAATGGTTGCCGGGCGGCGTGCGCAAAGTCCTGGTCTGTCGTCGCAGGCAAGGCCGCTCCCTCGACGAAACGGCTATTCCAGCACCTCGTCGGCGCGCGCGAGCAGGTCGGTCGGAATCGGGATTCCGAGCTCCCTGGCGGTCTTGAGGTTGACCACCAGCTCGATCCTTTCCGATTGCTGGGCGATCGGCAGGTCGGCGGGTTTCGCACCCTTCAGGATCTTCGCGACGTAGGGCGCGAGCGCGCGATAGCCGTCGCGCAGGTCGGTGCCATAACTGGCAAGCCCGCCCGCAGCCGCGAACTCACGGAAGAAGTAGATGGTGGGCAGCGCGCGCCGGTTGGAACGGGCCACGAGGCTGCCGCGGGCGGCGAAGAAGAACGGGTCGGCACCCACCACGAGCGCGCCGATACGATCGCGGTCGATCGCGGCGAAGGCAGCGTCGAGGCCGGCCTCGTCGCTTGCTTTCAGGACGGCAAGCTCGACGCCGAGCCCGCGCGCCTTGTCCGCGATATCGTCGATCTGCCTTTTCGCGTACGGAAGCTCGGGATTGGTCAGATACGCCACGGTCCGGGCGGCCGGCACGATCGCATGGACGAATTCCAGCCGCTTGCCGTCGGCGATGTTCACGAGCTGGGCGACGCCGGTGACGTTGCCGCCGGGATGGCTGAAGCTCGTGGCGAGCCCGACGCTCATCGGATCGAAGCCCATCAGCGCCACGATCGGGATCGTGCCGGTCGCGGTCTTCGCCGCCAGCGCCGTCGTCGTGCCGCCTGTGGTCACGAGGACGTCCACCTTGGCGCGGACGAGCTCGGCGGCAAGCGCCGGCAGGCGATCATAGCGTCCGTCGGCAAAGCGGTGTTCGATGCGGACGGTCTTGCCCTCGACATAACCCGCCTGCGCCAGACCGTCCGTGAAGGCGCGCAGCGTCTCGGGGGTGGGTTCGACGGTGCGGAGATAGCCGATCACCGGCACCGTCGCCTTCTGCGCGCGACCGGGATAGGGCAGTACAGTCGCAAGCGCGACGCCGACCGCGGGAATGAACCTGCGCCGCCTCATTCCAGCACCTCGTCGGCGCGCGCGAGCAAGTCGGCCGGAACGGCGAGGCCGAGCGCTTTCGCGGTTCTGTGGTTGATGACCAGCTCGAACCTGGTCGGTTGCTCGATCGGCAGGTCGCCCGGCCTCGCTCCCTTGGCGATCCGGTCGACATAGTCTGCGGCCAGGCGATAGGTGCCGGTGACGCTGGGGCCATACGACATCAGTCCGCCCGCATCGACCCACTCGCGGAACGCAAACATCGAGGGCAGCCGATGTTGCAGGGCGGCTGCGGCGAGACGGTCACGATCGATATAGAAGGCAGGCGAGGTCATCTGCAAAAGCGCTGCGCGATGATCCTCGCCGAGGCCGCCCAGGGCCTTGTCGTAGTCATAGGGGCGGTCGGCGAATTCGATACCCTCGATCTCAAGATGCATGACGTCGCCGGCCGCCTGGGTGGCCTTGTATTGATCGGCCGAGATGCGGTCCCAGAAGACCACGATGCGCGCGATGCCCGGCGCCGCTGCCGCCAGGAGCTGGAGGCGCTTGGGCGTCAGCTCGATCTGCCGCAGGAAGACGCCGGTGACGTTGCCGTCCGGTCGCGCGAGGCTTTGCACATAACCCAGCGCCAGGGGGTCGTAGTCGATCGCATCCATGACGATCGGCACGGTCCGGGTGGCGGCGATCGCCGACTTGAGGGCGATCTCCGGCCCGGCCGCGAGGATCGCATCGACGCCGGCGCCGGCGAGACGCGCGGCCGCCTGAGGAAGACGGCTGCCGTCGGTGCCCGCCGTTTCCACGGCCTCGATCGCAAGATTGCGGCCTTCGGCGTAGCCCAGTTCGCGCAGCCGCTGCTCGAACGCGCGCACTCCCGGTTGCTTGCGCGACGGTACGATCATCCCGATGCGCAAGAGCTTCGCCGGCTGCGCAACCGCCCGGACGGGAAGGCCCGCTGCCGCCGTCAGGCAAAGACCGAGAACGCTGCGACGGCCGGGCTGCTTCATGCGATCACCTCGACGCCGTCGACCAGGTCGGCGGGGCGACGGCTGTCCGCATTGAAGCGCGTTTCACAGCCCGCGGCTAGCGGCGGGCGGCGGCGAAGACGCGGATGAAGGCGTCCTCGAGATCGGCGGCGCCGAGCGGCTTGCGCACGATGGGCACGGCGCGGAAGCGGGCGGGGAGGCGCATGGTGTCGCCGTAGCCGGTGGCGAAGATGAAGGGCACGCGCGCGTGCAGCAGGAGGTCGGCGACCGGTTCGGTACTTTGCGCGCCGAAGCCGATATCGAGCACGGCGCAGTCGGGCAGGTCCTTCGCGCGCAACGCCGTCAGCGCACCTGCAATGTCGAGCTCGATCCGCACGTCGGCCGCGCCCATCTTGCGCAGCATGAGTTCGAGGTCCATCGCGATCAGGAACTCGTCCTCCACGACCAGAACCTTCATGGACTCCAGCGGCTGCATATGCGCTCCGTAAGTCCTCCGGTGGTCCGGATCACCGCGTGCAACCTCGTCGGTTTGCCTGCGTTGGCCGGGGGGCGTCTCCGTCCCATGACTAGCGGACGGCGCGGGTTTCGTCCGTCCACAAGTGGACATTGGCCGCGGCCGTGGCGGCAGAGGAGAGGTGCAATCGCGATTCCCAGCAAAATCGATCTTGCCGGAAACGGTCTGCTTTCGGTCCTGGTCGAGGACGATCGCGATCACCTCGCCGGGCGGATGACGGCAGTCGATCTCGCGGCCGACACCATCCTCCATCGCGCCGGCGACGAGGTCGTCGATACGTGGTTTCCGTTGGGCGCGGCGCTGGCCGCTTTCTGCCTCCAGGCCGAAGGCGGCGAGGCGCTCGACGTGGCGCTGGTCGGACGCGAGGGCGCGATCGGCGGTATCGTCTCCGACGGCCAGGTGCCGGCCTACACGACCGCGGTGGTGCGCGCGCCCGGCCGCTTCGTGCGCATCAAGACCGCGGCGCTCGAGGCGGCGAAGCTGCATTCGATCGCCCTGCGCCACTGGTTCGCGCGCTACTCCGACTGCCTGCTCGCGCAGGTGTTCCAGACCGCGGCCTGCAACGCCACGCACACCATCCGCCAGCGCACCGCCCGGCTCCTGCTCGGGGCGATGGCGCGCACCGGGCAGGCCGACGTCGCCATCACCCAGGACCAGCTCGCCGACATGCTGGGCGTCGGCCGCTCGTTCGTGACGCGGGTGATCGGCGAGATGCGCCAGCACGGCGTGGTCGAGACCCGGCGCGGCGCGATCGTCATCTGCGAAGAGGCGAGGCTGCGGCGCATCTCCTGCGGCTGCACCACCGCGATCGAGGATCACTTCGACAAGGTGCTGCGCGGCATCTACCCGCGCCCTGAGTGCCGGCGCACCGACCCGGCTACTCCACCACCTCCGCGGCGCGGGCCAGCAGGTCGGGCGGGATGACGAGGCCGAGCCGGTCGGCGGTGCTGCGGTTGAGCACGAGGTCGAATGCCGTCGGCTGCTCGATCGGCAACTCGGCGGGCCTGGCGCCCTTGAGGAGGCGCGCGACGTAGCCTGCCGAGCGGCGGAACATGTCCGGGAAGCTCGGGCCGTAGGAGGCGAGGCCGCCGTCGCGCACATAGACGGCGGATTCCCACATCGAGGGCAGGCGATGGCGCGCGGCGAGCGCGATCAGCGACTCGCGGTTGTAGTTGAAGAAGGGCGAGGCCATGGTCGAGACGCCGTCGGCGCGGTCGGCCACCGCGGCGGCGAAGATCGAGCCGAAGGCCGCGGGATCGGCCGCCTCGACGACCAGCGCCTCGATGCCGAGCGTGGCCGCGGCCTGGCGTGCCGCCTCCAGCCCCTCGGCCGCCATCGAGGGATCGTGCAGCACCAGCACGCGCCCGAGCGAGGGTACCAGCTCCTTCAACAACTCGATGCGCCTGGCCTCGAGATCTGTGTTCGAGATCGAGAGGCCGGTCACCGGCCCGTCAGGGCTCGCGAGGCTCTTCACCAGGCCCGACTCGACCGCGTCGCTCGCGACCGCCATCACGATCGGCTGCGTGGCGCCGGCGGCGAGCAGCGCCCGCACCGGCTGCGGCCCCGCCGTCACGATGACATCGGCGTCGGAGTGAACGATCTCGGCCGCGAGCCTGTTCAGGCGCTCGACGCTGCCTCCTGCCCACAGGTACTGCACATCGGCCGTCTCGCCGTCGAACAGCCCGTTCTCCGCCAGCCCTTTCCTGAATTCCTCGATCTGGCGCGGATCGATCGTGTCCGCGCTCAGCACACCGAGCCAGACCACGCGCGGCCGGCGGCTCGCCGCCTGCTGCGCCAGCGCGGCGGAGGCGAGCGGACAGGACGCCGCGATGAGCCCGATCAGATGCCGACGCCTCATGCGCTCACCCTGCGGGCGAAGGTTGGCACGGTGTTTCCCGACCGGCAAGAAAGCGGGCGTCTCTTTTCCCCGACACATTGGCGGCTATCGCATATGCCACCAAGCCTGCGTCCGGCGGACCTTCGGCGGGGCCGCGACGGGCGACCGCAATCAGTGCTGGTGCTCGTGATGATCGCCGTGGTTCTCCTCCTGACCGTGCGGTTCCGACGATCCTGGAGGCATGTCGTGCATCATGTGCTGGTGCTCCTCGCCGGAGTCCTTCGTCGCGGCCCGATAATCGTCGGCGGAAAGCGACGGCAGTTTGTCGATGAAGGCGACCAGGTTCCAGATCAGGGTGTCGCTGTGCGTCACGCCCCACGCCGCCATGCCCGACATCTTGATGCCGTGCTTGATGACCCAGAATTCCTGCTCGGGCGTGAGGCCGGTCGGCCTGGTGAGCTCGGGCGCACGCGGATAGAGTCCCTGGCTGATCTCGGTGGGCTCCATGCCCGGCGCCAGATGGCAGCCGCTGCACATCTCGTTGTAGAGGCCGGCCCCGGATGCGACGCGCCTGGGATCGCCGAGATCGTCCGGACGGACGATGTCCTCCGCCCGCACCGCGACCGAGCGGGCACGGACGGCATCGAGCAGATGCAACAGCGGGCCAGAATGCGGCGCATCCGCGGCGACATCGTAGGCGCCCGACTGGACGAAGAGCGACATGCCGGCCGCACACACCGCCACCAGGACGATCAGCCCGAGTCCCCACCTTGGAAAGATCCGCCTTGCCGCCATCAACCGATCCTTCAATTGCTTGTGCCGTGCCGGATACGCACCGGCCCGTCCGGTCCCTCCGGAGGGTTCTGCCGTGCAGATGCGTATCCAAGCCGGAAATTGAGGAGTTCCTATGATCGACGATGACATCCGCCTACTCGCCCAACGCGATCGCGCGGCCGATCTCGGGCGCTTGGAAGCCGACATCTGGCGCCGCGAGGCCATGCTGCAATCCCGCCGCCGCGCGATGCGTCGCATGGCAGCATGGCAGGGCGCGGTGATGGCCGTCGCCGTGGCCGGCAGCGCCGGTGCGGGTTTCGCCTACAGCGTGCACCCTGGCGGCGCCCTGCACCCCTCGCTCACGATGCCGGGTGAAAGGCTCGCGCCGTCCACGCTCCTGTTCGGCGCGCGCCGATGAAGAGCCTGTGGCGCACTTCCCTCGCCATGATGCTGATGACCGTGATCGCGGCCGCGGTCGCGGGATGGGCAGGCGTGCAATACGGTCTCAGCCGGACCGAAGACGTGACCGAGCTCGATGCCGTGCTCCATCGCGATCTCAATCTGACGCCGGAACAGGACCGCCAAATCCATGCCCTCGAGGCGGAGTTCGCGGCGACGCGCACCGAGCTGCAGGCAAGGATGCGCGCGGCCAACCGGGACCTGGCCGAGGCCATCACCGAGCGCCACAGCTATGACGACCGGGCCCGCGATGCGGTGGCGCGGTTGCATGTGGCGATGAGCTCGCTGCAGGAGAAGACAATTCAGCACGTGCTGGCAATGCGGGCGGTGCTGACGCCGGCGCAGGCGCGAGATTTCGATGCCAAGGTGTCGGAGGCGCTCGGCGCCGGGTCTTCGTGAGCGCCGACGCCCCGGACAGCGACGAGGCTGTTGCGACGCGCGCCAGGGCCGGCGACCGCGCCGCTTTCGAGCTCCTCGTGCGCCGGCACAAGGGAGGCCTGCACGCCTTCGTGCGACGCTACGTAGGCTCGGTCGACGACAGCTACGACGTGCTTCAGGAGACATTCGTGGCGGCATGGCGCGGCTTGCGGCGCTACGATCCGGCGCGGCCGTTCCTGCCCTGGCTGCGCACCATCGCGCTCAACAAGTGCCGCGACTTCGGCCGCCGACGGACGGTCCGGCGCCTTTTCCTGCACACCTTCTCGCGTGAGATGGCCGATCAGTGGTCGACAGCGCATCGCGATCGGGAACACGAAGCCGAGGCCGAGGCCACCGAACGTCTCGGCCGCCTCGACCGCGCGATCGCCGGACTGCCGGCGCTCTACAAGGAGCCGCTCCTGCTCACCGTCGTGAGCGGGCTTTCGCACAAGGAAGCGGCGCAGATGCTGAACACCACACCGAAGGCCATCGAAATGCGCCTCGCCCGCGCGCGCAGCAGGCTCGTCGCCATTTTGCGGAAGCAGTCCCGGAGGGATCGACGCCGATCGCGCGTATCGTGATCTGGAGGTGGGGATGAACAAGGTTGGAACGCTGACACGACGGCGCTTCGTCGAAGGTCTCGCCTTGGCGACGGGGCTGGCGCAAGCCGGGCACGCGAGGGCGCACGCGGCCGGGCCGCCCGTGACATTGCGCGGCGATCGCATCGATCTCACGATCGGTTCGACGCCCGTCAACTTCACCGGCCGCAACCGCACGGCGACGACGGTCAACGGCTCGGTACCGGGGCCGATCCTGCGCCTGCGCGAGGGCGATACCGTCACCCTGAACGTCACCAACCGGCTCAGCGAGCCGACCTCGATCCATTGGCACGGCATCCTGCTTCCGAACGCCATGGACGGCGTGCCCGGCCTCACCTTTCGCGGCATCATGCCGGGCGCGACCTTCACCTACCGCTTTCCGATAAGGCAGGCTGGCACCTACTGGTATCACAGCCACAGCGGCATGCAGGAGCAGACCGGCCTCTATGGCCCGCTGATCCTGGAACCCGGGGAACGCGAGCCCTATACCTACCAGCGCGATTACGTGGTGATGCTGTCGGACTGGACCGATGAGGACCCGATGACGGTCATGTCCAACCTCAAGCAGCAGAGCGACTACTACAACTACAACCAGCGCACGCTCGGCACGTTCGCAAAGGACGTCAAACGCGACGGACCGGGCGCCACGGTCGACGATCGTCTGATGTGGGGCAAGATGCGCATGAGCCCGACCGACATCATGGACGTGACGGGCGCCACCTACACCTTCCTGATGAACGGTCAGCCGCCGGCCCGGAACTGGACCGGGCTGTACGAGCGCGGCGAGAAGGTGCGTCTTCGCTTCGTCAACGGCGCGTCGATGAGCACCTTCGACGTGCGCATCCCGGGCCTCGTGATGACCGTCGTGCAGGCCGACGGATCGGATGTCGAGCCGGTCGAGGTCGAGGAGTTCCGCATCGGCGTCGCCGAGACCTACGACGTGATCGTCACGCCGAGGCAGGACGCCTGTACCATCTTTGCCCAGGCGCAGGATCGCAGCGGCTATGCCCGCGGAACGCTTGCGGTGCGCGAAGGTCTGGCCGCCGCCATCCCGCCGATCGATCCGAGGCCGCAGCGCACCATGGCCGACATGGGCATGAGCCACGGCATGGGCGGTATGGGCAGCATGGACATGAGTCACATGGACATGAGCAAGATGACGCCGGGGGAGCGCAAGCAGCACATGGCGATGATGGCCGCCATGTCGCACGACCAGAAGCCGGCCGACGGCGTCCCGACCAGCAACGCCGACGGCGTCGATCCCGGGACGTTGTCCGGCCAGCCCGGCGTCGACAACGTGGCGATGGAGACGAAGGATCGCCTCGGTGAAGCCGGCATCGGCCTCGACGGCAACGGCCGCCGCAACCTCACCTATCGCGATCTGCGCGCGCTCAGGCCGAATCGGCAGAGCTTGCCGCCCACGCGCGCGCTCGAATTCCATCTCACCGGCAACATGGAGCGCTTTCTATGGGGTTTCGACGGCAAGAAGTTCTCGCAGGCCGGTCCCGTTCGCGTAGTGGCGGGCGAGCGCATCCGCTTCGTGCTCGTCAATGACACGATGATGGAGCACCCGATTCATTTGCACGGCTTTCTGTTCGAGATCGAGAACGGCCAGGGCGACCGCCTGCCGCTCAAGCACACGATCAATGTGAAGCCGGCGGAGCGCATGAGCTTCGTCTTCACCGCCGATGCGCCCGGTCATTGGGCGTTCCACTGCCACCTGCTCTATCACATGGAAGCGGGCATGTTCCGCACGGTGCTGGTCTCGTGAGCATCTTCGCCAGGACCATGCTGCTCGGCGTGGTGCTGGCCGGCGGCATCGCCGTCGGGGCGCAGGCGCAGATGCACATGGATCCCGCCCAGCCACCGCCGGGCAACGCGGGTGCGGCAGCGCCGTTCGGCGCGCCCGTGATGGATCAGCATCTCTTCTTTCACGCGCTGCTCGACGAGCTCGAAGGCCGGTTCGGCAGCGACCAGAGCTTCCGCTGGGAGGGCGAAGCGTGGGCTGGCACGGACGAGAACCGGATCTGGCTCAAGAGCGAGGGGACGCTCACCAACGGGCTTCTGGAGGATAGCCAGCAGCAGGTCTTCTTCAGCCGCGCCGTCAGCACCTATTTCGACGCCCAGATCGGCGCGCGCTACGACGTCGACTCACGGCCCGGACGCGGCTGGGCCGCGCTCGGCGTCGAGGGGCTGGCGCCGCTCTTCTTCCATGTCGCCGCCACGGGCTATGTCGGCGGCGACGGCCGGCTGGCGGCGCGCTTCGAGGGCAGCTACGACCTGCTCCTCACCCAGCGGCTGATCCTGCAGCCCAAGGTCGAGCTGAACTTTTATTCCCAGGACGATCCGGCGCGCGCGATCGGCGCCGGCCTCTCCGATATCAATGCAGGGCTTCGGCTGCGCTACGAAATCACGCGCAAGTTCGCGCCCTATATCGGCGTCTCCTACGACGGCAAGTTCGGCGGCACGGCCGACTTCGCCCGTGCAGCCGGCGCTCCTGCGGACGAAGTGCGCTTCGTGGTCGGTCTTCGGACGTGGCTGTAGGGATGCCGGCAGCCGGAAGCCGCACCGGCTGCGGTCCCCGCCGGGCACCAGCCCGGTCTAGGTGGACGCGAGCGCGTCGGGCGTCGCCAGCCGGCGCCTCGCTTCCTGCTCGGGCGTGAACGGATATTTCCAGTTCAGGAAAGCCTCCAGCGCCGGCATGCCGACGGCGACCAGGAGGATGGCCCCGTAGATCAGCACTACATGGATTGCATAGACTGTCATCGCAGGTTCTCCGCAAGAGGCGAGCGACCCGTCATCCGGTTCTGCCGTTGTAAGGCCTCGAGTTTGCAAGGTGATGAAGCCGCGCGCTGCGCGCCCGGCCGAGCCGATCGCCCGGGGCACGCATCTCCAGTTCCCACTGAGGATGATCAGCTAATCATATACGATTATTGGACGATTCGCATTCGAAAACAGCATGGCAGATCTGTCCTCAGCCGGGCGCTGACGATCGGTCAGTTGGTCAGGGCTTGCTCGGCAAGGAGAGTGCAAAGATCGGCGATGTGGGCGTCGCAACTCGGCTTGTCGGGGCAGATCACGGTCGCAAGTGCGGTTCCCCGGTCGTCGAGCACGGCAAACAGGAAACGGCCATCGCCCAGTGGCCGTGGCCGGCTGACTGCGAGTCTTGGATCATCCATGTCTCTTTTGATAACCGAGGACGGGAACGTCCGGTGTGGCCAAACCGTAGGCGTCCTGTGACCGCCAACGGCTCCTCCACTGTGACCGCCGGGTAACAGGGGCGTGGTAAAAAGGAGCCTGCATCAGTCTCTTAATCGACTCTTCTGAGAATTTGTCGCAGGATTGCAAATTGTGTGCGTTGTCACTCGAAGGGTTTCCATGGCGACCCGCTATCTGGCCGATGTCCGACAAGCGACGGAACACCGGGCGCTGCAGGACCTGATCAAGCTCTATCCGGCGCAAGCCCATGAGGAATGGCGCGAACTGCAGGCAAAGGAGATCGCGCGGCTGATCGGGGCGCGGCACGACGTGCGCCTGGTCGAGGTAACGGCGGCCGAGTTCGCCGACTATTGCGCGCGCACCGGCGCCAAGCGCGACATCGGCGCCTTCACCGGCTTCCTGTGGGACAAGGGCAAGCGGACCAAGGGCCGCGCCGCGGCTGCGGCGCACGCCGAGGCCGGCCGGTAGGATCGTCGGCCATCGTCGCACCGACGATGCGCTGAGGTCGCTATGCTCCGGGTGACAGATGGGCGCTGGCCGGCGCCGGCCCGGGCGATGGAATCGCGATCGTCTCCAGAAGCTTCGTGGCGTCCAGCTCGGCAAGACGCATGGCGCGGCGGCGGGCAAGGACCAGCGCTTCGCCGGCGATCTTTGCGGCCAGCGGAGACCGCGTGATCGTCAGCGCTTCGGCCAGCGTGGTCAGAAGCTGCGGTTCCAGTTCCAGTCCCGCCCTGTGCGTCCGGGCATAGGCCACGGTTCGGGTCAGCAGGCCGACGGCTTCTTCCGCCCGGCCCTCCGCCAGAAGGGCGATGGCGAGATAGCGATCGCCGAGCACGCGCAGATAAGGCGTTTCATTGCCGCGCAGGACGTCGCCGAGCTGCGCGGCCTCCGCCGCGGCCGACGCCTGTAGCCGGCGCGCGACGTCGATCTTCACCCCCAATGCGTTCACGCGATGCACGGTATCGACGGACCGGTTGCCGATCAGCTCGTCGGCGATCTTGTTGGCGTCCGAATAGTGGCCGAGGTGCATGAGGATCCGCGCGCGTTGCGCCTTGAGCCAGGGCTCCGGATGGAACCCCAGCGTCTGCCGGTCGGTCGGCTCGATGCGATGGACGCCGTCGAGCGCCAGGGTGTTGGCCTCGAGCGCGGGCAGCAGAAGGCCGGCCGTCAGGAGGGCGTGGCTGTGAACGGCCCTGAGGATGGCCTCGACGCTCGGATTGCGCGATTCGGTGCTGAACTTCTGCGCTTCCACGACCTTCGCCACATAGTCGTCGGCCGAGCCGGCGACGACGAGAACGCGGCCGAAGGCCATCGTGATCAAAGCAGCCGCGCGCATGTCCTTGAGCTTGTGCGCGAGCGCGATCGCCTGCTCGAAGACCGGCTCGATGTCGGTGGCGTCGCTGCCCTGCCACCACGCGTAGTTGACCATCTGCCCGCACGCCATCATCAGCATGTAGTCGACCGCGGGCGAGGGCGGCTGTTCCTGCAGCAGCCGGCGAACCGTGCGCCAGGTGTCCAGGGCATGGCGCGGATCGCGGGCGCCGATCCAGAGCGCGGATTTCACGTGGCTCGAGGCGGCCTGCAGGGCATCGCCGCCCTGCTCCCAGTGATGCGCGATCAGCGACGAATATTCGTCGAGCTGCTCGCGGAACCTCAGGCCCAGTGCGCTGGCGGTGCCGCGATGATAACGGCGCCGCTGATCGCCGAGCAGCGACCCGTAAGCCGCCTCCTGGACGAGCGGATGGCGAAAGCCGAAATCGTTGCGCTGGATATCGAGACGTTCATAAAGCATCTCCGCCGCCACCAGCCGCCGCGACGAGGCCCGCGCCTGCTCGATCGGCAGGGCCGCGATCTCGGCGACGATCGGGAGAGCGAATTCCCGTCCCACGACCGAAGCCGCCTGCAGCAACAGCTTGTCGGCTTCCGACAGGTTGTCGATACGCGATCCGAGCACCGACTCGACGGTCGAGGGCAAGGCGATGTCGGCGATCGACCCGCCGGCGCCGGAAGCGCCTGGAAGATCGGACCGCCTGACGCGCTCGACGGCGGATCGCATCAGTTCCTCGGCGAAGAAGGGATTGCCGTCGGCCCGTTCGACGATCTGCCGGCGCAGGGTCTGCAGCGATCGGTCGGCGCCCGATCCGCCGTTCAGGCCGCCGCCGAGGCCGCTCTGCAGGATCGTTTCTATGGCGCCGGCAGGCAGGGGTCCCAGCGCGATGCGCCTGCATTGCGGGCGATCCATCCACTCCATCTTTTTGCAATCGGGCCTGAAACTGACGACCATCAAGGTGGTGGTGCCGGCGATGCTGTCGGTCAGGGCGTCGACGAACGGCTCGCTCGCCGTATCGAGCCAATGGAGATCCTCCAGGACGAAGACGGCCGGTTGCGCCAGCGCGAGGGCGCGCGCCAGGCGTCGAATGGTGTCGACCAGTCGAAGGCGCCGGAGCGAGACGTCGGCGGGCAGAAGGGCGCGGTCGACGGGAAGATCGAGGAAGTCGAGAAGCAGCGGCAGGCCGTCGTCGAGACCATGCAGGTGCAGCGTCTCGCGGATCTGGAGGACCGCGGCGTCCCGCGACGTCGTCTCCTCGATTCCGAAGTAGGTGCGGATCAGTTCGAGGATCGGCCGCAACGGCGTCGCGCGACCGTGACCGGTCGCCCGCGCCTCGAGGATCGGACGGCCGAGCATCCTGCATCTTTCGAGGAACTCGAAGATCAGCCGGCTCTTGCCGCTGCCGGCCTCGCCGACGACGCACACGACGGGCGAGTCGCCCCCGACGGCCGCGTCGAGCGCCCGCTCCAGGGCCTGGTATTCGAGGTCGCGACCGACGAACGGGCTGAGCTTCTGGCCGCCGCGGAATTGCTGGCTGGCGACCGCGGGCCGGATCTTCCGGAGGAGATGGAGCGACGTCTTCCCGGACAGCCCGCGCAACTGCCTGTCGCCGAGACTCTGGACATCGACCAGGCCCGAGGCGGCCGTCAGGGTGGCGTCGCTGATCAGCACGCCGCAATTGGGCGCTTCCTGCTCCAGGCGCGCGGCGATGTGGACGGTCATGCCCATCGCCTCGTACTGCTGCGATATGTCGGTCGATATGGCGCGCACGACCACTTCGCCGGTGCTGATGCCGACGCGGATCGGCGGCGCGTCGTTGATGCGAAGGACGTTCTCGATCATCGCGAGGCCGGCGCAGCAGGCGCGCACGGCGTGATCCTCCTGCGGGATGGGAGCGCCGAACAATGCCACGATGCCGTCGCCCTGCAGCTTGTTCACCGTGCCTTCGAAGCGTGTCACCGCCTCGCGCATCGCCGCGACGATGACGCCGATGCGCTCGGCGGCCTGCTCGGCGCTGAGCTGATCGATCAGTGCCGTCGAACCGGCGATGTCGGCGATCAGCACCGTCAGATGCTTGCGCTCGCCCTCGCGTGCCGCGCGGCTGGTCAGGATCGTCTGCGGCAGCGGCGGCACCGCCGGGCGCAGCGCTTGTCCGCGCTGAGGCTCGAGGCTCGCGCCACAGGCGAGGCACGCCGTCGTCGCCAGGGCATTGCGACGTCCGCATTGAGCGCAAACGAGCACCAACGCCGAACCACAGGCTACACAGAAACTGGCGTCAGCGGCGTTGTCGCGATGACACGTCCCGCACAGCATGCCGGGAGTCTATCACTCGACCCCGAACTGGCAACTCAACGGGTACGGGAGTAAGCTGGCCGGATCTGCTCGTGGCTCCGCGCCGCACATGCCGGCGAGCAGGGGTTGCCTGCGCAGCTTCGGAGCCGCGTCAACGCTTGGTACCGCGTCTCGCCAGATCATCCATGACCTATCAACTCTGCGGGGAGGGCAGCATGGGCAAGCTTATGCTGGACAGGTACGTCGGCGACATTCAAGCCGAGCTGAATTTTCGTTTCTCGCCGGGCGATCCGCTGAAGGAGATGATCGCCCTGCAACGAGAGTTCGCGATGTTCTCCAACAGTCACACGCTGATGAGCGCCGCGGCGCTCCTCAATCTGGCGCCGTCGGACCCCGCCGCACGCCGCGGCTGGTTCACGTTCCTGGCCAATCTGCGGCGAGTGCCTTCCGATCGGGCGGGAGTGAACGGCCACAACCGCATCCGCAGCGTGCTCAGGACGAATCTCCTGTCGCCCGGCGCGAAGCCGGTGCATTTCACGCACCATTCGGTCCAGGAGAACCGCGGCGTCCTGGTGAGCACCGGAGCGCCGCTGGTCTTCTCGAGGAGGCAGTACCTGATCATCTCGGCGCCGGTGACGTGACCGCCGGCGTCGCAGGCGGCAACCGGCCCCTGCGCGAGATCCGGGACAGCGTCGAGGCATACTACTCGCGCGTCCTCGAACGGCATGGACCCACGGCGCGGGGCGTCGACTGGCAATGCACGGCGACGCAGTACCTGAGGCTCGTCCAGCTCCTGAAGGTTTGCGACCTCGGCAGGCCGTCGAGCCTCAACGACTTCGGTTGCGGCTACGGGGCGCTGCTTGCCTTGCTGGCCGAGAGATTTCCCGACGCCGCGATCGACTATCACGGCGTCGACGTCTCGCCCGCGATGATCGGAGCGGCGAGGTCGCTCTGGTCGGCGAAACCGGATGCCCGGTTCAGCGTCGGCGCGAAGTGTCCGCGGCGCGCCGACTACTCGCTGGCCAGCGGCGTCTTCAATGTCAGGTTGGACAGTCCGGTCGACCGTTGGGAAAGATACGTCGAGTCGATCCTCGGCGACCTGCGCCGCCGCAGCGGCAAGGGCTTTGCCGTCAATTTCCTGCGCCGCAAGCGCGGACAGCCGCCCGTTGCCGGTCTCTACCATTCGACGCCGCGGCGCTGGACCGCCTTCTGCGTGAAGGAGCTCGACTGCACCACGGAGGTCGTGGCGAACTACGGACTGGCGGAATTCACCTTGCTTGCCCGGATCGGCGACTAGGGCCGAAACCCGATAGAGCGTGCTTCTTTGCTTCTGCTTCCGGGCGCTTCCGGACATTGCCCCACGCTGAGCCGTTTGTCAGCGGCTGACCCTAAGCAGACTTGTTCTGAGCAGGCTGCCAACTCGCATTCGCATGATCTGGTTTCCGCCGCCGGACGCCTATACGCATTCGAGGATTAGGCCTAAGTTCGACGGTCGAGGTTGGCAGAGTTTGGCGCATCGCAGACACGGTGATCGTATGAAACGGCGCCGGTTTCAGAAGATGCTGTTCTTTGCGGGCATCACGGCCGCGCCGCTCATCGGCGTGCGGGCGCAGCCGAAGCCGAAATTGCGGATCGGCTGCGCAAGCCCAGGCGGAAGCCGGAACGACAGGGCCACCGGCTTCACGGCCCTGTTCGAGCGACTCGGCGAACTCGGCTATGTGGAAGGACGCAACCTGGAGGTGGACTTCGTCCTCGCGCCCGACTCTCAGGACGTCCTCGGGGCGTATAAGGCCTTCGTCAGGCGCGGCGCCGACCTGCTGTTGGCCATGGGCAGCGACATACCCCTGCTTGCCGCTCGCGTCGCAGCCGCTGGTCGCGTGCCGATTGTCATGCTCGCCACCGACTACGACCCTCTTGAAGCCGGCTACGTCGAAAGCCTCGCGCGACCTGCGGGAAATCTCACCGGCGTGTACATCCGCCAACCGGAGGTCGCCACGAAGCAAGTCGAACTTGCGCATGAACTGTTCCCGGGCAACCGCCGGCTGATTGTATGGATTGATCAAGCCGTGCGGCAGCAGGCCGAGGCGGCGCTGAGGGCGGCGCGATCGCTTGGCCTGGACGCTCAGTTGCTCTGCGACACGGCCATCGAATGCTCCTGGACCGATACCTTCGGATCCGCGTTCCAGCGCATCCAAAGCTTTGGATCGCCACCAACGCTATTGCCGGGCTCGCCCTTCATGCGCCTCTACCGCGATATGATCTGCCGCATGGCCCTGGAGCGCCGAATACCGCTGATCGCGCCGCAGCGTGAATTTGTCGAGGCCGGTGCGCTCATTAGCTACGGCGTCCGCCTCGACGACGCCTACCGCCAGGTTGCCGACTACATCTCCCGCATCGCCGGCGGCACCAAGCCCGCCGATCTTCCGATCGAGCAGCCGACCCGTTTCGAATTGTCCGTCAACAAGCGCACCGCTCGCGAGCTTGGTATAGCGCTGCCTCCGATCATACTCGCCCGCGCCGATGAGGTGATCGAGTGAGATGCCGGTATGTCGACTCTTGATGTGGGGATTCCGACCGGAAGCAGACACGGCGGAGCAGACTTTATGGGTCTTGTCCTAGTCGAACACGAGCGGGCTGCTCCTCCCCATCGCGGACTCGCGATGGGGAGGAGCCCGCGAAGCCGGCAGAGGAGTCATGAATATCGGCTCCGATGCCCATGACCCCTCCGGCCCTCCGGGCCATCTTCCCAGCTTGCAGCCTGTGCGGCGCGCTGCTGGTTCTCGACCGGCCGCCGGAGGCGTTGGCGCCGCTCGAATCGTCGATCGCATCGATCCGCACGCGCCGTTGATCACGAATCCGGGCTACTTCCCCGACCGCCGCCGCAGCATCGTGTCGGAGCGCGAGTTCGCCAAGCTGTGCGAGGGTCTGGCGAAGGCGGGGCTCGGCGAAACGGGCGGTTCCGCCTAAGGCGCCGCGAGTGTGTGTTCGAGAAAGCGGCGGACGTGTTCGATCGCGTCCTTCGTCACCGCCTCGTTGTATTCGAGGCGATGACCCAGAAAGGTAACGGCCTGCGAGGGGAAGAGACTGAGATCGACGACATCGAAGGCGTGATATGCGCCGGGATAGACGACGAGCTGCACCGCCGAGCGGTCGCCGGGTTGGCGCGAGATGCCGATGTCGCCTTTGCCGGCCACCATCGCCTCGCACGCCGATGCCGGCGTCCAGTCGTCCGCTTGCCCGATCAGCAGCAGCACCGGCGCCGTCATGAAGCCGGAGGAGCCGGCGCAGTCGGGATAGAAGGCGATGCCGGCGCGGAATTCCTGCGGCTGCAGGGCTACCGGCCGGCCGCGCTCGAGGTCCCTGAGGACGGAAATCCCACCCATCGAGAAGCCCATGACCGCGACCCGCGTGGTGTCGACGAACGGCCTGGTTGCGAGATAGTGGAGTGCCGCGTAGCTGTCGGCCGGCTGCTCGCCGAAGCCGCCGCAGCGAACGCTGATGCCGCGCGGGCCGAAGCTGTCGACGGCGAGCGCGACATAGCCCCAGCGGCTCAGCCGATCGGCCCACGACAGCATCTGGGCGTGGAAGCCGCCGCAGCCGTGCAGCAGCACGACCGCCGGATGCGGGCCGGCGCTACGCGGCAGCGCGAGATAGGCGGCGAGTCTCACGTGCACCGATCCCTCGGCGCCGTTGTCGAACTCGACGAACTGGCCGGCCCGCGCCGCATCCGGCAAAGCGAGCGCCAGCAGCGCAGCAGCAATGCCTGCCTTTACGGTGAGCATCGGTCGATTCATGTGCGTTCTCCCTCGCGCTCCTGCAAGCAGCCGCTACCACGGCATGGCCCTTGACTCGATCCACTGGTTCTATATTGTAGAATCTAAATCATAGAATGTCATCGGGTCGGAGGTTGGCGTGCTGACGGCGAATGAGCAGCTGGTAATGTTGGCGATCGCCCGGGCTGGCCGGCGGGCCTATGCTCTGTCGATCCAGGACGAGATGAAGGCGCACGGCCACGCCCTTACGCTGGGTGTGCTCTATACCGTGCTCGCGCGCCTGGAGCGCCGGCAACTCATCCGCCATCGCGACGGCGAGGCCACCCCCGAGCGTGGCGACCGGCCCAAGCGCTTCTATAATCTCACCGGCACCGGCGCGCGCGAACTGCGGGGAGCCCTGCGCATCCTCGATGGCCTGCGCTCCGGCAGCTATGCGCCGCAGGGGGCCTGAGAGGGAGCGCGGAATGGTGGATGCACGGCCTTCTCGCCGGATCGAAGCGTTCGCCGCCGCGTGCCTCGGCACGCAGGCCGACGATTGCCGGCTGGGTGATCTGTCCGAGCAGTATATCCGCACCCGTCGGCAGTGGCAGGAGCGCCTGGGTACCGCGCCCGCGGCCACGATTGCCGCGCGCGCGGTGTCGGATGTTCGTTACGTCGCCAGCACCATCAACGTGATGCTGTTTGCGCGCGCAGTCGATCCGGGCGCGCGTCTGGCCGAGACCGGTGTCGCTTGCCTTGTCGCCCTCGATTTGCGGGAGAGAGCCGTGGCCATGCTCCAATTCACCGTCCGCAGGTTCGCCCTGCCGGCGCTGCTGCTGGTCTGCAGCGCGCTCCTGGTCAACGGCGCGGTCGGGGTCTGGAACTCCTGGCGCCAGACCGAAGCGCTGATGGCGAGCGCCCAGCGCGGCAAGGCCGAAGCCGCCGCCCAGCGCATCGCCTCCTTCTTCGGCGAACTCGAGCACCAGCTCGGCTGGGTCGCGTATCCGCAGTTTGCCACGCGGCCGGTCGAGCAACGCCGCTTCGACTATGTGCGCCTCTTGCGCCAGGTGCCCGCCATCACGCTTCTGGCCCAGATCGACAACGAGGGTCGTGAGCAACTGGCCGTGAGCCGACTCGCCGTGGACGTGGTCGGCAGCGGAGCCGACCGGTCGGGCGAGCCGGCCTTCACGGCGACGAAGGCCAGGCACCTCTATATCGGTCCACTCTACTTCCGGAAGGCGAGCGAGCCCTACCTGACCATGGCGCTTTCCCATAGAGGATGGCCGGGCGGCGTCACCATCGCCGAGGTCAACCTCAAGCCGGTGTGGGACACGATCAACGGGATGGCGACGAACGATGGCGGCCATGCGTATGTCGTCGACGGCAAGGGCCGGCTTGTCGCGCATCGCGACATCAAGCTGGTGCTGGGCCAGCCCGATCTGACGGGCCAGCCGCAGGTCGCCGCCGCTCTGGCCGGTCCTTCGGTCGATCTCGTCGAGGGCCGATCCTTCCATCCGCAGGGTCGGGCAACGCCGGTGCTTTCCACGTCCGCCGCCGTTCCGGGGCTCGACTGGAAAGTGATCGTCGACATGCCGGCCGCCGCCTATCAGGCGCCGTCACGGAACGCAATGATCAGAGCCGTCGCCCTAGCAGGGCTTGGACTGGCGGCCGCGACCCTGGCGATCATGCTCGCGCTCCGACCTCTCAATCCGGCGCGTCCGGCGCAAGCTTGAGAATACCGGAAGCGGCCTCCTTGATGCCGCCATCGATGCGCGCCGCCGCAGCCCGTCTCTCGTCTGCGCCGCGTCGGTGTACGGCATCTCATCCTCGTGATGGGCCGGTCCCCTCGAAGGAAGGAACCGGTTGCGCTGGATCACATCTTGCGGCCGAACAGGATCACCGCGCCGTCGGGGCCGTAGCTCTCGAAGTGGGGGCAGCCGCGCGCCATGCCGAAGGTGTCGCCCGGCTTGAAGGTCCGGGTCTTGCCGTTCCAGGTGAGCGTGAGGGCGCCTTCGAGCACCATCGCTTTCACGTCGAAGGGATGGCTGTGCTCGGGGTTGACCTTGGCGCCGGGCGTGGTGTTGGTCCTCACCTCGTAGCCCTCGCGCTTGAGCTCGGTCTCGAACGTCTGTCGGTCCATACGGGCCTCCTGTGCGGCGTCCGAAGCCTAGCACAAAACGACCCGCCGGGAGGCGCGCCCTTCGAGGGCGCACTTCCCGCTCGCGAACGAGCGTCCGGCGCCGCCGCCTAGGTTCAGCCGACCGGCTGCAGTGGCAGGGCCGCGTGGACGGTGCGCGCCTTCGCAGACTGCGGCCGCGACAGCAGGCTCCTCAGCAGCCAGATGGCGGCCCGCCGCCACAGCGAGGGTGGGGCGAAGTGCGAGGCGAACTCGCGATTGATCTCCAGCGGCCGCCAATAGGAGGCATGCCATTCCTTGTAGGCGGCGTGGAAGGCCCGGGACTGCTCCGGCGAGGCGCGCAGGGTCGCGCAGTCGCAGACGGCGTCGATCTGAACCTCGTCGTCATTCAGGAAGCGGAACCGGTGCCGACTGCTCAGGTGATGAAGCGAATTGTTGGAGAATTCAAACTCCTCGGGACGCGAACGAATGGCCGTAATCGCCGGAGCAAGTTCCAGGTAAGTCATCGGACACTCCTCTGCTAGCGGCTCATCAACGCCGCGCGGCCGCGCTTTGGTTGCAGGGACGGCAAAATTTGTTGCCCGCCCGGTGTCGCAGGATCGATGTCGCAGGGTCGACGCCGCCGGCCAAGGCGGCCGGGCCGCGGGTCGCCACAGCTTTGCCCGCGCGCGTGGCCGGGTGGTCACTGGCTTCGCGGCGCCGTCGCGGGCAGCTTGTGCCGGCGGCGACCTTGGGTGTGGTTCGCCGCGACCCTTACGATCATGGGGTCCCCAATCGTGGGAGGAGAGACTTGCCCCGCCGTGCCCTCGTGCGGCGGGGTCTTTTCTGCCCGACGAGGGCGGCTCAGGCGCCGGCCAGCGACCGGACGGTGACGCCGCGCCGGCGCCCGCCGCGCAGCAGCATGCCGCGGCGCTGCGGATCGGACCACGGCGACTGGTCCTGCCGTGCAGCCGCCGCCGGCGTCTCGGCCGACGGTCCGTGCTGGATCCTGAGCAGCCAGGCGCGGGCCTCGTGCAGGCTCTTGAAGAGGTTGATCGGCCCTTCCTCCTCGGTCTGCCGGGCGAAGGCCTGGGCGAAGGTGCCGCGATCCGGATCGACGATGAAGGCGACGGGGCCGCGCTTGTCGCTGCCGTCGCCGCGCAGCAGCTCTGCGACGCGGGCGATCTGCTCGGGCGTGAGCTCGGACGTCGCGCTCGCGACATCGACCACCTTGGCGAATGGGCGGACACGGGCATCGGCGAGCTGCTGGGCCATGCCGCGCACCTCCTCGGGCGCGATCTTGCCGCGGGCGACGATGGTCACGGTCCGGTGCAGCCGCGAAATCTCCATGTAGATCGGCACTGGCTAGTCCCGACGATCCTTCGCGCCGGGGCAGGAAAATCCGCTGGTCGGCATGGCGTTCGCTTTTAATCCAGGGCGCCGATTTCGTCCACGGTCCGGCATGTCGGCGGGGATACGGCCGACGCCGGCCGCGTATCCCCCAAGCAGGCGGTCCGATCTCCCACCCGTCTCCGCCGCGCCAGGCCTTACCAAGGAGGATCCATGATTACCCGGAGACTTGCCAAAGCCGTCATCGCCATCCTTGCCGGCACCCTCGCCATTGGCGTCGCCGGCAGCGCCTTCGCCGAGACGCAGTGGGAGCAGAACCATCCGCGCCGCGACCAGGTGAACGACCGGCTCGAGAACCAGCACCGGCGGATCAATCACGAGTATCGTGAAGGCGAGCTGACACGCGGTCAGGCGCGGCAGCTTCACCGCGAGGACCGGCGGGTCCGCCACGAGGAGCGCCGCCTGGCGCGGTGGAACGGCGGGCACATCACCCGCGGCGAGCAGCACGCGCTGAACCGGCAGGAGAACGGGATCAGCCGGCAGATCGGCCGCTGACCGAGGGCGGGGCCGGGCCGCGGCCGCGCCGGGCGGCGGGCACGCTCAGCGCCTGAACGGATCGCCGGCGTTGCGGTAGGGCGCCGCGCCGGCACCACCATCGCCGCTGCCGGCGATCTCCTGCTGGCAGTGGATGACCTCGCCGATCGCGGCGTAGGTGTTGCGCAGCGACAGGTGGTTGATCAGCACGCCGCGATAGTAGACGCGCAACTCGGTCCGCTCCATGAAGTCGCGGGTGAAGGCGACGCTCAGATTGTCGGCGTCGAGGAAGACGTTGCCGCCGAGCCGCACGCCGCGCAGGTCGCCGCCGTAGCGGGCCACGCCGTCGAACACGAAATCGACGTGGTAGAGCTTGCCCGGCTCGATCGAGCGCCACGCTTCCTTGCCGAACACGAGGTAGATCACGCGCCGGTTCATGTCGAAGCCCAGCCGCACCACCGTGCCGTCGGTATAGCCCTGGGCGGCGAAGCAGCCGTTGCCGATGCTGCGGTCGACCCGGATCTGCCAGCCGCCGACCGTGCCCCAGGCGGCGGTGCCGGTCTCCTCGGCGGCCGACAGCGCCGGCGCGAGAAGCGCGGCGATGGCGCCGGCGACGGCCAGACTCCTGCGCACGACAAGCATGGCTCTGCTCCCACACCCCGGCCGATCCTTGCGCCCGGGCGCGAGCCATTTCAGCGACTTCGGCGCGACAAAACTGTGCCTGTGCGCCTCAGCCCTCGAGCGGCGGATCGGCCGGAGGGCCGCGCCGTTCGTAGCGGCAATCGCCGTCGGCCGCGTCGGCGAGCGTGAAGCCGCCGTCCTCGTAGAGGCGCCGCGCCGGTCCGTTGCGCTCGTAGCATCGGACCGTGATCTCGCCTTCGCCCATCCGATCGAGAGCGGCGCGCAGGAGCGCGCGGCCCGCTCCCTTGCGGAAATGCCTCGGCGCCACGTAGAGGAGTGCGATCTCGCCGCGATCGAAGCTCACGAAGCCGATCGTCTCGCCGTCCGCCACCGCGATCAGGGTGGTGCCTGCGGGGAGGGTGTCGAGGCGCAAACGTCCAGGAGCATCGCTCGGCAATTCCGGAGGCCGGCCGATCTCGTGCTCGATCACCCGTGACTGGCGAAAAATCTGGGCCACGGCGGGAAAGTCGGCATGGCCCGCCGTGCGTATCTCGATCTTCATCGTCGCCCGCAACGCTGGACGGCGCCCGCTTCTCTAGATGCAGGGGAAACGGTTCCGTGCAAGCCCTCGCGTCGCGGCGAAGACGGCAATGCCATCAAAATTGCGCGAGTTTCCGGCACCCACGACGGGAATGGGTCGTTCAATTTGGCGCGAAGAGACTGAAGCGGCTGGCCATGTCCGTCGAACAACGCCATGGTGAGGCCGCTCGGTGGTTCACCGGCTCGGGCCATCAGCGGCCCGGCTTTCCTACTGGATTGACGACAGTTGGTAGGCCAATGAAAGAAGCGACACCGGCAGGGGAGCCGGGTGCGGCGCGTGCGACGATCCTCGTGGTCGAGGACGAACCGCTGCTGCGAATGGCGGTCTGCGATTCGCTGCACGATGCAGGCTTCGCCGCGATCGGCGCGGCCGACAGCAGCGAAGCCATCCGCATCCTTCACGAGAACGACTCGGTGGCGCTGGTCTTCAGCGACATCAATCTGCCGGGCGGCATGAACGGCGACGAGCTCGCGGTTCTGATCCGGCACGGCTACCCTGCGATCAAGATCCTGCTGACCTCGGGGCGCAGCGCCAGGGTCGATCCGGATTTTCCGTTTCTCGCAAAGCCCTTCTTCTTCCACGAGATGCGGCGGCGGATCGAGGCGCTGCTCGGCCTCGCCACGCCGCTTCGCGCATGAGCGCGCTTCGCATGTTCCGGTGCGCCCCATCGCAGGGACTGCGGCCGCAGGCGAAAGAGTATCGAACGTAACGGGGTGACGGTGGAGAGGGCGAGCGCTCGTCAGGAGGGCAGGCGGATCTCGCCCGCGTCGAGGCGGATGCGGATGCGGCTCACGGCGTCGGCGACCGGATCGGCCGAGCCGTTGCGGCGTGCCAGCGTGGCGTCATCGATGGACAGCACGTCCGCCAGTGCGAGCTCGCGTCCGTTTTCGTAAAGCCAAAGTTCCCAGGCATCGTCGATCGGGCGTACACGTACCGCCAACGCTCGCCCCCGATGCGTCAGCTCGAATTGACGACCCATTGTGAAAGCCCCAAAAGAATTCCCATCCCCACAATAGGCGACGCTTTAACGCCAGAAGGCGCGCGCATCAATCACTGATTGAACACATTTTCGGTAAGGGTTGTTGCCAGCAAGGGATTGCGGCGAAAAGCTTCGCGGACGCCAAGATATGGAGCACGGCGGATGAACCAGAAGTGGGTTTCCGTTCGTCGGTCGTAAGGTCGCGCAACGGCGCTTTGGCAAAGCGCGCGCAGTCGCCAAGAAGAAAACATGCTGACCCGGAACGAAGCACAAGCGGCGGTCCATGCCGTGCTGGAGGCGCGCAGCCGTCTCGATCCCATCGCCTCCAAGGACATCTTCACCTTCGCCATCGAGATGAGCCTCATCCTCGACTTCCCCGGCGACGATCCCGTCACCGACATCGAGAGGTGGGGCGCCGCGTGGCTGCAAGAGCACCTGCCGAAGGCCCGCCACCGGCCGGATCGACGGCGACCGGTGGTCGCGTTCGCGCGAGGTGCCCGGTCGACCGCCGACTAGGTTCAGTACCAAAGGCATGTCCTTCAGGCGCCGCTTCGGAAGGGCGCAGGCAAGCGGTCACGACAGCGAGCGCGCATTCAGATACGCGTGCTCCCCGATATCGCTCCAGGCCACAACCGGACCGCGGAAGGCCTGGTAGCTTGCATAGATCTTCTTCGAGATATCGTCGCTCGCGCCCGCTTCGGCGACGACGTCCCGGCTGAGGCGATGAAGCTCCTTCAGCAGGGTGTCATCGAACTTGACGATCCTGACGGCGCTGTCCTTGCGCAGCCTGACGAGAGCGGCCGCGTTGTTGGCATTGAATTCGGCCAGTGATCGCGCGTACTCGGCGGCGGCCACGGCCTCGATGATGCGCCGGTCGCTGACGGCGAGGCTGTCCCATACACCCCGGTTGATGCCGAGCGAGAATCCGGTCCCCGGCTCGTGGAACCCCGGATAGCAGTAGTATGGCACGGCTTGGTGCAGACCGATCGCCATGTCGAGCCAGGGGCCGATCCATTCGCTGGCATCGATCGCGCCGGACTTCAGCGCGGGAACGATCTCGCCGCCGGGCAGAAGCACGACGATGGCGCCCAGCCGGCGAAGGACCTCGCCTCCGGGACCGGGCATGCGATAACGCAGACCCTTGAACGATTCGACCGAGACCATCTCGCGGACGAACCAGCCGCCCATCTGGCAGCCGCTGTTGAGGCAGAGAAGCGGCTTGACGTTGAACCGGCCGCTGAGGTCGTCCCACAGCTCCTGGCCGCCGCCGTACTGGACCCAGGCGAAGAGCTCGTCGGCGGTGAAGCCAAAGGGTATTGCGGCGAAGAAGTTGAAGCCGAACGACTTGGTCTCGAAGTAGTTCTCGGCCGAATGATACATGTCGGCGACGCCTGCGCTCACCGCGTCGAAGACCTCGAGAGGCCGGACGAGGGCGTCGGCGGGGAAGATCTCGATCCTGAGGCGGCCGCCGGTCGCCTCGTCGATGGTTCGCGCCAGCCGGGTGGCGCTGGTTTGCAGGCCGGGCAGGTCGGCCGGCCAGGACGTCACCATCTTCAGTTGACGGATGCCCTGCGACAGGGCGGGCCCGGAAACACCCCCCGCCACCGCCGCGGACGTGATCGCCGCGCCGGCCAGCATCGTGCGACGTCGCATGTCGGGCCTCCCCTTTTTTCAGCCAGTCAGCGACCCACCGCGCGGTTGGTGTCGCGCCGTGGCAAGCTGATCCTGAACTCCGTGAACCGCCCCGGCTCGCTGTCGACCGTGATCGTGCCGCCATGCTGCTGGGTGACGATGTCGTAGCTGATCGAGAGGCCGAGCCCAGTGCCTTCGCCGGTCGGCTTGGTGGTGAAGAAGGGCTGGAAGAGCCGGGCGCGATGCTTGGGCGAGATGCCGACGCCGTTGTCGCGGACGGTGATCTCGACCGCGTCGCCCAGCTCTCGCGTGCGCACCCGGAGCGCCGGCCGGAAGGCTTCGCCGTCCCGTCGCCGTCGCTCGGTCACGGCGTAGAAGCCGTTGCCGATCAGGTTCAGGAACACGCGCGTCATGTCCTGCGGCACGATCTCGATCGGCGCCAGGTCGGCCTGCAGCTCGCGCTC
>NZ_DATBFE010000178.1:0-6214 GCF_036558665.1 Reyranella sp. | reverse complement strand
CTGACCCCGGTGACGCTGGAGCTGGGCGGCAAGGCGCCGGCGATCGTGGCGCCCGACTTCCCGATCGAGACGGCGGCCCGGCGCATCCTCTGGGTGAAGATGCTGAACGCGGGCCAGATCTGCACCAACGTCGACTACGCCTTCGTGCCGAAGGGCAAGGAGGACGAATTCGCGGCGCACTGCGTCAGGATCTTTCGGCAACGCTTCCCCGACATCAACGGACCGGACTTCACCTCGATCATCGACCAGCGCGCCTTCGACCGCCTGCAGGCAACGCTCGCCGACGCGCGGGCCAAGGGCGCGCGACTCATAAACCTCGCCGAGGGCCAGACGCCCGATGCGAGCCGGCGCAAGTTCCCGCCGCATCTGGTGCTCGATCCCGGCGACGACATGATCGTGATGCAGCGCGAGATCTTCGGCCCGATCCTGCCGGTCAAGACCTACACGAACCGGCAGGAGGTGGCCGACTACATCAATGCGCGCGATCGGCCGCTCGCGCTCTATCCCTTCACCTACGATTCGACCCTGCGCGACTTCTATATAGCGCACGTGATGTCGGGCGGCGTGTCGGTCAACGAGGCGCTGCTGCATGTCGGCCAGCACGACCTGCCATTCGGCGGCGTCGGGGCGAGCGGCATGGGCCACTATCACGGCCGCGAGGGCTTCCTGACATTCTCGAAGCTGCGCCCGGTCTTCTACCAGGGGCCCGTCTCGCCCATCCAGCTCTTGCTCCAGCCGCCCTACGCCGGCCGGCCCATGCGGCTCCTGCGCATGATGCTCAGGATGCGGACGTGACGGCAGCTCCGGGCCGGACGGGGACCGAAGGCGGCAACGCCGCACCGCAATTGCGCCAGGCCGCGGCGGGGGCGGTGCTGGTGCTGCTTGCCCTGCTGCTCTGGGCGAAGCGGGACTTCGTTTCGTCCTGGTTCGCCACCTCCTACACGGCGACGATCGAGCTCACCACGCGAAGCGAGCGCGACGACGCGCGCATCCAGCGCGCCTTCGCGTCGGCACAAGCCGCGCGGCCGGGCGGGGCGACGCTCGAACTGATCCCCGGTCTCAGGCAGATCCGCGACAGCGCCGTCCATGTGCCGGGACCGTCGCGCGCCGAGGCGATCGCTGCCGCCCAGGCGCTCTCGCAAGCCATCGTCACCGCCTTCGACGCCGAAGGCCCCGGCCGGCTCGATGTCCGCGTACGGCAGCGGGCCTATCCCGCGGCGGGTCCGACCACCGGCGCTGTCGGGACCGTGCTGGCCTGGGGCACGCCGGTGCTCGCGCTGGCCGGCCTCGCCCTGCTCGGGATCGGCTGGCGCGACTGGCCTGCGGGCGCCGATCGCTCGCGCCGGACGGTGCTCTTCGCCGCCTTCGCCGCCCTCGCCTTCGTGATCTCGCCCCTGGTCATGCCGGGATGGCTGCTGATGGCGCTGTTTGCCATGGCCATTCCCGGCGCGATCGCGGGCCTCGCCGTCTACAAGATGCAGCAGGTGCGGCGGGCCGCCCATTGGCCGTCGGCGCAAGGGCGCATCGTGCGCTCCACGATGCGCGCCGTCCGGCAGCGCCACGCCGGCGAAGCGACGACAGTCGGCAACGTGCCGGACGTCGAATACGTCTTCTCTGTCGGCGGCGTCGAATACCGCGGCAATCGCATCGGCATCGGCGAGATCCCCGCCGGCAGCCCGCAAGCCGAGGCAGCGCTCGAACGCTACAAGGTCGGGCGCACCGGACCGGTCTTCTATAACCCCGACAAGCCGGAGGAGGCGGTGATCGAGCGCGATCCGCCAGCGCCGGCGGCGATCGTGTACGGCATCGCCGCGACAGTGATCCTGCTGGGGCTCGCCATCGTCGTCGCCTTCACCCGGGCCAGTGCGATCATCGACTGGCTGCAGCCACAATTTCCGCCCGGCGCGGTCGTCCCGGGCGTGCTGTTCTTCGCCGCCGCCGGGCTGGTGATGTCGCTGTTCCTCGTCGCCAACCTGCGCACGGCGATGGCGGCGGCGCGCTGGCCGACCGCGACCGGAACGATTTTGTCGAGCGTCGCCGAGCCTCACCGCATCCTCGCCTCGCGCGGGCAGGGACAGACGGTCACCGTCTGGTCGCCCGTGGTCGAGTACAGCTACCGCGTCCAGGACCGCGATTATCACGGCACGCGTCTTGCGTTCGGTGCCGACGTCGCGGGCGCGCAGGCCCGCGCCGAGGCGACGGTCGCGCGCTATCCCGCCGGCCGCACGGTGACGGTCCATTTCGATCCCGCCAATCCCTCCTCCGCCGTGCTCGAGCCGCATGTCGCCTTCGCCTGGTGGACGCTGCTGCTCGCCGTGGCCTTCTTCGCCGCGGCGCTGTTCTTCTCGGGCTGGCGCGGCTAGAGCCTCGCCGTGGAATTCGACGCCGACCGGTGTCCCGGGTCGGCCATCGCTCACCCCGGCACCCGGCCACGCACCGCCCAGGCCGTGGCGGCGTAGGAGCGCGGGCCGTCGGCGTCGCCGTCGAGATAGGCGCGGCTCACCAGCTCGCGCAGCTTCGCCCTGGCCGTCGCGTCGAGCGTGCCGACATAGTCGGCGATCGGGCCGTCGCGGCCTTCGCACGGCGCCCAGAAATCGGCGAACGAGGCGAAGTCCATGCGGATGGTGAGCGTGCCGTCCACGACGTCGGCCAGACCGGCGTCGCGCCACGCCTGCGCGAGTTCACCCGGCCGCGTCAACGGCCGCACGCCGAACCTGGCGCGGCGCGTGTTGGCCTCGGCATCGATCACGGCGGCGGTGTCGAACACAAGGCGCACCATGACGAGGCTGCGCGAATCCCAGGTCGCGGCGGCGACGATGCCGCCCGGCCGCGTGACGCGCCGCATCTCGCGCACGGCGTCGGCGGCGCGCGGCACGAACTGCAGGACCAGCATCGACAGCGCATGGTCGAAGCTCGCCGCCTCGAACGGCAGCGCGCAGGCATCGCCGGTGTGGAAGTCGAGGCGGGCGTCGCTGTTGCGCCGCCGCGCGTGCTCGACATAGACCGGCGAGAAATCGATGCCGTCGATGCGGCCGATCGCCGGATTGCGGGCCAGCTCGAAGGCGAGGCTGCCGGTGCCGCAGCCCACGTCGAGCACCCGCGCCCCGCGCGCGACGCCGGCGAAGTCGACGAGCAGCGGCGCCAGCCTGCGGCTCCAGCGTCCCATCTGCAGCTCGTAGCCCTCGCCATCGGCTGACACGAAGGTCGATGAAACGGCCATTGCCCCCTCCCCGGCGCGCGAGCCTGCCCGCACGCTCGAGCTTTGCACGAAGCGGAGGCGCCGACAAAGGAAGCCGCCGGCCTTTCAGGGCCGGCGGCAAGTCTCGAAGCGGGCTACCTCAGCGGATGCCAGCCCATGTCGGCGTCACGGTCGTGACGCCACTCGTAGTAACGGGCACCCGGATGCTTCCTGTAGATCTCGACGTATTCCGGCCGCTCCCAGGTGTGCCACTCGTGGCTCCGCGTCCAGTAGCCATCGCGATATCCGTACGCGACGTTGCCCGGATCGAAGGTGATGTGCACGTCGGCCGCCCCGGCGGTGGCGAGGCCGAGCGCCGTCGCGCTGGAGAACGCGAGCGCGAACGCGGCGGTCTTCAGGGACTTGTTCATGGGTTGCATGCCCTTTCCGTTGGTGCCGCTCTTCCCACGCCGAAGTCACAACGAGCGCGCGGGTCGAGGGCGGCGTGCGCCCTTGGTCGGGGGTAATGCAGCGGCCTGCGTGGAGGTTGCGTGAGCGACCGTGGCAGCACCGCGGCGTTATCGAGACCGCCCGAGGTGATGTTGTCGTAGGCCTTCTCGAAGATCTCGCGGGCGCGGGCTTCGGCCGGCGCGAGCCCGGGGGCGAGATACGCCTGCCCGTCCGCCTGCCAGTCGCGCAGCCTGAGGTCGCCGGCGCGCCACCACTGCGTGAGCCGGTCGACGAAGGCGTCCTTGCCGGTCGCCTTCACCGCCCCGGCATCCCAGTGCTGCGGCAGCCGCCAGTCCTCGAGCTGGCGCACGAAGACGCCGGCACGCTCCATGCCGTCGCGCCACCAGCCAAGTGCCGCATCCCACGCCTTCGCCGCTTCCTTCGCGGCCGCGTCGCCGGTGTCCTTGCCGAACAGCTCGCTGACGGTATGGCGCGGCAGGATGGCGTTCTGCTTCAAGCCGGCCATGCGGCTCTGCATCCTGGACAGCGTGTCGGCCATGATCGATTGCAGCGCCGCGAGATTGCCGCGCTGCTGCTGGCCGATCGAGCTGCCCGAGCCCTCGCCGCGCACATGCTCGCCGAACACGTCGGTCAGGCCCCACTGGATGCCGAACCGGTTCCGGCTCGCGCCCTGCCACGCCCGGTCGACGGCGAGGATGGTCTGCTGGATCTGCGCCCGCCTGGCCGTGGCGCGGCGCTCCATCTCCTTGGCCGCCTCCGTGGTGGCGAACAGGTAGGCCTCGGGGCCGGCCAGGCCGCGCTGGCGGGCCAGCTCCTCGGCGTCACGCATGCGCTGGCGGTATTCGCTGAGGCCCGCTTCCGACAGCGTGCCGTTGGCCACCGCCTCGGAGAGGCAGGTGAAGATGTCAGCCATGGGTGCGATCCTTCGCGGGACGCCAAGGGGGGAAGATCATGGCCGCCACAGTATCCATTCAAGAAACCGGGCTGCGACCCGCCAGGGAAGGCGTAACCGTGCGATTGTATGTTTCCGATAGGCCGCGCGATGCAGAAGAGCCATCGCCGTTCTCTCTTGCTCTTCGCGTGACAGTCCCCAAAGCCGGTCAGCCATTGTCGCCCTCCTTCGGGCCGCCGAGGCAGCCCTGGATGGCCCCGGCTTCCTTAACTCCTTGATCCGCCTGTTCATGTTCACGGGCGAGATCGTCGATTGGCGTGCTCTTGCGCTCGGCCGGGACGATCTCTAGATTTACATCACTCGCCGGAGCGGCTTTGCGAGCAGACGATCCAACGGCATCGCCGCGGTCCTCGGGGGCTGGTAAACCCCCCGCTCCGGCGGGCTCAGGCCCTCCACCCAACGAATAGTGAAACTTCCCGTCGCCGGTTTCGCGCACGGTCATCACTACGGCGAACGGCTTGCCGTCCACGCGCACGACCTTCCGGAAGGCATGCCAGGCGACGATGTCGGGACGCCCGAGCTTATCAGGCCTCGGCGGTCCCATTGGCTCTGCGGTCCTTAACAGTTCTGGCAAATGAGGCACGAGCCGAATCAGTTCTTCGCCGACTGTCAGCGTCTTTTTCTGGCCGAGAGCGTCGAATTCGATGGCGTGGCCCGTCACCTCATTCTTAACCGTTGTCTTGATGAATTTGTTATAGGCATCGCGCGCCAGGCGGCGCAGTTCCCGGAACGCTGTTCCCCTAGGCGCGAGGACTTCGCTGTCGAGATCGAGTGGCGTCTCCTTACCGCTCGGCACGCCAGCGATCAGCGCTCGCGCCTCGCGGTCGATGCGCGCCAGATAGTCGTTGCCGGCGGTCGAGCCTTCCAATGCAGACGATCCGGGCTTACCGCCCGCATCCTCGGGGGCGGCTAGCACACCCCTTCGTCCGCCGGCGCCTTCCTCCGGCATCATATGCTCGCGCACGAGCCGCGCCTGACGCATCAGGTCGGCGCGCTGCAGGGCCGCGGCGAAATCCACGGGCTCCTGGAACGACGTCGCGTCCATCACCTGCTGCGGCTGGAACTCCTCGCCATGGCGGCCGAGCTTGCGGCGGAGATCGGCCACCGCCGCATCGGCCGTCGCCCGCGCCTCGCCATGCTGTTTCTCCAGCTTCGCGATCCGGTCCTGGAGCTGCTTCACCTGTTTCGCCTGCTCGCGTTCGGCCTGCCTGGGCAAGCGATCGTTGGGGTCGACCGTGCCCAGGATCATCTCGCGTTCCTGCTCCAGCGACGTGCGCTGCTTCTTCGCCAGCGCCGGCTGGCCGAGATCGCGCTCGATGTCCTGGAGGCGCAAGGCGGTGTCGCGATCGACGAATGACGTGATGTCGGGCTGCTGTGCGCTGAGATCGGCGAGCTGGCTCCGCGCCTCCTGCAACTGGCCCTCGACCTTGTCGAGCCGGGCGAAGCTCAGGGGTTTCGTCTCGCGCGCAAACGGTTGCTTCGTTCCGCGTTTGACCGGACGCTCCGCATGTCATCGACCGCCGCGCCGAAAGCCGCCTGACCTCGGTCACGACTTTGCTTCCGATCGCACACAGGCCGGGCCTCGGTTCATGCGCTAAGAGGAAGGCGGAGCG
>NZ_DATBFE010000177.1:0-5707 GCF_036558665.1 Reyranella sp. | reverse complement strand
CACCCAAGGTGACCTTTGTCGCGAGGCTCCGACCCGACCAGTCACCCGACCGAGCCGCTCGCCAGCTTCCGGACCTATCGACAATTATCCGGGTGGAACCCTCCTCCACTGATGATTCGCGCCGTCAGGGCGCACTGCCAGATGCGGACTCCCGTCTCTATGTCTTGCACCGCTGGCCTCAAGCCGTTTGTTGATCCTTCAGACCTGTCTGTGCTACGCCAGAACATCATGATGATACGTACATCCGATATCGTCTCGGTCTTCTTCCTCAGCCGCTAGCCGCGGCACCTGCTTCGAGCGGGTGGAAGGCGAGGGCGTGCCGGGCAACTGCCGGCCGCCCATCTCACATTTCTGGACCAATGAGCCGCACCCAACGTCGCATCGAGCGGCGACAGGTGACCGGCCTGCAATGATATGAGGATATCCATGCCTGCTGATGAACTTCAGTCGATGCGCGCACTCAGCGACGATCAAATACAGCAATTCATTCGCGACGGATTCGTTCGCATCGACCGGGCGTTTCCGCGCGAGCTTGCCGACGAGGCCCGCACCATCCTGTGGCGCGATACGGGCTGCGATCCCCTCAATCGGGCGACCTGGACAAAACCGGTCATCCGGCTTTCCGGCTACAAGGACGCGCCGTTCCTGAAGGCGGAGCGCACGCTGGTGCTGCAAACCGCGTTCGATCAGCTCGTGGGCGAAGGCCGCTGGCGCCTGGGCTCGCTGGGTTTCGGGGGGACGTTTGCCGTACGCTTCCCCCATCCGGATGCGCCCGGAGACGAGGGTTGGCATATCGATACAAGCTTTGCGCCCGATGGCGGCGATCCGAATGAGCGGCGCGCGAATGTAAGGTCGCGCGGTCGCGCCCTGTTGATGCTGTTCCTGTTCTCCGACGTCGGCCCACGCGATGCTCCGACGCGGATAAGGGTGGGGTCACACATCGACATGGCACACTTCCTCGCACCAGCAGGCGAGATTGGGGTGTCACAAACGGAAATGGCGCTGGATCGGATGGGAGCCGAGCGGCCCGAGGCGCTGGCGACGGGTGACGCTGGCACTGTCTACCTGTGCCATCCGTTCCTCGTGCACGCCGCGCAACGCCACCAAGGGACGGCGCCGCGGTTCATGGCCCAGCCGCCGCTGCATCCCGCGGAACCCATCCGGCTCGAGCGGGCGGACGGCAATTATTCACCAGTTGAGATCGCAATTCGGCAAGCTCTTCAGGGGGCGGCTTAGCGAAATAACTTCGAGCGGCCCCGAGGCGTCGGCCGAGTGGCCAAAATCGGGAGGCGGCGACGATGGGTTTAGTCATTCTTACGGGTGCCTCGGGCTCGGGGAAAACGACAATTGCAGAAAGAATAGAGCAACAGGATGCGGGGCGAGCTCGCGTGTTCAGATTTGACAGCATTGGGGTGCCGTCACCTGAGGAACGCTTAGCGAGATGGGGGGCAGGATCGGGGCCGGGAAGAGGATGGCAGCGGGCGAATACCATTGAGTGGTTGACCCGGATCGCGCGAGAACCTGGTTGTCTCCCGGTTCTATTCGAAGGTCAGATGCGCCTGTCGTTCATTGCGGAGGGGCTGGCAACTGCCGGAATTGCAGAGGCTCGCATTGTGTTGGTGCATTGTGATGATGCAACTCGAGCGCAACGGCTGTGTAATGAACGCAACCAGCCGGATTTGGCCAACGCCGCTATGATGATCTGGGCAAAGTTTCTAAGGCGCGAGGCTGAGGCCGGTGGGTTTGAGTTGCTGGATACGTCCAGGATTTCGATCGACGAGAGCGTTGAATACATTCGCGAGCGTCTCGGAACTTGGCGATCTGGCGGATAGTCCGCAACGGGTCACAATCGACAGGCGGCAACCGCTCCACGGACGAAGTGACCCGAAACCTGTCGTCAGGTCAGCCGCTTGGGCGCGTGCGGTGTATGCTGCCTTGCCTCTAAGCCGAGGGACGATCTGAAGCCCGACGCGATACCCCAAGCAGCGGACCTGGCCTGCGACGGGTTCCGCGCCGCCGATCGCAGATCGGCCGAGGTCCGCTCTTGTATAACCGCGCCAGACAATCGAACGCTCATGCCGTCGCGCTGGCCAAGGCCACCGAAGCGCCATCCGCCCACTACACGTTCAGACCGAAAATGATGTTAACGGCGCGTTGGACCTCCCGGAAGCGGCGTGCACCGAGCCTGAAGATGACCTCCACCAGTCCGTCTTGGGGTCGGTCGATCGCGAAGGCGAGGCGGCTGGGAGTGAATTCGACAAGCCGGAGCCTGAGGTGGCCGGCGTAGCGGTCGGGATCGTGGGTCTCGAGATAGCAGACGCCGCCGTCTTCGTCCTCGAATTGCCGCTGAAGCAGGACGTAGGGTCGCATGGGCGCGTCGGGATCGTAGTCGGCAGCCGGGTGCTCGTTGCCGAACGAGACCTCGAAATACTGGTCGTCGAAGTCGCTGACGGTGACATAGCGCGCGCGCAGCTTCATCGGGAGACGTTGGGTAGATGAGATGCGGTGAACACCACGCCATCGGCGATAAACGGCGCGGTGTCGTCCAGACCGGGACCACCTTTCTCAGCGACTGCCAGGCACAAAAGCGAGCACGCGGACCATAGCACAAAGTTGCTGCAGTCCAGCCCGCTGCGCGAGGGGCAGCACAATGCTGGTCGCTTCCTACTACTTGGAATTGTTGCGTTCCATGCGTTCTTTGATGAAAGCGAGAGTCGGCTTGTCGTTCACAATCTCTTGGACGCTTTCGAGCCCGAAGAGTGTGAAGCCGTAACAGCCTTCTTCGGTGCTGTCGTGAACCCAAAGGACGCCATCCTCCGGCTCGAGGTCGATGGCGATTTCGGCCAGAAGCTCCTCGCTGATGCCCAGTCGTGCGGCGGCGCGGGGCAGGGTGAATACGTCGGATATGGCGGCCATGGGGGAGCCCGGCTGGCTGGCGCTTAGCTGCGCGCGCGCCGCAGCGCATTGCGCACGGCCTTGTCCGTCTTGGCGAGCCCGAACATCTCCGGGTTGAACCGGCCGCCGCTCCAGCGCTTCATGCGACGCTGCTCGTCAACCTCGCCGAGCTCTGGCGCCAGCAACACGCGCAGGAATTCGAAGTAGCCGGATGTGCCGCCGACATCCTCGGGCGGACAACAGCGCGCGCCGTCGATGCAGGATGGCTTCTTCGGCGCTGGCGTGGCTGCCACAAGCTTCTCTAGCGTGACGGTGTGCCGCCAATTGTCGCCGAAGCCGTAGACGTAGGTGAAGGTGACCCCGGGCTCGCGGCTGAAATCCCGCATTCGGACTTCCTGTGCGTCATACACACGCGCTTCATCGTCCGTGCGCTCGGCCGAGAGGCTCCAGGTATCGCCGTAGGTCAGGCCGCCGACCTCGAATTCATGCAGGTGGGCATCCTTCCAGCCCATGGCGGCCTGTATGATGCGATGCATGTCGGCGAGCGTTGTGTCGAGTGGCACGATGAGCCGCCGCCAGATCCTCGGCTCGATACCGTCGAGGGAGAGATGCACCTGCACGGCGTTGAAGTCGCGGAAGCTTGGCCGCCGTCTGTCGTCGGCATCCTCGCTCATGTGTCCCCCCCGAACAGTCTACCTCTCTTGACGGTCGGTGCTGCAACTGCCGATATGGTTGCCAGCAGGACGATGGCGCGCGCAAGGTCGCCCGTCCATGGGCGCCGCCGTCAATTTGCTTGCCACGCTATCACGGATGGGCGGACTCGTGACTGAGGTGTTCCCTGACCAGTCTTATCCGATCGCGATGCCTCCGATCCCGGACATGGTAGCCCGCGATCGACGTGAGCGAGAACGAGCCGGCGAATGTCGGCTTCTGTATACGGCCCGAAATCCACAGCCAATCACCCTACACGGTGGAAGCTGGCCAGAGTCGCTTTGGTGTCGTCCAAGGTGACCGCTTCATTGCGCCGGTCGTCATGCAGATTCTGCGACCGCTTGCCTGCATCACTGTCACGCCGCTCTCTCCTTGCTCTGGCCACGCTTCCGCGGCGGTTTCTTGGCAGGAGTTCCGACCGACCCGGCCACCCGCGCCAGTGCCGTTGCCATGGCCTGGCGGTCGATCACGCTCGGGTCGCGGCAACCGAGCCAGTCGATCAACTCCGCATGGCGCGTGTGTGTCGGCTCCATCTCGTCTCCGCATACGTCGCGTGGCTGCTCTGTTTCGGAGTTTATATCTAGCCCTGGCTGAAGAAGATGGGCCACCTCGAAGCGCAACGTGCAATCGCCACGCTGCACAGCTTCCGCTTCTTCGGGCTGGTCTTCGTTCTTCCCGGCGTCGTCGGCCCCGATCTACCCACCGGCTTCGCCACCTTCGCGGCCTACGGCGACTTAGCAACTGGGGTGTTAGCTATGCTGGCGCTGTTCGCCGTCAGAATCCGTCCACTGTTTTGGACCTTCGTCGTCGCTTTCAATGTCGTGGGGACGGTCGACTTCATCGTCGACTACTACCGCGCCACTTTGTTCGACCTGCCAGCGCTGGCAGGAGAGCTCGGCGCCAGCTATGCGATCCCGATCATCTACGTGCCCATACTGATGATCACGCACGTCGCTGCATTCTATTTGCTGGCTCGTCCTCAGCCCAAGGTGGACCAAGTCACCGCCGGCTTCGGGATCACAACGTAAGCCGCGCGTTCGTCGAAACACATGGTGCAGATCTCGTTCACTGTACCGAAAATAGCGGACGCGATCGGCGACGCACGGACCATTACCGATTGCGCTCCCGCGAAAGTCCGCTTCTGTATAAGCCAGGTCGGGGGCTACACAGCACGACGGCCTTGCGGGCGGTGCGCCGCTCTCTACGATCGACAACGTTAGAACCACGCTGGCCCGTCGACGCGCCTTCCCGGCCAATCAAACCCGATCTCCCGGGCTGCGCGCGTCCACGGCAACAAGATCGTGGATGTTTTTCTGCTGAATCGATCCAGAACCGAATCCGTCCGCGATGGCGCTTCTGCATACATTTGCGCGGACGATTCGACTCCGTTTGTGGCGGCGTGAATAAATTCCGTGTTCGGGCGCCTTCTCGCTACACGGAAGAGTGCGGAGAGCAAGCTGGGTTTTTGCTAGCAAAAACATCGGACCGGCGTGAGCCGGTCCGATCCCGGCTGAGGCCGGGAGGCGCCGCGCTCGCCCGCACCTTTTCTTTCATTGACCCTGCCGCATGCCGCGCCCACGCAAAGACGACACCCGCAGCCACCAGCTCAACATCCGCTTCACCGCGCGGGAGCTGGCGCGCGTGCACGCCCATGCCGGTCTGCTCGGCAAGACACCCGCCGACTTCGGCCGCAGCGTGATGCTGCGCCGGCCGCGGCGCAAGAAGCGTGCGGCGCCGGTGACGATCGGTGCGTCCGGGAGGCTGCTGCGCCGCTGGCACGCGGCTGGTGTCGCGCTGAATCATCTCGCGCACCGGTTCAACGCGACCGGCGAGATCCAGCCTTCCGAGCTTGCAAGACTCACCAACCATTTGCGGCGGCTGGGTGCAGCCAGCTTTCCCGCCGCATGCCTCCAATCCTCATCCGCGCCCTACGCGCTCGCGCCGGCGCTGCGCTACCACCTGCGGAAGACCTGCACGAACCTCGTCCAGATCGCCGACCGGCATCAGGTCCTGGCTTTGCCCCTGCCGGTGTCGCTCGTGAACCTGATCGGGCGCTCCCGCGCCATTCTCAACCGCGACAGGCTCCCCGATGGTGCCTAAC
>NZ_DATBFE010000176.1:0-3398 GCF_036558665.1 Reyranella sp. | reverse complement strand
GGGATGCCACGGATAGAGGACCTCGCGCTCTACCGGCTTGTGGGTGTTATTGCGTGCTGTTGAAGTGATCGACCGCGACCCAATCGAGGGCGGTGTCGAGGTCCTTCTCCATCTGCACCATGAGCTCCCTCGTGAAGGGCTTGAGGTCGCCAAGCTCGACGCCGTCCTCGGCAGCGACGATGAACCGGAACTGGTGCCGGTCCTCCCGGCCGCGTTCGACAAAGTCCTTGGCGTCGGCCTGGTCGTCCGTCGCCGAGTAGGCGTGCCCCCTCTTCCCGTCCAGGGTGACGCCCTCGCGCTGCAGGTATCGCAAATGGGTGGCGATCGACCACTTCAACAGCACGCAATAACACCCACAAGCCGGTAGAGCGCGAGGTCCTCTATCCGTGGCATCCCTGGTTCGGACGCGTCGTCCGCGTCCACGAGGCGATCCGGCGAGGCTCCGGCGGCATCCTGCGCTGCAGTCTCGACGCCGGCGAGCGGATCGAGCTGCCATCGTGGATGTTCGACCGGGCGGTCTGCAGCGGCGTCAGGATGACGGCATCGCCGCACCTCGATGCCGCAACCCTCGCGGCGTTGAAGAACCTTCTGGCCGACTGCGGCGCATCCAGCGATCCCCTATCGCACCGCCCCGATTCGGACGCAAGAGGTCGTACCTGCGATCCGAACGGAGGGAACGGTCATGGCGGTCCGGAGGCGACCTCGACAACGGCCTGCGCAACCCGATCTCTTCGAGGCGCCGGATGTCGCGCAGCGCGCAGCGGCGCCGATCTGGCAGCTTCTGCCGGAAGACGCACGGGCGGCGGCGACGAAGCTCGTCGCGCAGCTCCTGACCGATCGCGAGCGCGCCGCCCGCAAGCAACGTCCGGCGGGAGGGCGCGGTGATGTCTGACAAGATCGGTCCGCATCATCTCGGCCGCAAGGCGATCCTCTACGTCCGGCAGTCCTCGGCGCATCAGGTGCTCCACAATCGCGAGAGCCGGGCGCTTCAGTATGCCATGCGGGAGCGCCTTGTCGCCCTCGGCTGGTCGCAGATCGAGACGGTGGACGACGATCTCGGCCGCTCGGCCGCCGGCGGCGTGGTACGCCAGGGCTTCGAGCGCATGGTGGCCGAGGTCTGCCTCGGCAAGGTCGGCGCAGTGGCGGCCCGCGAGGTGTCCCGCTTCGCGCGCAACAGCCGCGAGTGGCAGCAGCTGATCGAGATGTGCCGTGTCGTCGACACCGTCCTGATCGATCAGGAGACGGTCTACGCGCCGAGACAAGGCAACGACCGCCTGCTGCTCGGGCTCAAGGGCAGCCTCAACGAGTACGAGCTCGATCTCCTGCGCCAGAGGTCCCTGGCAGCCCGGCACGAGAAGGCGCGACGGGGCGAGCTGGTCGTGCGCGTCCCGGTCGGCTTCATCAAGACCGGCGGCCGATTCGAGAAGGACCCGGACCGGCGCGTCCAGGAAGCGATCGGGCTCGTGTTCGACAAGGTGGCCGAGCTCGGCAGCGCCCGCCGTGCGCTGCTGTGGTTCCACGCGCATGGCCTCGAGCTGCCGGCACGGCGGGTGGGCGGCGATCTCGTCTGGCACAGGCCGACCTATCACACGATCCATCGCATCGTCACGAATCCGATCTATGGCGGCGCCTACGCCTACGGCAAGACGGCGGTGACCGTCCGCTACGACGGCCCCGTGGGGCGCCGCAGGACGCGGATGAAGGCGCGCGAGGAGTGGCTGGTATTGCGTCCGGGGGCGCACGAAGGCTATGTCGATTGGGAGCGGGCGGAGGCGATCCGTCGAATGGTCAGCGACAACATCCCGGCGAGCCGGCACCATGGCGCCGCCAAGCACGGCGACGCCTTGCTTGCGGGCCTGTTGCGGTGCCGCCGGTGCGGCCGCAAGCTGGTCCTGCGCTACAGCGGCACCGCGGACAACATTCCCCGCTACTACTGCAGCCGCGGCCTGGCCAGCACCGGCGAGGCGCGCTGCATTGCCTTTGGCGGGACCTTGGCCGACAGGGCCATCGAGGCCGCGGTTCTCGATGCGGTCGAGCCTGGCGCCATCGCGGCGGCGATCGAGGCCGGCACCCGGCAGGCGACACAGCGCGACGAGGTGGCCGAGGCGCTGAGGCGCGACCTCGAAGCGGCACGCTATGCGGCCGACCGGGCGTTCCGGCAGTACGACGCCGCCGATCCGGAAAACCGTCTGGTGGCGGCGGAGCTCGAGGCGCGCTGGAACCGGGCACTGACGCGGGTCGCGGAGGTCGAGGCGCGGATCGCCGCTCACGATCGTGCGACGCCGCCGGACACGGATCTTTCGGCATCGTGCTTCGCCACCCTGGCCAGCGATCTGCGCGCGGTATGGAGCGCGCGGACAACGGATGCGAGCTTGAAGAAACGGATCGTGCGCACGGTGATCCAGGAGGTCGTTGCCGACATCGACGATGCGGCCGGCGAGGTCGTTCTGACGATCCATTGGATGGGCGGAGCTCATAGCGAGCTGCGCGTCGAGCGCCGCCGCCCGGGGCAGTCGACCAGGACAGCGCCCGACATCGTCGCGGCGGTCCGCCAGCTCGTGTGCATCGCCGACGACGAAGCGATCGCCGGCATCCTCAATCGCAACAAGCTCGCGACCGGCTTCGGCAACCGCTGGACCCGCGAGCGCGTGGCGTCGCTGAGGTCCTCTCACAACATCCCCGTCCATCGCCGGGCTGCGGACGGCAACGATCCGTGGCTGAACCTGAGCGATGCAGCAGCCTATCTCCAGGTCAATGCCAAGACGTTGCGCCTGGCCGTTGCCAGCGGTCGGATCGAAGCGCTGCGTCCCCTGCCGGACGGACCATGGCTGTTCAGCCGCGCCGTTCTCGAAGGCTCGGCCGCGAAAGCCCTCGTCGATCGCGCGCGCAAGCGGGCGGGGCACCCCGCAGGACCAGACCCCGATCAACGAAGTCTTTTCCCTTCAACAACATAGCGAAATGGGCGCCATGAAACGGAATTGTTCAACACGGGGCACCCGCACACCCATATCGTCATCCGCGGCCGCGACGACCAGGGGCGCGACCTGGTCATGGCGCGCGACTACATCGCCCACGGGGTGCGCGCCCGGGCGCAGGGTCTCATCACCCTGGAGCTGGGTCCCGAGACCGACCTCGAACGCACGCAGAAGCTCTTCAACGAGACCGGCCAGGAGCGCCTGACCCGGCTCGATCGCGCCCTGCTGGCCCGCGCCAGGGACGGCATCCTCGTCGTCACCACGGCCGAGGAGCAGGACCCCGTGCAGCAGACCCTGAGGATCGGCCGTCTCAGGACGCTGGAGCGGCTGGGCCTCGCCCAGGAGCGGCAGCAGGGCGTCTGGCAGCTCGACGGCAAGCTGGAGAGCAAGCTGCGCCGGCTCGGCGACCGTGCGGACAAGTTC
>NZ_DATBFE010000175.1:0-27585 GCF_036558665.1 Reyranella sp. | reverse complement strand
TTTGCGCGCCATGTGAACTGAGACAGTAATTTCATGACAGTCAGCGGCGCGCCGGACTTGGCCCGCGGGCGGTCAGGCGTTCGTGCGGGCCGAGCCCGGCGTGATCACGCCGCTCGCCGGCGGGGTTGGGATGGAGTTGCAACACAACCGTCCAACCTCTCACGCAGAACGACATGACCACGGCAGCCGCGGGCGGATTAGAACTCGCGACCTCTGCCTTCGGAGGGGACGCTCAGCCCTCTCTTTTGACCGCTACGACACGGTGTGAACGCGCATACAACGTTTGCCCACCGTCCCGCCCACTGTTCTTCGCGGATTTTCGCGCTTTGTTGCGGCGCTTAGTGGGCAGCAGTGGAGAATATCCACAAGCGCAGCGCACGCGGCGACCTGGCGAGAGACGTTAGCCCGCTTGCATTCGATCGGTCGGAAGGATGGTGCTGCCGGACAGGATTGAACTGTCGACCTCTCCCTTACCAAGGGAGTGCTCTACCACTGAGCTACGGCAGCGAACGCGGGCCTTGGGCCGGGCGGCGCGGGTATGCCATAGGGGGCCGGGCCGTTCAACCGCTGCCGCTCGCCGAAACGCAGTCCCCGCGGGTGCTTGCCCGGTGTCGCGTCGCAGCCCTACCATTTGCGGCAGAAGCTGGAGGAACCGCATGGACTGGCGCCCGATCTCGGCCGATTCGCACATCACCGAGCCGCCCAACTGCTACGTCGATCACATTGACCCGGCGTGGCGCGAGCGCGCGCCGCGGGTCGTCCACAAGGAGGGCATGGGCGATACCTTCATCGTCGAGGGCATGAAGACGCCGGTGCCGCTCGGCCTGATCGCGGCGGCAGGAGTGGCGCCCCAGGACATCCGTATCGGCGGCGCGAAATTCGAGGACCTGCACAGGAGCGGCTGGGATCCGAGCGGGCGCATCGCCGACCAGGAGCGCGACGGCGTCGCCGCCGAGGTGATCTATCCCACCGTTGGCATGCTGATCTGCAATCATCCCGACTTCGACTTCAAGAAGGCCTGCTTCGACGCCTACAACCGCTGGCTCCAGTCCTATTGCAGCCACGCGCCCGACCGGTTGATCGGCTGCGGCCAGACGGCGCTGCGTACGGTGAAGGAGGGCATCGAGGATCTCGCGCGCATCAAGGCAATGGGCTTCAAGGGTGTGATGATGCCGGGCAATCCCGGCGAGAAGGACTACGACGATCCGATCTACGATCCGTTCTGGGAGGCCGCGGTGGCGCTCGAGCTGCCACTGTCCTGGCACATCCTGACCTCGAGCGGCGACAATACGCTCGCCAAGCCGCGCGGCCCCAAGATCAACGGCTTTCTCGCCATCATCCGCGGTTGCCAGGATATCATGGGAATGCTGGTCTTCTCCGGCGTGTTCGAGCGGCACCCCAAGCTGCGTGTGGTGTGCGTGGAGGCCGACGCCGGCTGGGCGCCGCATTTCATGTACCGCATGGACCACGCCTACAAGCGCCACCGCTACTGGATGAAGGGCATGGAGCTCAAGCGCCTGCCGTCGGAATATTTCCGCGAGCACATCGCGCTCACCTTCCAGGACGACTGGACGGCGTTCCAGTTCGCCGATCGCCTCGGCGCGAAGCAGCTCATGTGGGCCAACGATTTCCCGCACAGCGATTCGACCTGGCCGTGGAGTCAGGACGTGATCGCCGAGCAGACCGCTCATCTCGCACCGGAGCTCAAGAAGCGCATCCTGCACGACAACGTCAAGGAACTCTACAAGCTCGCGGCGTAGGGCGAGCATGAGACAAGAGTCCCTCGGCTTCGCCTCGGGGTGGCACACTCCGTCTTGATTGCAAGGACAGTGTCATGCCGAGTGGCGCGCGGTAGCCCGTGTGCTTAAGCGAGGGATCCCTTGCTTGTGACGCACGCAACCCGCGCGTGCCTGCAGGCGTAGCTATTCGATGTTCCCGCAGGATATTCTTGCCGAGATCGATCGGCTCACCGCCTGGGTGCCCGACTGGCTGATCGCCGTGCTGACTTTCGCCGCAGCGGCGGGGCTGGCCCTGCTCCTGCATGGTGCGGCGGTCCGCCTCGCGCGACGCCTTGTAACGCCGCGCCACGTCTTCGTGCAGTCGCTGCTCTCGGCCACCCGCTCGCTCTCGCGCGTGGCACTGGTGCTGATCGCGATGGCGATCGTGCTGCCGGCGGTGCCGCTCGACAAGCAGGCGACGAGCATCGTCGCGCACGGGCTGTTCGTGCTCTTCATCGTGCTGCTGGGCTGGGCCAGCATCACTGCGCTGACGCTCGCGACCGACTTCTATCTCACCCGCTCGCGCGTCGAGGAACAGTCCAATCCGCTCGCGCGCAAGCACGTCACCCAGGTCCGCGTGCTGCGTCGGGTGACAGTGACGCTCGCAATCATCGTGACGGTCGCCGCCGCGCTCATGACCTTCGACTCGGTGCGGCAGTATGGCGTCAGCCTGATCGCATCGGCCGGCGCCGCCGGCATCGTGGTCGGTCTCGCCATCCGGCCGTTGCTCACCAATCTATTTGCCGGCATCCAGCTTGCCATCACCCAGCCCATCCGCATCGGCGACGCGGTCATCGTCGAGGACGAGTGGGGCTGGGTCGAGGAGATCACCGGCACCTACGTCGTGATCAAGATCTGGGACTGGCGGCGTCTCGTGGTGCCGCTTTCTTACTTCCTCGAGAAGCCGTTCCAGAACTGGACGAGGCAGAGCACCGACCTGATCGGCACCGTGCTGCTTTGGGTCGACTACACCGTGCCGGTAGCGCCGATTCGCCTGCAACTCGAGGAGATCGCGCGCGCAAGCAAGCTCTGGGACGGGCAGGTTGTGAATCTCCAAGTGGTCGACAGCAACGAGCGCGCGGTGCAGCTCCGCGCGCTGGTCAGTGCGCGGACCTCGCCGGAGGCCTGGGATCTGCGCTGCGAGGTCCGCGAGAAGCTGATCCTCTTCCTGCAGCAGGAATATCCAGGCGCACTGCCGAAGCAACGCGCCGAGCTGGTCGATCTTGCCGAACGACGGGCCGTCGCCGGCCTGTAGCGTGCGCGGTGCGTGCTCTAATCCTGCGTGCCCCGGATCCGGCCGAGCTCCATCGGCTTGCGCGCAGTCGCGAAGATCGCGTTGGTCTCCACGGACGAGATCCTGCGGCGGCGGAATTCGGCGAGATTGGCGGCTCGGACCTGCGCGGCAGCGGTCTCGCCGAGCTGCTCCACCGTCCAGCGAAAGCCGGAGCCCAGCACAATGGTCCACCACTCGTCGGCCGAGCGCAGGGCCTGGCGGCCATCCTCGGCTTCGATCTCGACATTGGCGATCCCGGCTTCGCGCAGGAGCTCGCGCACAGCCTGCGGCTCCGTGATGCGGTCCCAGGGGCTGACGGACACCACCAGATCGGGCCGCACGTCACGCACGGCCGCCCACCAAATCGACGTTCCGGGCTCGAACAGACGTGGTCCCCAGGTCGTAACGGCGAGCGCGCCGCCCGGCTTCACCATGCGCCACATGGCGCGCGCCTGGCGCGCCATGTCGGGGACGAAGAAGATCGAGAAAACGCTGACGACGGCGTCGAAATGCTCGTCCGGATAAGCGAGATGCTCCATGTCGGCGACCTCGAACCTCACGTTCGCAAGGGCGCGGCCTGCCGCCTTCCGGCGCGCGACTTCGAGCAACCGGTCGGCCAGATCGACTCCGATCACGTGGCCGCGCGGTCCAACCTGCTCGGCGGCGGGCAGGGCGGAGGCGCCGGTGCCGCAGCCGACATCCAGGATCCATGCCCCCGCCGGCAGATCCAGACGCTCGATCGTTCGCCGGCCGATACGTGCCCAGAAGCCGAGTGGCTCGTCGTCGAAATGGTCGGCGGCCGCATTGTACGTCTCCACGGCCTTGAGCTTCGCTGCATCGGTGGTCATTCCTGCCTCCCGCGCGCGATGCGCGCTTCGCGCGGCGCCTCGCTCGGCGATTTCCTCACTCGAGTCCGGCCACCCGAAAGGCCTCGCGGTACCGCCGCCGATCCCCATCGCGCGCGTATACCGCGACATCAAGAGCGCCGAGCGAGAGCTCCGGCTCGAGGCGCTTCAGATTCCGCAGCGCCGCGCCTGCCTCTGCCACCTCGCCGGCCAGAGCGCAGTTGACGACGACCATGTGATGAGCCCCCGCAGTATCAGGGTTCTGGCGCACAGCTCTCTTCGCGAAATCGATGCCATCGCGGTATCGTCCGTCAATGAAGCAACCTATCGCCCGACCGATATTGTTGAGGCCGGCCTGAAAATCGCGCGGACTGAGACGTTCCGCCGTGTCGAACTCGACCAGTGCCCTCCCGCTTTGGCCAAGGAAACACAAGGCCAACCCAAGATGGGTATGGGCAAAGGCGAAGTTCGGATTGAGTGCGACGGCGTTTTGCAACTCGGCGACGGCATCTTCGAGTTCCAGGCGCTGGCGGTGTACATGCCCGAGGGCGAGGTGCGCCCAGGGATTGTCCCTATCCAGCCGCAGGGCCTTTTGTGCGGCGTCCCAAGCGGCCGCCAAGGCGCTGTTCGATGGTTGCCAGCCGAATGAATTGTCCAACGACAGCGAGAATGCCAGCAGACTGTATGCCTGCGCATACGAGGAATCGATTGCGATCGCCTTTTTGAGCAACTTCTGCGCCACAGCATTGTCAGGCTTCGTCATTTTCAGGATGAGCGACAACCCGCGTGCGACGCAATCCCAGGCGTCGAGGTTCTCTGCGGGCTTGCGCTTTGCCCGATAGTCCTCGGCCGCGTAGAGTTGCGGCTCGATCGTGGCGACGACGTTCGAAGTGATCTCGTCTTGCAATATGAAGAGGTCAGCGGCCTCGCGATCGTAGCGTTGCGCCCAGATGTGATTTCCGGAGTGCGCATCGACCAGCTGCGCTGTAATCCGAAGCCGATCACCAGCTCTGCGAACGCTTCCTTCGAGGACATAGCGCACGCCAAGCTCGCCAGCTATCACCCGCACGTCGACGCCCTTGTCCTTGTACGCAAAGCTCGAATTGCGTGCGATCACGAAGAACCAGTGCAGTCGCGACAGAGCGGTGCTGATATCCTCGGTGATCCCGTCGGCAAAGTACTCCTGCTCCGGATCACCGCTCATGTTCCGGAAAGGAAGCACCGCAATCGATGGCTTGTCGGGCAGCGTCAGCGTCGGTGCGGGCTCGCTCAGGGGCGGAGTCTTGCCAATCAGGACGCGATATGCGCGCACCGGTCGCGCAATGTGCTTGAGCTGTTGCTCGCCCATATCCTCGAAGTGGATGTCGAGCTTGTCGCGCACCTGCTGATACGACGACTCGGAAATGCATATGCCACCCGGCTCGGCGATGCTTTCAAGCCGGCTGGCGATGTTCACGCCATCGCCCAATATGTCGTCGCCTTCGATCAGCACGTCGCCCAGGTTGACACCGATACGGAACAGCATCCGGCGATCCGGCGGCACGTTCGCATTGCGCTCGGCCGATAGCTCTTGAATGACCCGGGCACATTCGACGGCCGCGACGATGGAGGGAAATTCCATCAGTAGCCCATCGCCGGTGCTTTTGACGATCCTGCCGCGACAGCCGGCCACGACTGGGTCAATGGCCGCACGATGCTCGCGGAGCGCGCGCGCGGTGCCCGCCTCGTCAACGCCCATGAGCCGGCTGAAGCCGGCCACGTCAGCGGCCAGGATGGCTGCCAGTTTGCGTTCAGTATGCTCTCGCGGCACAGGGAAAACCTCTCTGCGCTACGCGTAGAGCCTACCCTAGGGGCGGAGGGCGTACACGAGACTATTCGAGCACCGTCCCGAGAGCCCCAAGATGGAGGCCGGGGTCAACCCTGGTCGAGGAAACTGCGCAGCATGCGCGAGCGGCTGGGATGCTTCAGCTTGCGCAGCGCCTTGGCCTCGATCTGGCGGATGCGCTCGCGGGTCACCGAGAACTGCTGGCCGACCTCCTCCAGCGTGTGGTCCGTGTTCATGCCGATGCCGAAGCGCATACGCAGCACGCGCTCCTCGCGCGGCGTGAGAGTGGCCAGCACCCGCGTCGTGCTTTCGCGCAGGTTACCCTGGATCGCGGCCTCGAGCGGGATCACCGCGTTCTTGTCTTCGATGAAGTCGCCGAGGTGGCTGTCCTCCTCGTCGCCGATCGGCGTTTCGAGGCTGATCGGCTCCTTGGCGATCTTCAGCACCTTGCGCACCTTTTCGAGCGGCATGCCGAGCTTCTCGGCCAGCTCCTCCGGCTGCGGCTCGCGGCCGATCTCGTGCAGCATCTGGCGGCTGGTGCGCACCAGCTTGTTGATGGTCTCGATCATATGCACCGGTATGCGAATGGTGCGCGCCTGGTCGGCGATCGAGCGAGTGATGGCCTGCCGGATCCACCACGTGGCGTAGGTCGAGAACTTGTAGCCGCGGCGGTACTCGAACTTGTCGACCGCCTTCATGAGCCCGATGTTGCCTTCCTGGATCAGGTCCAGGAACTGCAAACCGCGGTTGGTGTATTTCTTCGCGATCGAGATCACGAGGCGCAGGTTGGCCTCGATCATCTCCTTCTTGGCGCGCATCATCTCGCGCTCGCCATCCTGCACGGTCTTGACCATGCGGCGATACTCGAAGATCGGCGCGCCGCAATGGTCGGAGATCGCCTTGATATCCTCGCGAATCTTCTCCACCTCGGGTCCGCGCTTCTTGGCGAAGTCCTTCCAGCCCTTGCCCGAGAGCTTGCCGACCTTGTCGAGCCAGTTGGGGTCGATTTCGTGCGTGAGATAGTTGTCCAGGAAGTCCTGGCGCGGGATACGGAACCCCTCGGCCAGCCGCAGCAGCTTGCCCTCGAGCATCATCAGCTTGCGGTTGAGGTCGTACAGCGCAAGCTTGAGTTGCTCGATGCGGTTGGCGTTGATGTGCACCGTGCGCACCAGTTCGACGATCTTCTTGCGGTGCTTCTCGTAGCTCTTCTCGAACTCCGCGCTGGGCTTCTGGCCGCGCGCCAGCGTCGACAGGCGCCGGTTCTGCACCTTCGACATCTCGACATAGACCTTGGCGATCTTGGTGAGCGTGCGCAGCACCTCGGGCTTCAGCTTCTCTTCCAGAGCCGACAGCGAGAGCGCGTTCTCGTCGTCGTCCTCGCCGCCCTCGGCGGCACCCTCGGTCGCGTCGCCGCCGGCGCCGTTGGTGGTCTGCGGCGCCGGTGCGGGCCGCGGCGGCACCGCCCGGATCAGGGGCGCCTTGATCACCGGCGGACGTGGCACGCCGGCGGCTGCAGCGGCACCTTCGGCCGCTCCCTTGCCTTCGCCCGGCGCGCCGCCGCCTTGCGTCGCTTCGAGGTCGATCACATCGCGTAGGAGAATGCGGCTTTCGTTGATCGCGTCGCGCCAGGCGAGCAGCGCCGTGATTGTCATCGGGCTCTCGCAAATGCCACCGATCATCTTGTCCTGGCCCGCCTCGATGCGCTTGGCGATCTCGATCTCGCCCTCGCGGCTGAGCAGTTCGACGCTGCCCATCTCGCGCAGGTACATGCGCACGGGGTCGTCCGTGCGGCCAAGCTCCTCGTCCTCTCCGGTCGCCTCGGCCGCCACCACGGCGGTCTTTGCGGGCTCCGCCGCGCCGGCGGCAGGGGCGTCTTCCTGCTCCTCGGCCTCCACGACGTTGACGCCCGCTTCCGAGAGCATCGCCATGGTATCCTCGATCTGCTCGGACGAAACCTCGTCCGGCGGCAGGGCGGCGTTCAGCTCGTCATAGGTGACGTAGCCGCGCTCCTTGCCCTTCTGGACGAGTTTCTTGAGCTCGGCCCCCAGCGTGTCGAGGAGAGGGGCGTCCGGCCCATCTTCGCGGGCCTCCGTAGCCTCGGGTTGACTGACAGTAGCGGTTTTGGTCGCCATTTCTTTTCCTTGATGATGCGACAAACGAGTTTAGCGGCCCACAGGGGCCGGGAATCGGGCAGCGGAAAGGAAGTCGGGCGGGCGACCCGCGAAACTATCCCTTCTACTATATGGGATATAACTCCAAGTCGCGATAGAGGTGAATCCTCGAAAATTGCGCATGATAACGATTATCTGGCGGCCTCCGATGCCTCGCGGTTGATCCGAGCCAGAAGCACCCTCAGTCGCTCGTCATTCTCGTCGGTCGGGTCACGGGCCAACTCGTCCCGCGCCTGCTGCAGCTCGGCCATATTGGCGAGATGTCGCACCATGTGGTCGGCGATCCGCCGCCATTGACCCACCCATCCGTCGCTGTCTGAAGAGTTGCTTCGGAAAACCTGACGTGCCTTCGAACGTGCCGCTTCGGCCAGCCGACCCAAGCCATTGCGCTGCAAATGGTCGATGATTACCCGGGCTTCAAGAGGGGCCTCATCAGCGGCGGCCTCGTCGGCCGCCGGATCGATCCCGAGCGGCACCAGCGACAGTGCGTCGAGAAGCCCTCGCTGCAGGCGGGCCAGCTCCGGATGGCGGTCGGTGGGAAGCTTCCCCGCCTCCTCTGCCAGCACATGCAGCATCGCCGGACGCTCGACGAGCGCGCCCAGCAAGACCTGAATTTGACGCGAGCTACCGTCGAGATCGAGCGCGGCGCGGCGAGCCTCGGCCCCGGCCGAGACCGGGACGTCCATTGTTGCGGCCAGCGTCCGGAACGGACGTCGGCCTGCCCGCCTCGCGCCCGGGCGGCCGCTGGAATGCCTTGCCGAGCGTTCGGCCTCGCGGCTGCGCTGCAGGCGGTTCCACATCTCTTGGCCGTAGTAGCGGCGCACGATCGGATCGGCGATCTGCTCGATCCGCTGCTTGAGCGCACTCTGGATGTTCGCCTGCCGCTCGGGCGTGTCGGCGGGCTTGCCCTCGGTCTCCATATCCCAGACCAGGTCGGCGAGCGGCCGAGCCAGCTCCAGGACCCGGCGGATGGCCTCGGCCCCATGTCCGCGGACCATGCTATCGGGATCTTCACCAGCCGGCAGCGCGAGGAAGCGAAGGCTCTTGCCTGGCCGCAAGAGCGGCAGCGCGCGGTCGGCGGCACGCTGGGCGGCCCGCCGGCCGGCATTGTCGCCGTCGAAGCAGAGGTAGGGCTCGTCGGCGAGCTTCCACAATTCGCCGAGTTGGCCCTCGGTCAGCGCCGTGCCGAGTGGCGCCACGGCGCCGGTGAAGCCTGCGCCGTGAAGCGCGATCACGTCCATGTAGCCTTCGGCCACGATCACCGGCTGATCCCTGGTCGCGGCGACGCGCGCACGATCGAGGCAATAGAGGTTGGCGCCCTTGTGGAAGAGGGGCGTCTCCGGAGAATTGAGATACTTGGGCTCGCCCGCGCCCGTCACGCGGCCGCCGAAGGCGATCGGCCGCCCGCGACGGTCGTTTATGGTAAACATCACCCGGCCGCGGAAACGGTCGTACGGCTCTCGCTTGTCATCGTCGGGCCGGATGGCGAGCCCCGCCTCGACGATCTTGTCGACCGGCACACCCTCGCGCTTCAGCGCCGATAGAAGTCCATCGCGCGTGTCGGGCGCGAAGCCCAGGCGAAAGTCGTCGATCGTCCCGTCCTCCAGCCCGCGGCCGCGCAGATAATCGAGACCCTGCCGGCCGACCGGCAGCCGAAGCTGCTTCTGGAACCAGCGGGCCGCCGCCTCGACCACCTGCTGCAGGCTCGAGACGCGCTCGGCCCGCTCCCGCTCGACCGGCGTGGCGCGCGGCACCGGCAAGCCGACCTCACGCGCGAGCCTCTCGACCGACTCGGGGAAGGAAAGCCCTTCTGTCTTCATGACGAAGCCCACCGCATCGCCATGCTCGCCGCAGCCGAAGCAATGGAAGAAGCCCTTCTTGTCGTTGACCGTAAAGGAGGGCGTCTTTTCGTTGTGGAACGGGCAAAGCCCGGCATATTCAGCGCCCGAGCGGCGCTTCAGCGCGACCTTGCGGCCAACGATGTCGGAGAGGTTGGCGCGCGCACGCAGTTCGTCGAGAAAGCCCGGGGGAAAGGCCATGGCCTAAAATGCTCTCCGAGGAAGCCCAAGGGCAATAGCGGGAACCTATGGGAAGCGGGGATCATTGGCCGGTGAGGCCCACATGCTTGTTGGGACCGCGAGCCGCCGGCTCGCCAAAGGCGCATGTGAATGCGCCAGCGGGCTGGAAGCCGCGGTCCAGATGACAACAGCGCTATTTCGCTCGCTTGCGCTGCGGCTTGGCCGGCAGGGTCAGGACAAAATCGACGCCGCGTTGGACCCACTTTCCAAGTGCCGCCTCGGTTCGATATCCCTCGGGCATGACGCGCACGAAGCCGGTCATGGTCCGACCGCGCATTTCCATCGGCACGACGTGCGGTTGGCTCAACATCCGCTCGTAGGCTTCCGGTCCGACCCGGACCAGAAGCCCGCCGCGGCCGCTCACGGCACAGCACATCGCGCCCTTCACCATGAAGCAGAGACCACCCATCAGCTTCTTCTCGACCACGTCGCGCCGAGCCGACAGCAATCGGCGCACCCGCTGGGCTGTGTCCTCGTCGTAGGCCATGGGCACCGAGGATAGCGCGAAATGAAACGAAGAGGACGCGCGTTTCCTCGGGCTCAGCCGAGCATCTTCTTCACGGCCGTCGACGCCTTGGCGAAGTCCATCTGGCCGGCATACTTGGCCTTCAGCGCCGCCATAATGCCGCCCATGTCCCTGATCGACTTGGCGCCTGAGGAGGCGATCGCCTCCTTTACAGCGGCCTCGACCGCCGCCTCGTCCATCTGTTTGGGCAGAAAGCGGTGGATGACGTCGATCTCCGCTTTTTCCTTGTCGGCGAGATCGGCGCGGTTGCCCTTCTCGTAGAGGGTGATCGACTCGTTCCGCTGCTTGATCATGCCCTGCAGCATGGAAAGGATCCGGTCGTCGGCCACGCCTTCGCGGTTCGCTTCGGTACGGGCGGCGATGTCGACTTCCTTGAGCTTGGCCAGGATCAGTCGGATCGTGCCGACAGCGTTCGTATCGCGGGCCCGCATGGCCTCTTTCAGGGCCTCGTTCAGTTGATCGCGCAGCATCGTCCCGGTCCCACTGGCTGGAGGGCCGGAAACTAATCGTCTCGCGCGCTGTTGGCAAAGCAAATAACTTGTTGGAATTGCAGGTGAATTAAGGCGCCGCCACGCCTTGACCCCATATGGCCAGGCAGGTAAAACCCGCGCGGTTCGCAGGCCGCCTCCCTATATCAGGGGCGAGGCCCATCGGGCCGCACGAACGGAAAACAATCATCATGACTTCACCCAAGACCGCCGGCGCGACTGACGCCGCGCCGCGTTGGGCCACGGCCGCGCTGGTCCTGGCCGATGGTGCGGTCTTCTGGGGGAAGGGGGTAGGTGCGGCCCGCCATGCCGTGGGCGAGGTCTGCTTCAACACCTCGATGACCGGTTACCAGGAGATCATTACCGATCCCTCTTATGCCGGTCAGATCATTACCTTCACATTCCCGCATGTCGGCAATGTCGGCACCAATCTCGAGGACGTCGAGAGCATCAACCCGGCGGCGCGCGGCGTAGTGCTGCGCGGCGACATCACGGAACCAGCCAACTGGCGTGCGGCCAAGCCCCTCGACGACTGGTTGAGGAGCCATCACCTGCCGGGCGTGTGCGGCGTCGACACGCGCGAGATCACGCGTCGCGTGCGCGACGGCGGGGCGCCCAACGGCGTGGTGGTGCATGCGCCTGACGGCAAGTTCGATATCGCGAAGTACACCAGGATTGCGCAGGATTGGCCCGGCCTCGAAGGCATGGATCTCGCGATCGAGGTTACCGCCAAGCAAAGCTACCAGTGGGACGAGACAACGTGGTCGCTCGGCAAGGGCTACGGCAAGCTCGACAACCCCAGATACCACGTCGTCGCGGTCGACTACGGCGCCAAACGCAACATCTTGCGCTGCCTCGCCAATACCGGTTGCAAGGTGACGGTAGTGCCGGCCACGGCAACCGCCGAGGATATCCTGCGCCACGAGCCCGACGGCGTATTCCTGTCCAACGGCCCAGGTGATCCTGCGGCGACCGGCGTCTACGCGGTGCCGGCGATCCAGGGCGTGATCGACCAGAAGGTGCCGATCTTCGGCATCTGTCTTGGCCACCAATTGCTGGCGCTCACGCTGGGCGGCAGGACGCGCAAGATGGAGCGCGGCCATCGTGGCGCCAACCAGCCCGTCAAGGACCTGACTACCGGCAAGGTCGAGATCACCTCGCAGAACCACGGCTTCTGCGTCATCCCCGAATCGTTGCCCGCCAATGTCGAGGTGACGCACGTCTCGCTGTTCGACGGCACCAACGAGGGCTTGCGCTGCCCCGAGAAGCGGGCCTTCTCGGTGCAGTACCATCCCGAAGCCTCACCCGGCCCGACCGACAGCCACTACCTCTTCGACCGCTTCGTCGAGATGATCGACAAGAGCAAGAAGTGATGCGGCCCGTTCATCGTCTAGTCGATCGCGAGCCTCCGGCCCGTCTCATGATCGCGGGCGAGCCAGAGGCTCGCGATCCCGAAGAATAAGGCCATGCCCAAGCGCGCCGACATCAAGAGCATCCTCGTGATCGGGGCCGGGCCGATCGTGATCGGCCAGGCCTGCGAGTTCGACTATTCGGGCGTACAGGCCTGCAAGGCGCTGAAGGACGAGGGCTATCGTGTCATCCTGGTGAACTCCAATCCGGCAACGATCATGACCGACCCGGGGCTCGCCGATGCGACCTACGTCGAGCCGATCACGCCCGACATGGTCGCGAAGATCATCGAGAAGGAGAGGCCGGACGCAATCCTGCCAACCATGGGCGGCCAGACTGCGCTCAACACGGCGATGGCACTGCATCGCGACGGAAGGCTCGGCAAGCTCAAGGTCGAGTTGATCGGCGCCAATGCCGAGGCGATCGACAAGGCCGAGGACCGGCTCCTGTTCCGCGAGGCCATGGTCAAGATCGGCCTCGAATGTCCAAAGAGCGAGGTGGTGCACAATCGCGAGGAGGCGGTGCAGGCGCTCGATCATGTCGGCCTGCCCGCGATCATTCGCCCGTCCTTCACCCTGGGCGGCACCGGCGGCGGCATCGCCTACAACCGCGACGAATACTTCGAGATCGTGCAGGGCGGCATCGACGCCTCGCCGGTGGGCGAGGTGCTGGTCGAAGAATCGGTGCTGGGCTGGAAAGAATACGAGATGGAGGTGGTGCGCGACCGGCGCGACAACTGCATCATCGTCTGCTCGATCGAGAACGTCGACCCGATGGGCATCCATACCGGCGATTCGGTCACGGTGGCGCCCGCGCTGACGCTCACCGACAAGGAATACCAGATCATGCGCAACGCCTCGATAGCGTGCCTGCGCGAGATCGGGGTCGATACCGGCGGGTCGAACGTGCAGTTTGCGGTCGATCCGGCCACTGGCCGGATGGTGGTGATCGAGATGAACCCGCGCGTCTCGCGCTCCTCGGCGCTCGCCTCGAAGGCAACCGGTTTCCCGATCGCCAAGGTCGCGGCGCGATTGGCCGTCGGCTACACGCTCGACGAACTGCTGAACGACATCACCGGCACGACGCCGGCCTCGTTCGAACCCACGATCGACTATGTCGTCACCAAGATGCCACGTTTCGCCTTCGAGAAGTTCCCCGGCGCGGAAGAGCTCCTCACCACTTCGATGAAGAGCGTGGGCGAGGCAATGTCGATCGGACGCACCTTCCAGGAGTCCCTGCAGAAGGCGCTGCGCTCGATGGAGACTGGCCTCACCGGGCTGAACGAAATCGAGATCAAGGGCGCGCCCGACAAGGCGGCGCTGGTGGCCGCGCTGGCGCGGCCGACGCCGGACCGCATCCTGGTGATCGCGCAGGCCTTCCGCCACGGCCTGTCGATCGAGGAAGTGGCCCATGCGTCGAAGTACGAGCCGTGGTTTCTGCGCCAGATCGCGCAACTCGTCGAGATCGAGGCGGCGTTGCGCAAGGACGGGCTTCCCAAGGACGCCAGGGCGCTCATCGAGCTGAAGAAGAAGGGCTTTTCTGACGAGCGGCTGGGCGAGCTCACCAAGTCGAGCGCCGCTGACGTGGTGAGGCGCCGCCGCTCGCTGGGCGTGCGCCCCGTATTCAAGCGCATTGACACCTGTGCCGCCGAGTTCGAATCGCGCACGCCCTATCTCTATTCCTGCTACGAGGGAGACGGTCATCGCCCGGCGCAGTGCGAGGCACAGCCCACCGACCGACGCAAGGTCATCATCCTGGGCGGCGGTCCGAACCGCATCGGCCAGGGCATCGAGTTCGACTATTGCTGCGTGCATGCGGTCTATGCGCTGCGCGAAGCCGGGTACGAGACCATCATGGTCAACTGCAACCCGGAGACCGTGTCGACCGACTACGACACCGCCGACCGCCTCTACTTCGAGCCGCTGACGGCCGAGGACGTGATCGAACTCGTGGAGGTCGAGCGCAGCAAAGGCGAGCTGCTGGGCCTGATCGTGCAGTTCGGCGGCCAGACGCCGCTCAAGCTCGCCAAGCCTCTCGAGGCGGCTGGCATCCCGATTCTCGGCACCTCGCCCGATGCCATCGATCTCGCCGAGGATCGCGAGCGCTTCCAGAAGCTGATCCACAAGCTGAAACTGCGTCAGCCCGACAACGGCACGGCGACGTCGCAGCAGCAGGCGATCGCCGTGGCCGAGAAGATCGGCTATCCGGTTGTGATCCGACCATCCTATGTGCTGGGCGGACGCGCGATGCAGATCGTGTATGACCGCGAGGGGCTGGAGCGCTACATGCGCGACGCGGTCAGGGTGTCGGGGGCCAACCCGGTACTGATCGATTCCTATCTGCGCGACGCGATCGAGGTCGATGTCGACGCGCTCGCCGACAAGGACCAGAACGTCCTCGTCGCCGGTATCATGGAGCATATCGAAGAGGCGGGGATCCACTCGGGCGACTCGGCGTGCTCGCTGCCGCCCTACTCGCTGCCCCACAAGATCATCGCTGAGATCGAGCGTCAGACCGAAGCGATGGCGCGCGCCCTGCAGGTCGTGGGCCTGATGAACGTGCAGTATGCGGTGAAGGACGGCGAGATCTACGTGCTTGAGGTCAATCCGCGCGCCAGTCGCACCGTGCCGTTCGTCGCCAAGGCGACCGGCCAGCCGATCGCCAAGTTTGCAGCGCGCCTGATGACGGGCGAGGCACTGAAAACCCTCGGCATCAAGAAGGCGTCCAAGGCCAAGCATGTCGCGGTGAAGGAGGCGGTGTTTCCGTTCGCGCGCTTCCCGGGCGTCGACACGATCCTGGGGCCCGAGATGCGCTCGACCGGCGAAGTGATGGGACTCGATGCCGATTTCGGCCGGGCCTTTGCCAAGAGCCAGCTCGGCAGCGGTGCCAAGGTGCCGGTCGAAGGTGTGGTGTTCGTTTCGGTCAAGGACCAGGACAAGCCGGCGATGGTGAAGCCGGTAAAGCGCCTGGTCGATCTCGGCTTCAACGTTGTGGCAACCGGCGGCACCGCCGACTTCCTGCGCCGTCACGGCATCGTCGCGCAGCGCGTGAACAAAGTCCTCGAAGGACGGCCGCACATCGTCGATCTGATGAAGGACGGAAAGGTCCAGCTGGTGTTCAATACCGTCGACGGCGCCTCGGCGCTGACCGACAGCTTCACGCTCCGGCGCACCGCGTTGATGCACAAGATCGCCTACTACACCACCGTCGCCGGCGCCAAGGCATCGGTCGAGGGGATCGCCGCACTGAGCAGCGGCGCCTTGGACGTGGCGCCCCTGCAATCCTACTTCAAGAGCACGTTCTAGGTCCGCCCGCCGGGCTCACGGCCGGTCGCGCAACCGGACTGCGTCGTTGGGCGTTGACGGCGTTCGATTCATTAAGGACGATCGTCGCATGGAAAAGGTGCCAATGACGTCCGAGGGGCTGCGCAGCCTCTCGGAGGAACTTAAGCAGCTCAAGAGCGTGGAGCGGCCGACGATCATCAAGTCGATCGCCGCGGCGCGCGAGCACGGCGACATATCGGAGAACGCCGAATACGCGGCCGCGCGCGAGCGACAGAGCTTCATCGAAGGGCGCATCGCCGAGATCGAGGACATCATCTCGCGCGCCGAGGTCATCGACTTTTCCAAACTGTCGGGCAAGACGGTGAAGTTCGGCGCAACCGTGCGCCTGGCCGACGAGGATACGGACGAGAAGGTGAAGTACCAGATCGTCGGCCCCTACGAGGCCGACCTTGCCAGGGGCCGCATCTCGGTGACCTCGCCGATCGGCCGCGCCCTGATCGGCAAGACCGTGGGTGACATGGTCGAGGTCCAGACCCCGCGCGGCGCCAAATCCTACGAAGTGGTCGGCGTGCAGTTCAAGTAATCCGGGAGACGACTAAGCCGCCGACGCCGCACTCGCCGCCGCCCCGCGGCGACGGCCGATGGCCGTCATCGTCACATACTGGATCAGGAACAGGCCGACCTTGCTGGCGATGCTCCAGGCGGACATCGCAGCGGCCCAGCTCTTGGCGTCGACGCTGAGGGCGAGTGCGATGTTGAGGCCCGCCGAGGCGAACATCAGGCCCGCCCAGACATAGCCGAAGGTGGTGGCGACATCGAGCACGGGTACGGCACGTGGCGGCAAATAGCGATTCATCCAGCCGCGCTTCAGCATCACCAGTCCAACGATCGTGTAGATCACCGAGGGCTTCAACATCACGAAGCGCGGATCGTGGGTGAGGAAGGTCGCGGCACCCGAGGACAGCACGGCGACCACGCTGATCCATTGCAGAGCCGCGACGGGCCTCCCCCGCAGGAGCTCCCAGCCGATCTGCGCTACGCCCAGCGCCATGCCGAGTGCGACCGCCAGCAGGAGGTCGTCGGTCAGCACATAGACCGCAAGGAACAGAAGGGTCGAGGCCAGATCGAGGAGCAGCACGCGGGCTGCCTGAAATATGTTCTTCATCGGCGCGCCTCACCACGGTAACACTGTGTATCCAAAGACAGGCTATACATACACGCCGTTTCCCGCAAGAGAACGTATGCGCTACCAGGCGCCGCGTCGAACGCGCCTTATTCGACCGGGATCGGCACGCCGGGCAGTTGCTTGGCGGTGCGAAACACCATCATGGACTTCACGTGGCTGACATTCGGCGCCGAGGTGAGGCGGGTGGTCAGGAACTTCTGATAGTCGTCCCACGTCTCGGCCACGATCTTCAGCAGGAAGTCGGCCTCGCCCGCCAGCATGTGGCACTCGCGTACCTGATCCCAGCTCGCAATCATCTCCTCGAAGGCTTTGAGGTCGGTTTCAGCCTGGCTGTTCAGTCCCACCAAGGCAAACACCGAGACACTATAGCCCAGCGCCTCAGGGCTGAGATCGGCGTGATAGCCTTTGATGATGCCGGCCCGTTCGAGTGCTCGCACACGACGCAAGCAAGGAGGGGCCGAGATCCCGGCGCGCTCCGCCAGATCCACGTTCGTCATGCGGCCATCGGCCTGCAAATCGCTTAGAATGCGCCGGTCGATTCGGTCGAGCTTTGCGCGAGCCATCCTGTTTCCTCCATTGGCCGCGGTCTATGCCAGAACCGAGCGCTTCGCGCAATAAAGTTGCAAAATATCCGCGCCTTGCCGCGAAGAATTGCGCTCGGGCCGCGGAACAATCCGTGCATCGGTCTGGAGGTTTGCATATATGTCAAAGATATGCAGTCGGCGGGATGCGGAACGGACATGGCAACACATCGCAGCAAGGTTCTTGTTATGGGATCGGGACCGGCCGGCTATACGGCGGCAATCTACGCTGCACGCGCGAGCCTCAAGCCCATGCTGGTGCAAGGTATCCAACCCGGCGGCCAGCTTACCATCACCACCGATGTCGAGAACTATCCGGGCTTCGCCGACGTGATCCAGGGGCCATGGCTCATGGAGCAGATGCAGAAGCAGGCCGAGCACGTCGGCACCCAGCTCTTCTTCGATACCATCGTGGAGGTCGATCTCGGCCGCCGGCCATTCGTCTGTGCCGGCGACTCGGGCGATCGTTACGAAGCCGACGCGCTCGTCATCTCGACCGGCGCCTCGGCGCGCTGGTTGGGGCTGCCAAGCGAGGAGAGCTTCCGCGGCGGCGGCGTATCGGCCTGTGCCACCTGCGACGGTTTCTTCTTCCGCAACAAGGAGGTGGTCGTGGTGGGCGGCGGCAACACTGCGGTTGAGGAGGCGCTCTATCTCACTCATCACGCCTCGAAGGTGACAGTGGTTCATCGCCGAGATGCCTTCCGCGCCGAGAAAATCCTGCAAGACCGTCTGTTCCGCAACGGCAGAATCTCGGTGCTCTGGGATCACGTGGTCGAGGAGATCGTGGGCGAGACCGCCCCCGCACCGCTCGTGAAGGCGGTGCGCGTCAGGAACGTGAAGACCGGCACAACGAAGGAGATCGCGACCGACGGCGTATTCATCGCCATCGGCCATTCGCCCAACACCGAGCTGTTCAAAGGTCAGCTCGCAATGGACTCCGAGGGTTATCTCATTACCAAGCCTGACTCGACTGCGACGGACATCGACGGCGTGTTCGCCGCCGGCGACGTGCAGGACAAGGTCTTCCGCCAGGCTGTGACGGCGGCGGGCACTGGCTGCATGGCGGCCCTCGAGGCCGAACGCTGGCTGGCGGAGCAGGAGGCGCGGATCGCGCAAGCCGCCGAATGAGCGGCGACGCCGACCGGGGGGGCGATTTCATGGACTGGGACAAGCTGCGGATCTTCCAGGCGGTCGCCGACGCCGGAAGCTTCACGCATGCGGGCGAGAGCCTGAAGCTCAGCCAGTCCGCCATCTCGCGCCAGATCGGCGCACTTGAGGAGCAGCTCGGTGTCATGCTGTTCCACCGCCACGCGCGCGGCCTGATCCTGACCGAGCAGGGCGAGCTTCTCTACCGTACGGCGCGCGACATGGCGGCCAAGGTGAACACTGCCGAGGCGCTGCTGCGCGCCAACCAGGACAAGCCGGCCGGCCGTCTCAAGGTAACGACCACGGTCGGTTTCGGCTCGACCTGGCTCACCGCGCAGATGCACGACTTCACCGCGATGTATCCCGATATCGACGTGAGCCTGGTGTTATCGGACAATGAACTCGATCTCGGCATGCGCGAGGCCGATGTCGCCATCCGCATGGTCATGCCGCGCCAGCCCGGACTGGTTCAGCGCCACCTGCTTACGGTGCGCAGCCATGTCTATGCCTCGCACACCTATATCCAGAAATACGGCCGACCCGCGACCGTCGAGGAACTCGACCAGCACCGCATGATCATCTTCGGCGAGGATGCACGTGCGCCGGCGCCGGACGTGAACTGGCTCCTGCGCGAAGGCAATCCCGATCAGAATCCGCGACTCGTCGTGCTGCGCGTCAACAACGTCTATGGCATCTTCCGCGCCGTCGAATCGGGGATGGGCATCGCATCGCTCCCCGACTATCTCGCGCGGGAATCGACCAAGCTCGAGGTCCTGCTGCCCGAGCTCAATGTTCGCACGACAGATGTGTATTTCACCTACCCGGAGGAACTGCGCCATTCCAAGCGGATCGCGGTGTTTCGCGACTTCCTGTTGCGCAAGGTGGCCGAGACCCGCTTTTAGCGGTCATTATCTGCCGTATTGCATTTATGGTGAAGGCATGCGGCTTGCGCATGTCAGTGTCCAAAACTTCGCGCTAACAATACGTTGTCCAGCGAGTAGTTTGATTTCAGGTCTTCGACGTGAGCGGTTGCGACTGATCGCGCTCGAAACTCGGGATCCTCATGATCCCACGTCTCCCAGACGTGAAGCCTCCCTGTTTGACTCGCCGGGCCTTCGGGCCCGGCGTTTTTTTGGGGGAGGGCGGCCAAGTGCCGCTTGGGGGCAAGGAACACAGGCCCGCTGCGTGCCGTATATAGGGTGTGTGTTATAAGACGATCGGCGCTCCCCATAATGAAAGTCCCGACAGCCCCATGTTCTCCGAAGTTCGCCAAGCGATCTTGCCTCTGGCTCTGCGCAACCTGAAGCGCCGAGGTGATCTCGAACGCGCCGGGTTGCTGATCGAGTCGCTGGCCAAGCACTGGCGCGACAGCAAGCCTCTGCGGCTCCTGATCGTCTCGCCCGCCCGGGACGCCTATTTGCTGCGCAGCGAGTTGCCGCGCTTTTCCAGGATCGACGTCGACGTGCGGTCTGAGTCCGATTTTTTCCCCGCGTTCAGCCGTTTCTACATGATGACCGGCTGGTACCGGCAGCAGATGGTCAAGCTGCACGTTCCGGCCATGCTGGGCTTCAAAGGCTATCTGACGCTTGATTCGGACGTCTGCTGCGTCGGCGACTTCGACGCCACGACGTTCGTCGAGGACGGTCGCGCCCTTTCGCGCTGGGAGCCCAAGCGGTATCACGACTGGTGGAAGAGCGCGGCCGAGATTGTCGGCACGTCCTTCGACATCAAGCAGCATGGCCTCTCCGTCACGCCCAACATCCTGCATGGCGACCTCGCCGCCCAGGCGATCCGGTATTTCTCGAAGGACGGCGGCGATGCCCTGACCTCCCTCAGCCTCTGGGTGCTGCGCAAGATCGGCCAGGTCCCCTGGACCGAATACTCGCTCTACACCTGCGTCGCCGAACGCGAGGGCAACCTGCTCGACTATCACGTCCACTGGGATCCCTGTTATTTCTCCGACACCCAGCTCTTCTCCGAGCATACTTGCGTATGGGGCGCCGACGATTTCGAGCGCCTGGTGAAGCTGCCCAACGGCACCGATCCCGGCGGCAAGTTCATCATCGTGCAAAGCCACGCACGCATCCCTCTCGAGCAGGTCCGCGATTACTGCCTGAGCTTCGCGGGATAGTCATTTGGAGCCTCCAGGGGCTCTCCTCTTCGTCTTCCGGGCCGCGTGCATCAGGGCGCGGCGTTTGCGCTGTGCGAGGCGCACGGCGGGCCGGCACCCGCAATCCAGGAAAGCTTGGACGTTCCCGGCTAGATCTTTCCGTTGTGCTGACCGATCCTGGGTGAGATCTCGGTGCCGCCGGCGCGTTCATCGTCAAGGCTGAGCGGCAGGGCGTGGAAAAGGGCGGAGCTGCCGGGATAGGGGCTCGCGAACATTCTCAGCGCCGCGGTCTGCACCAGATCCAGCACCTGCGGCACGGAGTTGAGCGGCCCGTTGGGCACGCCGAGCGCATCGAGCTTGGCCGACCAATAAGCGCGGCTCTCTTCTCTCATGATATCCGCGATCATACCCAGCAGGACTTCGCGCCGCTCGAAGCGGTCGATATTGGTCTTGAAGCGCGCCTCGTCGGGCCATTCGGGATGACCGAGCGCTTCGGCGAACTTGCGCCACAGCCGGTCGTTGCCGGGGCAGATCATCAGTGGCCCGTCGCTGCACTCGAATGCCTGATAGGGCGTAAGCGAGGGATGGCCGGTCCCCTGGCGTGGCGGCATCTTTCCCGTCACCGAGTACTGCGCGATGTGATTGGAGGCCCACATCAGCCCGGACTCGAAGAGCGAGGTGCTGACCAGGCTGCCCTCGCCCGTGGCGTGGCGCTTCGCAAGCGCCGCCAGGATGCCGATTGCGGTCCACATGCCGGTCGAGAGATCGACGATCGAGACCCCGACCCGTGCCGCCGGTCCCGACGGATCGCCGTTAAGCGAGATGAGGCCCGCCACCGCCTGGATGATCGGCTCGTAACCTGGCCGCTGCTTCCAGGGACCGGCATTCCCGAAGGCGCTGAGATCGGCATAGATCAGCTGAGGGAAGCGTCTCCTGAGGGTTGGTCCGTCGATGCCGAATTTCGCCGGCACATCGGCGCGCAAATTGTGCACGAATACGTCGGCTGCGCCGATGCGCTCGATCAGCGCTGCGCGCTCGGCCTCGTCGGCGAGGTTGCAGGTGACGGACTTCTTGCCGCGATTGAGGGCGATGAAGCCGGTCGCGTCGCCCTCAATGAAGGGCGGACCCCATTTGCGCGCGTCGTCCCCCTCGGGCCGCTCGATCTTCACCACCTCGGCGCCGAGGAAGGCCAGGATCTGGCCGCAATAGGGCCCGGCGAGGTTCTGGCCGAACTCGACGACCTTGAGCCCTTCGAGCGGCCGGCTCATCGCAGGCTGCTTCCCAGCATCTCGCGCGCGATCACCATGCGTTGCACCTCGCTCGGGCCCTCGCCGACGCGGCGGATGCGCATCTCGCGGTACCAGCGCTCCAGCGGCAGGTCTTTGGTCATGCCCATGCCGCCATGGATCTGCATGGCGCGGTCCACCACCCGGCCGCCGCCTTCGGAGGCGGTGAGCTTGGCGATTGCGGCCTCGGTACGGAAGGGAAGTCCGCGCCGCGCCTTCTCCGCCGCCTCGAGGGTGAAGTGACGGGCGGTGCGGATGTCGATCTCGTTGTCGACCAGCATCCATTGCACGGCCTGGCGGTTGGCGAGCTTCTCGCCGAACGTGGTGCGCATCTTGGCCCATTCGATCGCCATTTCGTGAGCGGCGATCGCTACGCCGATGCAGCCCGCCGCATAGGGGATGCGCTGGCGTGTGAGCCGGTCGTTGGCGACCGCAAAGCCCTTGTTCACCTCGCCCAGCACCTGGTGGTCCGACACCCAGCAGTCCTTGAATTCGAGCTCGGTGGCGTAGTGCGAGGAGCGCAGCGTATGGACCACGCGCCGCACGTGGAAGCCGGGCGCGTCTGAATCGACGATGAAGCAGGTTATGCCGGCGCGACCCTTGCTCGCATCGGTGCGCGCGAACACGATGCCGTACTGCGCACGGTCGGCATTGGAGATGAAGATCTTCGAGCCGTTCAGCACCCAGCCGTTGTCCTTGCGCTCGGCCTTGGTCTGGATGGCGCGCGCGGGATCGCTGCCGCCGGACGGCTCGGTGAGGCCGAAGAATGCCTTCTTCTCGCCGCGCAGCGTCGGATAGAGGTAGCGCTCCTTCTGGTCCTCGTTGGCCTCGAAGATCTGCGCCAGGCCTGCGCCGCCGAAGGTGCCGTAGCACGGGACGTAGAGTCCCGCGCGATGCTGCGCCATTTCGATCGCGAGCAGGACGCGCGTGACGATATCTATGTCGGGCCCACCGAACTCCCTGGGGATGTCGATGCCGAACAGCCCCATCGCCTTGGTCTTGTCGGTGAGACGGTTGAAATCCTCCACCGGCAGCTCCGACGCGTCGGGATCGAGCTTGGCCTCGAGGGGCATGATCTCCTCGCGCACGAAGCGCCGCACCTGATCGATCAGCATCTGCTGCTCGGAAGACGGTTCGAAATCCATGGGCGTTTCCTTCAGTGGCGCATCACGCCGGGCTCAGCCGTCCCAGTGCCGGCGGCGGGTTCTTGGCATTGTCGGGCGGCAGGGCGCCGTGATCGGCCTGATGCACCATCAGCAGCTCGAACCAGCGCGAGCGGTATTGCATGTTGACCTCGACGCGGAACTGGCAGCCCGGTCCGCGCTCCTTGGCCTCGCGCGAAAGCTCGCTGCGCAGGCCGAAGGATGAGCGGGCGCCCGCCTGGCCAATATAAAGGATGGCGCCTTTGGCATCGGCGATCTGGTAGACGCCGAGCTGGCCAGGCAGGCGCGCGGCGGTATCGGCCGCCAAGGGCTGCCACGGCTTGTCGAGGCGCAGCCGGATCGACATTTACCGGCCCCCTTACTTGCCCATGAATCTGGCGGTGCGCTTCTCGAGCCGCGCCTTCATGCCCTCCTGCGCGTCCTGGCTCTGCATCGCCGCGCGCACCAGCGCATCGACGTCGTCGTGCTTGATGCCGTCGCGGAACTCGAGCTGGCGCACGGTAAGCGCTTTCATTGCCTTGAGCGAAAGCGGCGCATTGCCGGCAAGCCGGTCGATCACGTTCTGCGCCTCGGCCTCGAGCCTGGCCGCCGGCACGCAGCGCGCGATCAGCCCCAGCGCATGGAGCTTGGTCGCGGGCAGGGGATCGCCGAGCAGAAGCATCTCGCGCGTCGTCACCGGTCCCAGCACTTCCATGAGCTTCTTGGCCAGGAACCAGTTGGGCGCAAGTCCGACCTGGGCGAGCGACATGCCGAAGCGCGCCTTGTCGCTCGCGATCACGAGGTCGCAGTGGAGCGCCAGCTCGTTGCCACCGGCGATGGCGTCACCCTGGACCACGGCGACGACGGGAAGCGGGCAGAGCTCGATCGCGCGCAGCATGACCTCGATGCCGCTCGCCTCGCCCGCGCCGGCGCTCTTGCTGCGCTCGGCCATGTCCAGGCCGGCACAAAAGACGCTACCCTTGCCGCGTACCACGATCACGCGATCCTCGGCCGCGACCGGCGCCTGTAGCGCACCGATCATGTCGTTCAGGAGCTCGCTGTCGAGCGCGTTGCGCTTCTCGGGCCGGTTCATCCAGACGGTTCTGACCGGACCGCTCTTCTCGACGATGACCTTCCCCATCGCGCCCTCCGTTAGCGTCCGGCGTTCGTTTTAGCTGGCCGCTCGGAGGAGGCAAAGACGGAAGGCTTGTTTTGCCGCGATGCGGCTCACGGGAGTGGGCCACCCAGCTCCCATGACTACATGAACAGCTTCTCGGATTGGCGGTTCGCGTAGAGGGCGGCAACGAACTCACCGTAGCCGTTGTAGATCTGGGTCGGGATGCGTTCGTCGCTGCCAAGCGGCTTTTCGGTTGCCTGGCTCCAGCGCGGATGCGGCACCTTGGGGTTTACGTTGGCCCAGAAGCCATATTCGTTGTCCTGCAACGCCTCCCAGAATGAGACCGGCCGTTTGTCGGTGAAGTCGATGCTGACGATCGACTTCACGCTCTTGAAGCCGTACTTCCAGGGCACGACCAGTCGGATCGGCGCGCCGTTCTGCTTCACGATCGGCTTGCCGTAGAGGCCGGTGGCGATGAAGGCGAGGTCATGCGTGGCCTCGTCCATCGCCAGGCCCTCGGTGTAGGGCCAGGGCCAGAGCGGATCCTTCTGCTCGAACATCACCGAGGGCTTGTGCAGCGTCTTCATGACGACGTACTTGGCGCTGCCGGCCGGCTTGCAGAACTCGACCAGCGACTTCATCGCAAAGCCGCTCCACGGCACGATCATCGACCAGGTCTCGACGCAGCGATGGCGATACACGCGCTCCTCGATCGGCATCTTGGCCAGAAGGTCGTCGAAGCTGATCTCGAACGGCCTTTCGACCATGCCGCCGACCTTGATCGTCCATGGCCGAATCTCGAGCTTTTGCGCCGCCCGCCAGATGCTCTTGTCGGTGCCGAACTCGTAGTAGTTGTTGTAGGTGATCGGCAGCCGCTCGGGAGTGATGGGTGCGGGTGTGCCGAACCTGTCGTCGCGCTTGGCCGGATAATATTGCACGGTCGGATCGGCCATCTTCTCGTCGGCCAGGACGACATGGGGCAGCGCCAGTCCTGCAGCCGAGGTCGCGAGCCCCAGACCCATCGCCTGCACGAGCCGTCGGCGGTCGAGATAAAGTCCTTCGGGGGTGGCTTGCCGCTCGGGCAACTCCCAGCCCTTGCTGCGCTTGATCAACATCTTCTGCTCCCTGATTTCGTCAAGCCGACATGGCGTGGCCGCACGGACAAGACAAATCAACCCTCATCACTGCGCCGTGACATCTCCTTCGCCGATGACGTTGGCAAGATCACGGCGATAGCCGCTCTCGATCAGCAGCTCCGCCACCAGGAACATCGGCCCGATGAAGGATTGGAAGAAATTGTCCATTAACGCCGGCCGCTTACCTTCGTAATGGTGGCCGAGGAATTGGATCATCCAACCGCCGACAAACAACGCGACGAAAGCGACAAGGCTCCCGGCCCGGCCCAGCGCGAAGGCGAGCGCTTCGGCGGCGAACCACGCCGCCAGCATCGCGACCGCAAGGACGAGACCGATGCCGAGATCGAGTACCAGCCAGCCCACCACCGCGAACACGGTCGCCACCATGGCCATCGTGACCTCGCGGCCGACGACTTCGAAACGCCACAGCGTCAAGACGAGCAGCAGGGCGAAGACGATGATCGGGATGCCGACGAAATGCGTAGCGCGGTTGCGCATGTCGCGATGGACGGCGGCATAAAGGGCGAGCTGGCGGTTGAAGACGGTGTTGGCCATGGAAGCCTCCGGTCTCGAGTACTCCCGGAGGCTGGAGTCTACGCCGTCGTGCCCGTCACATCCAGAATGCGGGGCCACATCTTCTGCTTCCAGCCGTCATTGCCGGTCACGGTAAAGATGATCTTGTGATCCTGCGCCAGAATGAAGCGAGGCGTCCAGTAGCCGCGTCGCGCGCCTTCGTCGCTCATCTGGAACTCGGTCAGGACCCAGCGGGCATCTGGCGGCCAGTTCTCTTCCTTGAGGATCACGTCGACATTTGCAGGATGGACGACGCGATAGTCGAGCTTCTTGAAGGCCTCGGACTCGAGGAAAGCGGGTTCGGACTGGGCACGCCAGATCTTGCAGCCGCCTCAAAGTTCGTGGCCGACGAATACCAGCATCGGGCGGCCATCCTGAGCCCGTCCGATGCGGGCCGACGACGATGCGGCCGCCAGCGCGAGCCCACCCGTCGTCAAAGATCGCCTCGTGAGCATTTTTGACTCTCCTCGTGAGAACTGTCCCACAAGGCCAATATGCGAGCCCTTCGCCGGCAACGAAACCCCGCTCACCGGCTTGTGATTCGCGCGGGCTTTATGCCGCGGCGCGCTTCTTCGTCTCCTCGACGATGCGGTCGGCGGCGCGGCCGACCAGTTCCTGCAGATGGTCGAAGGTCGCGTGCCAGGTGCCCACGCCTTGGGTCACCGAGCGGATCTCGACGATCATGTCGGCAACCTCGGCCTCGGGCATCAGCGCGGAGACCTCGTCCCAGCCGGTCCAGCCGGTGCGGGCGTCGTAGCCCAGGAGCTGCCCGCGGCGCCCGGAGATCAGCCGCTGGATGCGCGACGTCGCCTCGTTGGGGGCGGCGACGGTCACTTTCAGGATCGGCTCCAGCAGCACCGGCTTGCACTTGGGCATGGCCTCCGTCATGGCGATGCGCGCTGCCATCTTGAATGACATCTCGGAACTGTCGACGCTGTGGTACTGGCCGTCGATTAGCGTCACCTCGAGATCGACCACCGGCTGGCCGAGCGGACCCTCCTTGAGATAGTCGCGCAGGCCTTCCTCGACCGCAGGGATGAAGTTGCGCGGCACCACGCCGCCCACGATCTTGTCGACGAAGCGGAAGCCCGAGCCGCGCGCCAACGGCTTGATCTCGACCTTGATGTCGGCGAACTGGCCGTGGCCGCCGCTCTGACGCTTGTGGCGGGCATGCTGCTGGGTGCCCTGCTGGATGGTCTCGCGATAGGCGACGCGCGGCGTCGAGGTCTCGACCGCGACGTTGTAGCGGCCGGCCAGCTTGTCGACCGCGACCTTGAGATGCATCTCGCCCTGGCCCTTGAGCAGCAGCTCGTGGGTCTCGGCACGCTGCTCGTAGGCGAGCGACGGATCCTCCTCGGTCAGCTTGTGGAGGGCGCCCGAAAGCTTGACCTCGTCGTTGCGGTTCTTGGCCCTGAGCGAGAGCGCGAACACCGGCGGATCGGCCGCGGGGAAGTCCTCGGTCGCGGCGATGCCGGCAGCGGCCAGAGACTGGCCGCCCGACAATGCGTCGACCTTGGCGAGCGCCAGCGCAAAGACCGGAGGATCGGCCTTGGGGAAGTCCTCGACCGTCGCGACTCCGTGGCCGGAGATGGCCTGACCGGAGGCCAGCGCATCGATCTTGGCCATTGCC
>NZ_DATBFE010000174.1:0-8736 GCF_036558665.1 Reyranella sp. | reverse complement strand
CGGCGCCGGCTATGGCCAGGTGATCGCCAAGGAAGCGATGGATATCGGCATCGAGCGGGCGAGGAAGCACGGCGTCTGCGTCGTGGGCCTCACCAATTCCCACCATATCGGACGCATTGGCCATTGGGCCGAACAATGCGCGCGCGCCGGCCTCGTCAGCATGCACTGGGTGAACGTGCATGGGCACAAGTCGCTGGTCGCGCCGTTCGGCGGCGCCGAGCCGCGCTTCACCACCAATCCCTACTGCACGGCCGTGCCGCGCAACGGCGGCGAGCCGATCGTGCTCGACTTCGCCACCAGCCAGGTGGCGATGGGCAAGGTGCGAGTGGCCAACAACAAGAAGGTTCAGATGGATGCGGGTCTGCTGATCGACGCCGAGGGCAAGCCCAGCACCGATCCCGGCGTGATGTACAATCCGCCGTTCGGCGCCATTCTGCCGTTCGGATTGCACAAGGGCGGCGGTCTCGCCGTGATCTGCGACCTGCTGGCGGGCGCGCTGACCGGCGGCCGCACCCACAGCCCGCGCACCATCAAGAAGGACGGGCACGACATCATCAACAACATGCTCTCGATCATCATCGATCCGGCGGCGATGGGCGGCACCGCGCTTTTCGAGGAAGAGGTCGAGACCTTCTACAACTGGGTGAAGTCCGCCCGGCCGCAGCCCGGTGTGGAGGAAGTCCTGATGCCGGGCGAACCGGAGCGTGCGCGCAGGCTCGATCGCGAGAAGAACGGCGTGCCGGTCGACCGTACCACCTGGCAGCAGCTCATCGAGGTCGCGCGCAAGGTGCGGCTGAACGATACCGACATTCCGGCCGTCGCTTCAGCCTGAAGCGGCAGTTTGAGAGGGGAGACCGATCATGGCCAAGATGAAGCTCTACTATTCGCCCGCCTCACCCTACGCCCGCAAAGTCCGGGTGCTGGCCCTCGAGACCGGCCTCGACAAGAAGATCGAGATGGTCAACGTCGCCCTCTCGCCGGTGGCGCCCAACGCCGATGTCGACAAGCACAATCCGATCGGCAAGATCCCGGTGCTCTCGGTGAAGGGCATAGACCTGTTCGATTCACCGGTGATCTGCGAGTACCTCGACAACCAGCACAAGGGCCGCAAGCTTTTCCCGCGCAAGGGCCGAGATCGTTGGGTGGCTCTGCGCCAGCAGGCAATGGGCGACGGCCTCCTCGATGCGGCGCTGCTGGCGCGCTACGAAGGCTTCCTGAGGCCCGAGGAGCGGCGCTGGCCCGAGTGGAGCAAGGGCCAGATGAAGAAGATCGAAGGAGTGCTGGGCCAGCTCGAGGCGGAAGCCAAGGCGCTCAAGGGCAAGCCCACCATCGGCACGATCGCCGTAGCGTGCGCGCTGGGCTATCTCGACTTCCGCTTCTCGACCTTCGACTGGCGCGCCAGCCATCCCAAGCTCGCCAAGTGGTTCGCCTCTGCGGGCAGGACGCCCTCGATCAAGGCGACGGTGCCGCCGCCCGGCTGAGACGACGGCCGTGACCGCCGACGAGATCATCGCTCGCCTCGGCCTGCAGCCGCATCCCGAGGGCGGCCACTATCGCGAGACGTTCCGCGCCGCCGGTACGCCGCGCGGCGCCAGCACGGCGATCTACTTTCTGCTGAAGGCAGGCGAGCGCTCGCACTGGCACCGGGTCGATGCCGACGAGGTCTGGCATCGCTATGCCGGCGCGCCGCTCGAACTTTCGCTCAGCGACGATGGGCGCAGGGTGCGGCGGTTGCGGCTCGGCAGCGATCTCGATCTCGGCGAGCTGCCGCAGGCGGTCGTACCGCGCGGCGTCTGGCAGACGGCCCGTTCTCTCGGCTACTGGACGCTCGTCGGCTGCACGGTGGCGCCTGCGTTCGAATTCGGCGGCTTCGAGCTCGCTCCGCCGGGATGGCGGCCGTCCCAGGGCTCAGCGCTTCCATAGCTCGCGCGAAGCGAGGACGGCACCGGACGTAACCAGCAAGGCGGCCATCAGCAGGTTGCTCGTCGGGCGTGCCAAGCCACAGGCGACCAGCAATCCGGTCGACAGGATCGGTGCGGCGTAGCTGAGAGAGCCGAGCGCACGGATGTCGCCGCGCTTCACGGCGTGGTCCCAGAGATAGAATGCCGTCCCTGCCGGGCCGAGACCGAGGGCGACCACGGCGAGCCACGCCGCCGCTGTCGCGGGCCATGCCGTCGTCTCGAACAGAAGATGACAGATCAGCGAGAGCAGAGATGCGGCGGCGCAGAAGGCGGCGATTGCGTCGCTTGGGGTCTCGCCGAAACGACGCGACAGGACCGAATAGAGTGACCAGGTGAAGGCGCAGCCGAGCGCCAGAAGATAGCCGGAGAGATAGGCGCCGGTGAAACTCGCGCCGCGACCGAGAGCGAGCAGGACCACGCCGACGAAGCCCATGAGGGCGCCCAGGAGATGGTTCCAGCCGAGCCGCTCGCCGGCAAGCGGTGCCGACAGGAGCACGATCAGCAACGGCCAGAGATAGTTGACGAGGTTGGCTTCCGCGGGCGGCGCAAGTTGCAGCGCCGCGAAGTAGAGGGCGTGATAGCCGAACAGGCCGCCGACGCCCAGCATCCAGACGCGGCCTGGCCAGAGCAGCAGGCTTCCCCACTCCATGCCGCGACGGCGGGCGCGAACGACGCCGATCGTCGCCCCGATCGCAAAGGTCATGGCCACCATCTGGAACGGCGGAATCGGGCCCGCCAGGACAGAGAGCGTCGCCAGCGCTCCCCAAAGTGCGATGGCCCCGATCCCTGCGGCCATGGCGCGGCTGCGCCCGGTGGCGACGATGGTCATGGCTCGCGCATAGAGAACGCCCTTCCCGCTGTCGAGAGGCATGCCCCGGAGCCGCTCGGATGCATGGAACAACTTTCGTGGTTACGATGCCGTGACGGCAGGGACGGCATGATATTTCGCCCGACGAATCCGGTGAGTCATCGACTCGCGCGCCTGGCTTTCGCGCTGGCGTGCCTGTCGGCGCCCGTCGTCGCGATTGCAGGGCCGATGCATCGCTATCTGGGCGTCGACCGGACCATAGCCCTCGATGTCTTTCGCTACGGGTTCTACATCGCCGCCGCCGCCATCGCCCTGGCTCTCGCGACCGTCGTGCCGACCCGGCCAGGCGATCGCCGGCGCGGCTTTGTCGCCGCCGTGCTGGCGCTGATCATCGCCGGGGCCGCCGCCTGGGCGCCGCTGTCCTGGCTGATGCACGCTTACCGTGCCCCCGATCTGACCGACATCACGACGGACACCGAGGATCCGCCGAAGCTGGTCGTCACGCTGCAGATGCGCCAAAGGGCAACCAACGGGCCGGCCTATCCCGGCCACGCCACAGCCGAGCTGCAGCATGCGATCTACCCCGACCTGACGCCGATCCGCCTGAACGTGCCGCCAGCCGAGGCCTTCAAGCGCGTCGATCATGTGGCAACCGAGATGGGATGGGACGTCGTCGCGCGCGCGCCCGCCGACGGGCGCCTCGAGGCGATCGCCATCAGCCCGTGGTTCGGCTTCCGCGACGACATCGCGGTGCGAATCAGGCGTGACGGCGCGGGCAGCCGCGTGGATATCCGCTCCAAGAGCCGCAGCGGAACGTCCGATCTCGGCGTCAATGCCGAGCGCATCCGCACCTTCGCCAGGCACCTGCTGGCCGGCCAATAGGACGGCCGGCGCCCGGTCAGAGGCCGTTCGCCGGCAGGGAGAATTGAAAGGTGGTGCCGGCGGGCCCGCTTTCGGCCAGCACGATTTCGCCGCCGTGGGCGCGCACGAGGTCGCGGGCGATGGCAAGCCCCAGGCCCGCACCACCGGCACGCCCGCCGGTCGTGAACGGCCGGAAGAGCTGAGCGGCAACGTCGGGCGGCACTCCGCAACCATTGTCAGCGACATCGACCAGCAGGTAGGGCCCGCGAGGTCGGGTCGAGACGCTCACCGTGGTCGCCCCGGCATCGAACGCGTTGCGGCCGAGATTGACCAGCACGCGATAAAGGAGGTCACGGTCGGCCCGCACACGGCGCTCGCCGCCCAGGGCGTTCGTCCAATTGCGCAGCAGGTTGGGGTCGCTCTCCTCGCCCTGCTCCTGCAGCGCCACGCCGACTTCGTCGACGAGGTCGGCGAGATCGAACTCGGCGAGTCGCGGACTCGGTTGATCGCGCACATACTCGATCGCTTCGCTCGCGAGCCGGGTGGCGCGGTCGATGGTGTTGAGAATGGTGGGGGCAAGCTTGCGTGTACGTTCGTCGTCGCTGCGCGCCAGACGATCCGACAGCAGCCTGGCCGTCGACAGCATGTTGCGCAGATCGTGATTGATCTTGTTGGAGGCGGCGCCGACCTCGGCCAGCCGCGACTTCTGACGCAGCGAGGCCCGCAGCTCGCGCTGCAGGTTGCGGAACTCGCGATCGACCACGCCGATCTCGTCGTCGCGTCCGGTCGGCGGCCGCTCGTTGCCCGGCCCCTCGGGCGCGCGGCGGAACGCGGTCATGTCCTCGGACAGATCCTGCAGCGGCCGGATCACCAGCCATCGCAGAGCCAGGTAGAGCAGCGACGCGGTGAACAGGGCGACGATCAGCGACAGCACCAGCATGCGGCCGGCATAGCCGTACATGGCGATGCGCATCGGCAGCTCGTCGACCACGATCCAGACCATGGCGTGCGGCAGGCGCATCGATTCGCCGCCGACCCGGATGTAATAGGCGCCGTCCCGCGTCATCGCCGCCAGGGCATCCCAGATGAGCCCGAGGGCGCCGCGTTCCATGAGGTTGAAGCTCGGCATGTCGGGCCGGGGCGGAATGTTGAGCAGCGCGCGTTTGGGCTTGTTGGGCTCGACCAGCACCACCGCATCGACGCGGGCATTGTTGAGAAGGGTGCGCTTGACCTCCTCGGTGACCATGTTGTCCGGCGTCGCATCAAGCGCCAGCGCCGCGAGGGTGCCGCTTTCGATCAACTGCTCGAGATAGACCATGCGGAAGCGGGCGATCGAGGGCAGGAACAGCAGCACCTCGGCCGTCATCATCGCCGCCACCACCAGCCCCATGATGCGCCATGACAGGCCGAAGCTCGGCAGCAGCGACTTCGTCGACCGTGCCGCACGCGCCCGAACGGTGATATCGGCAGCCATGGTCGCGATCTTATCGGAGAGTGGAAGACCGGCCTAGTCAGCCTGTCCGGGAGCCGTCCGCCACACTGCCGGCCGCGCCCGAAGGAATCGGGCCCTCCCGCAGTGCCCGAGGGCGGTCTCCACAGCATTCATCGGGGATCGGTCGCGGCGAAACTCGGCCGCGCGGCGATCGTCCTCCACCACGTTGCGAGACGAGGATACGCGGGCAGCATCGCTGCGCCCTCCGGCGCCTGAACGAAATAGGCAATCATCGCGCCGAGATGTAGATCGGCGAGAGAGATGGCGGGGCCAACGAGGAGGGTCTCGCCCGAAGCAAGCTTCTCCAGGGCAGCCAGAACCTTGGGCGCTGCGCCGAGGCCCTTGGCGATCTCGCACTCGTCCGCCGGCTGGCCGAGGCGCGGCCGGATCACGCGGTGGGCGAACACCTGGCGTACGAGGGGCCAGTAGGCATAGGCATCAACGACGCCGATGATCTGATCCATGCGGGCAAGCGCCTTGGGACGGGCCGGCTGCAGCGGCGGGCCCGGAAAGGTGCGGTCGGTGTAGCGCGTGATCGCTGCCGTTTCGTAGAGCGCGAAGCCGTCATGAACGAGGACCGGCACGCGGCCGAAGGGATGAAGCTCGAGGTAGGCCGCGGGCAAATCGGACGCGAAGGGGTTCACCTCCACGCGCTCGTACGGCACGCCCTTCTCGGCCAAGGTCAGGCGGGCGATGCGGAGATAGACACTGTGATGGTAGCCATGGAGAACGAGGGACATGGGCCATCCTAGCCCTTGCGGCGTTGACTCGGCCTCTGTGCACGCCTATTACCCACGCCCACAGAATTTCGCCCCCGTCGCCGTGCGCGGGGGCTTGTCTTTGAAGGAGTTGCGTCATGAAACGCACGTATCAGCCGAGCAAGCTGATCCGCAAGCGGCGACACGGCTTCCGGTCCAGGATGGCAACGGTTGGAGGCCGTAAGGTTATCGCCAATCGCCGCAGATCGGGCCGCAAGCGGCTGTCGGCCTAGTCCAGGCCTTCCTCCCTTGGCCCCGGCGCGCCCCGGGCGTCTTCCCGATCGCAGGGACTTTTTGCGCGTCCAGGCCGGGCGCCGGTGCGCCATGCCGGGCTTCGTGCTGCAAGTCGCGCCGGCTCCGGAAAATCTGGCGCGGCCGGCCGTTCGAGTGGGCTTTACCGTCAGCCGCAAAGTCGGCAACGCCGTCGAACGCAATCGCGTCCGGCGCCGGCTGCGGGAGATCGCCCGGCTGGTGATCCCGACCCGCGCCCGCTCCGATCTCGACTATGTGCTGGTCGGCCGACAGGCCGCCCTGGGGCGCGATTTCGCGACCCTCCAGAGCGAACTGGTCGAGGCCTTGAAGCGCCTCAAGGCGCTCGCGCCCCAAGCGCCCGTAGCGACGCCATGACCTGCTCCGGATGGCTTGCGCCGGTCCCCTCGAATCGCCAGTTTCCCCGCCACATGATGTCACTGTTCCTGCGGGCAGCGATCCGTCTCTATCAACTGACGCTCGCCTACTTCTTCGTCGGCGCCTGCCGCTACGAACCGTCCTGCTCGGCCTATGCTGCCGAGGCCGTGGCGGTGCACGGCGCGCTGACGGGAAGCTGGCTGACGGCGCGGCGGCTCTGCCGCTGCCATCCCTGGGGAGGCGGCGGCTACGATCCTGTCCCGGCGCGGCGCAGCCTGTCCTGCCATACCGCTGAGCACTCCTGAAGTTTCATCCAATGGACCAGAAGAATTTCATCGTCGCGATCGTGCTCTCGGTGCTGATCATCCTGGGCTGGCAATATGCCTTTCCGGCCAAGCACACGCCGCCGCAGCAACAACAGCAGCAGCAGACGACGACCCAGTCCAGCCAGCCGGCGACGTCGTCGCCCGGCAGCCCTTCGGCGCCCGGGACCAAACCCGGCTCGGCGACGACTGCGCCCGAGCCTTTCGTGCCGCGCGAGCAGGCGCTCGCCAGGAGCCCGCGCGTCACCTTCAGCACGCCGGAGTTGATCGGCTCGATCAATCTCAAGGGCGGCCGCGTCGATGACGTGCAGCTTGCCAAGCAGCGCGAGACGCTCGATCCCGGCAGCCCGCCCGTGCCTGTCCTGTCGCCCGTCGGCAGCGAGCATCCCTACTATGCCGAGTTCGGCTGGTCGGCCTCCGACTCCTCGATAAAGCTGCCCGGACCTGACACGCTCTGGACCGCCGACAAGTCGAAGCTCGAACCCGGCCAACCGGTGCGGCTCACCTGGGACAACGGCCAGAATCTCACCTTCGTGCTCGCCTTCTCGATCGACGATCACTTCCTGTTCAGCGTCAAGCAGAGTGTCGAGAACAAGTCGGACAAGCCGGTGACGCTCTTTCCCTGGGGCCTCGTCGTGCGCTACGGCCAGCCGCCGCCGGAAGGCACCTACGTGCTGCACGAGGGACCATACGGCGTCTTCAACGGCAGCCTGAAGGAGTTCAGTTACAAGGACTTCAAGGGCGACAAGCAGGAGAAGATGAGCACCACCGGGGGCTGGGTGGGGATCACCGACAAGTACTGGATGGCGACGCTCATCCCCGACCAGAAACAGAAGGTCGACGTCACGCTGAAGGAAACCGGCGCCGACGCCAACGTCAAATACCAGGTCGACTATGTCGCCCCTGCCCTGTCGATCGCGCCCGGCGCGACCGGCGAAAGCAGTTCCCACCTGTTCGCTGGCGCCAAGATCGTGCGCGTGGTCGACGCCTACCGCGACAAGTACGGCTTCGAGCGCTTCGATCTCACGATCGACTGGGGCTGGTTCTGGTTCTTCACCAAGCCGATGTTCTGGCTGCTCGAATGGCTGTACGCCCAGATCGGCAACTTTGGCGTGGCGATCCTGGTGCTGACCGTGATCGTCAAGGCGGTGTTCTTCCCGCTCGCCAACAAGTCCTATGCGGCGATGAGCAAGATGAAGGCGCTGCAGCCGGAGATGGAGAAGCTCAAGCAGCGCTACGGCGAGGACAAGCAGCGCCTGAACCAGGAGATGATGCAGCTCTATCGCCGCGAGAAGGTCAATCCGGCTGCCGGCTGCCTTCCTATCGTGGTGCAGATCCCGGTGTTCTTCGCGCTCTACAAGGTGCTCTACACCACCATCGAGATGCGCCATCAGCCGTTCTTCGGCTGGATCAAGGATCTGGCGGCGCCCGATCCGCTCACCATCCTGACCGGCTTCGGCCTGTTCCACTGGCACGTGCCGGAGTTCCTGCACTTCTTCAACATCGGCATCTGGCCGCTCATCATGGGCGTCACGATGTTCCTTCAGCAGAAGCTGAACCCGGCGCCCGCCGATCCGGTGCAAGCGCGCGTGTTCCAGTTCCTGCCGATCCTGTTCACCTTCATGCTGGCGCCGTTCGCCGCCGGTCTGGTGATCTACTGGGCGTGGAGCAATACCCTCTCGATCGCCCAGCAGTACACCATCATGCGCCGCCACGGCGCGCCGATCGGCGGCAAGGCCAAGTCGGTGGTCGCGGCGGCCGTGCCGGCCGGCGCCGACGGTGGCGGCCCAGCCCCGGTTGCGGGCGGTGGCGGCAAGAAAGCCGGCAAGGGCGCCAACAAGAAGCGCTGATGGGAGAGCCTGAGCCGCAGCGGCGCTCGGTCGAGCAGATCGAAGCGGCGCGCAAG
>NZ_DATBFE010000173.1:0-8248 GCF_036558665.1 Reyranella sp. | reverse complement strand
CGCGGTGCTGAAGGGTGATGTGAAAGACGTCTTGCTGCTGGATGTCACGCCGCTGTCGCTGGGCATCGAGACGCTGGGTGGCGTATTCACCCGTCTGATCGAGCGCAACACCACCATACCGACGAAGAAGAGCCAGATCTTCTCGACGGCCGACGACAATCAACAGGCGGTGACGATCAAGGTATATCAGGGCGAGCGGGAGATGGCAGCGGACAACAAGCTGCTCGGCCAGTTCGATCTGATGGGGATCCCGCCGGCGCCGCGCGGCGTGCCCCAGGTGGAGGTGACCTTCGATATCGACGCCAACGGCATCGTCCAGGTCTCGGCCAAGGACAAGGCCACGGGCAAGGAGCAGCAGATCCGCATCCAGGCTTCGGGCGGCTTGAACGAGGCCGACATCCAGAAGATGGTAAAGGATGCCGAGCTGCATGCCGAGGAGGACAAGAAGAAGCGCGAACTGATCGACGCCCGCAACCAGGGCGAGGCAATGGTCCACTCCACGGACAAGCACCTGAAGGAGTTCGGCGACAAGGTGAGCCCCACCGAGAAGGCCGAGATCGAGGGTGCGCTGGAAGGCCTCAAGACGGCCTTGGCCGGGGAGGATGTCGAGGACATCAAGAACAAGACCAACACGCTGGCCCAATCGGCGATGAGGCTGGGCGAGGCGATGTACAAGGCACAGCAGGAAGGTGGCGCAGGCGCCGCCTCGGAGTCGACCGGCGGGGAAGCGGCCAACGAGCCGAAGAGCGAAAAGGTCGTCGACGCGGAGTTCGAGGACGTCACGGACAAGAACAAGAAGACCGGCTCCGGCTGATGCGGAGCTAGAACAGCAACCGCGGCCTCCCGTTCCGGCGGGAGGCCGAACTTTATCGGTGGAAGCGACAAATGGGGGCTGCGTAACGCGTCATGTCGCAGGACTACTACGAGCTGCTGGGTGTCAATCGCACTGCGAGTGCCGACGACATCAAAAAAGCGTTCCGCAAGCTTGCCATGCAGCATCATCCGGACCGCAATCGGGACGACAAGAATGCCGAGCGCAAGTTCAAGGAAATCAATCACGCCTACGACATCCTGAAGGACCCAGACAAGCGCGCGGCCTACGACCGCTACGGCCCGGCTGCCTTCGAGGGCGGCGCCCCCGGGGGGCCCGGCGGTTTTCAGGGGCAGGGCTTCGATTTCGGCTCCGTCTTTGGCGACATCTTCGACGAGATGTTCGGCGCCAACCGTGGCCGGCCGGGCGGCCCGCGGGCCGACATGCGCGGCCAGGATCTGCGCTTCAATCTAGAGATCACACTGGAGCAGGCCTACGCCGGCACCGAGGCCACGGTGCGCGTGCCGAGCTCGGTGACCTGCGAGAGCTGCCACGGCGCCGGCGCGGAGCCGGGCTCCAAGCCGCATCAATGCCAGACCTGCCACGGCCGCGGACGGCTGCGCGCCCAGCAGGGCTTCTTCACGGTGGAGCGGACCTGCCATGCCTGCCATGGCGTCGGGCAGGTGATCGACAAGCCGTGCCGCGCCTGTGCGGGCCAGGGTCGTGTACGGCGCGACAAGACGCTCAAGGTCAACATTCCGGCCGGCGTCGAGGACGGCACGCGTATTCGACTTTCCGGCGAAGGCGAGGCCGGCACGCGCGGCGGCCCGGCCGGCGATCTCTACGTATTCCTGTCGGTGCGGCGCAATCCGCTGTTCGAGCGCGAGGGAGCGGACATCCATTGCCGGGTGCCGATCTCCATGGTCCAGGCGACGCTCGGCAGCAGCATCGACGTGCCGACGCTCGACGGCAAGATGGCGCGCATCAACATCCCGGCCGGCGCCCAGGGCGGTCATCAGTTCCGCCTGCGTGGCAAGGGCATGCCGGTCGTGCGCTCGACGCAGCACGGCGACATGTACATCGAGATCACCGTCGAGACGCCGACCAATCTCACGGGCCGCCAGAAGGAGCTTCTCAAGGAGTTCGAAAAGGCCGGCAAGACGAGCCCCGAATCCGAAGGCTTCTTCAGCAAGGTCAAGGAGATGTTCGGCGGTTGATGACCGGGACATTCTTCTCGACCTGGGAGATCGTCCTCTCGGTCATAACTCCGGTCGCGGTGGCGGTTCTGATTGTAGCCCTCGAAGCGCACGGGCCGCTCGCCCCGGCATTGCAGAAGACGACCGGTCTGGTCGGACCCTACTTCACCTCCGTCGCCATCCTGTTCGGCCTCTTCACGGCCTTGCTGATGAACGATGTCTGGCAAAAGGACACCGCTGCGCGGCAGAGCGTGCAGATCGAGGACGACGCGCTGCGCGCCGTCATTCAGCTCGCGAGAGTGAACGGACTGGAGGCGGGCCTCGTGCCGCGCCTCAAGAGCTACGTCGCCGCGGCCGGCGGGGAAAATCCTTACAGCGAGGGCCGCCGCGAGAAGACGGACGCGGCCTACGCGGCGCTGCTGGCCGCCGCGACGCATGCCGCCGGCGTGGACACTGTCGCGCGGACGACCCTGCTCGGCGCGCTCACGGAACTGCGGCAGGCGCGCGAAAGACGGCTGTCCCTCGCCGACCGGGCGACGACGGTCATCAAATGGCTGTCCATCCTCGTTCTGGGAGCGCTGACGCAGATTGCGATCATGCTGGTGCATATCGGCAATCGGCGCGCCATCCGGGTGAGCGTGGGATTGTTCACCGTGGCCTTCACGTTCTGCCTCGTCATCGTGGCACTCTTCGACACACCGTTCGAGCTCGCGCTCGCCAAAGAGCCCGGCGCGACGCTGAACCGGACGATCGAAGGTCTTTCGAGATAGCGTACGGGCTAAGGTTCAGCAGCCGATCTTCTTCGCGACCTCGATGATCGAGTTTCCGACGGCGTCCCAGTCGCCGTCGGCGGCGAGGTCCGTCTTCTGTTGCGGACCATGCTCTTTGGGCCGAAGTACGAAGCCGGTCGAGAGGCCGCATTTCTGGGCCGCCCGCAGGTCGCCGTTATGGGCCGCCACCAGCATCACCTGATGCGGTTTCAGATACATGGTCCTGACCACCCCGAGATAAGACTCGGGATCGGGTTTGTAGTGATGGAAGGTCTCGCCCGAGAAGCAGTGGTCCCATGGGATGCCGCCGTTCTTGGCCATGTTGACGAGCAGCGCGACGTTGCCGTTGCTGAGTGTGGCCACGACGTATTTCTTCTTCATCATTCCGATGCCTTCGACCGAGTCGGGCCACGGCCTGAGCTTGTGCCAGAGATGCGTGAATGCCCACGCGCCCTCCTCGCCGGGATGCGGCAGGCCCCGCTTCTTCAGCAGCATCTCGAAGGCTTCCTTGTGCAGCTCGTCGATGTTGGTCCAGGGGAGCTCCCCCTTGCGCACGCGCTGCATCTGCGGCTGGTAGAGCCCGCGCCAGTCATCGGCGAAACTCGTCCAGTCGGTTTCCAGCCCATGCTTGCGGCCGAGCCCGGGCAGATCCTCGACCAGGCTGCCGCGCCAGTCGACGACGGTGCCGAACACATCGAAAATGCAGACCTTGAGGTCGGCGAGATCCTTGGCCATCGGTCCTTCCTCCAATTTGCGCAGTGTGGCGTCTCTCGTGCCGCTTGGGTAGGGTCCGCCCATGGTCTGGAAGCACGACACGATCGACGGCAGCGACGGCAAGCCGCGCTGCGGCTGGGCCACGGCCGACCCGCTCTACGAGAAGTATCACGACACCGAATGGGGCAGGCCGCTGAAGGACGATCGCGCCCTGTTCGAGTTGCTGACGCTCGAGGGCTGTCAGGCCGGCTTGTCGTGGATCACGGTGCTGCGCAAGCGCGAACACTATCGCAAGGTCTATGACGGCTTCGACCCTGCGAAGATCGCCCGCTACACGCCTGCCAAGCTTGCGAAGCTGCTGGCCGATCCCGGCATCATCCGCCACAGGGGCAAGATCGAGGCGAGCGTGAGCAACGCCCGGGCCTATCTGGCTCTGGTGGAGCGCGAAGGTTCCTTCGCGAGATTCCTGTGGAGCTTCGTCGGCGGCAAGCCGAAGAGGAACAGTCCCCGGAGCCTGAGGGACGTGCCGGCCCGCTCGCCGGAAAGCGACGCCCTGTCGAAAGCGCTGCAAAAGGCCGGTTTCAAGTTCGTGGGCTCGACCATCTGTTACGCCTTCATGCAGGCGTCCGGCATGGTCGACGACCATATCGTCGGCTGCCACCGCCATCGCAAGTCCTAGTGCCCATCGATGCCCGCCTTCTTCGGAGCCGAAAGCCCTTCCAGGCCGACCAAGCGTGATCCAGGCCAGTTTCATGTCGAAAGTGCGAATCGCCCGTGGTCACTATCGTGTTATCCGATCAGAGCAGCGGCGCGAGCGCCTCGCGCGTCGATTTGCCTTCCACCACCGGCACGACCTCGAACTCGACCACCTCCTGCCAATCGGCGATCCAGCGCTGGAAGAGCGTGACGTCGTCCGCCTCCATGAGCTGGAAACAGCGGCTGAGATCGGCCGATACGTAGCTCGCGACGAACTTCAGGCCGTCGGGCAGGCCGCGGCCCGAGTCGCGCAGCTTGCGGTACGCGGCCTTGCCGTCCTGGTTGCGGAACCGTTCGACCACCATGAAGAGCATGCCGTTCTCTCCCGAAACGGCTAGCTTACGCCAGCTCAACCGTGGGGAACCAAATGAAGATCGCCATCGTGGGCGCCGCAGGGCGCATGGGCCAGATGCTGATCCGCCAGATTGCCCGCACCGAAGGCTGCAGCCTCGCCGGCGCGAGCGAAGCGCCCGGGAGCAGGGCGATCGGCCGCGATGCCGGCGAGATCGCGGGCATGGAAGCCAACGGGGTCAAGATCTCGGCCGACAGCACGGCCGCCATCGTTGCCGCCAATGTCGTGATCGATTTCACCATGCCTGCCGCGACGGCGGCGCATGCGAGGATCGCCGCCGACAAGGGTGTCTCGATGGTGATCGGCACGACCGGCCTCGATCCCGGGCAGACCGCCGCCGTCCACGAGTGCGCGAGGCGTATCCCGATCCTGTGGGCGGCCAACATGTCGCTCGGCATCAACGTCCTGATGGCGTTGGTCGAGAAGACCGCGTCGCTGCTCGATCCCGGCTACGACATCGAAGTGCTGGAAATGCATCACCGCCACAAGATCGACGCGCCGTCGGGCACGGCGCTGGCGCTCGGCCGTTCGGCCGCGGCGGGCCGCGAGGTCAAGCTCGAGGACGTGTGGCGCAAGAGTCGCGAGGGGCACACCGGCGCCCGGCCGCCCGGCGAGATCGGCTTCGCGACGCTGCGCGGCGGCGAGGAGGTCGGCGTGCACACGGTGATGTTCGCGGCGGCCGGCGAGCGGCTGGAACTCAGCCACCGCGCCTTCAGCCGCGAGACCTATGCCTCCGGTGCCCTCCGTGGCGCACTATGGCTCAAGGACAGGAAGCCGGGCCTCTATGGTATGAAGGATGTGCTCGGCCTCTAGGCATCCGCTTCCTTGTCCCAGGGGTGTTCGTAGCGCGGCGAGCGCAGGCGGACGAGCGCGGCCCTCAGCTGATCGCCCACCTCGCGCCGGACCGCCGGCGCCAGGAAGCGGCCGATCACGACGCGGCTGCCGCGGGAGGTCGCGACCAGCCGCTCGCCCTGCTCGACCTGCAGCCAGTAGGCGTCGAGGCGATGTTCCTCGCGCTCGCCGTCGGGCGCCACGCGGTCGACAATGAGCTCGCGGTCGGTGAGCACGAGCCTTTCGCTGCGCCGGGCATCGACATAGTTGCGCTGGAACAGCCACCACAGCAGCGCGACATCGAGACCCATGAAGCCCATGACCGGCCAGGCGCCCAGGAGATACAGCGGCAGGCCGATCACCAGATTCGCCGCCACGACCGCACGGATCAGCCACTTGAAGCCTTCGGGCGGCAAGCTGCGATGCGGCCTGAGCGATGTGGAGAAATGGATTGCCGGAGAGGAGTCGGCCATGGCGTCACCCTAGTGCCTCGGCTAGCGTCCTGCCATGCCCTTGATGACACTCGCCGACGTGAGGCTGTTCTTCATCCGTTTGCGCCAGTCGATGCCGGAGCCGAAGACCGAGCTCGAATACGACAACGTCTACCAGTTGCTGGTCTCGGTCGTCCTGTCGGCCCAGGCCACCGACCTGGGCGTCAACCGCGCCACCAAGCCGCTATTCGAGAAGATCAAGACTCCGGCGCAGATGATGCGGCTCGGCGAGAAGAAGCTGATCGGCTACATCAAGACCATCGGACTCTATCGTGCCAAAGCTAGGAACGTGATCGCGCTCAGCCGGTTGCTGGTCGAGAAGCATGGCGGCGAGGTTCCGCGCAGCCACGAGGCGCTGCAGGAGCTGCCTGGCGTCGGCCGCAAGACCGCCAACGTGGTGATGAACGTGGCCTTCGGCGAAGCGACGATCGCGGTCGACACCCATATCTTCCGGGTCGGCAATCGCACCGGTCTCGCGCCGGGCAAGAATCCGCTGGAAGTCGAGCTCCGGCTGCTGAAGCGCGTGCCGGCGGAATTCCGCCTCCATGCCCACCACTGGCTGATCCTGCACGGCCGCTATACCTGCAAGGCGCGCATGCCCGAATGCCCGCGCTGCGTCGTGAACGATCTCTGCAAGTTCAGGGCGAAGACAGTGGCACTATAGCGCGCTTCGACGACGCTAGGCCGCTTCCGCCAGGATCTTGGCCATTTCGTTGTCGACCACGACCGATGTCTCGAAATAGCGGACCTCCGGCGGCGCGCCGTAGCGCTCGGCGATATAGGCCCGCCATTGCGGCGTATAGACGGCCTCCGCGTCCGCCTTGCTCTTCCAGAGATAGACGCCGCCCCCGATCCGGTTCTCGGCGTCGTAGAGATAGTACTTCCGCACCAGGCCCTTCATGTCCCGGTATTTCGGCGCCGAGCCCTTGAAGAGAGCCGCCGCCTTCCTGGCATCGATGTCGGCCGGCAGCTTGAAGTTCACGATGGCAGTGATCATGGCAACCTCCCGAACTCGGCCGAGGCTATCATCAGCTGCCTCTCGACGCACCCTGCCCGAGATGGCGGATGGCTTCGCGATTTGTCGGTGAGAAGACCTTCTTCATCGCTGCCCGCCAGGGCAGCCAGAGCTGCCCGATGTGCTCGGCGGGATCGAGCGTCGCGACGCTCTGCCGGTCCACCTGGAAGCCGAATACATGCTCGACGTTGTGGGTGACATCAGGCGCATAGCGGCCGCGCCATTGCGGCCAGATTTCGTAGCGATTGACCAGGCGCCAGTCGCTCAGGGTACCCGCCGTCAGGCCTGTCTCCTCGCGCAGTTCCCGTCGGGCGGTCGCTGCGAGGTCGGCATCGTCCGGCTCGCGCGCGCCGGTGACGGATTGCCAGAAGCCCGGCTGGGCCGCGCGCTCCATCAGCAGGACCTGGAGCTCGGGCGTATGCACCACGACCAGCACCGATTCGGGAATCTTGAACGTCATTGCCCCACCATAGCCCCTGCATTGACACCATGCCTGCCCCCGCTATGGTCCGGCGGCTTTTTCGAGGAGACCATGAGCAAGGAGCTTCAGAGCACCATCGACGCCGCGTGGGAGAAGCGCGACGGCATCACCAGCGCCACCAAGGGCCCCGTGCGTGATGCCGTCGAGACGGCGATCACCGGCCTCGATGACGGCGCTTTCCGGACCGCCGAAAAGGTGGGTGGCGAGTGGCTGGTGAACCAGTGGCTGAAGAAGGCGGTGCTGCTCTCCTTCCGCCTCTACGATTCGGTAGCGATGGACGGCGGCGCAGCGTTTCCCGGAATGGGCGCCGCACCATGGTTCGACAAGGTGCCGCTCAAGACAGCGGGGTGGGACGCCGCACGCTTCGGCAAGGCCGGCTTCCGCGCCGTGCCGGGCTCGGTCGTGCGGCGCGGTTCCTACATCGCGCCGTCGGTCGTACTGATGCCGTCGTTCGTCAATCTCGGCGCTTACGTCGATTCAGGCACCATGGTCGACACCTGGGCGACCGTCGGCTCCTGCGCGCAGATCGGCAAGAACTGCCATCTGTCGGGCGGCGTCGGCATCGGCGGCGTGCTGGAGCCCTTGCAGGCCAACCCGGTGATCGTCGAGGACAACTGCTTCATCGGCGCGCGCTCGGAAGTGGTCGAGGGTGTGATCGTCGGCACCGGCTCGGTGCTGTCGATGGGCGTGTTCATTTCGGCGAATACTCGGATCGTCGATCGCGAGACCGGCCAGATTCATGTCGGCAAGGTACCGCCTTACTCCGTCGTTCACCCCGGCACCATGGGCGGCGGTCCCGACCGGCCGGCGCGCTACTGCGTAATCATCACC
>NZ_DATBFE010000172.1:0-7074 GCF_036558665.1 Reyranella sp. | reverse complement strand
GGCGGGCGAGGTGCGCGTGATCGCCGGCGCCTTCGGCGGCACGACCGGGCCGGCGCGGACCTTCACGCCGATCAACCTGTGGGACATGCGATTGAAGGCCGGCGCCTCGGTCACGCTCGACCTGCCCGACGGCCACAACAGCGCGCTGGTCGTGCTCGCGGGCCACGTCATCGTGGGCGGCACGCAGGCGGCGGGCGAGGCCGAGATGGTGCTGCTGTCGAACGACGGCAGTGGCGTCACGATCGACGCCGACGGTGAGGTGATGATCCTGGTCATGACCGGCCAGCCGATCGACGAGCCGATCGTGGGCTACGGCCCGTTCGTGATGAACAGCGAGGACGAGATCCGCGCCGCCGTCGCCGACTTCAACTCCGGCCGCTTCGGCCAGATGGCCAGCGTGCCCTGAGCGAGCCGGAGGCGCGCGGTCCCGAAGAAAATGAAAAGCTTCATCTCGAGCTCATGCGGACCGCGAGCGTCTCGCTCGCCCATCAGATCATGGGCGACGCTCGCGGTTCCGGAAAGTGGCGCTCGCTCGGGCAGAGCCTAACGCGCGGCGCCGCGGTCGCCTTCCAGTTCGCGGGGGCGGATATGGAGGAAGATCGCGAGCGCCAGCGCCATCAGGATCGCGACCAAGGCGAAGGCGGCGCCCCAGCCGAATGGCGACATGCCGCCCGCGAGGTCGAGCACCCAGCCGACGGCGAGCGGACCGGCGAAGCCGCCGGCGTAACCCAGCATCGAATGCACGGCGAGCGTGGCGCCGCGGCGCGCCGGATCGGCGGTGCCGGCCGCGCCCGCGGTCAGCGACGAGGAGTCGAGCCACACCACGAGGCCATAGACCAGCAGCAGCCCGACCGCGAGCCGGTAGGAGGCGGCGCCCGCGAAGGCGAGCGCCAGCGCGAGCGCGATCGACAGCAGCATCGCCGTCGCCACCAGCCGGCGGCGGCCGAAGCGGATCGCCGCCTCGTTGCCGGACACGCTGGCCGCCGTGCCGATCAGTCCGAGCGCGGTCACGACCACGGTCGGCGAGAGCAGGCCGTCGTCGGTGCCGGTGCGGGCCGCGACCCAGGCGAGGAAGGCGACGCCCCAGCCGCGCAGCGCGTTCATCTCCAGCGTGTGCACGCAGTAGGCCAGCGCATAGGCCATGGCCGAGCGGTTGGCGATCACCGGCCGGAAGTCGAACGGCGTTCCCGCCTTCGCGTCCGGTGCCGGCGCCCGCGCGGGCACCGCGAGCGCGACGGCCAGCCAGGCGATCGCCGCGGTGATGGCGGCGAACAGGAACGCCGCCTGCCAGCCCAGCGCCGACGCGATCGCATCGCCCAGCGCGAAGGAGAGCGCGCCCGAGATGCCGATGCTCGCGGCATGGCCGGTCACTGCGCGCGACATCAGCCTGGCGTCGATCTGGTCGGCGAGCAGCTTCAGCCCGGTCATGTAGGTGCCGGCCCAGCCCATGCCGGCGAGCGCGCGCGAGGCCAGCGCCGACCAGAAGCCTTGCGCGGCGAGACCGAACGCGAGATGCGCCAGCACCGTGCAGCCGACGCCGAACAGATAGACGCGCCTCGGATCGACCCGGTCGGTGAGCGTCACCAGCACCGGCACCGCCAGCATGTAGGCGGCATAGAAGGAGGAGGTGATCCAGCCCGCCTCGCTGTTGGTGAGCGACCAGCGCGCCATCATCTGCGGCAACAGCGCCGGCCAGAAGAAGGCGCCGATCTGCACGAACACCTGCGCGCCGCAGACGAGCACGACCAGCCGCGCCGGCGTGACGGCGGGTGCCGCGGCGGCCGCGCGGTCAGTCGGCATGGACCGCGGCGCCCGCCGGACGGCGCAGCAGGCAGAGCGCACCGCACGCCGCGAGGCTCAGCGCCGCCGACACGATCAGGACGCCGGCGCCCAAATGATCGATCAGGATCGCGAAGCCGAGCGGCGCCAGCGCCGACAGGAAGCGCGAGGGCATGCCGAGCAGGCCGAGGCGATAGCCGTAATTCTCCGCCCCGAACAGGGCGAGCGGCACGGTGCCGCGCGCGATGGTGATGATGCCGTTGCCCGAGCCGTGCAGCAGCGCGAACGCGCTCGACGCCGCGCCGCCGCCGGCCACGAGCAGCACGGCCGCGCCGACCGGATGGGTGAGGGTGGCGAGGCGGGCCGAGATCAGCGGATGCAGGCGCGCCAGCGGTCCCGCCTCAAGCAGCCGCGCCGCCACCTGGGCCGGCCCGATCAGCGCGCCGGCGGCGATGGCCTGGGCCGGTGACGCGCCCGCCGCTTCGAGGATGCGCGGGAAGTGCGCCGCCATGCCGGCCGTCACCACCCAGGCGGCGGCGAAGGCGAAGGCCAGCAGGATCATCGTGCGGTCGATCGGCACCTTCTCGTCGGCGGCCGTCGATCGCGTCCCGACGGCGGCCGCGGGGCGCGGCAGGCACCAGTAGTTGAGCGGCAGCCCGGCCAGCACATGCAGCGCCGCCCAGGCAAGGCAGGTCTCGCGCCAGCCGATCGTCGAAGCGCCCCAGGCGGTGAGCGGCCAGCCGACCGTGCTCGCGAAGCCCGCGATCAGGGTGATGCCGGTGATGGCGCCACGCGCGTGTGTGCCATAGATCCGGCCCAGCACGGCGAAGGCCGCGTCGTAGAGGCCGAGGCCCATGCCGAGGCCCAGCACCAGCCAGGCGAGCTGCAGCATCGCCAGCGACTGCGCGAGCTGCAGCAGCACCAGGCCAGTGGCGAACAGCAGGTTCGAGGCGGCCAGCACTCTGTTGCCGCCGCCGCGATCGATCATGCGGCCGACGCGCGGACCGACGACGGCCGAAAGGACGAGCGCCATCGAGAAGGTGCCGAACAGCCAGTCGGTCGACACGCCCGTGTCGCGCGCGATCCGGTCGGCGAGGATCGCCGGCAGGTAATAGGTCGACGCCCAGGCCAGCGTCTGCGTTGAGCCCAGCACGACGACGGTGAACAGCCGGCTCTTGCTCATGCAACGGCGATCATGGGATGTCGAACGGAGGAGGAAGACGCGCCACCGGAGCGGCGCTCATGGAGCGCAGCCGCAGCCTTGCTGGCCTTCGGCTTTGGCCTCGACGTCGGCGACGCAGCAGCCGCTCGCGGGATCGGGGGCAGGGCCGCCGCAGCAACCGGCCTCGGCCTCGCCGGTCGCGACGGGCGACGGCGCCGGACCCGAGCAGACGCCCGTCTCCGGCAGGCTGAGCTCGACCCGGGCGGCGGCATCATGGTCGCCCGCGATCTCGGCCACGATCGAGCGCACCTGCTCGTAGCCCGTCAGCATCAGGAAGGTGGGCGCGCGGCCGTAGCTCTTCGTGCCGGCGAAATACAAGCCGGGCTCGGGCTGCGCGAGCTCGCGCGCGCCGTGCGGCCGCACCGTGCCGCAACTGTGGATGTTGGGATCGATCAAGGGCGCCAGCGCCGGCGGGCATTCCACCGCGGGATCGAGCGCGAGCCGGACCTCGCGCAGGAAATCGAAGTCGGGCCGGAAACCCGTTGCCACAACGAGCTCATTCACCGTGACAGTGCGGCAGCAACTTCCCGCTCCCGTCGCCACGCGCAAGCGCGGGCCGTCGCTCGACAAATGCGCGACCTTGAAGCCGCTTTCGACGCGAATGCGGCCGCTCGCCACCAGTGCCGCAAAAGCCGCCCCGAGAGCGCCACGCGCGGCAAGCTTGTCGTTGGCGCCTCCGCCGAACGCCTTTTCGGGCGTGGTGCCGCGCAACAGCCAGACGATCTCCGTGCCGGGTGCTTCGTCCTTAAGCCGTGCAAGGTCGATCAAAGTTCCGATCGCGGAATGGCCAGCGCCCAGCACCGCCACCGATTTGCCAGCGTAGCGGGTGCGCTTCGCGCCAAGCACATCGGGCATGCCGTAGGCGATGCGCTCGCTCAGCGCCTCCTCGCCGATGGCCGGCAGTCCGTCGGCCCCGGCAGGATTGGGCGCGAACCAAGTGCCCGTCGCGTCGATCACTGCATCGGCCTTCAGCGCCTCCGGTCCCTTGCCGTTCTGGTAGCGGACCGTGAAGGGCTCGAGGGCACGACCATTGCTCTTCATCTTGTCGAAGCCCGTACGACCGACCGCGGTGACACGGCTGGAGAGCCGGATGCGGTCCTTCAGCGCCGTCCGGGCCGCGAGCGGCTCGAGGTACTGCGCTACCAACTCGGCGCCGGTCGGAAACTGGTGCGGCGCCGGCGAGTTCCAGCCGGCGGTCGTGAGCAGCCGCGCGGCCGCCCTGTCGATGTTGTATTCCCACGGCGAGAACATGCGTACATGGCCCCACTGGCGCACCGCGTGCGCGGCCCCGGGCCCGGCTTCGAGCACCACCGGCTCCAGGCCGCGCTCCAGCGCATGCGCCGCGGCGGCGAGGCCCACCGGACCCGCGCCGAGGATGGCGACGGTCTTCGGCTTGCCAGGTGAGTCGGGCATTTGCTCGCTCCTCTTCTACGCGGCCTTCGGCAGCTTGATCGGCGCCTTGGCGGGCGCGCAGCGCTTGCTCTCGGCGCAGCATTCCTCGACCAGGTATTCGAGCAGGCCGCGCATCAGCCCGTAGTTCGTACGGCAGATCAGCGTCGTGGCCTCGCGCGTCTGCGTCACCAGGCCGACGCCGACCAGCGCCTTGAGGTGATGCGATAGGGTGGAGGCGGCGATGTCGAGCCGGTCCTGCAGGCGGCCGACCGCCATGCCGTCCTCGCCGGCGCGCACCAGCGTGCGATAGATCTTGAGGCGGGTGGGGTTGCCCAGGGCTTCCAGACGGGCGGCGGCATCATCGAGCTTCATGGCGGAGAATGTAGGGCGGTCGCGATGCGAGTCAACGGTATTTCTGGAATATTCGAAATAACGATTGCCAGCTCGCGGTTCCCCGGCCGCCCTCACCGGCACGGTTCGGCGAGAGCCCCTTGCCAACGCCGACCGAAGGTCCCTCACTCCGTTCGGGATGACACGGTCTTTGGAACAACGATGACTGTCATCCCGAGCCGAAGGCGAGGGACCTGTGCGGCGACCTGGAAGCTCGCGGTTCCGGAGGGCGCCACGCTCCCTGCGCTCGGCGTGCAACCTTGGTCGGCCCTCGGGCGTTTCGATTGATCGGCGGGAGGAGACCAGCGGGAGATGGATGTCGTCCAGCAGACGGATTTCCTGGCGGGCGGGGGCGAGATGGGGGCGCTCATCCGGGCCAGGGACTGGTCGAGGACGCCCCTCGGTCCGGTCGAAGGATGGTCGCTCAGCCTGCGCATGATGGTCGGCTTCCTGCTGGCCAACCGCTTCCCGCTGCTGCTGTGGTGGGGCCCCGACTACATCTCGATCTACAACGATCCCTACCGCCCGGTGCTGGGCGCCAAGCATCCGTCGGCGCTCGGCCAGCCGGTGCGCGAGTGCTGGTCGGAGATATGGGACGTGCTGCAGCCCTTGATCGACACGCCGTTCCGGGGCGGCGCGGCGACCTGGATGGAGGACCTGCCGCTCGAGATCAACCGCCACGGCTTCGTCGAGGAGACCCACTTCACCGTGGCCTACAGCCCGGTTCCCGACGATACCGCACCGAACGGCATCGGCGGCGTGCTGGCGACCGTGCACGAAATCACCGAGAAGGTGGTGGGCGAGCGGCGGATCGCCGCACTGCGCGATCTCGGTGCGCGCACCGGCGAGGCCAGGACGGCCGAACAGGCCTGCGCGATCGCCGCCGAGGCGCTGGCCAGGCATCCCAGGGACGTGCCGTTCGCCCTCGTCTATCTGCTCGACGATGCGGGCAGCGAGGCGCGGCTCGCCGCGACCGTCGGCGTCGCGACGGGCGACCCGGTGGCGCCGCAAGTGATCGGCCTCGATCCCGACAGGACGCAAGCCGGGCCCTGGCCGTTCACGGAAGTGCTGCGCGGCGGGCAGGCCGTCACGATCGACGACCTCGCGCGGCGCTTCGAGAAAGTGCCGGCCGGTCCGTGGTCCGACCCGCCGTCGAGCGCCGTGGTGGTGCCGATCAGGTCGAATGTCGCGCACAGGCTCGCGGGCTTCCTGGTCGCCGGCGCAAGCCCGCGTCTCAGGCTCGACGAGCAGTACCTGAGCTTCTTCGATCTCGCGGCCGCGCAGGTCGCGACCGCGGTCGCCACCGCCCGCGCCCTCGAGCAGGAGCGCAGGCGCGCCGAGGCGCTGGCCGAGATCGACCGCGCCAAGACGATGTTCTTCTCCAACGTGAGCCACGAGTTCCGCACCCCGCTCACCCTGATGCTGGGTCCGCTGGAGGATGCGCTGGCGGGCGGCGATCTGCCGGTGATCGAGCGCCTGCGGCTCGAGCTCGCGCACCGCAATTCGCTGCGACTCTTGAAGCTCGTCAACTCGCTGCTCGATTTCTCGAGGCTCGAGGCGGGCCGCGCCCAGGCGTCGTACGAACCGGTCGATCTCGCGGTCCTCACCGACGAGCTGGCGAGCAACTTCCGCTCGGCCTGCGAGCGCGCCCGGCTCGCGCTCGCCGTCGATTGCTCGCCGCTTGGCCGGCCGGTCCATGTCGATCGCGACATGTGGGAGAAGATCGTCCTCAATCTTCTTTCCAACGCCTTCAAGTTCACCTTCGAGGGCGAGATCGTGGTCCGCCTGCGCGGCGTCGACGGCCACGCCGTGCTCACGGTGCGCGACACCGGCGTGGGCATCGTGGCCGACGAGCTGCCGCGCCTGTTCGAACGCTTCCATCGCATCGAGGGTCAGAGGAGCCGCACCTACGAGGGCAGCGGCATCGGGCTTGCCCTGGTCCACGAGCTGGTGAAGCTGCACGGCGGCACGATCGGCGTCGAGAGCGAGGAAGGCCGCGGCACGACCTTCACGGTCGCGCTCCCGTTCGGCACCGCGCATCTGCCGGCCGACCGTCTCGGCGCCGGGCGCGGCCTCGCCCCGACCTCGGTGCGCGCCGCGGCCTATGTCGAGGAGGCGCTGCGCTGGCTCGGTGACGAGCAGGCCGCCGCGCCGGACGGGACCGGCGTGATCGAGCAGCCGGCGGGCGAGGCGCGCGCGGCGCTGCCGGGGATGCCGGCTGGAATGCTGCCCGATGGCGCGCGCATCCTGCTGGCCGACGACAATGCCGACATGCGCGCCTATGTGCGCCG
>NZ_DATBFE010000171.1:0-4754 GCF_036558665.1 Reyranella sp. | reverse complement strand
TGATCTGCTCCGGCGACGGCGCGGGCGGACACGGCTCGGCCGGAGACGACGGGTCGCTGCCGCAGCGCGGCGACGACTGTGCATCTTGTCCGCTCGCCTGCGCGGCAGCCGCACCGGCGGTCATGCCGGCAACCGCCCAGCACTCGCCGATCGTGTTTGTCGAAGGTCCGCGGCCGTTCGCTCCACGCCTGGGGCCCGCCCTTACGGGCGCCAGGCACGCGCCGCAGGAAGCGCGCGGACCTCCGCTCGGCTGACTTCCGAGACAGGTAGCTACTCTCGCTGCGCGCGTCGATGGCGCGCGGTCGGCCATTCAAAACCCAGCCCAGGAGTTGGATCATGCGCTTCAACCCGTTTGCCGCCGCCGGCCTCGTCGCCCTCGCCGTCGCCACCGCACACGCCGCCGACTACAAGGCCGGCTCCCTGGTCATTGCCGATCCTTGGTCGCGCGCCACTCCAAAAGGGGCGAGCGTCGCCGGCGGGTACATGAAGATCACCAACAACGGTAGTGCACCGGATCGGCTGATCGGCGGCTCCTCCGATGTCGCGTCGTCCTTCGAGGTGCACGAGATGAGCATGACCGGAGGCGTGGCCAAGATGCGGCCGGTGAAAGGTGGCCTTGAAATCAAACCGGGCCAGAGCGTCGAGCTGAAGCCCGGTTCGTACCACGTCATGTTCATGGGCTTGAAGAAGCCGCTCGGCGCCGGCGAGCACATCAAGGCGACACTGGTGTTCGAGAAAGCCGGCAAGGTCGACGTCGACTATGACGTGCGCGCGATGGGCGCTACCGGCGGCAAGGACGCGCCGGCCATGCCAATGCCGGGCATGCCGATGCCGGGCCATTGATGACGCTCGAATTCGCGAAAGGGTGAGACACATGCTGACATGCCGAAAATGGCTGCTTGCTGCGGCAGTGGTCGCCGCAACCGCGGTCGCGATCCCGGCGAATGCCGAGGACGTGATGAGCGCCAAGACGGCCGGAGCCTACCGGCTCGAGCTCCACGTGCTGCCGGCCGAACCGTTCTTCAGCAAGGAGGACGTCGCGGCCAAGCACGTGAAGGAGGGGATGGAGATAGAAGGAGGCGCCACGCCGGTCATGCCGGATGCGGCATCGCATCCCAATCATCATCTGGTCGTGCACGTCTTCGATAGGAAGACCCGCCAGGCCGTCACCGACGCGACCGTAACCATGAGTTTCGTGTCGCTCGATCGCAAGCGCAGTCCCGCCGCTGGGCAGATCGAGGTTCCCGTCGTCGTCATGCAGGCGATCGGCAAGGGGCCCGCCTCCACCCACTATGGCAATAACGTCACGATGCCTGCCGGGCGCTACAAGGTGACCGTCAGCGTCAATGGCAAAACGGCGGTCTTCCGCGTGACGGCATCCGACGCAGCCTCCGGAGCAATGGAGCATATGAAAATGTGACCCCTATCGGTGTTCCGGGGTCTAGCGGTCTTTTTCACCCATACGCGTTCGTCGACCTCGACCTGAAAGTTGAGCCGACAACGACAGCACGGTGCAGAGATGTCACTCGATGCTCGCAGCAATGAGGGCTTGTGCAATGGATAGACTGATGCTGAGCGGGAGTGTCGCCGCTTTGCTTTGCTGGCAGAGCCCGGCGATCGCGCAGATGTCGCACGCTCACGCGCCGACGGAGGCTTGCGCCGAGCCCACGCTCAGATGCGCTCTCAAGGTGACGCCGACCTTTGCGCCCGACGGCAGCCTGTGGCTCGCTTGGATGGCGGCGGGCAAGGTTTGGGTCGCGCACTCGCGCGATCTCGGTCGATCGTTCAGCCCGGCTGTCTCGGCCTCGGCCGAGCCGAGCAATCTCGATTGGGGCCCCGACGCCCGGCCGAAGATCGCCGTCGATCGAGACGGCCGCGCCTTCATTGCCTTCGCGGCATTCAAGGACAAGGCCTTCAACGGACGCGTCCTATACACTCGGTCGGTCGATGGCGGCCGCAGCTTTGCCGCGCCCGCCCCGATAACGGCCGATCCGGAAAGCCAGCGCTTCGAGGCGATTGCGCTCGACTCGGATGGATCGCTGTTCACCGCCTGGCTCGACAAGCGCAATCGCATCCCGGCCAAGGCCCGGAATGAAGAATATGCCGGCGCTGCGCTCGCCTTCGCCTGGTCGAACGACCATGGCGCCACCATTTCCGAAACGCATATCGCGCATGACGACACCTGCGAATGCTGCCGCCTGGGCGTCGCATTCGCCGGCCCGGGACGTCCGGTCGTCGTCTTTCGCAATATATTCGCCGGCTCGATCCGCGATCATGCCGTCACGACCTTCACCGACCGCTGGACCCCAGGGCCGGTGTACCGCGTCAGCGTCGATGATTGGAAAACGGACGTGTGCCCGCATGCCGGGCCGAGCTTGGCCCTATCGCCGGACGGCGTCTATCACGTCGCCTGGTACACCAGCGGAAGTGCCCGCAAGGGGCTGTTCTATGCATCCTCCGCCGACGGCGGGCGCAGCTTCTCGGCGCCGATGCCGATCGGGCAGGCCGATCGCAACCCGTCGCAGCCCTATCTGATCGCGACCGCAGATCGGCTGTGGCTCGCCTGGAAGGAGTTCGACGGCAACAAGACCACCGTGCCGGTCATGAAGTCGGTGGATGGGGGGCGGACCTGGTCGCCGCCGATCGTTGCCGCTGACACGGCGGACGAATCGGATCATCCCGTATTGGCGGCCGACGGCGCGCGGGCGTTTCTGTCGTGGCAAACCCGAGCCGAGGGTTATCGCCTCCTTGCCCTTGAGGATTTGCGATGAAAAAGCTGCTGCTGGCGCTGACCATTCTCCTACTTCCTCTCGCCGCGAACGGCGCGCCTGCCGATGTCGAGCTGCGTCCGTTCGTCCGCGGCAGCTGGAACGACATTCTCGAGGCCCATGGCGGTCAGCCGACCATCGTGCATTTTTGGGGTGTGACCTGCGGTCCCTGCCGCACCGAGATGCCGCAATGGGGCAAGCTGCTGCGCGAGCGGCCGGACTTGAAATTGGTCGTGATCAATGCCGATCTCGTGCCGAACGCGCCCGACGCGGTCTCCGCCATGATTGACGAAACGGGATTGGCCGGAGCCGAGAACTGGATGTTCGTCGACGGGTTTGTCGAGCGGTTGCGGTACGAGGTCGATCGAAAATGGCGTGGCGAAATCCCACGTACCATGCTCGTCGGACGCGACGGATCGATCACCACCATAGAAGGCTCCGCGGACATGAAGGCGGTGCGGAAATGGCTTGCCGATCAGACCGCTGCCGCCAAGTGAGTGGCCTCGACATGCCGAGTGGCTGCTCCTCGGTGCCGTCCTCGGGCTGGTCCACGACGCGCTGATCCGCCGCTGACGCGGCTGCCGGCCTAGCCCGAGCAACGCATGCACGAATGCGCGCGGCTCAAAGCCAGCGGCGTACGCCGGACTTATAGTCGAGATAGACTGCGCCGAACTTGCGCTCGAGATAGGCCTCCTCGCGGGCGACGACGCCGTAGCGGATGACGAGACAGAACGGCACCAGCATGGCGAGAACCCACAGGCTGTCGAAGCCGATGCCGAGGCCGGTCTGGCCCAGGAACATGCCGATATAGATCGGATTGCGCGTGAAGCGGAACATGATCTTCCGCCGCTCTCGCGAATCGTGACGAGGACGACGCGCGCCGGTTTCTTCGGGTTGCGGGGCTCCGCCCGCCGAATAGGCCGCATGGTCCTCGTGAGCCGACGTGGACGTGACGGCCGTGGGCCCTTCGAGCTTGGCTGATGGCGCCGTCAGACTTGGCAACGCGCACGCGCGTCCGCTCGCTTCGGCTGAGGCTTGCTGTTGCCGTACCATCACAGTCCACGAAGAAAACGCACTGCCATGCGGCAATGCCGATCTTCGGCCGCAATGCCCGCATGCCATGCATGGCGGCGAGGTGTTTCCGTGTTGCAGCTACTCAGAGCTCGAACAGGCGTGCGCCCGTGGATCGCCATGGTGGCGGCCTACGCGCTCGCGCTTCAGGTTCTGCTCAGCAGCGTGATGGCCGGCCACGTCATGGCCGCCGTCGATGCATCGACGGCCAACCTGTTCGTTATCTGCCACGGCAGCGGAAACGGCCCGCCGGATGATCAGGGTTTACCCGACCAGCAATCCCGGCGCGCGCCATGCGCGCTGTGCACGCTGACGCCGACGCCATGCGCGATCCTTCCGATCGACCACGACATTGCGCGAATTCCCGCTCTCGTCGTGTCCAGCGTTGCTCCCGGCAACGACGGTCGCATTTTCCAGTACGACTCGCCCACGGGCCGGTATCAGCGCGGCCCGCCGCCTCGCGTCATCATTTTCGGCTGATCCGCTCCACCGCAAGCCCGATCGGCCGGCCGCGCGCGACGGCGTGACATCGCTCGCGCACCATCATCTTCGCCATTCCCCGCGCGTGCACGCGAGTGCCGCCTCTTCCGAGCATGTTATGTCTCTCCGTCGATCGTTCAGTTCGCTCCGCACATCCACCGCCATCGTTCCGCCGGTCGCGGCGGGAGTCCTGCGGCTGAAATGGCCGCTTGCGGTAGTCCTTTCCGTGGCCGTGCTGCTCCCGATGCCGGGTCCGGCGCAGGAGTCGCCTGCACCGCCGGGCGCCGCCTCGGATGCACCCAGGTCGGATGAGCCTGGGTCGGAAGCGCCGAAGTCGGACACGCCCAAGCCCGACGCCGGGCAGCCGGCTGCGTCGAGCCCGCCGGCGGCGACGCCGTCCGGCTCGGTGCCGGTGCCCGAGGTGGTCGTGCAGGC
>NZ_DATBFE010000170.1:0-17824 GCF_036558665.1 Reyranella sp. | reverse complement strand
TGGTGGGCCTTCAAGGGCTCGGGGCGCAGGTCAGCGAGCGCGCCGGCCGTTCGCGTCCGTCACGACATCGAGTGGGCCAGGATTCAGCGCACCGCCTGGACAAGCCGCTGGACGACTTCGGGCGTGGGATGGCCGTCGGCGGGCAGGCCGACGCGCTTCTGGAACATGCGGACGGCCGAGCGAGTCTTGGGACCGAGCAGGCCGTCGGTCTCGTCGCTGTAGAGGCCGAGACGGGCGAGCCGCATCTGCATGTCGACCACCGTGTCGTGAGACAGGGGTTGGTCGTCGTCGGGCGGCGGCTGCTTCACGGCAGGCCCGCCTGCGATCTGCTGCGCCAGGATGCCGACCGCCAGGGCATAGAGCGTCGAACGGTTCCAGTTCATCACCGCCTTGAAGTTGGGATAGAGGATGAAGGCGGGCCCACGCCAGCCTGCCGGCAGAACGATCGACGAGAGTTCGTCGGAGCTCGGAAGCGGCTGGCCGTTCGCTCGCTTGACGCCCATCGACGCCCAGGCACGTACGGGCTTCTCGACCGTGGTATCGGCCTCCTCCAGCGGGAATCCCTGCGGCAAGAAGACTTCGTCACTCGAGGGCAGGCCGGGCCGGAAACCGATGCCGCGCAGGAAATTCGCGGCCGAGGCGAAGGCGTCCGGCATGCTGTTCCAGATATCGATACGGCCATTGCCATCGCGGTCGACGCCGTATTTGACGAAGGTCGAGGGCATGAATTGCATGTTGCCCATCGCGCCGGCCCACGAGCCGCGCATCTGCTGGCTCGTCATGCCGTTGGTCGACAGGATCTTGAGCGCCTGCACCGTCTCGTTGGAGAAGAAGGCGAGCCGCTTGGTCATGCAGGCGAGGGTCGCCACCGAGCGCACGACCTGGAAGTCGCCAAGATAGGCGCCGTAGTTGGTCTCCATGCCCCAGAAGGCGACAAGATACTGCGGCGCCACTCCATATTCGCGCGTAAGCGAGTCGAGGAGCGACCGGTACTGCGTGAGCTTCTGCTGGCCCTTGGCGATGCGCTCGAGGGTGACGGCGTTGCCGACATACTTGCCGTAGGTCAGCGTGAATTCCGGCTGTCGCGAATCGAGGTCGATCACCTTCTGGTCGGGCGTGAGGTTCTGGAAGGCGCGGTCGGCTACGGCGCCGGACACGCCCTGACGCCCCGCCTCGGCCTTGATGGCCTGCAGGCACTCACGGAACTCGCCCTCTTGCGCCCGGGCGGAGGCAAGGCTCTGCGTGGCGAGAAGGGCCGTCGTTGCGGCGAGCAGAGCTGTCTTGTTGAAGGGGGTCATTGCACGATTCTATCACGAGCCGGCGATGGTCATCCCCTCGATTCGCACGGTCGGCGCATTGGTCGAGCTCTTGAACTGGAGATCGTTGGCAGCGGTCATGTTGAGGAACATGTCCTTGAGATTGCCCGCGACCGTGATCCCGCTCACCGGCCAGGCGCGCTTGCCGTTCTCGATCCAGAAACCGGAGGCACCGCGGCTGTAGTCGCCCGTGACTCCGTTTACGCCGAAGCCGATCAGGTCCGTTATGTAGAGGCCGCTTTTGATGTCGGCGATCAGCTCGTCGACCGAAGGCTTGCCCTTCTCGAGATAGAAATTGGAGGTGGTCGGGCCGGGCGGCCCCGAGGTGCCGCGCGAGGCATGACCCGTCGGTGCGAGATTGAGCTGCCGCGCAGCGGCGAGATCGAGCAGCCACGTGGTGAGTACGCCATCATCGACGACAGCATATCGTTTGGTAGGCAAGCCCTCGGCGTCGAAGGGCCGACTGCCGAGACCACGCTTGCGATGCGGATTGTCGAGGATGCGGATGCCCGCGGCGAAGATCCGCTGCCCCATCCTGTCCTTGAGGAACGAGGTTCCGCGGGCCACCGAGCGGCCGTTGATGGCGCCTGCGAGATGGCCGATCAGTCCGCCGGAAACGCGGCGGTCGTAGACGACCGGCAGACGCGCATTCGGCGCCTTTCTTGGATTGAGGCGCTCGACGACGAACTTGCCGGCGTTGCGGCCCACCTTTGCCGGAGCCATCAGATCGTCGAAATGAACCGAGCTCGACCATTCATAGTCGCGCTCCATGCCGGTGCCTTCGCCAGCGACCACGGCGCAGGAAAGCGAATAACCGCTGCGGCGATAGCCCCCGGAAAAGCCGTTGCTGGCAGCGAGCATCACCGACGTGCGTCCCCAGGCGGCCTCCGCACCTTCTGAATTGGTGACGCCCTTCACGGCGCGTGCGGCGTCTTCAGTCTCGGCACAAAGCGCCAGCAGCGTCTTGGCCGAGGGCCGCCGGCGCTTGTCGTCGAGATCGAGATCGGGCCAATCGTGCGCCAGCAGTCCCTCCGGCGCGATGCCGCACACGGGATCCTCGGGCACGGCGCGCGCCATGTCGACCGCGCGTTCGGCCAGAGTGCGCAAGGCGGCCGGCGAGAAATCGGTCGAGGAGACGAAGGCCTGGCGTTTTCCCACGAACACGCGCAACCCGAGGTCACGCCCTTCGCTGCTCTCGAGCTTCTCGCGCTCGCCGAGTCGCTGCGACACCGAGACCGACTCGCCATTCACGTAAAGCGCATCGGCGGCATCGGCGCCGGCGGCCGTCGCCCATTGCATGAGATCGGCCAGGAGATTGGCGTCCGGCGTGGCGGCCGGACGCTTGCTGCGGGCGGGAGACTTCCTGTTCGCTTTCGCCATGTCCCGTTTTACGCGCTAACGGCCGCTCCCGTCGAGGTGGCGGGCGGCGCGGTTGGCCGCACAGGTGACGGCCTTGAGAGAGGCCGTGACGATGTTCGAATCCATGCCGACACCCCACAGAACGAGCCCGTCCCCCGTTTCGGCCTCGATGTAGCTCACCGCCTGCGCATCCTCGCCGGCGCCGGTGGCATGCTGGTGATAGTCGCGCACCTTGATGCGAATGCCGCAGTCCTTGGCCAGCGCCTCGACGTAGCCCGCGATCGGTCCGTTGCCATGGCCACTCACCTTTTTCTCCTGGCCGTTCACCCTTACCCTGGCATCGATCAGGCGCAGGTCCGGGTGGCCGGGCTCGGGAACGGTAGTGTGGCCCACGAAGTCGAATGGCGTGGCGTTCTCGAGATACTCCTTGCGGAATGTGTCCCAGATCAGCGTCGGCTGGATCTCTTTTCCCGACTCGTCGGCGATCTGCTGGATGGTCTTGGAGAACTCGACCTGGAGAAGGCGTGGCATGTCGATGCCGTAGTCGGTCTTCAGAATGTAGGCGATGCCACCTTTGCCCGACTGGCTGTTGATGCGGATGATCGCCTCGTAGCTGCGACCCAGATCGGCCGGATCGATCGGCAGGTAGGGGACCTCCCATACCTTGCTGTTCGAGGCCTGCAACGCCTTGAAGCCCTTGTTGATGGCGTCCTGGTGCGAGCCCGAGAAAGCGGTGAAGACCAGATCGCCGCCATATGGATGGCGCGGATGGACCGGCAGCTGGTTGCAGTACTCGACCGTCTGGCGAACCTCGTTGATGTTGGTGAAGTCGATCTCGGGATCCACGCCCTGCGTGAACATGTTGAGACCGAGCGTCACGAGGTCGACATTGCCGGTGCGCTCACCGTTGCCGAACAGGCAACCCTCGATGCGCTCGGCACCCGCCATGTAGCCAAGTTCCGCCGCCGCAACGCCGGTACCCCGATCATTGTGCGGATGCAGGCTGAGAATGAAGGAGTCGCGATACTTGAAGTTGCGATGGCACCATTCGATCTGGTCGGCGTAGATGTTGGCCGATGCCATCTCGACGGTCGCCGGCAGGTTGATGATCATCTTCCGCTGCGGCGTCGGGCGATAGACGTCGCCGACCGCGGCGCAGATGTCGCGTGCGAAGTCGAGCTCGGTGCCGGTGAAGCTTTCGGGTGAGTACTCGTAGACCCAGTCCGTCCCCGGATCGGCGTCGGCCAGTTGCTTCACGAGCCTGGCACCCGACACGGCGATGTCGATGATGCCGCTATAGTCCATGCCGAAGACGACGCGCCTCTGCAGCGTCGAGGTCGAGTTGTAGAGGTGGACGATGGCGCGCTTCGCGCCGCGGCAAGATTCGAAGGTGCGCTCGATCAGCTCAGGCCGGCTCTGCGTCAGCACCTGGATGGTGACGTCGTCGGGGACCATGTTCTTCTCGATCAGCTCGCGCACGAACTCGAAGTCCGTCTCCGACGCGGCCGGAAAGCCGACCTCGATTTCCTTGAACCCCATGCGGCAGAGGAGTTTGAACATCCGTGTCTTGCGATCGGAATCCATCGGTTCGATCAGCGCCTGGTTGCCGTCGCGCAGATCGACCGCGCACCAGATCGGCGGCTTGACGATGACCGCGTTCGGCCATCGTCGGTCCTTGAGCTGGATGGGGGGAAAGGGAACGTACTTCTCGCTGGCGGTCGGCATCATCGGTTTCTGGGGTGACATGCAAGACTCCTCGCGCCGCGCACGGCCTAAGGGCTAGGCGAAAACTGCGATAGATGGGAAGGGTGGCGGCGACTGGTGAAAGGAACGAGACGAACGACTTGTGATCCGCAAGGCCCCCGACAGCCGGAGCGGCGGATCAGCCAATAAGTCGAAGCGTCGTCAGTCGCAGCATGCGCGCACAATAGAGCGCTGCTGTCAGGAGTCAACTGCCGTGGAAATACCCGCCGGAGACGGGTCTCCGGCGGGGGTCCAGAGGGGACGAAGACGCCTACTGCAGCGGGATATTGAAGTTGAGGTTCATGCTCGCGGGGCCCGGGTTCGAGTACATCGGCGGAGCATAGAAGGCCGGCGGCGGGGCCATCATGACCGGGCGCTCGACGACCACCGGACGATGAACGTAGACCGGTCGCTCCTCGACGACGCGGCGTTCGATGATGCGTTCATGCCCGCGATGCCAACCATGATCCCAGTGGCGTCCGTGATCCCAGTCGTCGTGCGCCTGGGCGGCGCCGGCGAAGGCGAGGACAAGGGAACCGAAGAGGGCAGCGCCGACCGACAGCTTGTTCACGACACGCATGGGCAACCTCCATTGACATCAGAGGTACGAAGCATGCCCCGCCAAGCTTCCCCGGAAAGATTTGGGCATTTTCGCCACGATTGGCCGGCTGCGAGTTGGCAATGGGGTGATCGCTGCTCAGCGGAGGGGAATATTGAAATTGAGGTTGAGGTCGGCAGGCGGCCCGTAAAACATCGGCTCGGGCGAATAGACCACCGGCGGCGGCGCATAGTATCGCGGACCGTAATATCGAGGCACGTAACCGTAGTAGCGCACCGGCGCCCACGAATAGCGAGGAGCCCAATGGTGCCAATGATGCCAGTGCTTGTAGGGCCGTGCTTCGGCACTCGCGCCGGCCGCGACTACCGTCAAGGCTGCAACGGCAAGGGCGATTGAGGCTCGACCCGGTCGACTTCCGAAGATGTTGCGCATGGCAACCTCCTTTCGCGATCGATAACGCCAGCTGTTCTCGAAAGATCAGAATCGAATATGACTTCGGCAGGGAATTTCGCAGCCGCATTCCGCCATGTTTCGCACCCCGCCCGGCGGTGGCTAAGATGGGGCAGGCGTAGATCGTGGGAGGAAGACAAGATGGCAGGGCCGCTGGCCGGAGTACGCATTCTCGATTGCACGACGGTCGTGCTGGGCCCGTGGGCGGCGCAGCAGCTCGGCGATCTCGGCGCCGACGTGATCAAGATCGAGCCCCCGGAAGGCGACACGACACGTCAGCTCGGACCAGCGCGCCATCCCGGCATGGCGGCCTTCTATCTCGGCTGTAATCGCTCCAAGCGCTCGATCGTGCTCGATCTCAAGCAGGAGGCCGGCCGCAAGGCACTGTTCAAGCTCGCCGAGACCGCCGACGTGCTGATGCACAACTACCGGCCCGAGCCCGCCAGGCGGCTGGGCGTGGAATACGAGGCCTTCGAGAAGATCAATCCGCGGCTGGTCTATCTCGCCACCTACGGCTATCGCTCGGCCGGACCGCTCGGGCCGAAGGCTGCGTATGACGACATCATCCAGGCGGGCTCCGGTCTCGCCTCGCTGCAGAGCGTGGTCGCGGGCCAGCCGCGCTTCCTGCCGACCATCGTCGCCGACAAGACGAGCTCCAACGGAGTCGTATCGGCGCTGCTGGCCGCCCTCTATGCCCGCGAGAAGACCGGCCAGGGCCAGGCCGTCGAGGTGCCAATGTACGAGACCCTGGTCTCGTTCGTGATGGTCGAGCATCTTTACGGCGAAAGCTTCCGGCCGGCGCTCGAGACGGCGGGCTACAAGCGCGTCCTCAACAAGGAGCGCCGGCCCTATGCGTCGAAGGACGGATACTTCGCGCTGCTACCCTACACCGACGGCCACTGGAAGGAATTCTGCACCCTGATCGGCCGCGACGATCTTGCCGGAGATCCGCGCTTCACGACGCTCGCCATTCGCCTCAAGAACGTCGAGGCCTACTACGCCACGCTGGCCGAGATCTGCGCCATGCGCACCAATGCAGAATGGGTCGAGCTTCTGAAGAACTCCAACGTGCCGCACGGGCCCGTCAACACGCTGGAGGATCTGTTCGTCGATCCTCAGCTCAAGGCCACCGAATTCTGGAAGGAAGTCGAGCATCCGAGCGAAGGCAAGCTGCGCATGCCCGATATTCCGCCGCGCTTCAGCAGGACCAAGCCCGAGATCACGCGCCTGCAACCGCGTCTTGGCGAGCACAGCATCGAGGTGTTGCGCGAGGCCGGCTACAGCGGCGCCGACATCGATGCAATGCTGAAATCCGGCGCGACGAAGACCGCTTGAAACAATCCGTTCCGTTGTCGATCACGCTGCCGCGAACTTGAGCGCTGACGAACAAGCGCCCGCGAGAAGTCGCGGGCGCTTGTTCGAAGGGTGATCGCGATCAGGCTGCCGGAGACGGCGGCGGCTCGGTCGCCGGCGGACGGTTGCGACGCTCGGCCATGAACTGGTCGAACTCGGCGCGATCCTTGGCGGAGCGCAGCTTGTCGAGGTAGTCGCGGAACTCGCGCTGTTCCTCGTCGAGCTTGCGCAGCGTCTCCTCGCGATACTCGTCGAAGGCGACGTTGCCGCTGGAGCGATCGCCCCAGCGATGGCGACGGCGCCAGGCACGAAATTCCTCGCGAGCTTCGCGACCCTCGGGCGTGTACCAGCGGCCGTAATGGCCATGCTTCCAGCACGACATGCGTCCACTCCATTTCAGATAGATGAGCAGGCCGAGGCCAACCGGCCAGAAAACGATGAAGCCGAGCACCACAAGCGCGATCCAGGCCGCCTTGGGTACATCGTCCAGTCTTTCCATCAGGCCGTAGTACATGGATGGCCTCCTCCAAGCGGGTTAACGATGTAAATGTTAACGACATTTACATTGGGCCTTCGACCTCAGGGAGTCAAGACCGGTCCGGGCGATTTCAGTTCTTTTGTGGAAAACCCAGTCCCTGCAGGTAGATGAGCATCGCTGACTCAAGTAGTTCCTCGGCCGTCATTGGCAAGGTGCGCCGGCCGGCATCGCCACGGCCGAACAGCGAGGCGATGCCGTGCGCCATCGACCAGAGATGAAGGCTCATCATCAGCGCAGGCGGCCGTCCTCTCGGCGGCAAGTTCGCCGCCAGCGTCTCGGCCGCCCCGCGCAGCACTGCGAAGGCGCGATCGCCGGCCGCGCGCAGCTCGGGACTGAGATCGGGCGGCAGGCCCGACTCGAACATCGCCGCGTAATAAGCCGGCTCGCTGCGCGCGAAGGCGAGGTAGGCACGGCCGACGTTGTTGAAGGCGGTGAGGGGATCGGGTTTGCCATTCGCCCAGCCGGCGGTGAGCATTGCCTCGAAGCGCTGAAAGCCTTCACGCGCCACATCGGCCAGGAGCGCCTCGCGATCACGGAAATGGCGATAGGGCGCGGCGGGGCTGACGCCGGCTGAACGAGCAGCATCGGCGAAGGTGAAGCCTGCCGGGCCCTTCTCCTTGATCAGTTCGCGTGCGGCCTGGATCAGCGCCTCGCGCAGGTTGCCGTGGTGATACGCGCCCTCGCGGGCGCGCCGTTTCCAGCTCATGTTAACGAAGTTTACATTAGCGCGGACGCTGCCCAAAGTGTCGAAATCGACCAGAGAGGCCGGCCGATCGAGTGGAGGGAACTTTGGAACTGTGGACGACGGGCGTCGCCTCGGCGCGTGGCAGCGTGCGCACCGCGCGCGAAATCGAGGCCGACGGCTGGGACGGCATGCTGGTGGTCGATTCGCAGAATCTCTCGGGCGATCCCTACGTCTCCCTCGCGCTCGCAGCGACCGCCACGACCCGGATCGGGCTCGGCACCGGGGTCACGAACTCGGTGACGCGCCATGCCGCCGTGACGGCAACAGCGATCACCAGCGTCAACCGGATCTCGGACGGCCGCGCCGTGCTCGGGATCGGGCGCGGTGATTCAGCGCTGGCCCATCTCGGTCGGGCACCGGCGCGCCTTGCCCAGTTCGAGCGCTACCTGCGGAACCTGCAACGCTACCTGCGCGGCGAGGCGGTGGGCTTCGAGGAGATCGACATTCCGGGCGACGTCGCGCCGCCTATGGCCGGGCTCCGCCTGCACGACGCGCCATCGGCGAGTCGCATCGACTGGATTGCCGGCGGCGCCAAGGTACCGGTCGAGGTGGCCGCGAGCGGCCCCAAGGTCATTGCGATGGCTGCCCTGCATGCCGAGCGGGTGATGTTCGCCCTTGGCGCCGACCTCGAGCGGTTGTCCTGGGGTATCGGGCTGGCCAGGCAGGCTCGCACGGATGCCGGCCTCGATCCCGATGGCGTCGCCTTCGGCGCCTACGTCAATCTCGGCTGCCACGGCGACATCAAGGCGGCACGGGATCTCGTACGGGGCGGATTGACGACCTTTGCCCGCTTTTCGGTGATGCACGGCAAGGCCAACGGGCCGGTGGTGGCGGCCGACCGCGCCGTGCTCGAGGCGCTGCGCACCAATTACGACATGCGCGCCCATACGCGCGCGGATTCTCGTCAGGCCGGAACGCTGACCGACGATTTCATCGATCGCTTTGCCATCGTCGGCTCGCCCGAGCGTTGCATCGAACGACTCCGATCGCTGCGCGTGCTTGGCCTCGACAAGCTGGCGATCAACAGCCGCGCGCGCGGCGCTTCGGCGGACGACAGCGCCGTGAGCCGGCAGCTCGTGGTGCGCGAGATCCTGCCCGCGATGCGGCAATGAGCAATGCCTATCGCGGTGACTCGTCGCTCAGGATCTCGTCGGTGACGCGGTTCATGAGTCTCTCTTCCTCGCCGATCAGCCGCTTTTTGCGCCAGTCGCCTTTGGCGAAGACCGCGACCGTAATGAAGAAGATGAGCACCGCCGAGATCGGCAGTGACCAGTAGATCCCGTCGACGCCGAGCGAGGTCTGCTTGGACAGGATGTAGGCGACGGGCAACTGCAGCACCCACGTCGAAACGACGGTCAACAGCATGCTCACCATCATGCTGCCGGCCGCACGGAAAACGCCGATGAGGGCGAATTGCGCGCCGTAAAAGCCCCAGCTCAAGGCCATGATGCGCAGGAAACGCGCACCCTCGGCGATGACCTCGGCATCGTTGGGCACGAAGAAGGCGATGAGCGGCGAGGCAATCAGGAAGACGAGAAGGCCGAAAGCCGTGAGGACCCAGAAGCCCAGCGCGGCCCCCAGCCTGCCGATCCGCTCCGCCCGATCGACTTTGCCGGCGCCGATGTTCTGGCCGGCGAGGGCGGCGACCGCGATCGACAGGCCGATGCCGGGAATGATGGCGACGGCCTGCAGGACGTTGCCGCCGACGCCGTAGGCGGCAAGGCTCAAGGTCCCGAAACTGGTCACCAGGAAGGTCATCACCATGAGCGCCAGCGCACGTGCCGACATGTCGATCGATGCCGGCAGGCCGAGGAAGAACGCACGTTTAATGTGCTGGAAATCGGGGATCAGGTCGGCTGCATGAACATGGATGCCATGGGCGCCGCGGCGCAGGATCGCGATGCCGATGAGCGAGGCGAGGCACTGCGTGACGAGCGTGGTGAGCGCCGCGCCCATCACGCCATGGCCCGGGATCGGCCCCCAGCCGAAGATCATCAGCGGGTTCAGCGCGAAGTTCAGGAAAACCGTGCCGAGCACGATATAGACCGGCAGCGCCGGCCGCCCGATGCTGCGCATGATCCCCTGGAAGACGAAAAAGGAGAAGTTGAACACCAGGCCAAGGAACGACACGCGCATGAAGCCGAGCGCCCCGCCATAGACGTCGGGCCCGACTCCCATCAGCCGCAGCAACAGCGGCGCCAGGGCATAGCCGATCGCGCCGAGGACGATTGCCGCCAGTACCACCATGAGCAGCGTCTGGCCTGCGACATGGCCCACCATCTTCTCGTTGCGCGCGCCGACATACTGCGCGATCAGTGTCGAGCCCGCGATGGAGAGGCCCGCGCCCACCGCGACCATCAGGAACATGACGGGAAAGCTCACCGAGACCGCGGCCACCGCCGCGCCGCCCAGCCGTCCCACCCAGAAGGCATCGATGATCTGGTAGGCCGACTGCAGCACGTTCGCGAGCACGATCGGCACGGCAAGCGTCAGCAGTGAACGAAGGATCGGCCCTTCGAGGAGCTTGTCGTTGGACGGCGGCACGGCAGCGATATAGGGGATCGAAGGGGGCCAGGGGAGGACTTTATCGCCAGATCTTTCTTCCGCTGCCCGGCAGGCCGAGTTCGCTCCACATCGCGTCGACCCTGTCGATGACGGCCTGGTCCATCCGGATCTGGCGGCCCCAATCGCGGCTGGTTTCGCCGGGGAGCTTGTCGGTCGCGTCCAGTCCAATCTTGGAGCCGAGGCCGGAGACGGGCGAGGCGAAGTCGAGATAGTCGATTGGGGTGTTCTCGATCAGGGTGATGTCGCGCGCCGGATCCATGCGCGTCGAGATCGCCCACATCACGTCCTTCCAGTTGCGCGCATCGACGTCGGCATCGACCACGATCACCCACTTGGTGTACATGAACTGCCGCAGATACGACCAGACGCCCATCATCACGCGCTTGGCGTGGCCGGCGTAGGCCTTCTTCATCGACACGACCGCGATCCGGTAGCTGCAGCCTTCGGGCGGCAGCCAGAAGTCGACGATCTCGGGGAACTGCTGCTGGAAGAGGGGAATGAAGACCTCGTTCAGCGCCTCGCCCAGAACCGACGGCTCGTCGGGCGGCCGTCCGGTGAAGGTCGAGAGATAGATCGGCTGGCGCCGCATGGTGATGGCCGAGAGCGTGAAGACCGGGAACTTCTCGACGCTGTTGTAGTAGCCTGTGTGATCGCCATACGGCCCTTCATCGCCATAGGCATCGAGGCTGACATGGCCTTCGAGCACGATCTCGGCCTCGGCCGGCACCTTGAGGGGTACGGTCCTGCAATCGACCAGGTCGACCTTCTTGCCGCGCAGGAGGCCCGCGAACTGATATTCCGACAGTGTGTCGGGCACGGGCGTGACGGCCGCAAGGATCGTGCCGGGATCAGCGCCGATCACCGCGGCGACCGGCAAGGGCTCGCGCTTGCCTGCCCCCTTCCAGCGCTGGTGATGCTGTGCGCCGCCGCGATGCTTCAGCCAGCGCATCAAGGTCGTGTCCTTGCCCGTGACCTGAAGGCGGTAGATGCCGAGATTGAAGCCGTCCTGCCGGTCTTCCTTCGGCTTCGGCCCTTGTGTCACGATCAGCGGCCAGGTGATGAGCGGCGCCGGCTCGTCTGGCCAGCAGGTCTGGACGGGCAGGCGCCGAAGATCGATATCGCCGCCTTTCAGCACGACTTCCTGGCAAGGTGCGGTGCTCACGGTCCTGGGCTTCATTGCCATGACCGTGCGCAGCAGGGGCAGCATGTCGAGCGCTTCGCGCCAGCCGCCCGGCGGCTCGGGCTGGCGCAGAAAGGCAAGCGTTTCGCCGACCTGGCGCAGCTGGTGTGGCTCGCGGTCCATGCCCCAGGCGACCCGCTCGACGGTGCCGAACAGATTGACCAGCACCGGGATCTCCGAACGCGTACCGTCCGCGCGCACGACGTTCTCGAACAGCACGGCGGGGCCTCTTTCGGCCAGCAGCCGCGTCTGGATCTCGGTCATCTCCAGGTTCGGCGATACAGGTGCTTTCACGCGCACCAGTCGACCGGCCTGTTCGAGGCGCGCGATGAAATCGCGCAGCGAGGCGTAGGGCATGCGGCTCTTTAAAGGAGTTACCCGAAAGTTGTCATCCTGAGGCCGCAGGCCGAAGGACCTTTATGGCCGCCGGCAAAGATGCTTCGCTCCGCCCGGCATGACAATTGTACCTACCGAATTCGAGGACCTGCTGAACCGCAATGGCCGCAAGGTGCTGACCGGCACGCACGCTCTATGCGGCTCGCTGGCCGATCCCCGTACGCGCTTCGTGATCGCCGACGATCTGCTCGATCGCGCCAGGATTGCCCGCCTGCGGACGACCCTGGAGCAGCAGCTGTCGGAGACGCTCGAGCCGCTGGCCAAGCCGATCCCGCCCGAAAGCATCTGGGACATGCGCCGCGACTACGCCGAGCTGCTGCCCAAGACGGCGCGTGCACGGACGATCTTCTTCGAGAGCCGCCGCGAACGGGGCGTGAAGATGGCCGATCGGATCGGGCTGCTGCGGCTGATGCGCTCGCAAAGCTTTCGCGCCTTTGCCGAAGCGCTGGCCGGCCGCAAGCTGGCGTCGGGTTGGGGTCTGCAGGTGCTGCGCTACGGTTCCGGCGACTATTCCGGCCCGCACAACGATCATCATCCAGAAAACAAGCGCGCGGCTCGCGGTTATATCGACCTGCATGTCGGTCTTTGCGCACCGGGCGTCGCGCACCAATGGCTGGTCTACAGCCGTGCCGGCCATTTCAGCGAGATCGTCTCGGTGACCGCGCCGGCTACGGTAACGGCCTATCGCCTGCCGTTCTGGCACTACACCACGCCGCTGGTCGGCAAGCCTGGCGCCGGGCGTTGGGTGCTGTTGGGGACTTTTCTCTTTGCTAATGCACACCGACAGGCACGACGCTGATCGAATTGCGTGGGCTGCCTTCGAAGATGCGGTCGGTATAGGTGAGATAGACCAGCGCCCGGCGCTTGGCGTCCCAGAAACGCACGACCTGGGTCGACTTGAAGATCAGCGAGGCGCGCTCACTGAACACTTCGTGCGGGCTTCTGAGTTTGCCGAGTCGCGTCTCGTCGATAGGACCAACCTGGCGGCAGGCGATCGACGACTCACCCGGATCCTCGGCGACGCCGATTGCCCCTTTGATGCCGCCGGTGCGGGCATGCGAGAAATAGCAGGTGACGCCGGGCACGTCTGGATCGTCGAACGCCTCGACCACGATCTTGTCGTTGGGCCCGATCCACTTGAAGCGATAGCCGACGGAGCCGATCTCGTCGGCCAGCGCCGGCACGGCCAGCAGTGACAGCAGCAGGGCGAGGAGAAAACGGCGCATCGTCAGGCTCCTTGGACCGCGAGATCCGGATGACCGCGGATAGATGGTGACCGCGTGCCATCCTGCCAAGGCAGGCAGGCGCGAGTCAGGCGGCCCGCAGGCCTTCCCTGGGGACCTCGCCGCCCGCCTCGCCGACGGCGGCGCGGTATTCCTTCTCGGAGGAGAAGGGGGCGATCTTGGGGAAGTCCTTCTTCCTGCCGCGCCGGATGGCGCCGCTGCCGGGCTCGACGATCAGGAGCTCGCCCTCGCGGCCGAGGAGTGGAATCTGCCGCTTCCAGCGCGAATAGACGCGCCGCGCCGAGGCAGAGAAGTCGACATAGGTCGTGAACTCGCTCGGATCCTTGACGAACATCGCCTCGTAGGTCGCGATGAATTCCTGCACGAACTTTTTGTCGACGATCTCGAGGTTCGACATCATCCAGCAACGATCCTCGAACACCCAATAGGTGCCGAGGCCGACGAACTCCTTCTGCCGCGTGAGGTAGGGATAGAAGGGAAAGCCGCGGCACGCGATAGTGCGGTTGTCACGCTCGCAATGTCGCGCCCCTTTGCAATGGATGGCCATGCAGTCCGGCGTGAGCTCGGCCACGATCTGACGCGTGGCATAGTCGTACGGCTTGAACTTCGACCAAAGATCGGTGCGCTCCTTGAGCAGGTCGAACTCGACCTTGTGCACGACCGGCACGGCGTTGTCCGTCGAGCAGCAGACCGGGGAACCGCCATTCAGCGGCGCGCACTTGCGGCCGCAGTCGAAGCGGGAGATCGGAGCGGTGAACCCGTCGTAGAGAGCGGCGAAATCGGCGGGTGTGATGGTCGCCTTCGGGGGCTTCTTTGACATGCAGCGGCCGTGTAGCCGAAACGGATGTGAAAGAACAGCGAAGGAATTCTGACGGCCGACTAAGGATGAGGCAAGACCCGCCAAACGACGGTTTCGCGCATGCCGCGGTTCTCGAGCTGCAGCGATGTCGGGATCCGGTAGCGGGCGCGTTCCTCGAGGCCTTGCGCACTGAAGTAGTTGCGGCCGGGATCGCCCAGCAGGACGAGACGGCCGGCGCGGGCATGGCTGCGCAGCCAGGCGAGGGCACGTGCCGACATCTCGCGCTCGTAGCAGACGTCGCCGGCGATCACGACATCGGCTTCGGGTGCGGCGTCGGAGCCGGCGAGCCAGTCGTCGGCATTGACATCAAAGGCGAGGCCGTTGGCCGTGGCATTGAGGCGGGCCGCGACCAAAGAAAGGGTGTCGATGTCGTTGGCCAGCACCGACGCCGCCCCGGCTTGTGCCGCGGCCATCGAGGAGATTCCGGACCCTGCAGCAAGATCGATGACACGTCGGCCCCGCACCGCGTCGGGATGGTCGAGCAGATACCGCGCAATCGCCTGCCCGCCGGGCCAGCAGAAGGCCCAGTAAGGCGGGTCGATGTTGTGCTTCTCCATCCAGGCCTCGGTCGCCTGCCAGATGGGGACATATTCGCTGGCGAGCCACAGCTTGAATTCGGGCACCATGGCCGGCGCCTCGAGGGCGGTGTTGGCGCGAATGAAGCCCTCGGGATCGGCCGGCAGACGCGCCATCAGCCGAATTGACCGGCGACAATGGCGCCAAGCATCAACCAGCCGACCTGCGCATTGGCTCTGAACTTGGCCAGGCAATCGGGCTGGTCGTGCGGTTTCAAGTCGACGATCTGCCAGCCAAAGTGCCCGGCGACCACGAGCAGCACAATGAAATAGGGCAGATGCAGCGGCGCAAGAATGCCGGCCGAGGCCCAGAGCGCGACGGCGAGAACGGCGAACAGCGTAAGCCACAGCCGGGCAGCGCCGGCAAAGCGTCGTGCCGTCGAGCGTACGCCGACGATCGCATCGTCGCGCTGGTCCTGCATGGCGTAGATCGTGTCGTAGACCATGGTCCAAGCGACGCCGCCCAAATAGAGCGCGATGGTTGCCCAGGAAAGCGTGCCGGTGACCGCGGCATAACCGAGCAAGGCCCCCCAGTTGAAGGCAAAGCCCAGCACCGCCTGCGGCCAGGAGGTGACGCGCTTCATCAGCGGGTAGATCGCGACGATCGCGAGCGAGGCCAGACCCACCAGCACCGCGACCTTGTTGAACTTGAACAGGATTATCCCACCCACCAGCGCCTGCAGGGCCATCCAGACGACCGCGCTCCGCAGGCGCACCTCGCCCGAGGGCAGCGGCCGGCTGCGCGTTCGCTCGACCTCGGCGTCGATCTTGCGGTCGAGGATGTCGTTCCAGGTGCAGCCGGCGCCGCGCATGGCAAGCGCACCGAGTGCGAACAAGACCATCCAGCCGAGCAGGTGCGGCCAGTCGCGGCCGACCGCCAACGCCAGCGACCACCAGCAGGGGAAGAGCAGCAGCCAGGTGCCGATCGGCCGGTCCCAGCGTGCAAGGCGACCGAACGGCCGCATGGCCGGCGGAAGATAGCGTAGCGACCAGTGCTGCCGGTCGATGTCGGTGAAGCCGGTTGTCCGATCGGCGGGCATGGCCTCATCATGGCGGCAAGCAAGCAGGAGTTCCATGAGCGTATCGCGCCTGTTCACCGAGGCCGACCTCGCGCGAGGTGTCGAGGCGCCGCTCGGCGGGGCTCAGGCCCACTATCTGCGCCACGTCATGCGCCACGAGGAGGGGGCCAGGCTGCTGCTGTTCAACGGTCGCGACGGCGAGTGGAACGCGACCTTGTCGCTGCGCGGCAAGAAGTCCGCGGCGGCGATCGTCGAGACGCAGACGCGCCCGCAGGCGGCCGAGCCCGATCTCTGGCTCTGCTTCGCTCCGGTCAAGAGCGCGCGCATCGACTTGGTCGCCGAGAAGGCCACCGAGCTCGGCGTCGCGGTGCTGCAACCGGTTTTTACCCGGCACACGGCCGTTGCGCGTGTCAACGTGGAACGCCTGCGTGCAGGCGCGATCGAGGCGGCGGAACAGACCGAACGTCTTACGGTGCCCGAAGTACGCGCGCCGGTCGAGCTCGGTGGCCTGATCGACCGGTGGCCGGTCGGCCGGCGATTGCTGATGTGCGATGAGACGGGCGGGGGACCGCCGATCGCCGAAGCCCTGACGGCGCTCGATCCGGCCGCCCGACGTGACCCTTGGGCAATCCTGATCGGGCCGGAGGGCGGCTTCGCTCGAGCCGAGCTCGAAGCGCTGCGTCGCATGAAGGATGTAACGTCTGTTGGGCTCGGTCCGCGCATCCTGCGCGCCGACACGGCGGCGCTCGCGGCGCTTGCCTGTTGGCAGGCGATGCTTGGCGATTGGGGCAAGCCGACGCCACGTTTGGCCAGTGATTACCGCACCTCCAGGACTAGCCGTTGAGTGCTTGCGCTCGCCCCCGCCGATGTGGGAGAGGGGGAATCGAACACCATGAACCAGTCGCGTCCTCGCGTGAGAATTCTTCATGCGAGTCGCGCCGTCTCCGGTGACACCGTCCTGGGGCGATACAGGGAGCCATCACCGCATGTCCGCACCACCATCGGGCGGCGGCACGCCGATCACGAATCGGCGGCAGCTGATCGACTACTTCGCTGCCGGCAACAAGCCTCGGGCGCAGTGGCGCATGGGCACCGAGCACGAGAAGTTCGGCTTCGACAAGAAGTCCCTGAAGCCGGTTCCCTATGACGGGCCGGCCGGCGTGCGCATGGTGCTGGAAGGCTTGACGCGCTTCGGCTGGGAGCCGGTGGTCGAGGGCAACAATCCGATCGCGCTGGCACGCGGCAAGGCCAACATCACGCTCGAGCCCGGCGGGCAGTTCGAGCTTTCGGGCGCGCCGCTCGAGACGCTGCACGAGACGGCGGCAGAGAACGCCCAGCACCTCGACGAGGTCAAGGAGGTCGCGGGCGAGCTCGGCGTCGGCTATATCGGCCTCGGCTTCGCGCCGCAGTGGAAGCGCGAGGACGTCCATTGGATGCCCAAGGGACGCTACAAGATCATGCGCGACTACATGCCCAGGAAGGGCAAGCTCGGTCTCGACATGATGCTGCGCACCTGCACCGTGCAGACCAACCTCGACTACCTGTCCGAAGCCGACATGATCAAAAAGTTCCGGGTCAGTCTCGCGTTGCAGCCGGTGGCGGTGGCGCTCTTCGCCAATTCGCCCTTTGTCGAGGGCCGGCCGTCGGGGCGGCTCAGCGAGCGCAGCCATGTCTGGACCGACACTGACCCCGACCGCTGCGGCACCCTGCCGTTCGTGTTCGAGCCGGGTTTCGGCTTCGAGCACTATGTCGATTACATGCTCGACGTGCCGATGTACTTCGTCTACCGCGACGGCCGTTACATCGACGCGAGCGGCCAGTCGTTCCGCGACTTTCTCGCGGGACGCCTGCCGGCCTTGCCGGGCGAGATCCCGCGGCTCGGCGACTGGACCGACCATCTGACCACCGCTTTTCCCGAGGTGC
>NZ_DATBFE010000169.1:0-17804 GCF_036558665.1 Reyranella sp. | reverse complement strand
CGACGCGCTCGGCGTGCTCGGTCCCTGACCATGGGACCGCGGGCCTCCGGCCCGCTCGTGACTCACGCTCTTCCGGACCGCGAGCTTCCAGCTCGCTCATGATTCATGAGCGCGCAGGATGCGCGCGGTGCGGAAGAGCATGAACCATGAGAAGACGCGCCACTGGAGTGGCGCGCCCCCAGCTAGATCGCCGCTTCCGTCTGCGCGTCGAACAGGTGCAGGCGGTCGGGGTTGATGGCGAGCCGGAGCTTCTCGTGCACCTTGGTGCGCAGCATCGGATCGACCGAGGCGACGAACAGGCTGTTGCCGGCCCGGGTGTCCAGAAGGATCTCCGAGCCGAGCTGCTCGACGACCTCGACCTCGACCTCGAAGCAGAGCTCGGCCGGATCGGCCGGGCTCGCGACGCGCAGGTCCTCGGGGCGGATGCCCAGGATCGCCGACTTGCCGCTGTGGCCGTTGACGCGGGCCGCGATCGGCCCGGGCACGCCGATCCTGAGGCCCGGCGCCTCGGCCCACAGCCTGCCGTTGCCGCCGGCGAGCGTCACGTCGGCGAAGTTCATCGCCGGCGAGCCGATGAAGCCCGCGACGAAGCGGTTGGCCGGGCTGTTGTAGAGCTCGAGCGGCTCGCCGACCTGCTGGACGACGCCGTCCTTCATCACCACCACGCGGTCGCCGAGCGTCATCGCCTCGACCTGGTCGTGGGTGACGTAGATCGACGTCACCGCCAGCCGCTCGTGCAGCTTCTTCAGCTCGACGCGCATCTGCACGCGCAGCTTGGCGTCGAGATTGCTGAGCGGCTCGTCGAACAGGAACACCTTGGGGTCGCGGACGATGGCGCGGCCGAGCGCCACGCGCTGGCGCTGGCCGCCCGAGAGCTGACGCGGCTTGCGCCCGAGCAGGCTTTCGATGCCGAGGATCCCGGCCGCACGCTTGATGCGCTGCTCGATGTCGGCCTTCTGGAACTTCCGCATCTTGAGCCCGAACGCCATGTTGGAGGCGACGCTCATGTGTGGGTAGAGCGCGTAGTTCTGAAACACCATGGCGATATCGCGGTCCATCGGGGGCACTTCGTTGACCACTGCGTCGTCGATGCGGATCTCTCCGTCGCTGACCGCCTCGAGGCCGGCGATCATGCGCAGGGTCGTGGTCTTGCCGCAGCCTGATGGACCGACCAGCACCATGAACTCCTTGTCGCGGATGTGAAGGTCGACATCCTTCACGGCGTGAAAGGCCTCGAACCGCTTGTTGAGCTTGTGCAGGCTGACTTCGGCCATGGAGCTAACCCTTCACCGAGCCGGTCAGGCCCGACACGTAGTGTTCGACGAAGAACGAATAGACGATCGCCACGGGAACCGAGCCCAGCAGTGCTCCCGCCATCAGCGAACCCCAGAAGAACACGTCGCCGCGGATCAGCTCCGAGGTGACCCCTACCGCCACGGTCTTCTGTTCGGGCGAGGAGAGGAACACGAGGGCGTAGATGAACTCGTTCCACGACAACGTGAAGGCGATGATGCCTGCCGAGAGGATGCCGGGCACCGCGATCGGGATGATGATGTAGAGCATCGCCTTCCAGCGCGAGGCGCCGTCGATGCGGGCACATTCCTCGAGTTCCTTCGGGATGGCCTTGAAGTAGCCCATCATCAGCCAGGTGCAGAACGGGATCAGGAAGGTCGGATAGGTCAGGATCAGCGACCACGGCGTGTCGCCGAGGTGGAAGTTGCGGATGATCTCGGCAAGCGGGATGAACAGCAGGGTCTGGGGCACGAGATAGGTGACGAAGATCACCGTGCCGAGGCTTCCGGCGAAGGGAAAGTTGAGCCGGGCCAAGGCATAGCCTGCCAGCACGCCGCAGAACAGCGAGATCGCGGTCGAGGTGACGGCGATGAACATCGTGTTGATCATCCATCGGCCGAAATCGGTCTCCTCGAACAGATAGCGGAAATGCTCGAGCGTGGGATGGTTGGTCCAGAACGGCATGTAGTTCACGGCATTCCACGGCCGATAGAGCTCGCCGTCCGGCCGGAAGCTGGTCACGATCATCCAGTAGAAGGGAAACAGCAGGACGAAGACGAACAGGATGAGCGGGATATTGTAGAAGACCCAGCGTCGCCAGAGCGCACCTTCAATCATGTCGCTTCTCCAGGCGGCCGATCACGTCAGCGGACCTCGACCCGTCGGATGTAGAGTAGCTGCACGACCACGATCAGGAACAGGAAGGGGAACATGGCAAGCGACACCGCGGCGCCCTGCGACAGGAGGCCGGTGCCGATGCCGATCTGGTAGGCGTAGGTGGCGAAGAGATGGGTGGCATTGGCCGGGCCGCCGCCGGTCATGACATAGACGAGCTGGAAGTCGGCAAAAGTCTGGATCACCGAGAACAGCATCACGACCATGGTCACTGGCAACAGCAGCGGCCAGGTGATGAGCCAGAATCTCGCCCACGGCCTGGCGCCGTCGATCGCCGCCGCCTCGTTGAGCTCGGGACTGATGGTCTGCAGGCCGGCCAGCAGGCTGATGGCGAAGAACGGCACGCCACGCCAGATGTTGACGACGATGATCGACGACATGGCGAGGCCGGGGTCGCCCAGCCAGTTGATGCGCTGGGTGATGAAGCCCAGCTGATACAGCGTCCAGTTGATGACGCTGAAGGTCGGGTCGAACATCCATTTCCAGGCGAAGGTCGACAGTACGGTGGGAATGATGAAGGGCAGCAGGATGAAGGCGCGCACCAGCGCCTTGCCGCGGAAGTGGCGGTTGAGCAGCATGGCGAGCCAAAGGCCGAGCCCCAGCTTGAACACCGTCGTGACGCCGGTGTACCAGAAGGTGTTCCACACCGAGGTCCAGAAGATGTTGTCGTCCCAGAGCTTGGCGAAGTTCGCCAGGCCGACGAAATGGCCGGCATAACCCACGCGCGCGTCGCTCAGCGCCAGCAACACGCCCTCGACGAAGGGATAGGCGATGAAGAGGCCGAGCAGGATCGCCGTCGGCATCAGAAGCGCCAGGGCAAGCCACCGCTCGTCTTCCAGTTTCCGCAATCGCGGGGCGGGACGCTGGCGCTCTGCGACGCCCGGGACCGCGGTAACTGTCATGGCCTGCCCACCGGTTGCGTCATGCGATCGCCGCCTGCCTCATGCCGAGTAGATCTTCTTGAGTTCGCCCTCGGCCCACTTGACCGACTCTTCCGGCGCCATGCCCTGGACCGCCTTGGCGTACATGTCGGTGACGATGTATTTGGTGAGCGCCTCGGCCGCCTTGCCGTTGGGCGGTCCGGCATAGCCCGGCGCCTGGCCGAGACGCGCCGCGACCTTGAACGGCGCAAGCACCGGATCGGCGTTCCACACCGGGCTCGACTCCCACTTGGCGGTGGGCGGCGTCGAGTAGCCCTTCTGCGATTCGAACCATTTGCCGTAGTTCTTCTCGGCGTGGATCCATCGCAGGAATTCCTTCGCTGCGTCCTGATTCTTGGAATACTTCATCAGCATGTCGGATTGCATCAGGTGCATGCCGAACTGACCCCCCGGGCCCTTCGGCAGCGGCGAGTGCATGATGTCTTCCTTCATCGGCTTGCCCTTCTCTGTCTGGTACTGGTCGGGCTTCCGCAGTGTCTCGATGTAGATCGAGGCGCCATTCAAAGTCGCCGAGATGGTGCCCGACAGGAAGGCGCGGTTGTTGTTGGTATCGTCCCAGGCCAGGCCGCCCTCGTCGCAGGCGTCCTTCCAGAAGCCGGTCATGAACTTGACCGACTCGAGCGTCTCCTTGGAATTGATGGCGACGGTCTTGCCGTCGGCCTCGACTTCCTTCCCGCCCCATGACCACAGGAAGGGATAGGTGAAGGTGGGGGCGTCGCCGAACGTGTGACCGAGCGTCTGGCCGATCGGTCGGCCTTTGGCTTTCAGCTTCTTGCCGATGTCGTGGTATTCCTGCCAGGTCTCGGGGAACTTGGTGGCCCCCGCTTCGTCGAACCACGATTTGCGATAGGCGACCATGGCGCCGATCACGGCCCAAGGCATGGCCATGAACATCTTCCCGTCGCTGCAGAGCGATCGGCAATATTTGTAGAGACCGCCTTCACGCTTCGCGAGGTCTTCGACCAGGTCGCTGAGATCGACCACACTGTTGGCGTAGATGTAGGTGTTGTTGTTGAAGGCCTGGATCAGGTCGGGACCCGAGCCCGACTGGATCGCGGCGGTGGCGCGCGGCTGAAGATCGTTGCCGTTCACTGTTTCGAGGTTGATCTTCATGCCGAGTTCCTTCTCGGCTTGCGGGATCAGCTCCTTGCGCAGGAGCGTGTCCGATGCGGGCACGAAGTCCACCCACCTCAGCCAGTGCACGGTCTTCTGCTGGGCGTAGGCCGGTGTGCGACCGGAGGCGAGGATGCCAGCCATGCCAGTGGAGGCGACGGCAGCGGCGCTGCCGGCAAGCTTGATGACGCTACGACGCTTGGTCTGAACCATACCCTTCCTCCCAGAAGAACCGCCGCCTCGGCGGGCAGCATTTGTTGAGGTTATCGTACGCAGCCGGGAGGAGCGCGCGCAAGTCGTGGCACGGAATTATTCCTGGCGATTCCAAATGCGTCGGGGTTCCGGTGTGCGGGCGCCTAGACGAGCTCGGGATCCAGCGTGAAAAGATCCTGTGCGCGGCCGACGCCACGCAAGGCGAAGCGGCCGACCGACACGAGCTTCCTGCGCTTCTCCGCCGGAAGCGCATCGGCAAAGGCGGACGAGATCAACAAGGGGCGATCGACCGAACGGCACATCGAGGCGATGCGGCTGGTCTCGTTGACGGCCGGGCCGACCACCGTGAAGTCGAGGCGATCGACGCTGCCGATATTGCCATAGAACACCTCGCCGACGTGCAGGCCGAGATAGACGGTCGTCGTCGGGCGCGCTTCCATCGCCCGTCGCTCGTTCAGCGCCTGGACATTGCGACGCATGGCCGCTTCCGCCTTCAGGGCGTTGGCGCAGGCAAGCGCGGGGTCGTCGGCGCGGAAGATCGCGAGCGTGCCGTCGCCGATCAGCTTCAGCACGTCGCCGCCGGCTTCATGGATGGCCGTGATCACCGCGCCGGCATAGTCGTTCAGCAGCGGAATGATCTCGTCGGGAGCCGCCGTGTCGGTAATGGCGGTGAAGCCGCGCAGGTCGGAGAACCACAGGACGGCGTCGATGCGATCGGCGACGCCGCGCTGGATGCGGCCCTTTATCACGCGCCGCCCGGCATCGCGGCCGAGATAGACCTCGACCAGAGTGTCGGCCACCTTGGCCAGTGCGGCGCTTTTCATGGCAAGGCCCAGGGCTGGTGCGAGGCGGCGAAGTGCGGCGATGCCCGCATCGCCAAAGCCCGCAGCGTTGCGCGTCGACCATCCGGAATAGACGCAGTCCATCTCGCCAATCGTCGCGTCGCTTGCGAAGCGGTACACGAAGGCGACGTAGTCGGTGTGGCCCAGCTCCTTCATCTCCTCGATGACGGGAAAGTCGGCGGGCTCGCCGAAGCCGATGCGCCGCCGCAGCTCTTCGCCGCTGGTCTGCAGCAGATGATAGAAGGGACTGCGCCGCCAATTCTCGGCGCTGGTGCCTTCCGTCGTGCGGCCGTAGGTCGTGGCCGCCGCCTCCTCGACGTCGTCATTGCGCCAGCGGAATACGGTGCCCTCGTGCACGGGATGCAGCGTGTCGATGACCACGAGCGCCCGCCCGATCGGCAGGTCCGCTGCATTGCACTCCTCGCAGAACTCGCGCAGGAGATCGGCTTCGCCGGCGCCCTCCAGGCCGCGACGGGTCACCCAGTCGGCGATGCGGTCGATATCAGCAGGATTCATCGTGTCTATCTAGGCATTCCGGCAAATCCTGCCAGAGAAGGCGAAGCGACATCGTGCGTGCACGACAGACGCGCTATTCTGGCCTCAGCCGATGCAAAGGACCATCATGAGCGTGCTGCCCGATTGCTTCCTGATCGTCACCGCCGAAGTCGATGCCGAAGTCGAGGCGGAGTGGAACCGCTGGTACGATGAGGTGCACCTCCCGGACGCGCTGGCCTGTCCCGGCGTGTTGACCGGGCGGCGCTACGTCTCGGCCGGCGACCTGGCCGAAAGCGAACGCGGCCAGAGCCGTCGCGTCAGGCGCAACCTTTACACCACGGTTTACGAACTCGAGTCGCCACGAGCGGTCGAGACGCCAGAATTCGCGGCCATGCGCGGTTGGGGCCGGTTTGCGCCTCATGTCCGCTCGCAAACGAGGGTGGTTTCAGCGTTGCTGCGCTAGCTCTGACCGCATCATGCCGCTCAGCACCTTCTCGGGCGTGATCGGGTAGTCGCGCACACGCACGCCACAGGCATTGTAGACGGCATTGGCGATGGCGGCGCCAGCGCCGCAAATCCCCAGTTCGCCCACGCCCTTCGAACCGAGAGGATTCGACTTGTCGTCGAACCCCGCCAGCATCACGGCCTCGACCGCGGTCGGGACATCGGCGTGGACCGGCACATGATAACCGGCGAGGTCGCTGTTCACGAAGGCGCCGGAGCGGGTATCGACCACGGCATTCTCGTGCAGTGCCGAGCCGACACCCCAGAGCATGCCGCCGATCAGCTGGGAGCGAGCGGTCTTGGCATTGAGAATGCGGCCGGCGTCGAAGACGCCCAGCATGCGCCGCAGACGGACCTCGCCGGTCGTGCTGTCGACAGCAACTTCGGCGAAGTGCGCGCCGTAGCTGTATTGCGAGAACTTCCTGTATTCTTCGCCGGGCTCGGATTGGCCCTCGGCCTGGAGGTTGCCGGAGCCTTGCCCGGCATCGATCTTCTTTTTGAGTGCGAGGCAGGCTTCGCGCAGCGCCGCCGTGCAGCTCGCCGCTCCGAACGAGCCGCCCGAGCCCGGAGTCTCGGGATAAGCGCTGTGGCCGAGATGCACGCTCACGGCATCGACGGGAACCTGAAGCAACTCGGCCGCGACCTGCGCCAGGATGGTATAGGAGCCGGTGCCGATATCGGTCATGTCCATCTCGACGACGACTCGCCGGTTCTCGTCCATGCGCACGCGCGCATGGGCCGGCTGCCGGTAATTGGGCCGAATCGCCGCCGCCATGCCGAGACCCAGCAGCCAATTGGCATCCTTCATCCGTCCCGGCGTCTTGTGGCGCCTGTCCCATCCGAATCGCTTGGCGCCCTGTTGCAGGCAAGGCACCAGCGAGCGCGTCGAGAAAGGTATGTGCTTCTCGGGATCCTGGTCCGGCTCGTTGCGCAGCCGAAGCTCGAGCGGATCCATGTCGAGCTTTTCGGCGAGTTCATCGATGGCCTGCTCGAGCGCAAGCTGGCCAACGGCGTCGCCGGGCGCGCGCATGGAATCGGCGACCGGCAAGTCGAGCGGAACGACGCGGTGCGTCGTCAGCCGGTTGGGCGCGGCGTACATCGCCCGCGTGCTCGCTGCCGCAGCTTCGGCGAATTCGTCCATGCGCGCCGACTGGGTCCAGACTTCGTGCGCGATGGCGGTCAGCTTGCCGTCATTTCCGGCGGCCAGCCGCACCCGCTGGATCGTGGCGGCCCGATGGGTGGTGACGGAAAACATCTGCTGGCGGGTCAGAACGATCTTGACGGGCCGCTTGAGCTGCCGCGCCGCCAGCGCTGCGAGAATGGCATCGCCATAGATGGGCAGCTTGCCGCCGAAGCCGCCACCGATGAATTCGCTCACGACCTCGACCTTGTCGAGCGGAAGCTGGAGCGTCGAAGCGATCGAGTGGTGGGTGCTGTTCACGAGCTGCGTGGCGCAATGGACGACGAGCTTGTCGTCCGACCATTCGGCAAGACTGCCGACCAGCTCCATGGGGTTGTGGCTCTGGTACGGCGTCGTGTAGGTGGCGTCGATCCGGGCGGCGCTTGAGGCGAACGCACGGTCGACATCACCGATCTTCGAATCGGCCTTGCCGACGACGATGTGCTCCGGCGGATAGGCCAGGCGGCGGCCTTCACCGATATCATACGAGCCGCTTTCAGTTCGATAGGACAGGCGGACCAGTCGCGCGGCCGCCGTCGCCTGCTCGAACGTGTCGGCGACCACGAGCGCGACCGGCTCGCCATAGTAATGAATGCGCGTGCCATCGAGCTGCGGTTTGGCGCGCGCATGCCTCTGTCCGGCAAGGCCTCCTGCCTTGAAAGGACCCTGCGCCGGGACGTTCTCGTGACTCATGACCAGCAAGACGCCGGGAGCGCGTTCGGCCTCGCCGGCCTCGACCCTGGAGATCTCTCCGCGTCCGATGGTGCTCGTGACCAGGACGCCATAGGCTACCGGCATGCCCGACGGCACGTCGGCCGCATAGCGCGCTCTGCCGGTCACCTTGGCGCGGCCGTCGATGCGATCGACAGGCTGGCCAATGATTGAATCGGGCATGGATCAGCCTTTCCTGTGCTGAACGGCGTCGGCCAACGCCCGCGCCACCGTGCGCGACGCCAGGGCGATCTTGAAGTCGTTGTGGCCGTAGCCGCGAGCACCGGCCATTGCAGCAGTCCCCGCCGCAATGAAGCTGTCTGCATTGGCCGGCTTGCCCATGAGCTGCTGCTCGGCATCGAGCGCGCGCCACGGCTTGGGGGCCACACCCCCCACGGCGATGCGCGCGCCGCGGACACGATCGCCGTCGAGGTCGACCAGCGCGGCGACGGACACGAGAGCGAAATCGTAGGATGCCCGGTCGCGCACCTTGCGATAAACCTGCCCGCCGGAAGATGGAGGCGGCAACGACACGGCGGTGATCAGATCGCCGTTCTCGAGAGTCGTGTCCTTTTGCGGTGCCTTGTCGGGCAACCGATAGAGGTCGCCCATCCTGATTTTTCGGCTCCCGGCGTCCGCCGATTGCACCTCGACCTCGGCATCGAGCGCCGCCATGGCCACAGCCATGTCCGACGGATGGACAGCGATGCAGGCATCGCTGGCGCCCAGCACGGCGTGGATGCGGTTGTAGCCATGCAGCGCCGAGCACCCGCTGCCCGGGCTGCGTTTGTTGCAGGGTTTGGACGTATCGTAGAAGTAGTAGCAACGTGTGCGCTGCAGGAGATTACCTGCGGTCGTCGCCTGGTTGCGCAACTGGCCGGAGGCGCCGTTCAGCACCGCGCGCGACAGCATCGGGTACCGTTGCCGTACGCGTCCATCGGCCGCCAGATCGGAGTTGGTCACCGTCGCCCCGATGCGCAAACCGCCGTCGTTGGTCTCCTCGATCTGCGCGAATGGCAAACGCGACACGTCGACTAGATGCGACGGCGTCTCGACCCCCACCTTCATCAGGTCGAGAAGATTTGTCCCGCCGCCGAGAAACCTGGCGCCCGGCTTGGCGACAGCCCGAAGGGCGGCATTGGCATCGGTCGGCCGCTCGTAGGTGAAGGCCTTCATCCGTTGGTCCTTCCGGCCGCTTCGATGATGGCGGCAACGATGTTCGGATAGGCGGCACAGCGGCAGATATTGCCGCTCATCCGCTCCCGGATCTCCGTTTCGCTGATCGCCATGGTGGCAGCGCTCAGGTCAGGGCTGGCCGCCGAGGGCAGACCGCGTTTGATCTCGGCCAGCATCCCGACGGCCGAGCAGATCTGGCCGGGCGTGCAATAGCCGCACTGGAAGCCGTCGTGGGCGACGAAAGCGGCTTGCATCGGATGCAAGGCCTGTTCGCTGCCCAGACCTTCGATTGTGACGATCTCGCGGTCGTCGCACGCAACGGCAAGATTGAGGCAGGCGTTGCGGCGCACGCCGTCGACCAGCACGGTGCAGGTGCCGCATTGGCCGTGATCGCAACCCTTCTTGGTGCCGGTGAGGCCGAGATGGTCGCGCAGAGCGTCGAGGAGGGTAGTACGGGGATCGAGCTTCAGCACGCGATGAGTCCCGTTGACGGTGATGCCGACGCCGACGGCGACCACATCCACGTCCAAAGGAGCTGGGGAGGGTCTGCCAGGAGGTTGTCGCTGGGCGATGGCGCCTCTGCCCTGAAGCGCGGTGAGCGCGACGCCGGTGCCAAGAATTCCCCGCCGGGTCAGATGGTTGTTGCTCATCAGGGAACAACGATGGTGCCCGGAAGGCGTTGCACCGAGGGAACCGACCCGGCACCGCTGTCATTACCTCTCCATGCAGGTTTCCGAAATCATGACGCGGGGGGTCGAAACCGTGGCGCCGGATGCATCGCTGCAGCAGGCGGCTTCGACCATGGAAGCACTCGGCGTCGGCTCCCTGCCGGTTTGCGATGGCAACCGGCTCGTCGGCGCCATCACGGACCGCGACATCGTCGTGCGCGCTGTCGCGGCCGGTTTGTCGCCGGTCGACAGCCTGGTGCGCGATTGCATGACCGAGGACATCGCCTACGCCTTCTGCGACGAGGAGGCCGAAGAGGTGCTGGAGCGCATGAAGACGCTGCAGATACGCCGGCTTGCCGTCCTCGACCGCGACAAGTCGCTGATGGGAATCGTGTCCCTGGGCGATGTGGCGACCGAGCCGCGGGCCGCGGCCCTGGCCAGCGTGGGGGCAGCGGTGGCGGAGATTTCCGAACCGTCGCGGCCGCGGAAGTAGCCGGAAGGGAGCCTTAAGCCGGCACGCAGTAGCCGTCGCGCCGCGGGTCGCAGCCGCCGGTGAAGACGCCGGTCTTCGGATCCACGGCAACGCCCTGCATGCCGCCGACTTTCATCGTCCAGGCCGGTCCGCTGCTGAGGTCATGGCCGCGCTGACGCAGAGCTTCGTGCACGCCGTCCTCGACACGCGATTCGAGCAATACGTCCCTCCCGTCCGTCAGCCGTGCCCGCGGCGCCTCGATCGCCTGCTGCAACGGCAGGCCGAAGTCGAGATAGTGCACCAGCGCCTGCGGCTGGGTCTGCAGGATGCCGTAGCTGCCCGGCGTGCCGAGGGCCAGCACCGGCGCTGCATCCTTGGTCAGGATCGACGGCGTCATGCACATTGGCAGCATGCCGCCCGGTTTGACGCGGTGCGGGCTCGCCGGGTTCACGTCGGCCCAGTAGAGGAAGTTGTTGAGGCAAAGGCCGGTGCCTGGCACCACCACGCCCGAGCCGAAGACGCTGCCGAGGCTTTGCGTCACGCAGACGACGTTGCCCTCTCTGTCGGCGATCGAGAACGAGGTCGTGTGACTCTCCTGGAGAGCCGCGGTCTTGCCCACGGTCGGCGTCCATTGTTCGGTGGGACCTTCGACCGGCTTGCCGTCTCGCACGCGGGCGCGCAGGGCTTCGACGTGGTCGTCGGCCAGGATCTCGGCAAGCTTCTGTGCGCTCGGCACGCCCGTCGCGATGCGCACGCCGGCGGCGAGCCGGATGGCGCGCAGCACGGTGTCGAGATGCTGCGTCGAGTTGGGCTTCATGCTTGCGAGGTCGAAGCCTTCGAGGATGCGCAGCGTCAGCAGATACTGGAAGCCCTCGCACGGCGGTGGTGGAACATGCACCGCATGGCCGCGGTAAGAGACGGCAATCGGATCGACCCAGCGGGGCTTCACGGCGCGAAAGTCCTCCATGGTCAGGCAGCCGCCCAGCTCCGCGAGCCGGTCGATGATCTTCTGACCGAGCGGCCCGCCATAGAGGAGGCCCGGCCCCTCGCTGGCCAATGCCTCCAGCGTGCGGGCGAGATCGGGCTGCTTCAGGATGAAGCCGGCAGAGACTCTGCCCTGGCCTTCCGTGTAGACCCGCGACCATTCCGGAAAGAGCTCCCTGTGACGGGCGAGATCCGGTGCGGCGCTTCGGAATTCATCGAGGTTGAACTCGATCAGCTGAAAGCCGTCTCGCGCGAGCCCAATGGCGGGCGCAAACAGCTCGGGGAGCTGCTTGCGACCATGGCTTTGAACCAGTTCGCACCAGCCCGCGAGATTGCCCGGCGCGCCCACCGGCAGTGCGCCGCGCATCAGCTGATCGCGGTGGGCGAACCGATCGACCGGGAACCCGATCGGAATGGGAGCCACGAAGTCGAGCGAGCGTACGCGCCGCTCGCTCGCGACATAGCAGGTCGCGACGCCGCGCCCGGCCAGCCCGGACATATACGGTTCCACGACGTTCAGGGCGGCGGCCGTCGCCGCAGCGGCGTCGAAGGCCGTGCCGCCATTGCCGAGAATGCGCGCGCCGGCCGCAGCCGCGAGCGGGTGCGCTGCGGCGACCATGCCGTGCCGCGATGCGATCGTGGGCCGTGGTCCATGCTGAAGCATCGAATCTCCCCCGAAAAGTTTGCGGATCGTGGCGGCTTCCAGCGTCTGCCGCCAGCACGATTTGGGCCGACACGACGCCGACGCCATCCACCACGACCGCGTATCGCCTCGCGGCATCATTGAGCGCGTCTCCCAGGACGCGGCTTTGCGCTAGGATGCCAAGGGGAGGAGTGCGCATGCGACGGCTCGAATTCGGCTGGTTCCTGCCAACCGCGGGCGACACGACCGCGTACGGGCTCGCCGGCGCGCAGATAGGCTCGTCGCTGGATCTGTTCGACCGTGTCGTGCAGGCGGCCGAGGGAGCCGGCTTCGAGTACATGCTGGTGCCAGTGCAGACCGCGTGCTGGGAGGCGTGGATCTCGAGCGCGATGATGGTCGCGCGTTCCAAATCGATCCGCATGCTCGTCGCGGCGCGACCCTCCTATATCAATCCCGTTCTGCTGGCGAAGATGATCTCGACCTTCGATCAGCTTTCGGGAGGGCGTATCTGCATCAACCTGATCGCCGGCCAGAGCGAGGCGGAGAACGCCGCCGAAGGCATCAAGTGGGGCAAGGAGGAGCGCTACGAGATCATGGACGAGGAGGTCTCGATCCTGAAGGCGTTGTGGACGTCGCGCGGCCCGGTGAATTTCAATGGCAAGTTTCATCGCCTCAAGGGGGCGCAAATCCGTCCCTATCCGCTGCAACGGCCTTATCCGAGATTCTATCTCGGCGGCGGCAGCCGCCAGGCTTGGGAAATTTCGGCCAAGCATTCGGACGTCCATCTCTTCTGGGGTGACACCTACGAGCGAATCCGCTCCAACATGGCGGAGATTCGCGCCATGGCCGCAAGGCATGGCCGCGACAGCGAGATCGGCTTCGGGATGCGCCTGCAGATCGTCTGCCGATCGACCGAGAAGGAGGCCTGGAACTTTGCGCACGGGCTGGTGGCGCACGCCACCGAAGCACAGAAGGCCTTCGTGAAGCGGCATTTCGCGACCTCGGAAGCAAACCGCCGCGTACGCGAGCTGGCGGCGATCGGCGAAACCATTGAGCCGCACCTGTGGACCGGCATCACCCAGGTGCGGCCCGGTGCGGGCATCGCCGTGGTCGGTAACCCCGAGCAGTGCGCCGCCACGCTGCAGAAGTTCATCGATCTCGGCTGCCATTCCTTCTGCCTGTCGGGTTACCTCCATGACGAGGAAGCCGAGCGCTTCGGCAGGTGGGTGATGCCGATCCTGCGCGAGCGCAATCGCGAACGCATGCTCGCCGCCTGATGCGCGGCTCGCTGCCCGACATTGGCTCGCGCCAGCTCGAGGCCGTGCTGGCCTTGGCGGAGTACGGCAGCTTCGTCGCCGCTGCAGCGCGGCTTCGGATCTCCCAGCCGGCGCTGACGCGCATGATCAAGCGCCTCGAAGCCCAGCTCGGCGTGCGTCTGTTCGACCGCAGCACGCGGCGTGTCCGGATCACCGCGCCGGGCCGCGAATTCGCCGCGGTCGCCGAGCGCATGCTGAATGATCTCGACATCACGATGCAAAGCGTACGAGAGGTGGCGCAGGAACAACGCGGCCTGGTCGTCGTGCCGAGCGTGATATCCGTCGCGGGCGGCCTGCTGCCACGCATGATCGCCGCCTATCATGGAGATCGCCCGGGCGTCGAAATTCACGTGCGCGAGGGCATCTACGCAACGATCCTCGATGACGTGCGAAGCGGCGTCGCCGATTTCGGCATCGGCTATGTCGATGAACTGCCCGACTTCGCAGTCGGCACGGTGCTGGGCCGCGAGACCTTCCAGGCCGTGGTGCCCGCTCGCCACAAGCTCGCCGGTCGCCGCAGCGTGACCCTGGCCGAGCTTGCCGCCCATCCGATCGTGGCCTTGCCGACCGAATCGCGCACGCGCCGCACGATCGACGCGGCCGCCGTGACGGCGAGTCTGCAGCTACGCCGGAGGGTCGTAGTGACCCAGATTGCCACGCTGCTTGCCCTGGTGGCGGCTGGCGTCGGTGTGGGCGTCGTACCGGACGGCGCGACCCGCGGACCGCTGCCCTCGGGCGTGCGCGTCGTTCCGCTCGCCGAGCCGAAGCTGGTGCGTCGCATGGGATTGATCATGCTGCGCGGGCGGGAGCTCACGCCGGCTGCTGCGGGCCTCTTCGCCCTGTTGCGGCGCGAATGGCGCAAGCGGGATTGATGCAGGATCGGCAACAATCCTGTCTATCAGGTTGATGTTGGCATAACCTCAGGCGGCCTTATGCTTGTCGGCGGAGGATGACCGTGCAGCTTGCGTCCCGGACCTATGACGCCGACAGCATCTCGGCGGTGCAGGAGCTCTATCACAGCAACGGCTGGACCGACGGGCTGCCGATCGTGCCGCCGACGGAGGAGGCGGTAGCGGGCTGCCTCGAATGGGCAATGATGCCGCCGGACCAGCTCATCGGCGTCGAGCCCGTACGCGGACTCGCGATCACCGCGGAGAAGCTCGCCGTCAACTCCGTGATGGCGGGCTGCCTGCCCATGCACTTTCCCGTGGTTGTCACGGCATGGACGGCGATGATGCAGGAGCCATTCCTGATGCATGGCGCCACGGCCAGCACCGGCGGCTGCGCCGTGCTGGTGATGCTGAACGGTCCGATCCGGCGCGAGATCGGGGCCAGCGGCGGCTTCAACGCGCTCGGCAACTCTGACCGCGCGACGGCGGTAATCGGCCGCGCCATCCGCCTCTGTCTCATCAACCTTATGGACGTGCGGCCGGGCGCGATCGACCGCTCGACGCTGGGCCATCCCGGCAAGTTCAGCTACTGCATCGCCGAGGACGAGGAGGATTCTTCCTGGCTGCCGCTTCATCAGCAGCGCGGCGTCGAGAAGGAGGCGTCGGCGGTCACGGTGATGGCGGCCGGCGCGCCGCGCCAGATCATGAACGAGTGGACGACCAACCCCGAGGAGATCCTCGAGACCTTCGCCGCCGAGATGCGCGCCAATCTGCGGCATTATTCGATCCATCCCGGCAACTACGCGCTGATCGTTCCCAAGCAGCTGCGCGAGCATTTGCAGGCGGCCAGGTGGAGCAAGACCGACATTGCCAATTTCATACACGAGCGCGCGCGCATCCATCGCCGCGAATGGGCCGATGTCGGCAAAGGTACGGTGGTGCGCGACCGCGGCGACAGTGTCTATCCCGCGATGGAATCGCCCGACCAGCTCTTGGTGGTCGCCGCTGGCGGCCCAGCCGGCGGGTTCGGCGCCGTCATTCCGCCCTGGCTCGGCAACAAGAGCCATGCCGTCACGTTGCCGATGGGCGTCTGCGTCGATTGCGAACCACCGAAGGCCTAGATAGAAGAGGGACTGCCATGACTTTCCGCGTGCTCGATCCCACCGCCGAGAAGACCGCGCCGCTCGGCCAGGCGGCACCGCGTCTCGACACGCTCAAGGGCAAGACCGTGGGCTTCATCTCCAACGGCAAGGAAGGAACGAAGGGCTTCTTCCGCCATCTCGAGCGGTTCCTGCGCGAGGAGTATGGCGTCGCCGAGGTGGTGAGCCGCACCAAGTCGAACTACAGCGCTCCGGCCGACCCTCCGATCGCGGCCGAGATCAGGCAATGGGACGCGGTGATCTCCGGCATAGGAGATTGAGGCAGCTGCTCATCGTGCAGTCTGCACGACGCCGTCACCGCCGAACGCCAGAACGTTCCCGCCTTCGGGGTCATGACGACCCGCTTCGCGAGCGCCGCCGACTTGATGAGCAGGGTGCTGGGTATGCCGGGCTATGCCTTCGCTGTGATCGATCATCCGGTCAGCAGCGCCAGCGACGGGGAACTCGCCGAGCGCGCCCGCGCTGCCCTCGCCCAGGGCGTGAAGATGCTGGTGAAGGCCTAATCCGGGGAACTTTGGCTCAGCCTCGGCGTTGGCGCGGGATGAAACCGCTCGTTCTCGTCGGCGTGATCCTGATCGTGCTCGGCATCGCAGGCCTGGTCGTGGCCAACATCTCGATCACCGAGCAGAAGACGGTAATCGACGCGGGCCCCCTCAAGGTCACCAAGAACGAGGAAAAGACCATCCCCATACCGACCATCGCCGGCGTCGTCGCCGTCGTGGTAGGGCTCGGGCTGGTGATCATCGGCAGGGGCCGCCGCTGATGCCGTTGTCCTAAGGCAGCTCCAGTCGGACGGCGACCGCGGCGCTGGCGATAACAGCGATATCCTTGCCGTCGGGGTCGGATACATCGAGTCCGCCCTTCACCGCCTTCACGGTGACGATGCCGTGCGGCAGCGACGCGCGCACCTTCTCGAGATCGACCTTGTCGGGTTGCTGCACACCGATCGTGACATCGACGAACATGCCGGTCTTCGCGTCGACCTTGAGCGTGCGGATCATGGTGAGCGAGCTGTGATGCAGGGCATCCTGCACGGCGCGCAGCGCGGCCTTGGTGTAGTCGCCGCCATGCAGGTCGTTGCCGGTGCCGAGCTCCAGGATCACGCGCTTGCGGGCCATGCTTTCCCTCAAAGGTCGAGACGCACGATGGCGGCTGCCTGGGCGATCACCGTCTTGTCGGTGCCGGACTCGTTCGCGATCTCGAGACCACCCTCCACGACCTTCACGACGCCCGTGCCATGTGGCAGCACTTTCAGTACCTCGCTCTTGTCGACCCTGTCGGGCTGCGGCACGCCAATCAGCACCTCGACCTGCATGTCGTCGCTCGACTTGCCGAGGGCATTGGCGATCGTGAGCGAGTTGTGCCACAGCGCATCGCGCAGCGCCCGCACGGCGGCCTTGGTGTAGTCGCCGCCGCGGATGTCCGTGCCCAGGCCGATCTCGAGGGCGAGGCGCTGAAGTGTCATGACGACTACCTGCGACGCGCGGCGTCGATGCTCCACGGGCCGGGGCCGGCCGCGGCGATATAGAGGAAGATGAAGCAGAACAAGATCGCCGCCTCGCCACCATTGATCAGGGGATAGAAGCTGCGCGGCGCGTGGGCCATGAAGTAGGCGACTGCCATCTCGCCCGATAGAATGAAGGCCACCGGCCGGCTGAACACGCCAAGGATCAGCAAGATGCTGCCGACCAGCTCGATTACGCCGGCAACACCGACCAGGGTCATCAGATCGAGATTGGCGAACATCGGCAGGGGCGGAAACTTGAACAGCTTCGCCGTGCTGTGTTCCAGGAACAGGAGCCCGGTGATGATCCGCAGGATGCTGAGCAGACGCGGCGCCCAGGAGGCCGGAATGATCGTGAAGTCCATGGCGGTATCTCCTCTTCGACCAGCTGCATCATGTAAGGAGCGAATCCTTCCGACAAGCAATCCGGCGCAGTAACCAAGTCACCATTGCGTCAGCGTCCGATCGCGCCTTGGCTTGTCATGATCAGAACCGGGTCAGTGCAGCGGGTCGCGATGGACCGCGTCCCCCAGGCAATCTGCGGAAGTTGCTGTTCGAAAAGCCCACGCTCCGACGCGAGCGCTGACTGGGGTCACGACCGTCGCGATCTTTGGCTCTTTCTTCTCGACTACGTCTCGTCGCTCGCAGCAGCGAAGGAGTGGGACGCGACCGGTCCCGACGGCCCGGGTGGATGGATCGGCTGCGGCGGCCCGACTTCCGGGCCGGGCGGAGTCACGGGCGGCATCTCCGGCGGAATCGGATCGGTCTTGCCCGGTTGAGGAGGGGAGACGGGCACTGGATTGGC
>NZ_DATBFE010000168.1:0-39220 GCF_036558665.1 Reyranella sp. | reverse complement strand
CACGGCCTCGCGCAGCTCCGCGCCCCGGTCGAGGTTGCGCATGCCGGCAAAGACGCTGTGGCCGGCGCGCGCCAGCGTGATCGCCGTCGCCAGGCCGATGCCGCTGCTCGCGCCGGTGACCAGTGCAGTGCCCATCGCCATCCCCCGCTTTGCCCGATCGATCATCGCGCGCGCGGCCATGTCCGGCAATCGTGCTGTCGTGCTGTCGTGCTGCCGCGCCGACGGCGGCTTGACGTGGCGCGCCTTCGGCGAAATATCATGCCGCAAATGAACGGGGGCTGGGGAATGGCGGCGGCGAAGGTGCGGCCTCTGGCGAGCATCGGCATCGACGGAAGCTGCTACGACAGCCCCGATCCCGGTCTCGCCGTCGACGAGCAGGGCTGGAACTCGGACCATCCGATCTTCGAGCAGGTGTTGCGCCGGCATCGCCCGGCGCTGGTCTGCGAGATCGGCACGTGGAAGGGCGCCTCGGTGCTGCACATGCATGCGCTGGCGCGGGCGCTCGGGCTCGACACCCATTTCATCTGCATCGACACCTGGCTCGGCTCGAACGACACCTTCTGGCTGGAGCCCGATTTCCGTCCGCTGCTGCGGTTGTCGCGCGGCTATCCGGACGTGTTCCGCCAGTTCGTGCGCAACGTCGTCGCCCGCGGCGCGCAGGACGACATCTCGCCTTTTCCGATCACCTCGACCGCCGCCGCGCGCGTGCTCGCGAAGCTCGGGGTCCGCTTCGACGCGCTCTACATCGACGGCGGCCACGAGGAGGAGGAGGTCTATCACGACCTCGCCCTCTACTACGATCTGGTGGCCGAGGGCGGCGCGATCTTCGGCGACGACTATGCGCCGAGCTGGCCCGGCGTGGTGCGCGCCGTCGACCGCTTCTGCCACGAGAAGAACCTCAGCCTCGAGGCCGGCGCCAACAAGTTCTACTTCGTGAAGCGGCCGGCGCTCACGCGCGCCATCCTGAAGCCGGCGCGCTCGGTCGTCCGCCTCGCCCGCGCCGCCATCCGGGGCGGGCGCCGGGCCTGAGCCGGCCGCCGGTGCCGGCGCGGCCGATTCCGCATCTTGCTTACACAAAGAAGCCCGCCGGGCGTGAACACGGCGGGCAAGTGGACCGCTCGGTGTCAACGTGAGCCGCCGGACGCCCGCCGCGCCGGCATCCTAGACGGCAAAGGCCCCGGCGCCGCCGCCCGGTCCCGGCAGGGCGGCCATCGGGGCACGGAGAAATCGCCCTCCGCCGGTGCGCGCGCCAAATTGCATGGCCTGCGGCGTCCGGCTAGCTTCGCCGCGATGCATCGCGCCGTCCTCCCCGCCCTTTTGTCCCTGCTCGCCCTTCTTGCGCCGGCCGTCGGCCGGGCCGAGGCCGACACCGAACACATGTTCGGCTTCAGCGAGGGCACCGACATCGGCGAGCCCTTCCAGCCCGAGGGCGAGATCGAGACGGTCGGCCGGCTCGGCAAATCGCAAGGCACCTACAGTGCGCTCGCCACGACGTTCAATCTCAAGTATCCGCTCGCCACGTGGTTCCGCGTCGCGCCCGGCATCGCCTTCGCGCGCTACGAGATCGCCGGCGTGCCGACGTTCGACGACGTGAACCAGTTCGTGTTCGATCACGCACAGCTCGAGTTCCGCTGGCGGGTGCTCGGGCGCGAAAGCAATCCGGTCGGACTGACGGTCGTCGCCACGCCATTCTACGGCACCGTCGACCCCGCGACCGGAACGCCGGCCGACTCCTTCGGCGTGCAGTTCATCGCCGCGGTCGATCGCGAGCTGGTGCCGGACCGCCTGTTCGCGACGGTCAACCTCGTCTATGGCCTCGGCCGCACCCGCACCAGGGCGACCGGGCTGACCGAGGACGCCTCGCAGCTCGGCCTGAGCGCCGCCGCGACAGTCCGGCTGCTGCCCTGGCTCTACCTCGGCGGCGATCTGCGTTATCTGCGCAACTATGACGGGCTGGGACTCTCGGGCCTCGCCGGTCAGGCAGTCTATCTCGGGCCGACCTTCTACGCGACGCTCGGCAAAGGCGTGTCGCTCTCCGGCGCCTGGGAGCCGCAGGTGTGGGGGCAGTCGCCCGACACGCCGTCGAGCCTCGACCTCGTGACCTTCGAGCGCCACCAGTTCAAGGTCAGGCTCTCCGTCGATCTCTAGGCCGATATGACCAGAGGCCACCCAAGGGAGCACGACCGCAGGCTGGCCTGGCACCTCACCGTCCTTTGCCTCGCGCTCGTCCTGCCGATCCTCGTCCTCGCCGGCATCCTGGCCTGGTTCTATGCCGGCGGCGAACGGGCGCGCATCGAGGACGAGGCGCTGCGCACCGCGCGCGAGGTTGCCGCCACGGGCGACCGCGAGTTTGCCGGTCTGGTCGCGACCACGGAAGTCCTCGCGCTCTCGCGCTGGCTGCAGGACGACGACCTCGGCAACTTCGACCAGCAGGCCCGCGACGTCCATCGCCTGCTGGGAACCAATGTCGTGTTGCGCGACCGCGCCGGGCGGCAGATCGTCAACACGCGCCTGCCGCGCGGCGCGCCGCTGCCGGCGAACGCCGAGCGCGACTCCGACGAGATCGCGTTGCGCACGCGACGGCCGGTCGTGTCGGACCTCTTTGTCGGCGCCGTGACGGGCAAGCCCCTGTTCATCGTCAACGTGCCGGTGCTGCGCGGCGGCGAGGTCGTGTACTTCCTCGACCTCAGCCTCGAGCCGGAACGGATGCGCGACGTCATCCTGCAGGCCGCGCTGCCGGCCGGCTGGAGCGACGCCATCGCCGACCGGCGGGGCTTCGTGGTCGCCCATTCGAGCCACCACACGTCGATGGTCGGCCAGCGTCTCGCCGAGGCGATCCGGGGCGACGGCCGGCAGCGCGAAGGACTGATCCGCGGCGACGATCCGGCCGAGCGCGGCGTTCCGGCGCTCGTCGCCTTCAGCCGCTCGCAGTTCTCGGGCTGGATCGGCGTGGTGACGGTGCCGGCCGACCAGATCTCGGCGCCGCTGCGCCGCTCGCTGGTCGGGCTGTCGGGCCTCGCGGTCGCGATCCTCGCCCTGTCGGTGTGGCTCGCCTTCGTCTTCGCGCGGCGCATCGAGAAACCGGTCGGCGCCCTCGCCGCCGATGCCGCGCGGCTGGGTCACGGCGAGCCGGTGCAGCCGCTCGCCACGCCGGTGCGCGAGGTGAATGCGCTGAGCCGCGCGCTGAGCGAGGCGAGCCGCGAGCGGCAGGCCGCCGAGGCCGCCTTGCGGCGAAGCGAAAGCGCGACGCGCGAGGCCGCGGAACGGGTGCGCGAGCTGCAGTCGGAACTGCTGCACGCCTCGCGGCTCAGCGCCATGGGCCAGATGGCGGCGAGCTTCGCGCACGAGTTGAACCAGCCGCTCGGCGCCGCCACCAACTTTCTCGGTGCCGCGCGGCTCGCGCTCGAGGCCGACGGGCCGGCGGCGCCGGAACGCGCGCTCGGCCGCATCGAGAAGGCGGCCGAGCAGACGGTGCGGGCCGGCGCCATCCTGCGCCGGCTGCGCGATTTCGTGCGGCGGCGCGAGAGCGAGCGGCAGATCGTCGACGCCCGACAGCTCGTCGAGGATGCCGCGGCGCTCGCCCTCGTCGGCGTCCACGATCCCGGACTCGCGACCCGGTTCGACTTCGATCCGGACGTTCGCGCCGTCGTCGTCGATCGCATCCAGATCCAGCAGGTCGTGTTCAACCTGGTGCGCAATGCACTGGAAGCCACCGAAGGCCGGACGCCGCGCGAGATCGTCCTGTCGGCCCGCAGCGTGAGCGAGACCACGGTCGAGATCGCCGTCGCCGACAACGGCTCCGGCCTGCCGGCCGATCCCAAGGCGCTGTTCGAGCCGTTCGTGACGTCGAAATCCGACGGCATGGGCATGGGCCTCTCGATCTGCCGCGCCATCGTCGAGGCGCATCACGGCCGCCTGTGGGCCGAGCCGCGCGCGGGCGGCGGTGCCATATTCCGCTTCGAGGTTCCGGCGGCGCGCAAGGCGGAGACGGCCGATGGCTAGCAAGGGAGTGGTTCACGTCGTGGAGGACGACGAGGCGATGCGCGAGTCGCTGGTGGCCGTGCTGGGCGACGCCGGCTACGACGTGCGCGCCCATGCGCATGCCGAGGCGTTCCTCGCCCGCGCCGATGCCGCGGCCGCCGGATGCGTGGTGAGCGACATCCGCATGCCCGGCATGGATGGCCTCGCCCTGCTGCGCCGGCTGCGCGACGAGGGCCGGGCGTTGCCGCTTCTGCTGATCACCGGCCATGGCGACGTGGCGCTTGCCGTGGCGGCGATGAAAGCCGGCGCCGTGGATTTCCTGGAAAAGCCGTTCGAGCCCGGGCGCCTGCTCGCCGCGGTCGAGGACGCCCTGAAGACGCACGGCAGCCGAACCGGCGAGGACCAGGCCGCGCAGGCGGCGCGCCGGCAACTGGAGGCGCTGACGCCGCGCGAGCGCGAGGTCCTGGAGTGCCTCGTCGTCGGACACTCCAACAAGGACACGGCCAACCTGCTGGGCGTCAGTCCGCGCACGGTCGAGTTCCATCGCGCGCACCTCATGGACAAGACCGGCGCGCGTGGTCTGCCCGACCTCGTCCGGCTCTGGCTCGCGGCCCGCGAGACCTCGTAGTTTCACCAGCCTCGTAATTCTACGAGGCTCGCAGTTCCACCAGCCTCGTAGTCTCCCGAGCATCGCGCGACGCGCGTGCATGCTAAAGATCAAGGACTGCTTGCACGTCCGTGATCGCGGAGGAGAAACGGGAAAAGTTCCCCGTGCGCCTCAACGCCGATCGGGCGAAGCGACTGCCGCCTGCGCGACCGGCACACGACAGCACCGGTCGAGCAGGCGGCGAGACGCGCGATGGCTCGACGCCGTCGCGGCAGCGATCAGCTGCGTCACCACAACGACGATCACAGCGCGCTCGCGCACGTCGGTGCCGAATCGCATCGCCGCGATTCGCATCGAACGTCGTGCGCTACCCGTCATCGTGCGCGCGCGTGAGAAGCATGCAGTAACAACCGCGACACTGCACTTACGACACATACACTTGAACACGCGCCATGCGCGCGAAGCTCCGTTATCACTCCGGCACAGTTCATCGAGAACTGCATTTCGTTGCCAAGCATTCACTTCGGGAGATATTCAATGCTTTCTCTGTTTCGTCATTTGATGAAGAACACCGACGGCGTCACCGCCATCGAGTACACGCTGATCGCCGCTCTGATCGCCGTCGCTGCCATCACCGCGATGGGCACCCTCGGCAACAAGGTCAACAGCGTGCTGAGCAACGTCGCGCGGGCGATGTGATCTTTCTTTAGCTCCGGTAGAAACGGCGAGGCGGGCGGTCCGGCAACGGGTCGCCCGTCTTGCTTTTGGGCTCTTGCGATCGTGGTTCGGCAGCGTCGGGGCTTTCATGCGCGGCATCGGCCCGCGCCCACAAAGAAGCCCGCCGGGCGTGAGCACGGCGGGCAGGTTGACCGCTCGTCGCGGCCGAAGGGAAATATGACGAAGCCGGTACGTCAGCCTGTACATCCGAGGACTGCCGCACCGAAGGTCAGCATGACCGGCCGGACCGCCGCGCTCCAGTGACCGCTCGGTGTCAACGTGCGCCGGCGGCAGCCACGACCGCATCGCGGATGGCGAGCGTCCCGGCGGCGCGCGACCGGCAGGCCGGTGATCGGGCTGTGATCGAGACGGTCGGTGCGGATGGTCCCGACGCCGCGGCCCGCGGCGCCTACTCCTTTGCCGGTTCCATCAGCTCGATGCGATTGCCGAAGGGATCGTCGACATAGATGCGGTCGTAGCCCGCCAGCGGCTCGTCGTTCGCGAGAGGGCATCCGGCGCTCTCGAGCCTCGCCTTCAAGGCGGGCAGGTCCTCGACGATCAGCGCAGGATGGGCCTTGCGCGCCGGGCGGAAATCGGCCTCGACGCCGAGATGGATCCTGAGGCCGCCGCGCTCGAACCAGCAGCCGCCGCGCCTGGCCAGATGCGGCGGCTTCTCGCGTTCGGGAATGCCGAGCAGCGTCCCGTAGAAGGCGCGCGCCTCGGCCTCGCGGCCTTGCGGCATGGCCAACTGGACGTGATCCAACGAAACGATCCGCATCGCTCTACCGACCTAGCCCAGGTCCGGCGGACGAGCAATGCGCGCGGAGCCGTCAATGCCGGTCCGGTGCCCCGGCGGTTGATCTGCATCAAGGCCGCGCCGCGGCGGGCAGGCGATAGACTTTCAAATGCTCGATCAGTGGCTCCCCATCGTCAGTGCGCCCCGGTCGGAGGACCTGCGGCTGAGCGTCGTCGACAAGGGCGAGTTTCATGCGCTGGCGTTCCCCTGCCGGCAGAGCGACCGTGGCTGGATCGACTCGCGAACCGGAAAGCCCGTCGACGTCAGTCCGACGCACTGGCAGCTCTGGGAAGCGGCTGGGTAAACTCCGTCGACAGCCGTTCCTCGCGCAGCCGCGACAAGGTCGCCTTCTCCGCCGCAAGCAGCCGGTGGATGGTGGCTGCCTTGGCCGGGTCGAGCTCCTGCGCCAGCAGCCCTTCGTAGTACTGGATGTTCAGTTCGGCGACCCGCAGGGTCCAGGGATCCATCGTTCGCTCTCGTCCTTGCGCGCCGCGGAGGCGCGCTGAAGCAAATCTAGGCGGGACCGGCGGCGGCCCAAGGCGCGGAACCGACGAACCTTTGACGACGATCAAAATGTCGGCGGATTCCCGGCCATGGCCTTGTGCGCATTCGTACGCGCGCTCGCCGGCAAAATTTGATCGGGATCAAGGGATGCCGGCGTGACGTCGGTTATGAAAGTCGAACCAAGGTGAACTCCATGGCACGGCAAGGCAGGCGCCATCCCGGCCCGATCATCACCGCACAGGATCCCTGGCTCCCGGCAGGGGAACATGGCGGTCCGCGGCAAGTGCTGAGCGAGCGCCAGCGCATGCGGCTGATGGCGGTGGCCTCGATCGTGCGCTTCAGGAAAGGCGAGCGCATCTACGCGGCCGGCGCGCCGGCGAAGGCGGCCTACACCCTGATCAGCGGCATCGCCACCAGCTACGTCGACGGCGTCGGACGGATCACCGGCTTCCTCTATCCGGGCGATCTGTTCGGCCTCTCCGAGGGCGGCCGCTACGTCAACACCGCCGTCGCCACGACCGCGGTCACGGCCTACAGCCTGCCGCTGGCGAACGTGCGCCGCTTCCTGCTCGACGACCCGGAGCTCGACGTCGAGGTGATCGTCAAGCTCTGCCACGAGCTGCGCCTGGCGCAGCGCCACGCCCTGCTGCTGTCGCAGCGGCACGCCGTCTCGCGGCTCGCCATGTTCCTCGACCAGCAGGAGCATCTCCAGGCCGTGCGCGGCGAGCGCTCGTTCGAGATCTATCTTCCGATGAGCCGCTCGGCGATCGCGGGTTATGTCGGTCTGTCGCTCGCCACGCTGAGTCGCGCCTTCGCCACGCTCACCGCCGACGGCGTGATCGAGAGTCGCGACCTGCGCCATGTGCGCATCCTCGACCGCGCGGCGTTGCAGGCGCTGCTGGCCGCGCCGCCGCTGCACCGGCGACAGGGCGACGGCGCGGACCGGACCGAGCTCGAGAAGGACGTCCTGAACGACTAGCGGCTATCGCGCCGGCCGGCCACGCCCGCGCGATTCGACCATCATTTTGTCGTGAAAGGTCAAACGGGCGGCCGGCTGCCGGCACTATCCTCCGCGAGCCGACGATGCCGGAAGCAGCGGAGGCACGGGTCAGGGGATGGCCGGTGCCGCATCGTCCCTCAGCCGCGGCCGTCGAGCCGCGCGCTCAGGCGGTCCCATTCGATGCGCTCGAACTTCTGCTTGTTGGCCGGACGCCAGCCGAACGAGCCCTGGCCGATCTCGGCGGTGCCGAGCAGCAGGCCGGTGCGGTCCTTGACCTTGAGGATCAGGGCGACGCCCGCCTTGGGAAGATCCATCGCCTTCAGGTCGATGTTCACCACGTATTTGGGCTCGAGCTGCCGCTTCCTCTTCGCCATGGCGATCCCCCCTTTCGTTTCATCGTGGCATCGCGCATGAAGCGATGGCAACCGGGGCCGATCGGGAGGTCGATGTGCTGGCAGGAGGGATTGCGCTCGCGACGACCGGAATGTTCGCGGGCCTTGCGCTGCAGGTGTCGCTGGCCGAGCATCCGGCGCGGCTGTCGCTGCTCGCCAGGGCGCGGCTGCAGCAGTGGCAGGGCTCGGCCGCGCGCACCGACCGTCTCGCGCCGCCGCTCGCGCTCGCCGGCACGGCCTGCGCGGCGCTGGCCTGGGCGCAGTCGGGCGGGCTGCTGTGGCTCGCCGGCGCGCTGCTGGTCGGCGCGACGCTGCCGGTCTCGCTGCTCCTGATCGCGCCCACCGACCGGCGGCTCGGCGCGCTCGACCTGCGCGAGGCGGGCCCGACCAGCAATGCGCTGATCGCGCGCTGGGGCCGCCGCCACGACCTGCGCGCCGCGATGGGCGTCGCCGCCGAGGCGCTGCTGGCGCTGGCGACGCTGCGCTAGCGATCAGGGCACGACCGACAGCAGCAGGAAGGTGCCGAAGATGCCGAGATGGATCACGCCGTGCAGCAGCGTGGTCCGGCCGGTGCCGAGCGTCAGCGTGCCGACGAACAGGGTCAGCGCCAGCAGCACCATGCTTTGCGGCGCGAGGCCGAGCGTCAGGGTCCGGTCGAGCAGAAGGGCGACGGCGGTGACGACCGGGATGGTGAGGCCGATGCTGGCGAGCGCCGAGCCGAGCACGAGGTTGATGCTGTTCTGCAGCCGGTTGGCGAGCGCGGCGCGCACCGAGGCGATGCCCTCGGGCAGGAGCACGACGGTCGCGATCACCACGCCGACCACGGCGCGCGGCAGACCGGCCGAGGCGACCGCCTCGTCGAGCGGGTAGGACAGAACCTTGGCCAGCAGCACCACGGCGGCGAGCGACACCAGCAGCAGCCCGAGGCTCGCTGTCGTCGCCGCCCCGCCCGGCCGCTCCCCCGGATCGTGCTCGTCGTCCGCCGCCTCGAGGAAGTAGTCGCGGTGCCGGATGGTCTGGACGAAGATGAAGGTGGCGTAGAGCACGAGCGACACGGTCGCCACATAGACGAGCTGCGGCGCCGAATACTTCGGGCCGGGGATCGCCTCGCTGAAATTGGGCAGGATCATCACCAGCACCGCGAGCGTGCCCAGCACCGCGAGCGCGGCCGAGGCGCCGGGAAGCTGGAACGACTGTTCGCGGTGGCGCTGGCCGCCCAGCACCAGGCAGAGGCCGATGACGCCGTTCAGCACGATCATGATCGCCGAGAAGACGGTGTCGCGCGCGACCTCGTCGCTGCCCGGCGCCGTGGACGCCATGATCGAGACGATCAGCGCCACCTCGATCGCCGTCACCGCGACGGCGAGCACGATCGAGCCGAACGGTTCGCCGAGCCGCGCGGCGATGACCTCGGCATGATGGACGGCGGCGAACACCGCGGCGCCCAGCAGGACGGCGGCGAGCACCAGCATCGGCCCGGCGCCGGCGTCGATCAGGCCGGTCATCCCGGCCACGACCATGAGCGCCGCGGCAAGCGGAACGATCAGCGCCCAGAGCGGGCGGGTGACTGTGGAATGCATCGATCAGGAGCCCCGTTCGCGTTCGTCTCTTCTCATTCTTCCGACTCTTCCCATCGCGGGAAAGCACGGATGCGCAGGACGCAAGCGCCCGCGCGCGGACGCCGGCGTTCGACGAACGCTACGAGCCGCTCCCGATCGCGCCGCAACCTTACGGTCGAGCGCGCGCGGCGGCGATCCGGCTCCAGATGAAGAGCACCACGATCGCGCCCACCGTCGCGGCGATGAAGCCCGCCCCCTGGTCGGGCCCGTACCAGCCGACCGCCTGGCCGACGAACGTCGCCAGGAAGGCGCCGGCGATGCCGAGCACCGTGGTCAGGATGAAGCCGGTGGGCTTGTTCGGCGCCGACGACAGCAGGCGCGCGACGATGCCGGCCACGAAGCCGATCAGCACGATCCAGAGAAGGCCGCCCATGAACGAACTGCCCCGCCCTACACCGTACGATTCATCTCGTCTTCCGTCGGCAGGCGGCCGGCCGGCGTGAGCTGGTCGACCAGGCCGGGCAGCTGCTCGCTGAGGCCCGACAGCAGCGCGTCGCGCGGCATCCCGGTGTGCTGCGTCAGGAAATCGATCTGATCGGGTGTCAGCACCTGCGCCAGATCGTTGGCCGAGATCGGATGATTCTGTCCGCCGCCGACCCACGACCTCGCCACCTCGCCCTTGCCCGCGCCGTGGAACTGATCGAGGAGATCACCGAGACCACCGGTGAGCAGGCCGCCCAGCCCGCCGGCGCCGGCGCCGCCCAGCAAGCCGCCGAGCAGGCCGCCGAGGCCGGCCGATCCCGCTCCCGCGCCGCCGCCGCGCAGCAGATCGTCCAGACCCGCGCCCAGTCCACCGCCCGGCACTCCGCCGGCAGCACCGCCGGCCGGCGCAGGCGTGCCGGCCGGCGCGCCCGACGTGGCCGAGGGCGCGGAGTTTGCGCTGAAGCTCTTCACGGCCTTGTAGGCGAGCAGCCCGAGCAGGGCCATCGTGAGCGGCGACATGCCGCCGCCGCCCGAGCGCCCGGCGGCGCCGCGCGGTCCATTCTGCATGCCGTTGAGAATGTCCATCAAACCCATGTTCGCCTCCACGAATGAGAAGCCGAGGGCCAGGGGCGTACCGCCGGGTTGAAGGTGCAGCCGTCGGTTCGACCACGCTGCCATGAGCACGCTGCCAGAAGAATGTCGGCCCTGTCCATCGCGATCCGCCTTCCGGTTGGCGGTGCCACGGCTTCACTCCGCGGACGACCGGCCGTCGCCGTCCGGCCGGGCGCCGATGGCGCGCTCGGCGGGCTCGTCTCATTGCGACGGTGCCTGCGACTGGGCATAGTTCGGGATGGAACGGCCTCGGCGACGGAGCCGGGCCATGTGGGGACGCAAGCCAAATGAGCGATGAGGCCCGCACCTCGCGGCGGCTGGCCGCCATCCTGGCGGCCGACGTCGCGGGCTATTCGCGCCTGATGGGCGCCGACGAGGAAGGAACGCTCGGTGCGCTCAAAAGCCACCGCCGTGAGCTCGTCGATCCGCTGATCGCCCAGCATCAGGGCCGAATCGTGAAGACCACGGGGGACGGGCTGCTGATCGAGTTCGGCTCGATCGTCGACGCGGTGCGCTGCGCGGTGGTGGTGCAGCAGGGCATGAAGGAGCGCAACGCCGGGATCGAGGAGAGCCGGCGCATCCTTTTCCGCGTCGGCATCAACGTGGGCGACGTGATCGTCGACGAGGGCGACATCTTTGGCGACGGCGTGAACGTGGCGGCCAGGCTCGAGGGGCTCGCCGAGCCTGGCGGGATCTGCGTCAGCGCCACCGTGCGCGAGCATGTCGGCGAGAAGCTCCCGATCGGCTTCGTCGACCGCGGCGAGCACAGCGTCAAGAACATCGCCCGCCCGGTCCACGTCTACCGCATCGAGACGCGCGTCGAGCCCGAACCCGCCGCCGTCCGCACCAGTCAAGAGGAGCCGATGCTTGCCCTTCCCGACCGGCCGTCGATCGCCGTGTTGCCGTTCCAGAACATGAGCGGCGATCCCGAGCAGGAGTATTTCGCCGACGGCATGGTCGAGGACATCATCACCGGCCTGTCGCGGCTCAAGTGGCTGTTCGTGATCGCCCGCAACTCGAGCTTCATCTACAAGGGCCGCGCGGTCGATGTGAAGCAGGTCGGGCGCGAGCTCGGCGTGCGCTATGTCCTCGAAGGCAGCGTGCGCAAGGCGGCGAACCGCCTGCGCGTCACCGGTCAGGTGATCGAAGCCGAGACCGGCCGCCATGTCTGGGCCGAGCGCTACGACCGCACGCTTGACGACATCTTCGACCTGCAGGACGAGCTCACCACCAGCGCGGTCGCCGCCATCGAACCGAGCCTGCGGCAGGCCGAGATCGAGCGCGTGAAGCGCAAGCGGCCCGACAATCTCGACGCCTACGACCTCGTGCTGCGCGCCATGCCCGACGTCCATCCGGCGATACCCGAGCGGGCGCGCAAAGCGCTGCCGCTCTTGCAGAGCGCGCTTGCTCTCGAGCCCGACTACGCGCTGGCGCACGGCTTCGCGGCGTGGTGCCACGAGATCCTGTTCGTGCGCGGCGGCGCACATGAGGAGGACCGGCTGGGGGCGGTGCGCCACGCCCACGCGGCGATCGAGAACGGACGCGACGATGCGCTCGCACTGGCGCTGGGCGGCTTCGCCCTGGGCCTCGTCGCGCACGACGGCGAGGCGGCGCGACGTGCCTTCGAGGCCGCACTGGCGATCAGCCCCTCCTGCTCGCTCGCCTATGCCTTCGGCAGCGTCGTCGCCGCCATCGGCGGCGATGCCGACCGCGGCATCGAGTGGGGCGAGCGTGCGCTTCGCCTCAGCCCGATCGATCCGATGCGATTCGGCGCCTGTCTCGCCATCGCCTACGGTCGCCTGCAGCGCGGCGAAGACGAGGCGGCGGCGGATGCGGCGCGCAAGTGCTTCCAGGCCAACCCCAACTGGAGCTTCGCCCACATGCTGCTGGCGGCGACGCATGCGCGGCTGGGCCGGCTGGATGCCGCGAAGGAGGCGGCGGCGCGCGTACTGGAGCTCGAGCCAGACTTCACCGTTGGGGGCATGTGCACCGCCACCGGCATCCATCTCTCGCTTGCCGCGCTCCTGTCGGACGCCCTTCGCCAAGCCGGCCTTCCGGCGTAGCCCGGGCCGTTAGCGCTCCTCCCCGTCCGGCCGGGCGCCGATGGCGCGCTCGGCGCGGCGGTCGGGCACGGTCCAGACAGCGGCGACCAGGAAATAGACCGCGCCGGCGATCCACGGCGCCACGAAGGCGGCGACGATCGCGGCGAGGTAGAGCGCCGGCGAGAGCATCCCCTTGAGGTCGACCGCGAGCTCGCGGCGCAGGGCCGAGTCGGGCGGCTCGATGGCAAGGATGGCGCGCTGCAGGATCCAGTAGGCCACGGCCGACATCAACAGGATGACGCCGTAGGCGGCCGTGGGAACCGGCGCAAAGTTGTTCTCGCCCATCCAGCCGGTGACGAAGGGAATGAGCGACAGCCAGAACAGCAGATGGAGGTTGGCCCACATGATCGTGCCATTGATGCGTCGGGCCGCGGCCACGAGGTGATGGTGGTTGTTCCAGTAGATGCCGACATAGAGGAAGGAAAGTACATAGGAGAGCAGCACCGGCAGCACCGGCCACAGCGCGCGCAACTCCGCCTCGTGCGGCACCTTGAGCTCGAGCACCATGATCGTGATCACGATCGCGAGCACGCCGTCGCTGAATGCCTCCAGCCGGCCTTTCCTCAGGACGGGTTCCGGTCTCGCCATGGCGCGCATGCTAGAGCATTCCCGTCGCCTGTCATGCTCCGCCGCGTCCGTCGCCGGCAGGCGAGCGTCAAAGCTCGTGACGCCTGAGACGGGCGGCGAGCAGGTCGGCGAACAGCCGCGCCTTGGCGAGCGGCGTGCGGGTCGGCCGCCACACGGCATGGATCGGCACGCGCGCGGCCTCGAAGTCGTCGAGCACGATCTCGACCGCGCCGCGGTCGACGAGTTCGCGCACCTGCCAGAGCGGGCCGAAGGCGACGCCGAGGCCCTGCGCCGCGGCGGCATTGGTGGCGGCCACGCTGTCGGCGCGGAAGCGGCCCTTCACCTTGACCATCCGGCGCCGGCCGTCGATGCGGAACGGCCACGCCTCCTCCTGCGCTTCGGTCAGGCGGATGATGCATTCGTGGCGCGCGAGCTCGTCGGGATGGGCGGGCCGGCCGTGGCGCGCGAAATAGGCCGGCGCGCCGAACACGACGGCGCGCAGCTCGGCGAGCCGGCGCGCCTTCAGCGAGGAGTCGCGCATGGCGCGGATGCGCACGGCGAGGTCGAGCCGCTCGGCCACCAGATCGACCTCGCGGTCGGAAGTCTTGAGCTCGATCTCGAGCCGCGGATGGCTCCGCGCGAGATCGCAGATCACCGGCACCATGTGGCTGGCCGCGAACATCACCGGCCCGCCGACGCGCAGGAGCCCGCTGGGCTCTGCCTGCCGGCTCGCCGCCTCGCGCCGCGCCTCGGCGATCTCCTCGAAGGCCGGGCGAACACGGCGATAGAAGGCGAGGCCCGCCTCGGTCGGCTGCGAGCTGCGCGTCGTGCGCCGCACCAGCTCGACCGCCACGCCCCGCTCCAGCGCGCCGAGCGAGCGGCTGATCGATTGCAGGGAGCGGCGCAGGTGGCGTGCCGCCGCCGTCAGGCTGCCCCGCTCGACGATGGCGAGGAAGGCCTCGATGTCGTCCAGTCGATTCATGCGCCCCTGCCGGTTCGCGGAACAGTCTATGGGCCTCTGCGGTGATTGTGTGGCGAAACGGCAGACCGGGGATCCCGCGGGCTGAACGCGCTGGCGCGAGGCTCCTTACGACGCCGACGCGGCCGACGACGGAGCGGGTTCAGACGGGATGGCTTCTCGGAGGGCCGCGAAACGAGGAGGTGCCCGTCACCCGGGCACCTCCCACATTCGGGGGAAACTGTGTCTCCCGGTCGCTCCGGCGGGCCTGAAATTTGCCCCCGACGCGCCGTCGAGATCGTGGTTTGTTAGATGTTCTGCGGCAAGTGGCTCGGCAGCCACAGGAAATTCACCAAGACAAAGAAGAGCAAAAGAAACGCGCCGCTCAAAATGGTCGATTTGTGCCACTCGATATGGAGTGGTTTCGTCTTTGAAATCATGGCTTTAGCCTCTTCCGAATATCGTGGAAACGGCTTCCTCGAACGGCGCCAATCTGCGCTGTCGGCGAGCCCGGGTCAAGGGCTGTGACCACAGAAATGTCACAAGGCGTCACAGCGTGCTACAAAAGACACACTATGGCATTTGCCCGGTCACAGGACCGGGCTCCCGGGACGCCGCCATGGCGGGCGGGCACGGGACGCGGTGAACCTCGCGTCGCGCATGGAATCGACGGGCTCGCCGGCAGGATTCAGGGGCCGCAGCAACCATATGAGCGGTTGAAGGACGAATTCGTGCTCGCGGAGCGCGGTCCGGTCGAGGGCAAGACAGGAGCCTCGCCCCTCATGCTCCTCCCCCCCCCGAGGGGGAGAGGTGGGGAGAGGGGGCAAACCTGCCGCACGTGCCGTTGCAACCCCTCTCCTGACCTCTCCCCGAAGGCGAGAATGCCGACGGGCCCGCCGGGAAGGACATGAAGCAGGGTCAGGGGCGTCGCGGGGATCGTGCGCAAGGATATGGAGCAGACCGCGATGCAAGCTCATGGCCAACGGCCGCGGATCGTCATCGTCGGCGCGGGATTCGGCGGCCTCACCGCCGCCCGCGGTCTCGCCGGGCGCGGCGCCGACATCCTGCTGATCGACCGCGAGAACCACCATCTCTTCCAGCCATTGCTCTACCAGGTGGCGACGGCGGCGCTGGCGGAATCCGACATCGCGACTCCGGTCCGCGCGGTCCTGCGCCGCGCGCGCGACGTCACCGTGCTGATGGGCGAGGTGACCGCCGTCGACCCGGCCCGCCGCGTCGTCATGGTTCGCGACACCGGCGACTTTCCCTACGACCATCTGATCCTCGCCACCGGCGCCGCGTATAGCTGGTTCGGCCACGACGACTGGACCCGATACGCGACCGTGCTCAAGACGCTCGACGACGCGGCGGCGATCCGGCTCCGGCTGCTGTCGGCGTTCGAGCGTGCCGAGAGCCGCAGCGACGCGGGCGAGATCCGCCGCCTGCTCACCTTCGTCGTCGTCGGCGGCGGGCCGACCGGCGTGGAGCTCGCCGGGTCGATCGCCGAGCTCGCCCGCTCCACGCTGGCGCGCGATTTCCGTCACATCGAGCCGCGTCAGGCGCGGATCGTGCTGTGCGAGGCGGGGCCGCGCCTGCTTGCCGCCTTCCCCGCGCGCCTCTCGGCCTACACCGTCCGGGCGCTGGGCGGGCTCGGCGTCGAGGTCCGGCTGGGCGCCACGGTCGACGAGATCGACGCCGGCGGCGTCGACGTGGCGGGCGAGCGCATCGAGAGCGCCAACGTCTTCTGGTGCGCCGGCACCGCGGCGCGGCCGGCCGCCGCGTGGATCGACGCCGACGCCGCGCGCAACGGCGCGGTCAAGGTGGCGCCCGACTGCTCGGTGCCCGGACACGACGGCGTCTTCGCGCTGGGCGACGTCGCGAGCCTCGCCGGCTCCGACGGCAAGCCCCTGCCCGGCCTCGCCGCCGTCGCCGAGCAGCAGGGCAAGTACGTCGCCCGCGTGATCGCCAACAGGATCGCCGGCCGGCCGCCGCCCGGTCCGTTCCGCTATCGCGACCTCGGCACGCTCGCCATCATCGGCCGCTCGCGCGCGGTGGCGTGGCTCGGCCGCATGCAGCTCACGGGCTTCCCGGCATGGCTGTTCTGGTCGCTGGTCCACCTCTTCCTGCTGGCCGGCTTCCGCAACCGCCTGGTGGTCTACGTCAACTGGTCTTGGGCGTGGTTCACCTACGGGCGCGGCGCGCGCCTGATCACCGGTGTCCGCGACGACGAGGACGAGCACGATGCCGCGCGGTGACCTGCCGTGCGCCGGGCGTTCTCACCAGAGCGGGGCCGAACGCCGGATCGGGCCGGGCAACTGGCGCTCGGCCTCGTCGGCGAGCCGCTGCTCGTGGCGGTGCAGGAAGAGCAGGCCGCCGGCGACCGCGGCGAGTGCGGCGAGCGAGGTCACGGTCGCGATCGGTCCGGACAGCCGCTCGAGCTCGTCTCCGACGAGATAGGCGGCAAGGCCGTAAAGCGTCGCCCAGACCGCGCCGCCGCCGGCATTGAAGATCGCGAAGCGGCGCCACGGCATCTGGTTCATGCCGGCGAGAAACGCCCCCAGCGCCCGCAAGAGCGCCACGAAGCGCGCGAAGAACACGAGCTTTCCGCCGTGCCGGCGGAACAGGAACTGCCCGAGCTTGATGCGCCGCTCCGTGAGCCAGATGTAGGAACCGTAGCGAAGCGCCAGCCGCAGCCCGATCCCGCGGCCGATCCAGAAGCCCGCATTGTCGCCGGTCACGGCGCCCATGAAGGCGGCCAGGATGATGAAGCCGATGCTGAGGTCGCGCGTCGAGCCGGCGTAGAGCGCCGCCGCGACCAGCGTCGTCTCGCCGGGCAAGGGCAGCCCCATGCCCTCGAGCGCGACGATGAGCGCCACGATCGAGTAGCCGTAGAGATGCAGGAGGTGCGGGAGTTCGGCATGGAGCAGCCCATGCATGGCTTGGTCTCCATCTCAACTCGGTGCGGTGAAGAAGCCGCTTCATAGCGCATTCCCGGCCCGCTTGCGACAAGGGGCGCCGGTGGGGCGCTGGTCATGGCAAGCCGCGCGTGGGTCCCCCTCTCCTCGCCTCTCCCCCAAGGGGGAGAGGGATATGAAGAACCTTGCCGCACCTCATGCTCCTCGCCCCCAAGGGGGAGAGGCGGGGAGAGGGGGCACGAGCGAGCCGGAGGCTCGCGGTCCCGAAGAGAAGAGATCGGTGCGGTCGCCGGCGTTGCCCTCAGAGCCCTCTTCCGGACCGCGAGCGTCTCGCTCGCCCGGATGCATAGGCGAGCCGGAGGCTCGCGGTCCGGAAGAGAAGTCGCTAACAGGCCGCTTCCGGGAAAGCTCGGCGACGCCTTCCAGGTCACTGCGGCGGCGGCCCTGCAGCCCGCCGCCGCCAGCTCAGAACACCATCGCGCCGGTCACCAGCGCGAAGACCAGGACGGCGATGAAGAGCACGAGGAAGATGAAGAACAGCACCTTGGCGATGCCGGCGGCCGCCGCCGAGACGCCGCTGAAGCCGAAGAACCCCGCGACGATCGAGATCAGGAAGAAGATGAGGGCCCACTTGAGCATGGTTCGGTCTCGCCAACGGTGAAGGAGGAATCGCTCGACGCAACGACGCAAGCTCCGGCAAGGAACAGCAGCCCGCGCCGGTCGCGACGAGCTGCTGTCATTGCGTCAGGCGGTCAGCGCAGGGCATGCATGGCCTGGTGAGGAGCCAACGCGTGCGGCCGCTCAATGTTCCGGGCCGGCCCGGGCTTCCTGCTGCCGACGCGCAACCACGAGCTCTTCACCTGATGCCTCACGTCGGGTCCCAGGCTCGTCTGCCAGATGACCCTGATGACGACCGGCCTCTACAACGAGCCCGACGGGGCCTGTCTCCCGTCCGTCCTCTATTGAGGCGCCGTTACGGCCTTGACGACCGCGCGCCGGTGTCCTCAACCTGCCGCGGGACGAACCTACGGGGGGACCATATGGAAGCGCATGGCATCATCGTCTGGCTGGTCATCGGAGCGATCGCGGGCTGGCTTGCCGGCCTGCTGGTGAAGGGCGGCGGGTTCGGCATCATCGGCGACATCGTCGTCGGCATCGTCGGCGCGTTCATCGGCGGATGGCTCGGCAGCGCGCTCGGCCTCAGCATCGGCTCGGGCTTCATCGCCTCCATCGTGACGGCGATCATCGGCGCCGTGATCCTGCTCGTCATCCTGCGGGCGATCAAGCGGGCCTGACGCCGCGGCGACGCGGGGCGGCCGAAATCGCGCCGATGGATCTCGGCAATCGCCGCCGCGATCGATCGTTGCAGCCCTCGGCGCAGGACATCCTCGTCGGCACGGCCTATTGCGTCCTGCTCACCTGCATCGCCGGCGGCGTCGCATGGTGGCTGTGGACGAGCTCGGCCGCCTGGGACCGCGAGTACAAATGCTCGCGCACGGTGACGGCCATGGCCGCGACCGCCGAGGACGTGCGCGCGCGGCCCGCGGGCGGCTGGCCGGACGGCGCCGAGGTCGACCTCACGAGCCGCTATCCCTATCTGGCCGACCTGCTGGAGCAGGCAGGCTGCCCGGACACGCTGGCGAAGCTGCGGCAGGGCGAGCCGCTGCCCTCGTCGGCTTCGCCGCCGTGGGTCAGGGAGTTCAGGCCCAACGACTAGGCCCAGAACCCATAAGGTCGGCCGGCGCGTCTGCTTTCGACCCGATTCGAGACATCGGTGGCATCTGCTGCTTCGTCCGAGGCGGGCCAACAGCAGCCCAAGTCGACCGCACGCCGTGCCGTCATCCTTGGCACACGCAAGGCGCAAAGATATTTTTTTCTCTTGCAACGAACGGGATCGATGCGATGGCCAAGACTTTCGTACTCGTTCACGGGGCCTGGCATGGCGGATGGTGCTGGCGCCGAGTGAATGACCGGCTCACGGCCAAGGGGCATCGAGTCTATGCTCCCACGCTCACCGGCCTCGCCGACCGGTCTCACCTCTTGTCCGCGTCGGTCAATCTCAGCACCCACATCACCGATGTCGTCAATCTCATCCGCTGGGAGGAGATGAACGACATCGTTCTTTGCGGCCATTCCTATGGCGGGATGGTCGTGACGGGCGTCGCCGACCAGATGCCGGAGCAGATTGCGGCGCTCGTCTATCTCGATGCGTATGTGCCGGAGAGCGGCCAGTCATGGGCCGATCTGCGCCCGCGCGAGATCCCGCCCGGCCTTACCCTGCCGCCGACCAGCGCCGAAGTGTTTCGCGTCAACCAGCACGATCGCCAGTGGGTCGACCGGCAGTGCACACCCCACCCGGTTGCCTGCGCCACCGAGAAGCTAACGCTCAGCGGTGAGTATCGTGCGGTGCCGCGCAAGCTCTATATCCGTGCGACCGACTTTCCTTCGGTGGCCTTCGATCGCACCTACAAGCGCACCAAGTCCGATCCGGGCTGGATCGCGAAGGAACTGCCCTGCGGACATGACGCGATGCTCGACATGCCCGACGCGCTGACCGAAATTCTTGACGCGACATAGCGGCATGTTCCTTTTCATTGAGCCCGGAGCTTCAAGCATCGGGCTGTCATGTCCGCTGTGGGTCACGACATCGGCATCCTATTCCATCACCTCGTCGGCGCGGGCGAGCAACCCGGGAGGCAATCGCACGCCCAGTTGCCGTGCAGTTCTTTGGTTCATGACAAACTCGAATTCGGTCGGGCCCTGGACAGGCAGTTCGGCAGGTTTGGCACCACGCAACACCAGATCGACATAGGATACGCCGGCCGCGATGATCTTCCCGATGATGACCCCGTATGACATGAGGCCGCCCGCCTCGCAGAAGGCGCGGAACGGGTAGATCGCTGGCAGCCCGCACTGCGCCGCCAGCGCAGTGATCTCAGCGCGCCGGACATAGGTGATCGCATCCGGGAGAAAAATTAGCCCACTGTTCGGCTTGTCCTTGAGCGCGCGAATCAGACGCTCGATGTCGGAGCTGTCCCCACGCGGTGTCTCGATCGAGACAATCCCCACCCTGCGCGCGACGTCATCAATTGATTTGCGAAACGTCGAGGAATTGTTGCCCGGTTCAGGATTGTAAACGATCCCGATATGGTCAACGTTTGGCGTCGCTTCCTTCAATAGTGAAACCCATTTACTGCCGAGCGACGGCTCGAATGGCGTAAAGCCGGTCGCGTTGCCGCCGGGGTGCGAGAAGCTCTCGACGTAATGCATTTCGACTGAATTGCTGACCATCGCGAAGACAGTCGGAATATCAGAACGTTCGGCATGCAACGCGGCCATCGATGTGTTGCTGACGGCGAACAACACATCGGGCTGCAAAGCGAGAAGCTCGCGGGCATATGCACGGGAAAGATTGGTATCGCCGCCGGTTACTCGATATTCGATCTGGAGATTTTGGCCGAGCAGCCACCCTTTCTCCTCGAGAACCTTTTGGACAATGTTGACCTGGGCTTGCTCGGCAAGAAGGGCTCCAACCCGGTGCGCGCGGCCTTGAGCGCCTGCGCCACGGGCATTGGCAAGCATCGCAAGACCGAGAATGACCCCCCGTCGCTTCATTCGCCACCCCTCAAATATTGCCAACAGTATCGCGCCGCCTGGAAGGGTGACAGAGGGCAACCTCCGGTTTGGGTCCACAACCGGACTCGTGCGTTGCAGCAAGAAAGGACTATTCGATCACTTCGTCGGCACGGGCGAGCAGTGAACCCGGGACGGTGAGGCCGAGCGCCTTGGCGGTCTTGAGGTTGAGGGACAGCGTGAACTTCTGCGGCAGCTGAATCGGCAGGTCTCCCGGATTTGCTCCCTTGAGGACACGGTCGATATATCCCGCCCCGAGCCGGAAGGTCTCGGCGAAATCAGCGCCGTAGAAAATCAACCCGCCCGATTCCGCGAAGTCATTGCCAAAGATCGCGGGCACGCCGTAGCGGGCCGCCAGTGCAATGATCAGCTCGTGATGTGCTGCGTTGAATATATCCGGCATCACAATCAGGCCGCCCCCGGGACCGCGCGCTTGTGCGGCAACAACGGTTTCGATCTCGTCCCGGGCGTGCACCGGGGCTGTGCTCGTCTGGATGGCGAGCGATGTTGCAGCCGCTTGAATGGACGGCAGGTAGAACTTGAGCGGCGGCGCCGTTGCCGGATTGAACAGCAGCGCGACGCGGAGGGTACGTGGCACCAGTTCCTTCAGCAGCTCGACCCATTTGCCACCCACTGTAGATTCGACATAGGTAAAGCCCGTGACGTTGCCCCCCGGATGTACGACGCTTGCCGCAAGACCGCTGCCGACCGGATCCGATACCGTCACGAATACAATCGGGATTGATTTCGTCTCGCGGGCGAGCGCGACGGCGACGGGAGTGGTCTCACCAAGGATCGCGTCAGGTCGCATGTTGACCAGTTCTCTTGCGAGCGCTGCAATCCTGTCGGTGCTACCCGTCCCCCACCGCAGTGCAATGCGAAGATTGTCACCTTCTTTCCAACCGAGAGTCGCGAGCGAAGCCCGAAATTGCGCAACCAGCGCCCGCGATATCGCTTCATCCTCAAACCCCATCAACACGCCGACCAGACGCACCTGGCCCGTGGGCTGTGCGAGAACCGTGCACGGCCAGGCGATCGGCGTTCCTCCGATGACAGTGATGAGATCGCGTCGTCGCATTGCCTTGTTCTGCGGAGACAGGACTAACCATAGTAGCCGGTCAAGCCAGCGCCCAGAAGAGACAACGGCGGCGCTTGACGCTGCGCAGTTACGTGGCAGCCACGCGCGATCGGGTTGCGCTCAGGACGACAGAGCTCGCGGCAGCGCGCCCGTCGGCATGTGAGATCGCAACCCGTCGCCATGGCCTCATTGCGGGAGCAGGTCGCACGACTTCACGGGTTTTGACCCTGGCGACTGCGCAGGATGGCGAGCCGCGCCCTGCCCTCCCAGGACGCGCCGCCGTCGCCGAAGCGCGCGACGTAGATGTCGCCGCGCGAATCGCGCACGTCGCTGCCGGCATAGACGGCCGGCTCCACGGTCCCGACCGGCGTGACCGCGCCCGACGCGATCTCGTAGGCATAGAGGTTCGAGCCGCGGGCGTGGTGGCGGCGCGGAATGCCGTAGATGCGCCGCCCGTCGGCGGAGAGCGTGATGCCGTAGAGCTGATCCACCTGCTCCCCGGCCGCGACCTCGTCGCTCGGCAGGAAGGTGCCGAGGTGGGTGAAGGCTCCGCTCGCGACATCGAGCCGGTAAAGCTCGCCGTTCACCGTCGAGAGCCAGATCGTCGCGCCGTCGCGCGTCGAGGTCTGGCCGTTCCAGAAGCCCGCGGTCGCCGTGTACGCCGTCTCGCTCATCGCCTTCGTCGCGAGATCGTAGGCCCAGATGTGATGCGCCTCGCCGCGCTGCGCCGGCTCCTCGGTGCCGCGGTAGGTGTAGATCCTGCCCGCTTTCGTGGCGACGATCTCGCGGCTCAGCGGATTGCCGAGCCGCCACGGGATGCCGGCGACGATCCGCTGCACCCGCTCGCGCGCGGTGTCGAACAGCACGATGTCGCTCGACGGATGGGCGAGACCGACCAGGAGATCGGAGCCCGGCGCGTGGGCCAGCGCGATCAGGCCCTGGTGCTCGGTCACCACGCCGCCGGGCAGCGCGCGGCTCACCTCCTCCAGCGTCTCGCGCGCCGGATCGTAGGCGTAGAGATGCGATCCGCGGTAACGCGGCAGCGTGTCGATCGGCCCCTTGAGATCGTGGAAGCCCTGCGAGGCCATGTACATCCGGCCGCCGATCTCGACCATGTGCGTGTGGCCCTTGGGGATTTCCTCGCCGGGTGCGAGATTGCCGGCCGCCTGCGAGACGTCCATGAAGGTGCCGAGGAAGCGGCGCTCGCCCGTCGCCGGGTCGTAGCGGAAGACGGCGAAATCCTCGCGCCCGTCGGCGCGCTTGCTGGTGAAGCCGATATAGACCCGCTCGCGGCTGTCCATGCCGATCGCGTCCCAGCACTGCTCGAGCCGCAGCCCCGCCGGCGCGAGGTCGTCGAAGGCGATCGACCGCTGGTCGAGCGTGGCGGCGCGCGACGACGGACAGCCGACGATGCAGATCGCGGCGACCACGCCGATGCCGATCGATATCGTTATTGCTCTCATCTCCGGCCTTCCCGTCGCTCTTCCTCTTCCTCTTCCACCTCTCCCCCTTGGGGGAGAGGTGGAAGAGGGGGTGACGCACAGCGCCAGTCTTCGCAGCCCCCTCTCCTAACCTCTCCCCCTGGCGGGGGCGAGGAACTCTTCCTCCTCTCCCCCTTGGAGGTTGGGAGAGGGGGTGACGGACAGCGCAGCGGCCCGGCGAGTCCGGCCACGACAAGCGCGAGGACTGATCGATCAGGCGCGCAGCGCCGGAGCTAGGAGCAGTTCGAAAACCGGCCGCGCGCCGAGCCGCAGGATCCCGAACGCCTCTTCGAGCGTCCGGGTCACATGGGGGCGCAGGAATCCCAGCTCGGCCTGCTGCTCGGCGAACTCGAGCGATTCGTGACGGAGGTCGTCGCGCGGCGCGACGATGATCCGCGCCGAGCCCGGACTGAGCGGCGGCTGGTAACGGCGCGCCACGAAGCCGGTCTGCGGGATCGCGACGGCTGTCGTGGCGGTGAAGTCGTAGATCGTGTCGCCGCGACCGTGCTCGGCGACGAATTCGACGATGGCGAGATCCGTTTCGGCCATGTCCCGCGAGGTCAGGACATCCGAGAATCGGATCAGCAGGACGTGTCGCTTTCGCTCCCAGGACAAGCTGAACATGGCTGCAGGCTCCCCTGCGGCTGCCCGTGTCGAGCGTTGATGTTCCGACGGCTTATAGCCTCGAATGTCTCGTCTGACTCGCCGAAGCGTGCGGACTTCGCGCCTCTGTTCACAAGCGCACCGAGTGCAGTCGCCTATTTGCAGTCCGAACCGGCTTCCAGGCCCGCTGTGGGCAGCCTCGTCGCGCGGCGACCGGCGATGTTCACGGCGCATGCATCCAACCTTCGCCCGATTGTCCGCGGAACCTCGGGATCGTCCGCCGCGTAACGGACGGGATGCATCTGCGACTCCTCAGTGGGCAAGGACCCGGCCCGATGGCGGTCAATCCGTCGTTCACGGATATCCACCTGTTCATGCGCGCGCTTGCGCTGGCGCAGACGCGCGGCCTCGAGCTGCACGAGGTCCAGGGCGTCGAGGCGCGCTGGAACCTCACCCACGAGAGCCTCGTCGGCGCCGGCTTCATCCTCGGCCTGCAGGGGCGGCGGCGGATCTATCTCGAATATTGCCGCGACGAGGCGAGCGAGGTGCTCGACGAGCGCATCGTCGTGAAGCCGCTCGCCGCCGACACGCTCTATCCCCGGCCGAGCCCGCACCTTCCCGCCGTGCGCTGGTCGACCAAGGTCGGCCATCTCAACCTCCGCCTGCCCAAGGTCGGCTAGCGGCGGTTGATCCCGCGGCCCCTTTTCCCCATCGTGCGCCACGCCACGCGCGACGGGACGGGCGCGACGGGAATGAATGGGAGGCGGCAATGGACGTCAGGGGGATCTTGTGCGGCGTCGCGGTGCTGGCGGCCGGGTGCTGCGGCTCGCTCGCGGCCGAGGCCGAGACGGCGAAGGCGTTGCTCAAGGATGCGAAGGGCCTCGATGTCGGCGAGGTCGCACTGGTGCAGACGCCGCACGGCGTTCTCCTGAAGCTGTCGCTGAAGGGCCTGCCGCCGGGCGAGCACGCCGTGCACATCCACGCCGTCGGCAAGTGCGAGCCGCCCGGCTTCACCAGCGCCGGCGGCCATTTCAATCCCGGCAGTCACAAGCACGGCATGGAAGCGGCGGAGGGCCAGCATGCCGGCGACATGCCCAACCTTCACGTGCCCGCCGGCGGCGTGCTCGCCGTCGAGATCGCCAATCCGCTGATCACCCTGGCCAAAGGCCAGCCCAACTCGGTGTTCGACGCCGACGGCTCGGCGATCGTGATCCACGCCGGCGCCGACGACTACCGGACCGACCCCGCCGGCAACGCCGGCGACCGCATCGCCTGCGGCGTCATCACCGAGTGAATCTCTTCTTCCGGACCGCGAGCCTCCGGCTCGCCCCTGCCCCCTCTCCCCGCCTCTCCCCCTGTCGGGGGCGAGGAGCATGAGCTGCGACAAGCTTCTTCATGTCCCTCGTCGCCTGTCGATGGCGAGGAGCATGAGCTGCGACAAGCTTCTTCATGTCCCTCTCCCCCTTGGGGGAGAGGCCAGGAGAGGGGCTTCGTCAGATGATGAATGCCAGCGACCATTGCGGCTCTGACGCGTTCACCAGCTCGACCACCTTGCGGCACAGGCGCAGGCCGTCGTCGGTGCGGCGCAGGCGCCAGGTCGTGCGGCCGGCCCACAGCCGCAGCTCGCGGGTCGCCTGGGCGGAGAGCTCGTAGAGGGCGAAGTTGCCGGCCACCAGATACTCGCGCTCGGTGCGCTCCAGCAATTCGAGGTTGGAGATGATCCGGCGCATCGGCGAGGGCGGCGTCTGGGCGTGGCGGTGGCCGGTCATGAGCTGGCGCAGGCGCGTGGCGAGCCGCGTGCGGTTGTCGTTGATGTAGCTCATGCGCGCGCCAGCCTCGTAGCCGGCCGGGCCGAACGGCACCCAGTAGTGCATGTCGTCGGTCAGCAGCGCCTCCCAGCCCGCATAGTCGGCCTCGTCGGCGAGCCGCGCCTCGCGGAAGACGAAGGCCTCGATCTCGGCGCGCTCCTCCGCGCTGAGGCCGATCATGCCGCGCCCCTCATGTGCAGCCCGTCATGTGCAGCCCGTCATGTGCGCCCCGTCATGACGTCGCGATAGTGCCGCCAGAAGCCGCGATTGGTGGTCTCGTCGCTGACATGACCGACGCGGCCCGCACCGTCGCCCGTTCCGTCGCCCCCGCCGTCGCGCCGCTCGCGCGCCACGCCGCGGCCGAGATCGACCCAGCCGTCCGCCGTCGCGCGATCGACCCGCCAGCCCTGCTGCATGCGCTCGGCGATCACCGCATCGTCGGGCAGGAAGAACGAGGCCGGGCCCATCGCCGCCTCGGACTGGCGCAGGATGCGCCGGTTCAGCGCCTCGTCGACGCCGTCGAGCAGCAGCGGCGTGTGATAGTGGATCGTCTCGTCCGGCCCGACCGGCTGGATGATGGCGAGGTTCATCTCGCCCAGGAACAGGTTGGGGAAGATCAGCGCATGCGGCGGCCCGTCCCACAGGAGCCGGTCGGCCATTTCCCTGCCGTGCGCCTTGGCGAGCGCGTCGGCATAGGCCTGCACCTTGTCGCGCGTGGTGCCGAGCCAGGCGAGCTCGCGGTCGTAGCCCGAGCGCAGCTCGAGCTCGACATGGCCTCGCCCGTGGTCGCGCGCCTGCGAGGTGTTGTCGAGCTCGGGCGAGAACAGCGCCGCCTCGTACTGCGTGCCCGGCACCGCCTTCTGCAGCGAGGCGTGGGCGATCGCGAGGTGGTAGCCGTCGTTGTCGCTCTCGGGCCACATCTTCCAGTTGGAGGCGACGCGCTGGCCGACCCAGCCGGCGCCGATCGCGAGGCGGCCGACCGGCGAGAGCGCCAGCGCGCGGTCGATCAGCGCCTTGCCGGCCGGGCCGAGATGATCGTCGAGCGGTCCCGCGTCGCCGCTCTGGTTGGCGAAGACGAAGCCCCGGTAGCTCGCGACCTGGCCCGGCCGCGCGAGGTCGAGCCGCTCCAGCGCGCCCTCGAAGCCGCTGCGGCCGGGCAGGCTCCTGAGCCTGCCGTCGAGGCCGAATACCCAGCCATGGTAGCTGCACTGGAAGGAGCGCCTTCCGCCGCCGCGATCCTGCCAGCAGAGCATCGTGCCGCGATGGGCGCAGCGGTTGGCGAGCACATGCACGCGCCCGTCGCCCGCGCGCACCATGATCACCGGCTCGCGCCCGAGCCGGCGCGTCACCCAGTCGCCTTCGTTCGCGATCTCCGAGTCGTGGCCGACGAACACCCAGCCGCGGCGGAAGATGCGATCGAGCTCGTCCTCGAACACGCGGGCGTCGGTATAGAGGCTGCCATGCACCCGCCGGTCCTCGACCAGCCGGCGGTAGTCCACCGCGTTTGAGTCCGTGGCGCTCATGTTCCTCTGCCTCGTGGGGGAAAGCTTAGGAGAAGCGGTGGCGATGGCGCAACGACCGGAGCTTCGCCCCCTCTCCCCGCCTCTCCCCCTCGCGGGGGCGAGGAGCATGATCGCGGGACTCCTCTTCCTCTTCCTCCTCTCCCCCTTGGGGGTTCCTCTCCCTCTCCCTCTTCCTCCTCTCCCCCTTGGGGGAGAGGTTGGGAGAGGGGGTGACGCACAGCGCCAATCTTCGCAGCCCCCTCTCCCCGCCTCTCCCCCTCGCGGGGGCGAGGAGCATGTACCTGACGGCGGCACGCGCGCTGATCGACGGGGACATCACCGGCGAGGTCGATGCGCTCCTGCCGGCGCTGTGGACGTTCGAGCAGACCGACGATCTGCGCGCCCTGCTCGGCCGCTTCGCGCTGCCCGGCGGTTGACGACCCCCGCCGGACTTTCTAGCGTTTCGCGGGGTGTGAACGAGGGGGGCCGACCGATGGCAGCGGACCGTCAAGCGATCGTGAAAACGATCCTCACCGCATGGATCGCGCGCAGCTACGACAAGATCTATCCCTATCTCGACGACAAGGTCGTCTACATCGTGGGGGCGGGCGCGGCCAAGTCGATCTGCCACACGCCCGGCGTCTTCATCGGCAAGGACAGGGTCAGGCTCTGGTACGACTCGCACAGCGTGGTCCGCTCGGTCTACGGCGAGGCCGCGGTCAATCCGTTCTGCGGGTTCGTCGCGCCGCCGCAGGTGGTCACCTTCGAGGATGCGACCCAGAACGTCGTGTTCGCGATCGGCAGCGTCGGACGCGGCGTGCCGGGCGAGCTGCCCTGCGAGTGGATGTCGGGCTGGTGGTTCGGCGGCGATCTGGTCTCGCGCATGCTCCTGGTCGCGGACTCCGTCGGCGGCCTGCATCCGTTCGAGCAAGCCCGCCAGGCGGTGATCGCCCAGGCGCAGGCCGAGGAGCTGGCGAAGGTCACTCCGCTGCCCTGACCGCAGCGGCGCGGCGCCACCGCCGCGTTGCGCTGGCGTGCGATGAGGCGCGTCGCCGGCGTCTAGGCGACGGCGGCGGGCCGCCGCTGGTCGGGCGACGGGCGCGCCCACTCGGCATCGGCGAATTTCCACGACAGCCCGATCATGTCGTTCAGGCGGCGGGCGCGGCGGGCGATGGCCAGGCGCTCGCGCTCGGGCGCATTGGAGCGCCAGGCGACCTCGGCCAGCACGGCGTGCGCCCACGCCGACACGCCGCGATAGTGGTTCAGGCGCGCGATCGGCAGGATGTCGCCGATGATCTGCGCGGCCCGGTCGAGACGGCCGCTGTGGCTCTCGGCCATCGCCCAGTGCAGCTTGCTCCAGCACCAGATGTGCGGCATCTCGACGGCGTTCTCGCAGGCCTCCTCCGGCCGCACGGCTTCGAGCGTCTCGCCGTCGACCGCCACCTTGAGGTAGCGCAGGCGGCAATCGATCATCGATTCGAGCAGTCCCAGGCGCTGATCCCTGACCTGCTCCGCCGCCTGCTCGAAGCAGGGCAAGGCGCCGGCGAGATCGTTGCCGATCATCCGCCCCCAGCCCTGTCCGAACCAGGCGACGCCGAGGTCGAACGGCCGCTGCGTCTCGCGTGCGATCTCGACCGCGAGTGCGCCCGAGCGCTCGGCGTCGGCGCGCTCGTGGCGATAGGCATGGGCATGGGAGAGCAGGCTCGCGAACAGCACCGACGCCGTGCCGGTGAGCTGGAAGCGCTCGTGGCGGCCCGACACCAGGAGCTCGTCGAGCGAGCGCGTGCCGAGCTCGATGCATTCGGCGTAGTTGGCGGCGAATTCGTGGCCCTGCGCCAGCACGTAGGTGGCGACGTGGCGCGCCCCCTCCTGGCCGATCGCCTCGGCGAAACGGCGGGCCTCGGCCGCCCTGGCCCGGCTGAGCCGCACGTTGCCGCAGATGTTCTCGACATGGGCGAGGCTCAGCAGCCGCGCCAGGCGCGCGCCCGGCTCCTCGGCCTCCGACTCCGCGGGCGCCACCTGGCCGAGATGGAAATAGAGCCGCTTGTATTCGCCGATCGGCGCCAGGCAGAGCCGCATCAGCATGCGGATCTCGCTCTGCCGCTTCGACCGGTCCGGATCGTCGGGCTGCTGCAGGGTGGCGTCGAGCGCCTGCTCGAGGCAGCTCGCCGCATGCCGGTAGAGCGAGGCTTCGACTGCCCTCACCCCGGCCTGCCGCCAGTCGGTCGCCGCGCGCGCCCAGTCCTCGGCCCGCGTGGCGTGATGGGCGAGCACCTCGAAGGACTGGTCGAACCCTTCGGTCGCGCCCAGCACGTCGCGGATGCGTCCGTGCAGGCGGCGCTTCTCCAGCCGGATGATGCTGCGCTCCACGATCTGGCGCAGCAGCGAGTGCCGCATGCCGAACAGCGCCTGCTCGCCCGCCCGCGAGCGCCGCAGATAGCCCGCCGCCTGCAGCGCGCGGACCGCCCCGGCGGCGGCGGCCGGATCGGCGATGCCCGACACGGCGGCGAGCAGCTCCTGCGAGCAGTCGAACTGCAGCAGCGCCGCATATTGCAGCATCTGCCGGGCCCGCGGTTCCAGGCGGTCGGCGCGGTCGAGCACGATCGAGCGGATGCGGCCGATCGGTTCGATCTCGCGGTCGGCGAGGGCGTGCCGGGCGATGTCCTCGTCGAGGCTTCCCGACGAGGCGGCGAGCGCCAGCTCCTCGACGAAGAGCGCATTGCCGCCGGTCACGGCGACGATGCTGGCCTCGACCGACGGCGCCGAAGCCGCCGCGAGCACGACCGTGCGGAACAGCGCCAGGCAGGCCTCGTCGTCGAGCGGGCCGATGCGCATGAAGCTGATGTTGGCGGCGTCGTCGAGGCGCGGCATCGGCCGCAGCCCGCGGGTGCAGATCAGGAACAGCACGCGCAGGTCGCCGATCGCGGCGATCGCATCGAACAGGATGGCGAGCGACTCCGGATCGACCCATTGCGCGTCGTCGACGATCAGCACCAGCGGATGGCGATCGCTGACGCGCTCGAGCAGGCCCGCGAACTCGGCGCGCAGCGCCGCCTCGTTGTCGCTGGGCAGCGGTGACGTTCCATCGCCCACGACGTCGCCGCGATCGTAGACGAGGGACGCCGCCGACATCTCGCCCGCGTCGCGGTCCATCCGCCCGAGCTGGCGCATCAGGCGCAGGATCGCCGAGTAGGAATAGGCCAGCCCCTCGGTCACTTCCTCGTGGACCAGCACGACCGAACCCTGGCCGCGCGCCATCTCGGCCAGCTCCTGGCTCAGCCGCGACTTGCCGATGCCGCTTTCGCCCACCAGCACCATGCCCTGGCCGCGCCCGCGCAGCGCCAGGCCGAGCGCGTTCGCGAGTGTCGACCGTTCGAGCTCGCGATCGACCATAGGTCGCGGCCCCGCCTCGCCGACCACGGCACTGCTCGGGGCGGCGCGGAAGCCCAGCACCCGGAAGGCCTCGAAGCTGTGCGCGATGCCGCGCAGGCTGCGCGCGCCCAGGCTTTCGAAGTCGAACAGGTGCCGCGACAGGCGGTAGGTAGCGTAGGAGGTCAGGATGCCGTTGTCCTCGGCCGCCTCTTCCAGGCGCTTGGCGACATGGACGGTCACGCCCATGGCGTCGAAGTCCGACGCGAAGTCGGTCCGGATCCGCCGCGTGAAGACGTCGCCGGAATGGACGCCGATGCGGACCGTCGGCACCTGCGGCACGCCCTGCTGCACGATCTCGTCGCGGATCGACACGGCCGCGAGCAGGGCGCGGGTGGCGTGATCCTCGCGCGCCTCGGGAGCGCCGAAGATCGCGAGAAAGCCGTCGCCCTGGAAATTGACGACATGGCCGCCGAAGCGACGGATGTGCCGCGTCAGCCGATCGTGGATGGCGTCCATCAGGTCGGCCGCGGCCTCGGGCTCGAGCGGTTCGATCATGCTCGACGAGCCCTTGATGTCGAGGAACAGCATGGTGACGAAGGCGTTGCTGGCCTCCGCCATGTCCGCCCTCGCTTCCGGCGCGCCGCCCGCCGCTTCGCCCGGCGCGGCCTTCGCGCCGCAACTGCGGCAGAAGCGCTCGCCGACATGCAACGGGCGGCCGCAGGCCGGGCATTGCCGGCCGAGCGCAAAGCCGCACGACGCGCAGAAGTTGTCGTCCCGCGCCACGTCCTTGCCGCATTGCGTACAGACCAGACGATCCGGCTCCACGCCATTCCCCCGGAACACCGCAGCCCGACCTTACGACACAAGCCCGGCGGTCAGTAGGGCGAAACGCGCCGAGGCCAGGTCCTCCGCCGTCCGACCTCGGCTAGAGTCGGTCCCGACGGGAGGAGACGATGGCCGCAAGCGAGAGCTACAGGAAGGGCGTCGAGAACTGGCGCACGCTGATGGGCGAGGACTACGCCGATCGCATGGAAAAGACGTTGCGCGACGACCCGCTGATGAGGAAGTGCGGCGACTACGCCCGCGAGGCCGTGCTGGGCATGTTGTGGTCCCGGCCCGGCCTCGACATGAAGACGCGGGCGCTGATCTGCGTCGTGTCGGACACCGCACAGGCGCGCTGGGCGGAGCTTGCGATCCATCTGCGCATGGCGCGCAACCAGGGCTGGACGGAGGACGAGCTGTCCGAAGCGCTGCTGCATATCTGCGGCTACATCGGCCTGCCGCCGGTGCGCGAGGCGATGCTGACGGCGAGGCAGGTCTTCGAGGACATGCGACGCCAATGAGGATCCCGCACCCCGGGTCAGGCCGCAGGCTGCGCCGGCGGCTCGACCGTGACGCCGTTGCCGGCCGCGATCGCCACGATCTCGTCGAGCGGCGGCATGCCGCCTGCCCTGCGCACGGCCTCGTCGAAGGCGCCGAACATCCGCTCGAGCCCGGCGCCGGGAAGCGCCATGACCAGCATCCTGGCGCTGGCGTCGGTTTCGTTGCGGAAGGCATGGCGGCTGCCGCGCGGGGCGAAGACGAAGCTGCCGGCGCCGAGCCGCAGGGGCAGGTGGCGGCCTTCGATCTCGAACGTCATCTCGCCTTCGACGACGTAGAACGCCTCGTCGTCGCGGCTGTGGGTATGGGGCGGCGCGCCGGCGCCCGGCGGGACGGTTTCCTCGAACACCGAGACGCCGCCCGTTTCCGCGGCCAAGCCCTTATATAAGTGTGTGGTGCCCAGAATGTCGTGCCGCGGCCCCTCGCCCGGCTGGCGCACGACCGGTGTCAGTTGCAACGTATCGTCCTTCATCGTGAGGCTCCTGTGCCGATGTTAGGCTCGGCGCCGGTGGTCCTGTTCGGCGACCGCTCCGACGCCGGCCTGCCGGCCATCGATACGTCGGCCGCCGCCGACGTGGAAATCCAATGATCTTATGGGCCGGATCGACGCCATGAATTTCGCCGCCTTCGACCTCAACCTGCTGCGTGTCTTCGACGCGCTGATGCGCGAGCACAGCGCCACGCGCGCCGGCGAGCGCGTGGGCCTCAGCCAGCCCGCGGTCAGCGCCGCGCTCGGCCGGCTGCGCCATCTCCTGGGCGACGAGCTGTTCGTCCGCCAGGCCAACGCGATGGTGCCGACGCCGCGCGCGCTGGCGCTGGCCGAACCGCTGCGCGACGCGCTGGCCCGCATCGAGCAGGCGCTGACTTCAGGCGCCCGCTTCGATCCCGCCGCCGAGGTTCGCGGTTTCACCCTGCTCAGCGCCGACTTCTTCTCCATGCTGCTGATGCCGGGCCTGTCGGAGACGGTGGCGCGCGCGGCGCCCGGCATCACCCTGCACCTTCTCGACAGCGCGCGCGGCGACGTCGACCAGCTCCTGATCAACGACGAGATCGACATGGCGATCGAGCGGCCGCTCGACGTGCCGGAATGGATCTCGCGCCAGGGGCTGTTCCGCTCGCCGTTCGTCGTCATCGCCGCCAGGGGCCATCCCGAGCTCGCCGCCGCCGGCGTGCACGAGGGCGACCCGATCCCGATCGATCTCTACTGCGCCCTGCCCCACGCGTTGCGCTCGATCGACGGCAGCGTCAGCGGCTCGGTCTCCGACACGCTGGAGGCGATGGGCCGAAGGCGGCGGGTCGTGCTCACGCTGCCGCAGTTCTACGGCGTGGCGCTGGCCGTCGCGCGCGGCCGGCTGCTGGCGGCGGTGCCCGTGCAGTTCGCGCAGGCGTTCGCGGGCAAGCTCGCGCTCGGCATCTACCAGCCGCCGATCCCGATCCCGGTGCCGGAGGTGCACCTCTACTGGCACCGCCGGCACGACCACGCGCCCGCCCATCGCTGGCTGCGCGAGCAGGTCGTCGAGGCCATCAAGGTGTTCGCCTGAGGCCGGTCGTCATTGAAGGCCGGCCGTCGGCGCCGTGCGCGGACTTGCAAATCGTCAGAAGCCCGCGGTTTCCCGGCCGGCATCGTAGTAGATGTTGGGCTTGCGATAGACGGCCAGCAGCACGGCGCCGCCGGCCGACCAGTTCTCGTGCAGGGAGCCCGGCTTGCGCCAGATATAGTCGCCGGCCGTCGCGACGCCGTCATGATCCTCGACGGAGCCTTCCAGCACGAAGCTCTGCTCGATCTCGGGGTGCTTGTGGAACGGCACGTGAGCTCCCGGCTCCAGCTTGAGAAGGCAGGTCATCTCGCGCTTTTCGGCATCCTCATAGAGGACCTTGATCGAGATCTTCTCGAACCGTGTCGGCTTCCAGTCCATCTGCGACGGCTTGACGTAGGTGGAGCCGCCCACCGTGCCTTCGTGCCTGGCCGGCCGATCGATCAAAGCGGTCATGGTCTTCTCCGTGGCGTGACGATCAGTGCATCGCGATCTCGCAAGCGTCCTCCACTCGTGGCCGGAGATCAAGGCCGCGCCCGGGACCGGAATCGATCCGCGCCCGAAGTGGCGTCGTCGCCGTATGCTGCCCTATGCTCGCGGCGGGAGGACCGCGATGCCGAAGCTTGGATACCTGCTGCCGACGCGCGAGCGCGTCATGGAGAACCAGCCCGAGACCGGGGCGCTGCTCGAGCTGGCCGAGCGCGCCGAGGCGCTGGGCTTCGCTTCGATCTGGGTCGGCGATTCGGTGACGGCGCGGCCGCGCCACGATCCGCTGACCCTGCTGGCCGCCGTCGCCGCGCGCACGCGCAAGGCCGAGCTCGGCACCGCCGTGCTCTTGCCGGCGCTGCGCAATCCGGTGCTGCTCGCGCACCAGGTGGCGACGCTCGACCGCATCGCCGAAGGCCGGCTGATCCTGGGCATCGGCATCGCCGCCGACATGCCGGCGATCCGCCGCGAGTTCGAGGCGACGGGCGTGCCGTTCGACAAGCGCGTCGGCCGCATGAACGAGGCGATGCGCCTCTGCAAGGCGCTGTGGAGCGGCAAGCCGGTCGACTGGGACGGTCTGTGGACGGTGAAGCAAGGCACCGTCGGCCCGACGCCGCATGAGCCGGGCGGTCCGCCGATCTGGTTCGGCGGCGGCCTGCCGGCGGGCCGCGCGCGCACCGGCCGGCTCTATGACGGCTGGTTCCCCAACCTGCCGACGCCGCAGGAATATCCGGCGCAGATGGAGGAGGTGCGGGCGGCGGCGCGCGCGGCGGGACGCGATCCCGGAGCGATCACGGCGGCCATGTATCTCACGCTGGCGATCGACGACGACGCGGCGCGCGCCGACGCCAGGATCAACGCCTATCTCGAGCACTACTACAACGTGCCGGCGGCCGGCATGCGCGCCCGCCAGCGCAGCTTCGCCGGCCCCGTCGCGGCGGCCGCGGCCTGGATCAAGAGCTACGCCGACGCGGGCGTCACCCATATCATGCTGCGCTTCGCCGGCGACCACGAACGCCACCTCGACCTCGCTGCGAAGATCAAGCGCGACCTCGGCTGGTGACACTCCGCTGCTTCTCTCGTGCAGGGCGTGTATTGATGAGCGCCCCGCGAGAATCCGACCTCAAAGCGAAAGGACGCGTCATGGCAAAGAACACGATCTGCCTCTGGTACGACAAGGACGCCGAGGCCGCTGCCCGCTTCTATGCCGAGACTTTTCCCGATAGCGCGGTGGCGGCCGTCCACCGTGCGCCCGGCGACTATCCCTCCGGCAAGAAGGGCGACGTGCTGACGGTCGAATTCACGGTGGCCGGCGTCGCTTGTCTCGGCCTCAACGGCGGCCCTGCGTTCAAGCACAACGAAGCCTTCTCGTTCCAGATCGCCACCGACGACCAGCACGAGACCGACCGCTACTGGAACGCCATCGTCGGCAATGGCGGCCAGGAGAGCGCGTGCGGCTGGTGCAAGGACAGGTGGGGCGTCTCCTGGCAGATCACGCCGCGCGTGCTGACCGAGGCGATGGCGGCCGGCGGCGACGAGGCAAGGCGCGCGTTCCAGGCGATGATGGGCATGAAGAAGATCGACGTCGCCGCGATCGTGGCGGCGCGGCGCGGCTGATGCTCCCCCGCCGACCCGGATCACCTCGTCCCGGGAGGCCGCACGCCGCGTCCGGAAGGATCAGATGATGTCGTTCGGGCGGGATCGGCTGTGGAGCAAGAACCGTCGCGGTTGATATCGCTGTGCCTCCCCATCGCGGCGTCCGCGATGGGGAGGTGCCCGCGCAGCGGGCGGTGGGGTCATGAACGTCGACATTGATGTTCCCGGCCCACGACCTCGCCGGCGGCTACACCATGCCCGGGGCGCCGCTCACTCGCGGTGCCGCCCGCGCCGATGGCTCACTCGAACCTGGCCGGTGACGAGAACGGCTTGGTGGCGTCCACCACGAACATCACCAGGGTCGTCAGATCGCTTGTGCCGCTGTTGAAGACTTCCATGGGCATGCCGGGACTGTGCCCGGGCATGGACTGGCCGGCGTCGACATGGCTCACGCCGTCCGGAGTCTTTTGCCCCAGTTGACCGGCCAGCACATAGAAGGTCTCGGCGCCGGGATGCATATGCACCGACGTCCTGGCCCCGGGCGGTCCGCTGCCGGTGTTGATGCGCAGCAAATACTCGGGCGCGCTGATCGGCGGTACCGGCCCGATCTCGGCGACTTTCGTGCCGCCACGGGTCGGACCGTTCCTGGGACCGAGGGTGAAGAGCCAGGCCTTGCCCCGGACCTCGGCGGCAAGTGACGTTTCGCCTGCGGCGGCCTGCGCCTGCGCGAGCGTGGGGAAATTTTCGAGCTCCCAGTAGAGCGGCCCCGCCGGCAGTTGCTTGACCCTCTTCTCGGTGATCTTCGTGACGACGAATTTCCCCTGAGCCTCGGCGACCGAAGGCGGCAGCAACACTGCCGTCAGACAGAGCGAGAGCGCCAAAACGACGACACGCCGGGTGCCGGATGTCCGCAATTTCATCGTCCTGCTCCTCGAGCCAGATGTCCGGCCGCGCCCAGGCGAGGCCAATTCCGCCGAGAAGACGTAGTGAGGGAAGTGAGGCGCGGTAACGAAAGAAGTCGAAGGAAACCACGAAAAAACGCCGCGATTCGCGGCCAACGTTGCGCTAACGTTCAATCTCGGCGGCCGCGTCGGTCGGCACCGGAAGGTCAACTCGGGAAAGGGGGTTCGCCATGCTCGGCTTCTCTCGGCGAGGCATGGCGCGTGGCTCGGCGCTGCTGGCCGCAGGCACCTTGTTCGCGATGGCGTCATGGTCCCTGGCTGCCGAGAAACCGCCCCTGGCGATCAAGGGCTATGATCCGGTTGCCTATTTCACCGACGGAAGGCCCGTGCGCGGGCTGCCCGACATCGAGTACGAGTGGGACGATCACCGCTACCGGTTCTCGCGTGCCGAGCATCGCGAGCTCTTCAAGGCCGATCCCGTGCGTTACGCGCCGCAGTTCGAGAACTTCTGCGCCATGGCGCTGAGCAAAGGTGAACTCGTCGAGGCCGACCCGGAGAACTGGCTGATCTCCGGCGGCAAGCTCTACATCTTCGGCAAGCCCGGGGGGCCGGAGCTGTTCCAGAAGAATCTTTCCGAGAACGTCTACAAGGCGAACCAGAACCGGGCGCTCGTTCCCGGGAACTAGCGGCCGGTTGCCGGGGCGCCGGGCGGAGCGGCATCGAGGCCGGCCTTGCGCAGGCCGTCGCGGAGGCGTCCGAGATCCGCGGGCTTCAGGAACTTGGTTCCGAAAGCCCGCGCGTCGAATGTCGGGTCGAAGCGTCGAATCGCTGCCACGACCCGCGCGGCATCGTCGGTTCGATCGTCTTGCGCATAGGCGGCCGCCAGGACAACGCGGCTGAAGTTGGCGCCCGCGTGTTCGCGAAGATTGAGCTCCGCCTCCTCGATGGCCGCGTCGTAGCGCCCTTCCAGATAGTAGGCCAGGCCGAGCGCAAAACGATCCATCGCGTCGAGATCGGGGTCGATCCGCTGCGCCAGCTCCAGATCCCTGATCGCCGCCTCCGTCTGTCCCGACCACATCAGGATATTGCCGCGGCCGGCGATGCCATGCGCGTCGTTGGCATTGACGGCGATCGCGCGATCTATCTCCGCCTTTGCCTGTTCGTACTGACGATGGAAGATATGGATACGGCCGAGGATCACGTGCGCGCGCACTTCGGAATCGTCGATGCTCAGCGCCTTGTTCGCCAATTCCTCCGCTCGATCGAGGACCGCGGTCGGCGCTTCCGCCCAGCCCATCGACGTGGCGACGTAATAAGTCTCGGCGAGCGCGGCGTAGGCATCGGCGTAGTTGGGATCGATTTCTATGGCGTGCCTCAGCAAGACGCGCGCCTGCGCGATGTCCGCGCGCGTCGGGCGCTGCAGCGCCGGCCTGGCGCGCAGCACGTAGTCGTAGGCCTCGAGACTGTCGGTCGGCTTGGCGAGCACCCGCCGCTGTTCGATCTCCCTCACGCGGATGGCCAGGGCGCCGGCGATCTCGGCAGTGATCCTGTCCTGCAGGGCAAAGAGATCGGCAAGCGGCTCGTCGAAACGGGCGGACCAGAGCACCCGACCCTGCGCATCGACGAGCTGCTCGGTCACCCGCACGCGGTCACCGGTCTGGAGGACGCCGCCTTCGACCTGATAGCGCACCGCAAGGCTGCGGGCGATCTCGCCGGGGCTTGCGGGACTGCTCTTGTAGGGGAAGACGGCGTTCCATGACATCACGGTCAACTGGGGAAACCTCCCGAGCGCACCGATGATGTCCTGGGTCAATCCGTCCGCGAAATAGTCGCGGGCCGGATCGCCGCTCTGGTTGACGATGGGCAGAATGGCAACGGCGGGTCTGGCGCCGACTTCCGCGTTCCCCGTCCCGGATCGGTCGGCCCGTCCCGCAAGGCCCGGGAATTTCCACCCGGCTCCGGCGCCTGCCCACAACGCTCCCGCCGCAATCAGGACCGCGAGACCGAGCATGCCGAACAATGCGGGTCGCGAGCCGCCCAACGCCATGGTCAGGAAGCCGCGCGGCGTGCGCCGGCCGATGCCGGCGCTCGACGATCGAGGCGCATCGGATGTCGCAGCCGGAACCGATGCGACGTTCATCGCCGATCCGTCGATTGAGCCGGCGGGCATCACCTCGGAGTCAAATCGATAGCCGCGGCGTGGAATGGTCCTGATGAAGCGCGATCCGTCGTCCTTGAGCGCCCGTCGCAGTTCGCCGACGCTTTGCACCAGCGCATCGTCAGTGACGGTCAGGTTCGGCCAGACCGAGTCGAAGAGTTCGTCTTTCGAGACAAGCCGGCCGGAATTTTCGACGAGGTGACGCAGGACCGCGAAGGTCTTTGGCCGAAGGGCAATCTCGGTCCCGTCGAGAAACAGGCCGCCGCGATCCAGATCGAGGACATAGCGGCCAAACTGCAGCCGCTTTGCCTGCATCTCCGTGAGACGGTCGGCGTTGCGAATGGTCATCGCTCCTGAATGCACGCGAGGACGGACGCCATTTGGCCCATGCAATGTCCAGTTGCGTCAATATTTGCCCAATTGTCGCTGAAGTCCAACCCGGACGTCGTCGTCGAGCCCGGGACGGACCTCAATCCGCCGGTCGGCGGCTTGC
>NZ_DATBFE010000167.1:0-1948 GCF_036558665.1 Reyranella sp. | reverse complement strand
GCCGAGGAGGCGGAAGCCTCCGCAAAACGCTTCGAAGAGCTGACCATGAAGAAGGCGGCCGAAGGCTATGCGCTCGGCCCGACCCGCGTGCAGCACCAGAACAAGGACCCGCGCGGCTGGCGCGAATTCGCCGACCAGCTGGCCGAGCACTCGACCGAAGGCGCGGCCCTTACCATGCGCGGCGTGCAGAAGCGCCGGCCTTCGCTGTTCGACCTGGTCGACAAGATGAAAAGCGTCACGGTGCCGACGCTGATCATGACCGGTGACGAGGACTGGCCCTGCCTCGAGCCCGGCATTCTCATGAAGAAGAACATCCCGACCGCCTCGCTGGTCGTGATGGGAAATTCCGGCCACAACATCAATCTCGAGGAGCCGGCCGTCTTCAACATGCACCTGTCGGACCTGTTTCAGGCCGCCGACGCCGGCACCTGGCCTAAGCGCGACCGGCGCGCGATGACGGGCACCATTTTGGGGCGGTAACCCCGGTCATTCCGGGACGGCCGTCGAAGCCCGCAGGGCGAGACGGACGGACCCGGAATCCAGAACTAGGCCCTGATCTGCGTTGTGGATTCCGGGTTCGCTCGCTTACGCTCGCGCCCCGGAATGACGGCGTGGCATCACGTCGCATTATAGCCGCCGTCGACCAGCAGGTCGGCGCCGGTCATGAAGCTCGAGGCATCGCTCGCAAGGAAGACCGCGGCCTGCGCGATTTCCTCGGGCTGGCCGAGCCGCTGCAACAGGTGCTTCGGGCCAGCGGTTCGCCGTGCCGTCTCCATGTCGCCGAAGCGTTTCACCAGGCGATCGGTCTCGACGGCGCCGGGCGACAAAGTATTCACACGGATGTTCTGCGAGGCATGGTCGGTCGCCATCGCCTTGGCGAGTTGGATCAGCGCGCCCTTGCTGGCGCAATAGACCGCGCGGCGCGGTCCCGCGACGCTGCCGAGCTGCGAGGCGATGTGGATGATGCTGCCGCCGCCCGCCTTGATCATCGCCGGCAGGATCGCGCGGCTCATCAGGAAGGCGCCGGCGACATTGACGCCGAACACTTTGTTCCAGTCGTCGAGCGTGAGCTCGAGCACCGATCCGTTCGGATCGTGGCCGGCGGCGCCGTTCACCAGGATATGAATGGCGGGATATCTGGCGAGGATTGTTTTGGCGGCCGCCTCGACCTGCGCCTCACTGCCCACGTCGCAGGCAACCGCGATCGCCGCCTTCCCAATCGCCGCCGCCGTTTTCTCGGCCGCCGCCTTGTCGCGATCGATACAGGCCACGGTGGCGCCGGCCTCGGCAAAAGCGAGTGCGATCGCGCGCCCGATGCCGTTGCCGGCGCCGGTGACGACGGCGGATTTGCCCGCCAACGAATATTTGCCGGCGAGTGTCATGACACGGCGCTCGCAGCGATGCGGCCGAGATAGGCTTCCTGCACGCGCGGATCGCGTTTGAGCTCGGCGCAGGGCCCGCTCGCGATCACCGAGCCGGTCTGCAGCACGTAGCCGCGGCTGGCGGTTTCGAAGGCGTATCGCGCGTTCTGCTCGACCAGCAGAACGCTGGTGCCGGCGGCGTTGATCGCCTTGATTTTCTGGAAGATGTCCTGGACGACGATCGGCGCCAGCCCGAGCGACGGCTCGTCCAGGCACAGCAGCTGCGGCTCCGACATCATGGCGCGGCCGAGCACGAGCATCTGCTGCTCGCCGCCGCTCAGCGTGCCGGCGTTCTGGCTGCTGCGCTCGGACAGGCGCGGAAACATGGCAAAGACGCCGTCCATGCGCTGGCGCACCCTGCCCGCATCGTTGCGGACATTGAAGCCGCCGAGCTCGAGATTTTCGCGCACGGTGAGGAACGGGAACACGTGGCGGCCTTCCGGAACGAGCGCAATGCCGAGCTTGCTGCGCTCGTAGGATGGGGTCGCGGTCACGTCTTGGCCCGCGAACCTGATCGTACCGCGCCG
>NZ_DATBFE010000166.1:0-8549 GCF_036558665.1 Reyranella sp. | reverse complement strand
GCGATCTCCGCCATCATCGATGGCGACACCACGATCGGAACCGTCATCGACACCGCGACCGGCTACAAGGTGGAGACCAACAACGGCGTTCTCGTCATCGACAAGACCACCGGTGACTTCAGCTACACCGCCGCCCCCGGTTCCGGCGGGCACGAGGACACCTTCAGCTACACCATCCAGGACGCGCTCGGCCACGATCACGCCAGCTCCGCCGTGACGGTCAGCATCACCGGGCCGACCCTGGTGCACGGCACTGCGGCGTTCGACGGCTCGGCCGGCAACGACTTCATCATCGGCGACGACGCCAACAACATCATCGGCGCCGCCGCCGGCACCGACTCCGTCCAGGGCGGTTTCGGCGACGACACCATAAATGGCGGCGCCGACAATGATGCGCTCTACGGCCAGGACGGGAACGACACCCTGAGTGGCGCCGATGGCAACGACACGCTGTTCGGCGGCAACGGCAAGGACGTCATCAATGGCGGCGACGGCATCGATGCGCTGAACGGCGGCGGTGGCGACGACACCCTGGACGGCGGCACGGACAGCGTGGCCGATCTGCTCAGCGGCGGGCTCGGCAACGACACGCTGATCTGGCGCGGCGTCGAGGACACTTATGACGGCGGCGCCGACGGCTTCAGCGCCGGCGCCAGCAAGGCCGGAGACATCCTCGATATCAGCGGCGAGGCGAACATCGACTTCACCGGCATCGACGACGGCACGATCAAGGACATCGAGACCCTGCGCATGACCGGCGGCGGCGGTACCTCCGTCACCCTCAGCGCCGCCGACGTCATCAGCGACTTCGAGGGCGGCACCGCCGATCCCGCCGGCACCGGTGCCGGGGGCAGCTACGACAAGCAACCGGCGCTCCGGGTCGACGGCGACGCTGGCGATACCCTCAACCTGTCGGACAACGGCTGGTCGAAGGCGACCGACGGCAGCGGCATCCCCGCCGGGTACACGCTCTATGTCCACGATACCAGCGGCACTCAAGGCGCGGCCGAGGATGCTTATGCCCTGGTGCAGAACACGGTGACCGTGAACCATCCGGCTCCATAGGCCTTTCCGGAGACAAGGAGTATGCTAGGCCGATCGGCGACCCCCAACGGGCTTCGGCGGGATCGCCGGATCGGCGGCTGGTTTGCATCTGCTGGCAAGGCTCGCGACGATCGCATTGGGCTGCATCCTTCTCGAGCGGGACGCGGCGGCCGGTGAGCTTGTCACCGACATCAACATCGTGACCGCCCTCGACATCTCGGATTCGGTCGACAGCCAGGCCGCTGCGATCGAGATCGACGGCATGGCGGAGGCCATCCGGTCGCCCAGGGTCATGGCCGCGGTCAAGAGCGGCCATCACCGCCGGATCGGCTTCGCGATCTTCGCCTGGCGCGACGGCGCCTATCCCGAGCTGGTCTCCTGGACCATCATCGCGAGCGCCGAGGATGCACACGCGGTCTCGCGCCGGCTCCGATCGGATTTCCATGCCTTCGCTGCGGCCGATCCGCCCGCGCCCCCGCTCTCTCCGCACATGACCGACCTCTCCGGCGCGATCGATCACGCGGCCATCCTGCTGCTGACCGCGCCCTTCACGGCGCGCCGCTCGGTGATCAACGTGATCGGCAACGGCTGGGACAATGTCGGCGAAGGCCCTCTTCATGCCCGCGACCGCTTCGTTGCCACTGGTGGCACCATCAACGGCGTGGTGCTCGGCTTCGATCCGGTGCTGATGGACTACTACCGCGGCAACGTGGTTGGCGGGCCGGGCGCCTTCGTGCTGTCGGTCGAGCAGCCGTCCCAGATGGCCGACGTGCTGGCCCGCAAGTTCCTCAACGACATCGCCTTGCAGGACCAGCCCGAGCAGCTCGCCCGGTCGCTGCGCTGAAGGTTATCTGCCTACTGGCCCGGCGCCACGCGCCAGATCACATTGCCGACGTCGTCCGCCACCAACAGGGCGCCGCTGCGATCGATGACGACGCCGACCGGGCGCCCCTGAGCCTCATCGTCTCCGCTGAGGAAACCGATGAGGATGTCCATGGGCACGCCCGATGGCCGGCCGTCCTTGAACGGAACGAAGATCACCTTGTAGCCGCTGTGCGGATCGCGGTTCCAGGAGCCGTGCTGGCCGATGAACGCCCCCTCGCGCAGGTTCTCCGGCAGCAGCGTGCCTTCGGAAAACGCGAGGCCGAGCGAGGCGGTGTGGTTGCCGAGCGCATAGTCCGGCACGATCGCCTGCGCCACCAGCTCGGGCTGCTGCGGCTTGACCCGCGTGTCGACATGCTGGCCGTAGTAGGAATAGGGCCAGCCGTAGAAGCCGCCGTCCTTCACCGATGTCATGTAGTCGGGCACCAGGTCGCTGCCGAGCTCGTCGCGCTCGTTGACCACGGTCCACAGCGCGCCGGTCTCCTTGCGCCACGCCATGCCATTGGGATTGCGCAGCCCGGACGCGAACACGCGCGTCTTGCGCGTGGCGAGGTCCACCTCGAGGATGCAGGCGCGCTGGTATTCGCGGTCGATGCCGTTCTCCGCGACGTTCGAGTTGGAGCCGACGGTCGCATAGAGCTTCGTGCCGTCGGGGCTGGCGATCAGGTTCTTGGTCCAGTGGTGGTTGAGCTCGCCGGCCGGCAAGGCTGCGATCTTCTCGCCCGGCGCGGCGATCTCCGTCTCGCCGCCTCGATAGGGGAAGCGCAGGATCGAGTCGGTGTTGGCGACATAGAAGTCCTGGCCGATCAGCGCCATGCCGAACGGCGAGTTCAGGCCCTTCAGGAACGCCGTGCGTGTCTCGGCGACGCCGTCGCCATCGGAATCGCGCAGCAGGGTGATGCGGTTGGCGCTGGTGACGCCGGCACCGGCGCGGCTCATCACCAGCCCCTGGATCCAGCCCATGATGCCGCCGTCCTCTTCCGCGCGCGGCGGCGCATTGGTTTCCGCCACCAGCACATCGCCGTTGGGCAGCACATAGAGCCAGCGCGGATGATCGAGCCTGGTCGCGAATGCATTGACGGCGAGGCCCGGCGCCGCAACCGGCTTGCCGCCGTCCGGCCAGCCGACGGCGGGCGCGACATTGACCGTGGGAACCAGTGTGCGGGTGGGCGCCGGCAGGGTCGGATCGGGACCCATGTCGGCCTGCGGCGGCAGCTGAGCGGTCTCACCGCACGCCGCCAGCAGCACCGATACAAGGGCGAGAAGGACAGGTCGCATAGGCCACATGGTTCAGCTCTCCCCGTTCACCGGACTCTAGTCGCGGAGCCGCTCGGGGGCGAGGGGCATCAGCGGAACGTGATCGTCAGTTCCCTTCTCCCCTTTTGTTGGGGGAAGGTTGCGGAGCCTTAGCGAACGAAGTGACCGCCGGCTCGATGGAGGACGCGCACTGAAATCCCCTCCCCCAACATGGGGGAGGTCAGGGAGGGGGAAGCCGCGTTTCGGTCAGAGGAAGGCATCGCTCGCTTCCCCCCACCCCAACCCGCCCCATGTTGGGGGCGGGGGATTGATGCTTAGCTGTCCATATGCGACTGCCCTGCCCCACAAGAGGGGAAGGAGCTCAGCGAGCGCTTCCCATGCGTCCGTTTCTTCGCGGGCGAAACGCGAAGCGGTTTTGCTAGAGCGCCTTGCTCATGCGCGCAAGCGGGACAGGGACGCCGCCGCGATCGTCGGAGAAGCTCTCGGTCGTGCGGTATCCGCAGGCGAGATAGAGCGGCAGGCCCGCCATGGTCGCCACCAGCTCGGCGCGGGTGAAGCCTTCGGCGCGCGCTGCTGCTTCGCAGGCCGCGAGGATCATGCGCCCGACGCCGCGCCGGGTGAAAGACGGATGGGTATACATCGCCCGCACCCGCGCCGGGTCCGTCTTCGGGTCGAGCAGCGCCGGGTCACGTCCCGGGGAGACGTCGCCGCCGTACATGGTGGCTCGCCGGCTCCACCCGCCGCATCCGGCGAGCGATCCGTTCTCTTCCACCACGAAATAGGTGCCGTCGCGGATCAGCTGCGTGTCCAGCCCCATGATGGTCCTGCTCGAGGCGATCTCGGCTTCACTCAGGAACGGCTTCAGCAGCGCGCTGATGGAGAGCTCCATCAGTTCCCTCAAGGCCTCCAGCTCATCGAGCCGGGCGACGCGGGTCCGCAGCGCGCCATCTCTTGCGATATCCCCCATTGACGTCCTTCCGTCGGCTTCCGCCTGTGGTCTGGGCTGCCTCCAAAATAGCTGGATGAACAACGATTCAGAAGCCTGCCCGAGCCTCGGCTCGAGGAGACCGCGCCGTCTACGCCCTTCGTCTTAACGCGATCTTAAGCGCGTACCGAAACACTGCCGGAAGTGCTTCTGCCAAGGGTTGTTGCCCCAAGAGGGAGTATGTCTGCGAGCATCGCCGATCGCCTGCGCGAGGAACGGGACCGCTTCGTTGGCTTTGCGTTCGCCAATGCCGATCTGCTGCTGGAGCTGGATAATACCAGCCGGGTTCTGTGGGTCGGCGGCGCGGTCAAGTCCATTCTGGACATCGACCAGGGTGCGCTGATTGGCCAGCCTTTTATGAAAATTCTCGCGGACGAGGACGCGGTGCTGCTGGGCGCGGCGTTGCGCAGCCTTGGCCCCGGCCAGCGCCGGCGCGGCCTGCGCCTGGGCCTGCGGAAGAACGCAGCCGAACCGGATCTGCAGCGCACGGTCGAGGCCTGCATCTACCGTGCCTTCGAGAAATCGGACGAGCGCTTCTTCCTGTCGATCGTGCGCGCGCAGATTTCGGTCGCCAAGCAGGAGGCGCCGCGCCAGCGCGACCGCGTCACCGGCCTGCTCGAGGCGGTCGAGTTCACCCAGGCCGCGACCGATGCCGTGAAGCTGGCGCGCCAGTCCGGCAAGACCGCGTGCCTCACCCTGATCGAGATCTGCGGCGAGGCCGAGCTGAAGAACATGCTCGGCGCCGAGCGTGCCGAAGCCCTGCTGGGCGAGATCGGCGCGCAGCTGAAGCTGCATGCGATCGACCACGATTCCGCCGGCCGCGTCGCCGACGGCAAGTTCAGCGTCACGCACCTGGAAAGCGAGAGCCCGGCCGCAATCGCCAACGCCATCACCAAGGCGGGCCAGAGCTACGATATCGACGACAAGGCGCTGAAGCTGCACGAGACGACCGTGCGCTTCCACGGCAGCTCGCTGGGCGAGCAGGACGTGGACGGCATCCTCACCTACATCGTCGGCAAGTTCACGACCGAAGGCACCGCCGGCATGGAATCCGGCACCGCCGATCAGTATCTGCGCAAGAAGACCGCGGAGATCCTGACCCGCGTGGTTTCGATGCGTGACCTGATCCATGAGCAGAAGATCAACTTGCACTACCAGCCGATCGTGAGCCTGGTCGACCGCTACCAGCACCATTACGAGGTGCTGCTGCGCCTGCCGAACGGCCGTTCGCCGTTCGAGGACGTGAAGTTCGCCGAGGAGATCAACATCGTCCACGAGCTCGATCTCGCGGTCGCCAACGGCGCGATCCGCCGCATCCTGGAAGCCAACGGCAAGAAGCATCACCTCTGCCTGGCGGTGAACATGTCCGCCAAGTCGCTGCTGAACGAGAGCTTCATCACGATGTTCGAGCGCGTGACCGAGCGCCTGGGCGAGGACCGCAAGAAGCTGATGGTCGAAGTGACCGAATCGGCCAAGCTCGAGGACCTGGCACAGGCCGCCAAGGCGGTCGACCGCCTGCGCGCGCGCGGCCACGCGGTCTGCCTCGACGATTTCGGCGCCGGTGCCTCATCGCTGCCCTACCTGCAGCAGCTCACCGTCGACCTGGTGAAGATCGACGGCGTCTACATCCGCAACATCCACGATTCGCTGCGCGAGCGCGCGATCGTCGAAGGCGTGCTCACCACCTGCAAGTGCCTCGGCATCCGCACCGTCGCGGAGATGGTCGAGAAAGAGGACCAGCACCGCATCCTGCTCGACCTCGGCGTCGACCTGGGGCAAGGCTGGCTCTACGGCCGCCCGGCCGCCGAGATCCCGCTGCCCGCGCCCGCCCGCTTCGGCAAGCGCCTGGGCGCGAAGGAAGCCTGGGGCTGATACAGCCCGTTTCTCAGCGCATCCGCGCGCCTTATCACAAACGCCGCACGTAGCGATCCGCACTCGAAGCGGCAGCGCCTCCCTTTGGAATTTTCCAACGACGGAACGGACCGCATTCGTTGTTGTCGAAATGTCATCGGCCGCTGCGCGCGCCGAGCTCTTTGTCCTTCACCCAATTGCAGAATTGGACTCTTCCACGAGTGTTGAAGATTCTTGCGGCGGCGGAGTCCAGCGCCTATCGTCGCCGTCAAGGCGCTCGCCCTGAAACGTTTCAACAAGGCGCTGGCGGGAGGTGGAATGGCGGCAGTCGAGATTCGCAACGTGCGCAAGGCGTTTGGGGCAGCGCAGGTGCTGCATGGTGTATCGGTCGATATCGCGGATGGCGAGTTCGTCATCCTGGTGGGGCCGTCGGGCTGCGGCAAGTCCACGCTCCTGCGCATGATCGCGGGCCTGGAGAGCATCACCGGCGGCGAGATCCGCATCGCAGAGCGCGTCGTCAACGATGTCCCCCCGAAGGAAAGGGACATCGCCATGGTGTTCCAGAACTATGCGCTCTATCCACACATGACCGTGGCGGAGAACATGGGCTTCTCGCTGAAGCTCCGGAGCGCGCCCGCCAAGGAGATCGCGGAGCGCGTGAACCGCGCCGCCTCGATCCTCGGCCTCACCGGCTTTCTCGACCGCTATCCACGCCAGCTGTCAGGCGGGCAGCGCCAGCGCGTCGCCATGGGCCGCGCGATCGTGCGCGATCCGCAGGTGTTCCTGTTCGATGAGCCGCTCTCCAACCTCGATGCCAAGCTGCGGGTCGCGATGCGGGCCGAGGTGAAGGAGCTGCACCAGCGCCTCAAGACCACCACCGTCTATGTCACGCACGACCAGATCGAGGCCATGACCATGGCCGACAAGATCGTGGTGATGCACGACGGCGCCATCGAGCAGATCGGCGCGCCGCTCGAGCTCTACGACAAGCCCGGCAACCGGTTCGTCGCCGGCTTCATCGGGTCGCCGGCGATGAATTTCCTCAGCGGGCGGATCGCGCGCAACGGCAGCGCGGCGTTCGTAGGCGAAGGCGGCGTGCGCCTGCCTCTGCCCGTCGCGACGACGGCGCAGGGCGGCCAGTCGGTCACGCTCGGCCTGCGGCCCGAGCACCTGACCATCGGCGAGGACGGGCTTCCGGCGGAGATCGTGGTGGTCGAGCCGACCGGGCCGGAGGTGCAGGTCAACGCCCGCCTCGCCAGCGGAGAAGAGATCGTCGCGATGTTTCGCGAGCGTCATTCATTCAAGCCCGGCGACAAGATCGGGCTGAAGCCATTGGGCAACCACGTTCATTTGTTCGATGGAGCGTCGGGAAAACGGCTCTAGCGATCGCAATTCTTTTCCGGAGGACCCGTCCATGAAGTTCACCAGACGTGATGTCATCAAGACCACTGCCGGCGTTGCCGCCGGCGCGATGATGCCGGCCCTGCGCGGCGGCCGGCCCGCCCTCGCCGCCGACCTGAAGTACGAGCCGGAGTCCGGCGCCAGCCTGCGCGTGCTGCGCTGGTCCGCGTTCGTGAAGGGCGACGAGGACCAGTGGCTGGCCAACACCAAGAAGTTCACCGACGCGACCGGCGTTCAGGTCCGCGTCGACAAGGAGAGCTGGGAGGACATCCGCCCGAAGGCTGCCGTGGCAGCCAATGTGGGCTCCGGCCCCGACATCATGCTGGTCTGGTTCGACGACCCGCACCAGTACCCCGACAAGCTGCTCGACGTGACCGAGCTCGGCACCTATCTGGGCGACAAGTACGGCGGCTGGTACGACGGCCCGCGCGAGTATGCGACGCAGAACAAGGGCCAGACCTTCATCGGGCTGCCGTTGACCACCATCGGCAATGCAATCGTCTATCGCGAGAGCTGGGTCAAGGAAGCGGGCTGGTCGAAGTTCCCCGAGAAGACCGACGAGTTCCTGGAGCTGTGCAAGGCGATGCAGAAGAACAAGCATCCAGTCGGCTTCACCCACGGCCATGGCGTCGGCGACGGCAACAACTACGCGCACTGGCTGCTGTGGAGCCATGGCGGCAAGATGGTCGACGAGAACGGCAAGGTCGCGATCAACAGCCCGGAAACCATGAAGGCCATCGAATACGCGATGGAACTCTACAAGACCTTCATCCCCGGCACCGAAGGCTGGCTCGACGTCAACAACAACCGCGCGTTCCTCGCCGGCGAGCTGTCGGTCATCGCCAACGGCATCTCGGCCTACTACTCGGCCAAGAACGACCCGAAGCTGGCGGAGATCGCCAAGGACATCCGCACCACCAACCTGCCGGTCGGCCCGGTCGGCAAGTCGGTCGAGCTCTATCAGGTCTCGAGCGCGGTGATCTTCAACTACACCAAGTTCCCGAATGCCGCGCGCGAGTATCTGCGCTTCATGTTCGAGAAGGAGCAGATGGATCCGTGGATCACCAACTCGGCCGGCTATTGCTGCCAGCCGCTCAAGGCCTACGCCAGCAACCCGGTGTGGACCGCC
>NZ_DATBFE010000165.1:0-9921 GCF_036558665.1 Reyranella sp. | reverse complement strand
GACGATGCAGGACCGACATATCGGCGACGTGCGGGTGACGCGCATCGAGGAGCAGATGGGGCCGGGCTTTCCGGCCCGGGACTTCTTTCCCGAGTTCGACGCCGAGACCTTCGCCGGCCAGCAGCAGTGGCTCGCGCCCGGCTACTACCAGCCGGAGAGCGGGCGGCTGGTGACGTCGATCCATTCGTGGCTGGTGCGCACCGGCAAGTACACGATCCTGATCGACGCCTGCAGCGGCAACCACAAGCCGCGGCCGGGCATGCCGCGCTTCGACATGCTGAACACGAGCTATCTCGAGCGGCTGCGCGAGGCCGGGGTGCAGCCCGAGCAGATCGACTTCGTGATGTGCACGCACCTCCATGTCGATCACGTCGGCTGGAACACGCGGCTCGAGAACGGCAAATGGGTGCCGACCTTCGCCAACGCCCGCTACGTGATGTCGCGCGCCGATCACGACCACTGGGCGGCGCTGGCGAAGAAGCCGGAGACCGAGGCGTATCAGGTCAACACCTACAACGATTCGGTGTTGCCGGTCGTCGAGGCGAAGAAGGCGGAGTTCGTCGCCGGCGAGCACGGCATGTGCGGCTGCTTCACCCTGAAGCCCGCGCCCGGCCACACGCCGGGCCAGATCCGCCTCGATCTCGAGTCGCGCGGCAAGCGCGCGATCTTTGCCGGCGATGCGCTGCACAACCCGGTGCAGGTGCCGCTGTGGACATGGAACAGCTGCTTCTGCGAGGACCGCGAGCTCGCGCGCCGCAGCCGCCACACCCTGCTGGCCGATTGCGCCGAGCAGGGCGCGCTCCTGATGCCGGCCCACTTCGCGCCGCCCCACGCCGCCTATGTGAAGGCGAGGGGCGACCGCTTCGCGCTCGACTGGGATTTCGACAATGCGCGCGGGCGGGTGAACTGACTCTGCCTAGCGTCCCTTCCAGTCGGGCTTGCGCTTCTCGGCGAAGGCCTTCGGGCCCTCGATCGTGTCCTCGCTCCGCGTCATGGCGACGAAGGCGGGATAGTGCAGGTTGTGCATCGCGACCTCGAGCGCCGGCGTGTCGAGCGAGCGCATGACCACCTGCTTGGTGGCGCGCACCGACATCGGCGAGCAGGCGAGGATCTCGCTGGCCCAGCGCCTGGCGGCCGTCATCAGCTCGGCATGTGGTACCACCTCGGTGACGAAGCCCAGCTCATAACCCTCTTTCGCCGGGACGTGGCGGCCGGTCAGCATCATGCCCATCGCCTTCTTGAGCGGGATCATGCGCGACAGCCGCTGCATGCCGCCGGCGCCGGCGGCCAATCCGACCCGCGGCTCGGGCAGGGCGAAGGTCGCCTTGTCCGAGGCGATGATGAGGTCGCAGGCGAGCGCGATCTCGAACCCGCCGCCCATGGCGACGCCGTTCACGGCGGCGATCACCGGCTTGTCGAGATCGTGGCGGTTGGTCAGCCCGCCGAAGCCCTTGAGGGGATGGACCGGCCGCTTGCCGGTCCGGGCCTGCTGCTCGGCATGGTATTTCAGGTCGTTGCCGGCGCAGAAGGCCTTGTCGCCGGCGCCGGTGATGATCGCCACCCAGAGGTCGGGATTGGCCTGGAACTCGTCGAAGGCGTCGACCAGCTCCTGGTTCGCCATCGGATGGCAGGCGTTGTAGACCTCCGGCCGATTGATGGTGACGGTCAGGAGGCGGCCCTCGGTCTCGACCTTGCTGTATTGACCCATATCGCGCTTTCCTCGTCGCGTTGCCGTGAACGGCGGTTTAGCGCAGCGCGGCGCCGCCAGCGACACAAAATGGCGCGCAGGCGGCGAAGAGCCGTGCAACTCAGTGGCGAACGCGGACGAAGGCGGCAGGGGCGCAGTCCCCGTTTTAAACGCATCGCCGCCGCTTTACCTGACGTTGACAAGATTGAATTACGACGCGGCATTGATGTAAAATCTGAGGAGCGAAGACCGGCTTGCGGCCATCGTCGAGGGCAGCTTCGCAACCGCAACATATGGTGGCGGATCACTCGGTTTGCGCTGCGGTAACACGAGATGTGGGGAGGCCTCCGGCGGGCGGGAATCGGCCTCACGGACGCTGCGCAAGACTGTTGCGCGACGGCCACAGGGTCGCCGCGAAAACGCCCGGCTCCTTGCACTGCATCAAAGGCGGTGTGTATAGTCGCCGCGGAGTTGGACACACCCCAGCCCCGCCAACGCTCGTCAGTTTTACAACGAGGGGAAGAACTCATGAAAAAGGCACTTGTGGCTGCTGCGGCGCTCGTCGCGTTGCCGGTCATGGCCCAGGCGCAAACACCGTCGTCTGGCTTCTATATCGGTGCGGAAGGCGGCCTGAACTGGCTGCTGAACACCAACGCCGGCGGCTTCAACATCTCGCCCCAGACCGGCTGGGCGGCCGGTGGCGTGATCGGCTACGACTTCGTCGGCCCGCGCGTCGAGTTGGAAGGCGTGTTCCGCCAGAACTCGGCGAACGTGAGCGGCCCGGTATCGTTCGGCTTCGCCAACACCAGCCGCAACATCGACCAGGTCGGCGTCCTCGTGAACCTGCTGTACGACTTCGCGCCCGGTGCGGTGATCACGCCGTACATCGGCGCCGGCGCCGGCATCGGCTTCGTCGACGGCTTCGACGGGACGGGCAATACCTCGTCGCTCAGCAACACGGTGTTCGCCTACCAGGGCATCATCGGCCTCGGCTGGAACGTCGATACGAACTTCCGCATCAACCTCGACGGCCGCTACTACGGCACGACGAACCCCAACACGGCGTTCGGTGCCTACAGCAACAACAACTTCAGCGTGATGCTCGGCCTGCAGGTCAAGTTCGGTGCGCCGGCCATGGCCGCGCCGCCGCCGCCGCCGCCGGTGGCCGCGCCCTCGTTCATGGTGTTCTTCGACTGGGACCGCTCGAACCTGTCGGCCCAGGCCCTGAACACGATCAAGCAGGCGGCCGACGCCTACAAGGCGAAGGGTAACGCCCGCATCACCGCGACCGGCCATACCGACCGGTCGGGCCCGGAGAACTACAACATGGCGCTGTCGCTGCGCCGTGCGAATGCGGTCAAGGACGCTCTGGTGCGCGACGGCGTGCCGGCCACGGCGATCTCGGTCGTCGGCAGGGGCGAGGCCGATCCGCTGGTTCCGACCGCGGACGGCGTGCGCGAGCCGCAGAACCGCCGCGTCGTGATCGTGATCCAGTAGTCCGATCCGGAACTTCGACGATCAGGGACGGCCGGGTAACTCCCGGCCGTTTCTTTTTGTTCCCTTTGTGGCGGGCGCTTTTCGGGTTGGCGGGCGCTGGCGGGGTCTCTATATCCGGGCGCAGGAGAGCAAATTCATGCCGCAAGTGTTGATGCCCAAGGCGACGGCCGTCTGGCTCGTCGAGAACACGACCCTGACGTTCGACCAGATCTCGGCCTTCACCGGTCTGCATCCGCTCGAGATCCAGGCGATTGCCGATGGCGAGGTCGCGGGCGGCATGACCGGCCTCGATCCCACCACCAACGGCCAGCTCACCAAGGAAGAGATCAAGCGCTGCGAGACCGATCCGGCCGGCCGGCTGAAGCTCAGCCCGCGCGACGTGCCCGAGCCCGTGGCGCGCTCCAAGGGGCCGCGCTACACGCCGGTCGCCAAGCGCCAGGATCGTCCCGACGCCATTGCCTGGCTGCTGAAGGTCCATCCCGAGCTGCAGGACAGCCAGGTCGCCAAGCTGGTCGGCTCGACCAAGAGCACCGTCCAGTCGGTGCGCGATCGCACGCACTGGAACATGCAGAACGTGCGGGCACGCGATCCGGTGACGCTCGGGCTGTGCACGCTCAAGGACCTGAACGACGCCGTCGACCGCGCCCGCCGCAAGGCCGCGCGCGAGGACGCCGCACGCAAGAAGGCAGGCCTTCCGCCGATCGATCCGCAGGCGGAAACGAATGCCGTCGATCCGGCCGAAGCCGACCAGCCCGACGTCGCGCCGCCGGCGAACGCCAACGAGCAGCATAGTTGAGGGCGGACGCCTTCGGCCGTCGGGCCGCTCACACCGTCAGCATCACCTTGCCGACATGATCGGCGCGCTCGAGCTCGGCGTGCGCGGCCGCCGCTTCCTTGAGCGGAAAGGTCTTGTAGAGGATCGGACGGACCTTGCCGCTTTCCAGTAGCGGCCAGACCTTTTCCTGGAGGCCGCGCGCCATGCGGCCCTTGTTCTCCACGCTCTGCGGCCGGAGCGTCGAGCCGGTGAGCGTGAGGCGGTTCACCATCACGAGGCCGGCGCTGATCGTGGCCGTGGCGCCGCCCTGCAGGGCGATCACCACGCAGCGCCCGTCCTGTTTCAGAAGCTGCAGGTTCTTCGGCAGATAGTCGCCCGCCACCATGTCGAGCACGACATCGACGCCGCCCGACAGCTTCTTCACCTCGGCCGCCCAGTCGTTGTCCTTGTAGATCACCGCGTGATCGGCGCCGAGCCTGACCACCGCCTCGGCCTTCTGCGCGTTGCGCACGGTGGTGAAGACGGTCGCGCCGAACGCCTTGGCAAGCTGGATCGCCGTCGTGCCGATGCCGCTCGCGCCGCCATGGATCAGCACCGACTCGCCGGGGCCGAGCCGGCCGCGTTCGAAGAGGTTGTGCCAGACCGTGAAGTAGTTCTCGGGCAGCGCCGCGGCGTGCAGCATGTCGAAGCCCCTGGGCGGCGGCAGGCATTGCGGCGCGGGGACGGTGCAATACTCGGCATACGAGCCGCCCGGCGTCAGCGCGCACAGCGCATCGCCCACGCTCCAGCCGCTCACGCCCGGACCGAGCGCGGCGACGGTGCCGGCCGCCTCGAGGCCGGGAAGATCCGAGGCGCCCGGCGGCGGCGGATAGCTGCCGGCGCGCTGCGCGAGATCGGGGCGATTGACGCCGCTCGCCGCGACCTTGATTAGCAGCTCGCCGTGCCGTGGCTGCGGCACCGGACGCTGCGCCGGCACCAGCGCCTCCGGCCCGCCGGGAGTCCTGATCTCGACACACATCATCGTCGCGGGAAGTGCGCTCATGGGCGGCCTTTCGGATCGGGGGGAGCGATGCTAGGTCTCAATTAGCCGCTTCCGTGGAGCCGCGCCATGGCCTTCGACCTCGACGATCTCGATCCCCGCCACAAGAAGACGAAGCCCCTGAACCTCGACGAGATGAACGTCGAGGACCTGAAGGAGTACGTCGCGGTCCTGAGGGCCGAGATCGAGCGCGTGGAGGCCAAGATCAAGGCCAAGCAGAGCCACGCCTCGGCGGCCGCGTCGATATTCAAAAGGTGAGTTCATGTCGTTGAAGGGTAAATCGGCCATCGTCACCGGCTCGACGAGCGGGATCGGGCAGGCCATCGCTGAAGCTTTCGCCGCCCAAGGCTGCAACGTCATGCTGAACGGCTTCGGCGAGCCGGCGGCGATCGCGCGGCAGCGCGAGCAGATGGCGAAGAAGAACGGCGTCGAGGTCGAGTACAACGGCGCCGACATGAGCAAGCCCGCCGAGATCGCCGACCTCGTCGCCAGGACGAAGGCCGCGTTCGGCGGCGTCGACATCCTGGTCAACAATGCCGGCATCCAGTTCACGGCGCCGGTCGAGCAGTTCCCGGCGGAGAAGTGGGACGCCATCATCGCGGTCAATCTCAGCGCGACGTTCCACGCCATCCACGCCGCCCTGCCGCTGATGAAGGCGAGGAAATGGGGACGCATCGTCAATATCGCAAGCACGCACGGCCTCGTCGCCTCGGCGAACAAGGCGGCCTACGTCGCCGCCAAGCACGGCGTCGTCGGGCTGACCAAGGTGGTGGGCATCGAATGCGCCGACACCGGCGTCACCTGCAACGCCATCTGTCCCGGCTGGGTGCTGACGCCCCTGGTGCAGGCCCAGATCGAGGCCCGCGCCAAGGCCGAGAACATCACGGTCGAGAAGGCCAACCACGACCTGCTGGCCGACAAGCAGCCCCAGGTGCAGTTCACCCGCCCCGACCAGATCGCGGGGCTCGCTCTCTTCCTCGCCTCCGACACCGCCTCCAACATGCAGGGCGCGGAGCTCGTTTCCGATGGCGGCTGGACCGCCCAGTAAGGATCGACCGTGGCCGAAGCCAAGTTCCTGAAGCCCGATACGCTGGCCCTGCACGCCGGCCAGCATCCCGACCCGGCGACCGGCGCGCGCGCCGTGCCGATCTACCAGACGACGTCCTACGTCTTCCGCGACGTCGATCATGCGGCGAGCCTGTTCAACCTCGAGGTCGGCGGCCACATCTACAGCCGCATCTCCAATCCGACGGTGGCGGTGTTCGAGGAGCGCGTGGCGGCGCTGGAGGAGGGATCGGGCGCGCTCGGCGTGGCGAGCGGGCAGGCGGCGCTGCACATCGCCATCGCCACGCTGATGGGCGCGGGCGGGCACATCGTTGCCTCGACCTCGCTCTATGGCGGCACGCGCAACATGCTGGGCCTTACCCTGCCGCGCTTCGGCATCGAGACGACGTTCGTCAATCCGCGCGACCACGACGGCTTCGCGCGGGCGATCCGGCCCGAGACGCGTCTCGTGCTGGGCGAGACGATTGGCAATCCCGGCGGCGAGGTGCTCGACATCCCGCGGATCGCGGCGATCGCCCATGCCGCGAAGATCCCGCTCATGATCGACAACACCTTCGCCTCGCCGGCACTGTGCCGGCCGCTGACGCTGGGCGCCGACATCGTCTTCCACTCGGCGACCAAGTTCATCGGCGGCCATGGCGTGGCGATCGGCGGCGTGCTCGTCGAGTCCGGCCGCTTCGACTGGGAAGCCTCGGGCAAGTTCCCGACCCTCACCGAGCCCTACGCCGGGTACCACGGCATCGATTTCACCGAGGAGTTCGGGCCGCACGCCTTCATCATGCGCGCGCGCACCGAGGGCGTGCGCGACTTCGGCTCGTGCATGGCGCCGCAGACCGCCTTCTATCTGCTGCAGGGGCTGGAGACGCTGCCGCTGCGCATGGCGCGCCACGTCGAGAACGCGCGCAAGGTGATCGCCTTCCTGAAGGGCAACCCGGCGGTCGAGCGCATCGCCTCGCCGGAGCTGGCCGACCATCCCGACCATGAGCTGGCGAAGAAGCTGCTGCCCCGGGGCGCGGGCTCGATCTTCAGCTTCGACATCAGGGGAGGGAGGGAAGCGGGCCGGCGCTTCATCGAGCGGCTGAAGCTCTTCTCGCACCTCGCCAACGTGGGCGACGCCAAGTCGCTGGTGATCCATCCCGCCTCGACGACGCACGCCCAGCTCGATGCCGCGGCGCTGCAGGCGGCCGGCATCGGCGAAGGCATGATCAGGCTGTCGGTCGGGCTCGAGGATGCGGACGATCTGCTCGACGACCTCGGCCAGGCGCTGCGCGCCTCGCAGAAGGCCGTGTCATGAAGCTCGAGGTCGACGGTCGCGACGTCTTCGCGACCACCGGCGGCGTGGCCTTCGATCCGGCGAAGGCGGCGGTGATCTTTCTCCATGGCGCGGGTTTCGATCGCACGGTGTGGCGGCTGCAGACCCGCTGGTTCGCCCATCACGGCAGGAGCGTGCTGGCGGTCGATTTCCCGGCGCACGGCTGGTCGGACGGGCCGATGCTCACCAGCATCGCCGCCATGGCCGACTGGACGGCGGCGCTGATTGAGGCGGCGGGGCTGCGGACCGCCGCTCTCGTCGGCCATTCCATGGGTGCGCTGGTGGCGCTCGACTGCGCCGCCCGTCATGGCGCGAAGGTGCGGGCACTCGGCTTGTGCGGAGTGGCGGCCGGGATGCCGGTGCATCCGGAGATGCTCGAGTCGGCCAAGGCCAACACGCTCAAGGTCCAGGAGCTGATGACCTTCTGGGGCGTGGGCGACGCGCTGCACAAGGGCGGCATGGTCTCGCCCGGCCTGTGGCTGCGGCGCGAGTCGCTCTCGGTCCTGGCGCGCAACAGGCCGGACGTGATCCATGCCGATCTCGCCGCCTGCAACGCCTACAAGGACGCGCTGGAGCGCGCGGCAACGATCCGATGTCCGGCGGTGCTGGTGCTGGGCGACGGCGATCTCATGACTCCCGCCGCCAAGGCGAAACCGCTGACCGCGGCGCTCGCCGGCGCGAGGACGGTCATCGTCGCCGCCTCCGGGCACTTCATGATGGTCGAGCGACCGGACGAGACGCTCGCGGCGCTGCAATCCTGTGTCTGACCGCGTCGCGCTGGTCACCGGCTCGACCTCCGGCATCGGCGCCGCCATCGCGCGCCGGTTGTCGCGCGACGGCTACGTCGTGGCCCTGCATTCGCGCAGTTCGGCGGATGCCGGCAAGCGCATGGCATCGGAACTGAAGGGTGCGAGCTACCACCGGGCCGACCTCGGCGACGAGACCGCCGCCCGCGCCCTGGTCGGGGCCGTCCTGAAGCAGCACGGCCGGCTCGACGTGCTGGTCAACAATGCGGGTCTCTCGATCCGCATCCCGCACGGCGACCTCAAGGCGGCGACGCCGGCGCTGTGGCGGCAGATGCTCGACGTCAACCTGATCGCGCCGTTCGTGCTCGTGGCCGAGGCGGAGGCAGCGCTTCGCCAGGCGGCGGCCGGCGGCCACCCGGGTTGCATCGTCAATATCGGCACCCATGCCGGCGTGCGGCCCAAGGGCTCGTCGATCCCCTATGCCGCCTCCAAGGCGGCCTTGCACCACGTGACCAGGCTGCTCGCGCTCTCGCTCGGACCGGACATTCGCGTCAACGCGGTGGCGCCAGGCCTGGTCGAGACGCCGATGACGGCCGGCTGGCCGGACATGCTCGAGACCTGGAAGACGAGGTCGCCCATGAAGCGACCTGCGAAACCGGAGGACATCGCCGACCTTGTGGCAGCGCTCTGCGCCAACGACTACGTTACGGGCGAGATCGTCATCGCCGACGGCGGACTGAACCTGACCTGAGGCCAACGCGACGGAGGACACCATGAACGTGCAGACCTTGCCGCCGGGCTACAAGACCGCGCCCTGGACCCCGCCCGAGAAGATCGACGGCAAGATGCTGGCCGACGCGAGCGCCGGGCTGATCGAGCTGCTGCGCATCCGCACCCAGCCGATCGGCATGAGGCTGTTCGAGGATCCCGCCGACATGGAAAAGATCCCGGGCGTGCGCAAGCCGACCGAGGGCTTCAAGTTCACCATGTGCCAGATGGTGACCCAGTCGCGCTGGTACGGCTTCACGCTCGGCATCACCGTCGACAATACGCGCGGCGGCAATTGCGGCGGCGTCGTCGGACTCAATCATCCGGGCGAGGGCTTTCTCTCGGGCGACCACATGAACGGCGTGTGGTTCGGCAACAAGGAGGCGTCGGCCGCGCACCAGGCGCAGATGCCGCGGGTGCCGGACGGCACCTACAACGGTCTCGTCGTCTCGCCGCTGCGCTCGGCGCGCCTCGATCCGCCGGACATCTGCCTGTTCTACGGCACGCCGGGCCAGATGATCTATTTCATCAACGGCCTGCAGTATCACCGCTATCGCCGCTACGACTTCACGGTGACGGGCGAGAGCGCCTGCGCCGATTCCTGGGGCCGCGCGCTGGCGACGCGGCAGACCTCGCTGTCGCTGCCCTGCTACGCCGAGCGCCGCTACGGCGGCGTGGCCGACGACGAGCTCCTGATGGCCTGCCCGCCCGACGAGTTCCTGCGCGCGGTCGAGGGCATGGGCCATCTCGGCAAGAACGGCTTGCGCTATCCGTTCCCGCCCTACGGCGCGGCGATGGACCCCGCTTTCGGCATGGCGAAAAGCTACGGCTGACGTGCTGTTCGTCGTCGCCTGGCCCGTGCTGAGCGAGGCCGACGACACCGCGCTCCGGCGGCTGCGGGCGCGATATCATCCGGGCGAGGCCGACCTGATCGGCCCGCATTTCACGCTGGTCTTCGGCGCGCCGCCGGAAAGCGAGGCGGCCTTGCGCCGCTCGCTCGATCAGCTCCGGCAACGACCGTTCTGGTTCATG
>NZ_DATBFE010000164.1:0-2005 GCF_036558665.1 Reyranella sp. | reverse complement strand
GCCAACAGAGCCGCCAACACCATCCACGGTAATCGCGAGACTCGTTAGGCCGATCGCTAATGAACCGCTGGCGCTGGCGCGAGCCCGCGTCAGCGCGGGCATTGTAATGCGGTTTTGGGTAGTCATCGGCGCCACCTACGTTTGCTCGACAGTACGGTACGGCTGGTCCATCGTCAGGGGCCGTTGATATTTGCGTCTGTTTTCATGACTCGCTTTCTTGATAGTCCTGAGCGTTGGCTCAAGCGCGCCGAAAGGGCGCGAATGACGGCGATGAAGTTGCCCCGGTTTGGTGGACACCCGAACATTTGTGTTCCAGGAGTCCACGATGTCGAAGACGAGACCACCATACACACCTGAGTTCCGCCGGCAGATCATCGAGCTGGTGCGGGCCGGCCGCTCGCCGGACGAACTGGCCAAAGAGTTTGAACCGACGGCGCAGTCGATCCGCAATTGGGTGGCGCAGGCCGAGCGCGATGCCGGCCGGCGCGACGATGGGCTGAGCAGCGCCGAGCGTGATGAGCTCAGCCGGCTGCGACGCGAGAACCGGCAGCTGCGGCTGGAGCGTGACATCCTCTCAAAAGCCGCGGCCTGGTTCGCTCGGGAGACGAACACGATCCCGTCGAAGGATTCCGGTTCGTGAGCGCGTACCGGGCCGTCTATCCGATCGCCACCATGTGCCGCGTCCTGGGTGTCTCCCCCAGCGGCTACTATGCGTGGACGAAGCGACCACCGTCACGGCGTGCAGCGAGCGACGGCGCGCTGACTGAGAGCATCCGTGCGGCGCACGCGGCCTCGCACGGTACCTACGGCGCCCCGCGCATTCAGGTCGATCTGGCGGATGCGGGTGTCGGCGTGAGCCGCAAGCGCATCGCCCGGTTGATGCGCCTGGCCGGGCTTGCCGGCGTCAGCCGCCGCAAGTTCACCCTCACCACACGGCGCGACGGCGGCCGTCAGGCGCCTGACCTGGTGGCGCGCGACTTCACGGCGAAGCGACCGGACCAGCTGTGGGTGGCCGACATAACGTATATCCCGACCTGGGCCGGCTTCCTCTATCTGGCGGTCGTCCTCGATGCCTGCAGCCGCCGCATCGTCGGCTGGTCGATGGCGCCGAGCCTCGCCACGCAACTGGTGCTCGACGCTCTCGACATGGCGCTCACGACCCGTCGGCCGAAGGGCGTGATCCATCATTCCGACCAGGGCTCGCAGTACACATCGATCGCCTTCGGCACGCGTTGCCGCGAGGCCGGCGTGCGGCCCTCGATGGGATCGGTCGGCGACGCCTACGACAACGCGATGGCGGAGAGCTTCTTCGCCACGCTCGAATGCGAGCTGCTCGACAGGCGCCGGTTCAAGACGCAGGCTGAAGCGCGCATCGCCGTATTCACGTTCATCGAGAGTTTCTATAATTCGCGCCGGCGTCATTCCGGCATCGGCTATCTCTCGCCCGTCGCCTACGAGAAACAGATCTTCGATCCCGCCGCACGCGATCCTGCCCTCGTGCTCGCGCCTGTCGAGGTGCGGCCTGGAAGCAGCGACGCCAGCTTCACTACCGCGGTGCCGGCCGACCTCGACCGCCGCTCGACACGAGGGCCACTGCACAGTGCAGGCCGGGACGAAAAGATGGTCTCGGCCGAACAAAAAGATCGACCACAGGGAGGCGCCATGCCGTCAGACCTGACACCCTGATCCCAAGCCCTCAACCGTCCACCAAACTGGGGCAAGTCCACAATACTACGAGCGCACCTGGGATGCGCCGAGCCATGCCGCGCTGAATGCAGCCCTCAATGTGCTTGAGGCGCAGGCCCAGTTCGATGGTCCGCAGCGCAAGCTCTCGATCCGCCTCGCCGAGCAGGACGGCCTGATCTACCTCGATCTGGCGGATGAGTTTTGGCGTTGCGTTGAAATCGGCGCCAATGGATGGCGGATCGCCGAGGACCCCCCGGTCAGGTTCCGCCGCAGTGCCGGCATGCAGCCCCTTCCGCTCCCGGTGCGGGGTAGATCAATT
>NZ_DATBFE010000163.1:0-9687 GCF_036558665.1 Reyranella sp. | reverse complement strand
GGTGCGGAAGGTGCCGACGCCCTGGGTGACCGAGCGGATCTCGACGATCATGTCGGCGATCTCCGCTTCCGGCATCAGCGCCGACACCTCGTCCCAGCCCGACCAGCCGTCGCGGGCGTCGTAGCCCAGGAGCTGGCCGCGGCGACCCGAGATCAGGCGCTGGATGCGCGGCGTCGCCTCGCTGGGGGCTGCCGCCGTCACCTTCAGAATCGGCTCGAGCAGCACCGGCTTGCACTTGGGCAGGCCTTCGCTCAGCGCGATGCGCGCGGCCATCTTGAAGGACATTTCCGAGCTGTCGACCGAGTGATACTGGCCGTCGAACAGCGTCACTTCGAGGTCGACCACCGGCTGGCCGAGCGGCCCTTCCTTGAGATAGTCGACCAGGCCTTCCTCGACGGCGGGGATGAAGTTCCTCGGCACCACGCCGCCCACGATCTTGTCGACGAAGCGGAAGCCCGAGCCGCGCGGCAGTGGCCGGATCTCGACCTTGATGTCGCCGAACTGCCCATGTCCGCCGGTCTGCCGCTTGTACCGCGCATGCTGGGTCGCGCCCGCCTGGATCGTCTCGCGATAGGCGACTCGCGGCTGGTTGGTGTCGACTGCGATGTTGTAACGGCCGGCGAGCTTCTCGACCGCGACCCGAAGATGCATCTCGCCCTGACCCTTGAGCAGCAGTTCGTGGGTCTCGGCCCGTTGCTCGTAGGCGAGCGAGGGGTCCTCCTCGACGAGCTTCTGCAGCGCTCCCGAGAGCTTGACCTCGTCGTTGCGGTTCTTCGCAGTGAGCGCGAGCGCGAACACCGGCGGCTCGGCCATGGGGAAGTCGGGCACCCGGTTGACGCCGGAACCCGAGATCGCCTGTCCGGAGGAGAGCACGTCCATCTTGGCGAGCGCCACGATCTCGCCGGCCCTTGCTTCGGGAACCTTGTCGAGCCGTTGGCCGAACGGGCGGAACAGGCTGCCGATGCGCTGACCGCCGAGGCTCTGGCCCTCGGCGAGCGCGCCCGACCAGACCCGGCAGACAGAGAGTTTGCCGGCGTGCGCCTGGTGCAGGACCTTGAAGCATTCGGCCATGGCAGCCCCGTTGGACGGCAGGTCGCGGCGCTTGGCTGTCTCCTCGACGAAGGGCGTGTCGTGGCGCAGCGCCTTCAGGAGGCGGCGTACACCGTTCTCGCGGTCTCCCGCGCCGAGGAGGACGGGCGCGATCTTCTGGGCGCCGAACTCGTCGTGCAGGTCGCGATAGATCAGAGACTTCTCCGGCGCCACGTCCTCGATGAGCTGCTCCAGCAGTGTGTCGTCGAACTCCGACAGCGTCTCCAGCATCTCGCGCCTGGCTTCGCTCTCGCGCGGCAGGATCTCGGCCGGCATCTCGATCAGGTCAGAGGCGCCGCTCGACTTGTAGCGATAGGCGCGTTCGCTCACGAGGTCGACGTAGCCCATGGTCTCCTCGGCACCATTGGGTGTGTTGCGGCGGATCGGCACCTGGCGCAGCACCAACTTGCGGGTCGAGACCGTCTGCAGCGCCGCCAGCATGTCGCGCACGCGGCCCTCCGCCGAGTCGATCTTGTTGACGAAGAAGAGATGGGGGACGAGGTTGTCCTCGATGTACTTGAGGAGCGGCGTGAGCGCGATCACGCGCTCGGGCGAGGGCTCACAGACCACTACTGCCGCGTCGGCGACGGCCAGCGCCGCAAGTGCGTCGTGCTGCAGCTCGATCGAGCCCGGCGTGTCGATGAAGGTCCACTGGTCGCCGAGATAGTCGATCGAGGCGATGTTGATCTCGGTACTCATGCCGCGCTTTCGCGCCTCGGCCGAACCGTCGCCGATGGAGGTGCCCGCGCGCGTCGACCCGCGCCGGCCGATGGCCCCCGTGGCGTAGAGGATGCTCTCGAGCAGGCTGGTCTTGCCCGAGAGATACGGCCCGCACAGCGCCACCACGCGGTGCGCGCCGCTGCCTGGTCTGCCTCCGAGCACGGTTCCGGTCTTGAGGTCGGTCATGACAACGTCCTCCTTCTGCGCACTCGCGCGCATGCAAGCTCCGGAAGACGTCTCCCGGACGGACGGCCCTGGCGCTGACCTCGCGCAGGGTCGGCGGGCTGCCCCAGCGTCCGCGGACGGTCGCTACTCTTTCTCTCGGCCGTGACGCGAACGCAGGATGCAAACCCGCGGCGCCTCGATCGGAGCGAAGCCCTTTGTCGGCGAAATGCTTTCATTCCCGCGAGGACGAGTCAATCTGCGGTCATAGGAGAATGTCGCGGCGCTGCTGCCGATCGGCGTCTTCGCGCTGATCGAGGGGCAGCTTGCGTCGGTGCCGCCGGTTGATGATGGCCAGGCGCTGGCAACTGGCTCAGCCGAGATAGCCGATGGCGGGTGCCGCAACCGCGCCCGCGATCACGACGAGCCACGGCGGCACTTTCCACGGCCCCAGCAGCAGCAGCGCCACGACGGCGATCGCGAAATCGGCCGGGTGATGGATCGCGCTGGTCCAGACCGGATTGTAGAGGGCGGCCAGCAGCAGCCCGACCACGGCTGCGTTGACGCCCTTCAGCACGGATCGCATCACCGGATGATCGCGGATCCAGTTCCAGAAGGGGAGCGGCCCGATCGCGAGGAAGAATGATGGAAGGAAGATCGCGACGAGGCAAAACAATCCTCCAGTCCAGCCGTGGGGCGGCGACCCCATGACCGTGCCGAGATAGGCGGAGAAGGTAAAGAGCGGTCCCGGCACCGCCTGGGCCGCGCCATAGCCCGCGAGGAAGGCGTCGTTGCCGACCCAGCCCGGCTGCACGGTGGCGGCCTGCAGCAGCGGCAGCACGACATGACCGCCGCCGAACACCAGCGAGCCTGAGCGATAGAAGGCATCGAACAGCGCGACCAGGTGGCTGCCGGTCAAGGAAGCGGCGACGGGCAGGGCAAAGAGCAGGGCGAAGAAGAGCACGATCGAGGCGATCGACCAGGCCTTGCCCATGCGCAGCGGCAACGGGACCAGCGCGATGTTTTCGCCGGGCAGCAGACGCCAGCCGACCAGCCCGCCCAAGGCGATGGCGCCCACCTGGCCGGCGGTCGAGGGAACCGCGACTGTAAGGACGGTCGCCGCTCCCGCGATCGCGAGGCGTTCGCGATCGGGACAGAGGTTGCGCGCCATGCTCCACACTGCCTGCGCTACCACCGCCACTGCGACGATCTTCAGGCCGTGCAGCCAGTTCGCGCCCGCGAGATCGCCGAGCGCGCTGACACCGTAGCCGAAGGCGATCAGTGCCAACGCCGAGGGCGCCGTGAAGCCGAGCCATGCCGCCAGCGCGCCCGGGATGCCCGCGCGCAGGGTGCCGATCATGATGCCGACCTTGCTGCTGGCCGGCCCCGGCAGCATCTGGCTCAGCGCCACCACGTCGGCATAGTGCGCCTCGTCGAGCCAGCGCCGCCGCTCGACGAACTCGGTGCGGAAGAAGCCGAGATGCGCCACCGGCCCGCCGAAGCTCGTCAGTCCCAGCCGCAAAAAGGCGAGGAAGACGGTCCAGGGGGAATCGCTTTGCGCGGTCATTCACTCATCCATGGGAGCGCGCAACTCGAGTGGCGCCCAGGAGCATGATGCGCCACTGGAGTGGCGCCCGCCAATGATCATGCCTCCTGGTTCAAATGATCGCGCTGCGTCGTGCCGGTGTAGGCGCGGCGGAATCGGCCGCGGCGCTGCAGCTCGGGCACGACCAGGTCGACGAACTCCTCGATGGCGCCCGGCGAATAGATCGGCGAAAGCATGAAGCCGTCGCCGCCCACCGCGTCGAAATAGGCTTCGAGCTGGTCGGCAACATCGGTCGGCGTGCCCACCATCTGCGGCAGGCCGACGCTCTGGCCATGGTTCTGCGCGACCTGGCGAAGTGTCAGCAGTTCGCCGGTCATCGTGCGATAACGGGTCTGCATGCGCTGCAGCTTGGGTTCGGTGCGATGCGCCATGATCGTGTCGAGCGGCAGCGTCGAGAGGTCGAAGTCGAGGTGGCCCGACAGGATCGTGAGGCCGCCCTCCAGCGGTACCAGTGCATTGTGCTCGGCCTGTCTGTCCTCGGCCTCGGCACGCGAGGCGCCGATGATGGGTTGTACGCCGAACAGCATCTTGCAGGCGCTCGCCGGACGGCCTGCTTCGACCGCGGCGCCCTTGATATCGTCGAAGAGTTCCTTCGCGCCCTTGAGGTTGGGCTGGATGGCGAACACGGCATCGGCGTAGCGCGCCGCGAAGTCGCGGCCCTTGCCGGAGGTGCCGGCCTGCAGGATCGCCGGGCCGTTCTGCGGCGAGCGCACGACGTTGAGCGGCCCGCGCGACTTGAAGTAGCGGCCCGCATGCTCGATGCGATGGACCTTCGCGGGATCGGCGAAGATGCCGGCTGCGCGATCCATGACGACCGCGTCCTCGTCCCAGCTCTCCCACAGCTTGCGGCAAACCTGGATGAATTCGTGGGCGCGGTCGTAGCGGTCGTCGGTGGGCTTGAAGTCTTCGCCGTAATTGGCGGCCTGGTTGTGGTTGAGCGCGGTCACGACATTCCAGGCCGCGCGGCCACGCGTCAGATGGTCGAGTGTGGCCCACAGCCGGGCGGCATGGAAGGGATGCTGATGGCTCACTGAATAGGTGGCGCCGAGCCCGATGTGCTCGGTGACGGCGGCCATGAAGGAGAGCAGGGGGATGGGGTCGTGCTCAGGTGCCTGCGTGGCGTTGCGCAGTGCCGGGGCGAGGGAGCCCGTGTAAGTGTCGGAGATGTAGTTGAGGTCGGCGAAGAACACCATGTCGAACAGGCCGCGCTCGCAGGTGCGCGCGACGTGCTGGTAGAGCTCGGGCCGCTTCCAGTCGTAGCCCGCTCGGGCAGTGCGCGGATGTCGCCACATGGCGAGGCTGTGATAGGTGGGGCTGTGACACAGGAACTGCGCCAGGTGCATCATCGCCTTGCGCATGCGCTCTCCCTTTGCGGTTTTCGAATCACCATCGAGAAGGCCGGGTTCGCGGCCATCTCCGGTTGTCGCCCACCGTCAAACCCGGCACAAGTTACGGCGAGACGGGCTGGCGCACAAAGGAGGACGTCGTGACGGAGCCGACCGACCACGCGGGCGTCATCGCGCCGCCGCCCGTCCTCTATGCGGGCGCACTGATTGCATCCTTCGTCCTGCGTCGGTTCTGGCCCGCGCCGATCTCGGGCGGGGCAACCTGGGTGGTCCTGGCCGGCGTCGCACTCGGTCTGCTGGGAGTCGGCCTCGTCGTGTGGGGGCTGGTGACGATGCGTTCCGCTGGCACGAACGTCGATCCAAGGAAGGAGACCACTGCGATCGTCACAGACGGACCGTTCCGCGTCACGCGCAACCCGCTCTATGTCGGCCTCACGCTGATCTATCTCGGGTTGACGCTCGGCTTCGACGTGTGGTGGGGCCTCGTTCTCCTCGTGCCGCTGCTTATCGTCATGCATTTCGGCGTGGTTTGCCGCGAAGAGCGCTATCTCGAGCGGAAATTCGGCGATGACTACCGGCAATACAAGCGCCGCGTCGCCCGCTACATCGGTTGAGCGGCCCGAATTGCGAGGGTAAACTGGGCGAGCTACATGGGGATGGGGTCCCCCGACAACCGCCGCAGAGGCTGATGACTCCTACCGACGCTCGAACACGGTAGGAGGGCCTATGACCAAAATTCACCGAATGTCCGTCGAAACGGTTGCCTCGTAGCATGTACTCCCTGTCGGAGTGGCTGGCAGACGGCCTCCTCATCGCCATGGGCGCGGCCTTGGGCACGCCCGCGCGCTTCTTCCTCTCGGGGCTGGTGGCGCGGCGTTTGGGCGAGACATTCCCCTGGGGCACGCTGGTCGTGAATGCGACGGGGTGCTTGGTGATGGGTTTAGTCGCCTGGCTCGCGGCAACGCGCGGACTTTCGAGTGCCTCGACTTTCTGGCTGATCGTCGCCACCGGCTTCCTCGGGAGCTACACCACCGTCTCGTCCTTCGCGCTGCAGACGCGTGCCCTCGTGCGCGACGGCGAGAGCCGGCTGGCGCTGGGATATGTAGCGCTGTCGCTATTTCTTTGCCTCGGCGCCGTGACGGTCGGCTTCGAGTTCGGGCGCGAGATTTTCGCCGGAGCCGCGCGATGAGACGCTGGACCGCATTCAAGAGCGGACTCGCCCTCTACCTCGCCGTCATCGCAGGCGGTATCCTGGGCAGTCTGATGCGATGGATGGCGGCGCTCCTGCTGCCGTCTACCCTTGCCGGCTTGCCCTGGCCTACTCTCTTTGCCAACTTGACCGGCTGCTTCGTCATCGGCTTCTTCGCCACCCTTTCCGCACCCGATGGCCGGCTGTTCGCCGGCCCGCGCACGCGGCAGTTCGTGATGACCGGGATCTGCGGCGGCTACACGACCTTCTCGGGCTTCAGCCTCGAGACCTTCCATTTCCTCTCCGGCGGCGAACTTCGCACCGCCGGTGCCTACGTCGTCGCCTCGCTTGTCGCCTGGTTCGCCGCCGTGTGGCTCGGCGATGCGCTGGCCGAGCGCCTCAATCGTTAACGGGAGCCCCCCAATGCAACTTCCCAAGCACGCGCAGCTCCTGCGGATCTTCATCGGCGAGGACGATCGGCACGATGGCAAGCCGCTCTACGAGGTGATCGTGCTCAAGGCGCGCGAGATGCACATCGCCGGCGCCACCGTGCTGCGCGGCGGGCTCGGCTTCGGCCATTCGAGCCGGCTGCACAGCTCCAAGATCCTGCGCCTCTCCGGCGACCTGCCGCTGGTGATCGAGATCGTCGACAACCCCGAGCGGATCAGCGCCTTCCTGCCGGTGCTCGAGGGCATGATGGGTGAGAGCAGCGGCCTCGTGACGCTCGAGAACGTCCAGGTCCTGCAATACGGCACCGGGTCGGTGAGCTAGGCATTGACCATGCCCGTACAGCGGGGCAGCAGAGAAGGGCCGTTCGACCATCATTGCCAGGCATGGCCGGTCCGGTCGCCGCGCTGGTGCCCATTGGATCGTATGGCATCGCTACCCGCCAACGGCCACTGCTCCCGGCGGCGGGGTCCGGCCGCGGGCTGTGGGGCAAGGGCAGTACACGCACGCTTCGGAAGCTCCGTGACGAATGGAGCCGCTAGCTTTTGCGGACTTGCCCGAGAACGCTCTTGTCCTGATGGATTCGGCGCCGATCATCTACGTCCTCGAAGCTCATTCCCGGCTCGGACCGCGTTTCAGGCCGCTCTTCGAGGCCCATGCTGCCGGCCAACTGCGTTTCGCGGTAACGACGGTTACCGTGGCCGAAGTCCTGGCTGGTCCGTTGCAGGCCGGGGACGAGGTGCTGGCAAGTCGCTATCGGTCGATCCTCGAATCATGGCAGCCTCTCGCGCTCGACATGGACATTGCGGAAAGTGCGGCACGATTGCGCGCTTCCCTCGATCTCAAGTTGCCCGACGCTGTCCAGGCCGCTAGTGCCCTCGCCATCGGCGCCACCGCGCTGGTCACACACGACCGCGATTTCTCCCGCGTCCGATCGTTGCGCGTCATCTCCTGAAGGAGTTGCTCCGGCCGCTCGCAGCGATTCGATCCCGGTGAGATCGATCGCAGACGGCGTTGACCTGTGGCGACGGGGCAAGTATCTCCGCTGCCCCTGCTGACGGCGATTGCGACTTCGGACGGGCAAGGACAGGAAAAAATGGCGCACAGCGTGCTTCTCAAATTCACAGCAGTCGTCCTGATTGCTGCAATGTCGGCTCCCCTGCTGGCATCGCAAGCCGCGTGGGCTGCCGGACCTGATGATGAGGTCGACGAGATGCCCGACGTAGAAGCCTCCCCCGGCCAGCTTGCGGCGGGCCAGGTCGTGGCGACCAACCGGGCCGTGGGCACGATCACGATCCGGCACCAGGGGATTCCCGAGCTCTTCATGCAGACCATGACCATGGTCTTCCGCGTCTCCGACAAGGCGATGCTCGAAGGCCTCACGCCGGGCGACAAGATCCGCTTCAAGGTCGAGCGCGACGGCCGGAGCTACGTCGTCACCCGGATAGAGCACAGCAATTGAGGCGCACATGGCAGCGTGTCTTCGCAACGCTCATGTTGGCCGAGCCTTTCGGCAGCAATGCTCTCCGGTGAAGGAAAACGGCAGGTCCCGTTTGCAGGGCCGGGCGCCTCGTGATGCAGGTTTTTTGCCTATCCGAGCGCCGCGCAGGCGCGCTGGATGCGGCGGCCGGCTTCCTCGAGCAGGTCGGTCGCAGTGGCGTAGGAGATGCGGAAGGCCGGGCCTTGGCCGAAGGCGGAGCCCTGGACCACCGAGAGGCCCTCGGCGTCCAGGAGATAGTTAACGAAGTCGGTGTCGTTGGCGATGGTCTTGCCGTCCGGCGTCTGCTTGCCGATCGCGCCGGCGCAGGACGGATAGACGTAGAACGCGCCCTCGGGCCGCGGGCATTTGAGGCCCCGGGACTGGTTCAGCATCGACACGATCAGATCGCGGCGCTGCTTGAACACGGCGACGTTCTTGGGAATGAAGTCGGTCGGCCCGTTCAGTGCCGCCACCGACGCCGCCTGGCTGATCGAACTCGCGTTCGAGGTGCTCTGGCTCTGTACCGTGATCATGGCGTCGATCAGCTTCTGCGGCCCCGCGGCATAGCCGATGCGCCAGCCGGTCATGTTGTACGCCTTGGAGACGCCGTTCATGGTGAGCGTGCGGTCGTAGAGCTTGGGTTCGACCTCGGCCGGCGTCGCGAACTTGAAGTCGTCATAGACCAGCTTCTCGTACATGTCGTCGGTCAGCACATGGACCTGCGGGTGCTTGAGCAGCACGTCACAGAGCGCGCGGAGATCGCCGTGTGTGTAGGCCGCGCCCGTGGGATTACTTGGCGAGTTCAGGATCAGCCACTTGGTCCGGGGCGTGATCGCGCGCTCCAGCGCCTCGGGCTTGAGCTTGAAGCCCTGCTGTTCGGGGCAGTCGACGATCACCGGTGTGCCGTCGGCCACCAGCACCATCTCGGGATAGGAGACCCAGTAGGGCGCGGGGATGATCACCTCGTCGCCCGGATTGAGCGTCGCCAGCATTGCATTGAAGATGATCTGCTTGCCGCCCGAGGTGACGACTGTCTGCGCCGGCTTGTAGTCGAGCCCGTGGTCGCGCTTCATCTTGGCGCAAATCGCCTGGCGCAGTGCCGGCGTGCCGGCGACGGCGGTGTACTTCGTGTCGTTGTTGCGGATGGCCGCGATCGCCGCCTCTTTGATGTGGTCGGGCGTCGGAAAATCCGGCTCGCCGGCGGCAAGGCCGATCACGTCCTTGCCCGCCGCTTTCATCTCCAGGAACTTGCCTTGGGCGGCATTGGTCGGAGAGGGCTTGATACGGCCAAGACGGTCGGCAATGAACGCCATCACGACGGACGCCTCCTTTCGGGCGGGCTTTGTTGCGCGGGCGCGAAGCTACTGGCGCTGGCGCAAGCCCGCAAGATGCGAAGCAGTCGCCGGAACGATTTCTCGTAAGCCCTCGCCGTACACGGTCTAGGGACTGCGCGCCTCCGGTCGACTATCGCGTGTCGCTATGTGGCGGCCCTGCAGCTAGCGGGCGTGGAGCGCGTCTATGGAGCGGTCGAGTGTAAACCCGGAGGGATGCCTTCGCGGCCCGATCAAGGATCCCTCCTTGCGTTCGGGACCAGACGGAACAGGTGACAGCGAAACGAATCCCGAGATAATTCGCCCCGGAGGACCGC
>NZ_DATBFE010000162.1:0-5413 GCF_036558665.1 Reyranella sp. | reverse complement strand
GCGCGCCGACGGCATCGTGCGCAGCATGCTGCTGCACTCGCGCGGCGGCAGCGGCGAGCGCCAGAGCGTCGACATCAACGCCGTGCTCGAGGAGGCGCTCAACCTCGCCTATCACGGCGCGCGCGCCCAGGACCAGAGCTTCAACGTCACCCTCGAGCGCGAGCTGCAGGCCGACCTGGCGCCGATCGAGATCGTGCCGCAGGACATGACGCGCGTGTTCCTGAACCTGATCGGCAACGGCTTCTACGCCGTGGCGCGACGCGCCCGGCAGGGCGACGCGACGTTCCGGCCGACGCTCCGGGTGCGCACGCGCGAGCTGGGCGACGCGGTCGAGATCGCCATCCGCGACAACGGCACCGGCATCTCGCCCGAACACCGCGAACGCCTGTTCCAGCCCTTCTTCACCACCAAGCCGACCGGCGAGGGCACCGGGCTCGGCCTCTCGATCAGCTACGACATCGTCACCCAGCAGCACGGCGGGACCATCGAGGTCGCGAGCGCGCCGGGCGACTTCACCGAATTCACGGTCCGCCTGCCGCGGCGCGGACCCGCCGCGGAGAGGAGACCGGCATGAGCGTCAGCATCCTGATCGTCGACGACGAGCCCGACGTCGGCGAGTTGTTCCGCCAGCGCTTCCGCCGCGAGGTGCGCGAGGGCCTCTACGTCCTGCACTTCGCCGATTCCGGCGAGGCGGCGCTCGTCATGCTGGGCCAGGGCATCCGGCCGCAACTGATCGTCATCCTGTCCGACATCAACATGCCGGGCATGGACGGGCTGACGCTGCTCGGCGAGATCAAGAAGCGCTGGCCGGAGCTGCCGGTCATGATGGTGACGGCCTACGGCGACGACGAGCGGCGGCGCATCGCCGACGCGCACGGCGCGGCCGACTTCATCGCCAAGCCGGTCGATTTCGATGTCCTGAAGCGCCAGCTTCTCCACTTCGCGGCGCCGGCGGGCTGACGGCGCGGGCGATCATCCGGGGGCACGCGCATTGAGGAAAGCATGCTCGGCGATGTTGCTCCATGCGATCGCGCCGGCACGAAACGTCTGGTAGCTCTCGTAGATCTTCCTCGACAAGGGATCAGCGGCGCCGATCTCTGCGACGACGTCCTTGCTCAGCACAAGGAATGCCTTCAGGACGGCATCGGGGAATTTCATGATCCTGACGTCGCCCTCGGCCTGCAGCTTGCCAAGCCACGACGCGTTGTTGGTGTTGAATTCCGCCAGGGAGCGCGAGTATTCGCTCGCGGCGACCGCTTCGATGATCTGACGATCGCTGCCGTCGAGACTTTGCCAAATCGCCTTGTTGATCCCTACGGCAATGCCGGTGCCCGGCTCGTGAAAGCCGGCGTAATAGTAGTAGCTCGCAGCCTTGTGCAGGCCCATCGCCATGTCGGGCCAGGGACCGACCCACTCGCTGGCGTCGATGGCGCCGGACTTGAGCGCCTGCACGATCTCGCCGCCGGGCAGCGTCACGACGATCGCGCCCAGCCGCCGCAACACCTCGGCGCCGGGATCGGGCATGCGGTAGCGCAGTCCCTTGAAGTCGTCCGCTGACCTGATCTCGGTATTGAACCAGCCACCCATCTGGGTGCCGGTGTTGAGGCAGAGCAGCGCCTTGATGTTGAACCGGCCGCTGAGCTCATCCCACAATTCCTGGCCGCCGCCGTAGTGCACCCAGCCGAACAGCTCCTGCGCAGTGAAGCCGAAGGGAACCGCGGCAAAGAAGTCGAAAGCGCGTGATTTCTTCTCCCAGTAGTACTCGGCCGAGTGGTACAGGTCGGCGACGCCCGCGCTGACCGCGTCGAACGTCTGGAAGGCGGGGACCAGCTTGCCCGCCGGAAAGACCTCGATCCCGATGCGCCCCGCGGTCGCGGTTTCCACGGTTCGTGCAAATCGAACCGCGCTGGCGTGGAAACCCGTCATCCCCTCGACCCAATCGGTCACCATTTTCAACCTGCGGACGCCCTGGGCGATCGCCGGCGCCGCAAGGCCCGCGGTGGCCACAAGGCCGGATGCCGCGAAAAGAGTTCGGCGCCGCAGTCTCCTCCCCGGTAGCCGGGAAGGTGCCGAAGTCGCGCCTGTACCGCTCCGCAGAGCCAATCGATGCGTCTTCATTCTTTGCCTCCCTGGTTCAGCACCGGCTGGTGCACCAAGCGACGATGCCGGCAAGGAGGGCCATCTGGCTGTCGACGACGCTGCAAATGCACGGGCCCTTCACGGCAATCTCGCAGATCCGTTCATCGACGATCACGCGGCCGTCGAAGGCGGCAGGATTGTTCATCCGAGGGCACGCGCATTCAGGAACGCGCGTTCGGCGATGTCGGTCCAGGGCACGGCACCGGCACGGAATCTCTGGTAGCTGGCGTAGATCTTGCGGGAAATCTCGTCGGCGGCCCCTGCTTCGGCGACGACCTCCCGGCTCAGGCGATAGAGCTCCTTCAGCAGATTGTCGTCGAACTTCAGGATCTTGATGGCCTTGTCCTCCCGCAGCTCGCGCAGCGAGGCCGCGTTGTTGGCGTTGAATTCTGCCAGGGAGCGTATGTATTCGGCGGCGGCTGTCGTCTCGATGATGCGGCGATCATCTGCTGTCAGACTGTCCCAAAGGCTCTTGTTGATGCCGAACGACCAGGCCGCGCCGGGCTCGTGGAAGCCGGGGTAGTAATAATACTGCGCCGTCTTGTGCAGCCCGATCAGCATGTCCTGCCACGGGCCGATCCATTCGCTGGCGTCGATCGCGCCGGATTTCAGCGCCGACGCGATCTCGCCTCCGGGCAGAAGAACGACGGTGGCTCCCAGCCGCCGCAGTACCTCGGCGCCGGGGCCGGCCATGCGGTACCTCAGACCCTTGAAGGCGTCGACCGAGGCAACTTCGCGTGTGAACCAGCCGCCCATCTGACAGCCGGTGGACCCGCCGAGGAGCGCCTTCACATTGAACTGTCCGCTGAGCGCATCCCACAGCTCCTGGCCGCCGCCATAGCGGACCCATGCGAACATTTCGTCCGCGGTGAGGCCGAAGGGCACCGTCGCAAAGAAAAAGAATCCCGGCGACTTGTTCGCGAAGTAGCCTTCGTAGGAGTGATACATGTCGGCGACGCCGGCGCCGACCGCGTCGAATGTCTCGAAGGCATGCACGAGCGCCCCCGCGGCAAACACCTCGACCTCGAGGCGACCGCCGGTGGCGTCGCCGATCGACCTGGCCAGCCGGACTGCGCTGTTCTGCGGTCCCGGCACATCGGCGGGCCAGTCGGTCACCATCTTGAGGCGCCGGACCCCTTGCGCGATCGCAGGCGCGGCGAGACCGAACGGGGCCGCAGCGACCAGGGAGCTTCCGGCCGACAGGATCGTCCGCCGCTTCGTCTTCCGTTCCATGCCCGCCCTCCTACGGCAATGGCTGGACGCACCGCTACGCGCACCAGGCTGTCAGCGGAAACGACGCTACGCGATCGACTGTCCCGTATTCCTGCACGATACGTGACATAGCGCATCGCGCTGCGCCATAATAAAGGTGAAACCTGGTTCCAGGGGCCGGTACTTCATGGCAGCAGCCAAGGCCGAAGACGCGGAACCTTCCACGGTCCGCGTCTGGAACGTCGGAGTGCGGACGCGGCTGCTGCTGGCGTTCCTCGGCATCAGCGCCTTCGCCCTGCTGGCCGCCGCGGCAGGCATCTATTCGTTCGGTCGGGTCGGCGATCGCCTCGAGGTGATCGATGCCCGGGTTCCGCCCGCCCTCGCCGCGCTCGAGCTGTCCCGCTCCGCCGAGCGCATCATCGCCGCGGCGCCGGCACTGCTGGCGGCGACGGACCCGGCGCAGCGTGACGAGGTCAAGGCCGGGCTGGAAGCGGAAGTCGCGCGCCTGGATGACAAACTGGGCGAGCTGCGGAACAAGACGGACAAGGCCTCGCCCCTCTCCGAGATCGAGCCGCTCGTCGGGTCCTTGATCGCCAATCTTTCGAGTCTCGAGGATCTGGTGGCGCGCCGGCTGGACGCCAACGAGCGCGTCAGGAGCCTGCAGCGCGAGGTCTTTCGGGCCAACGACGAAACAGGGCGCCTGCTTTCCCCCTGGACCGCAATGCTCGAAGGCCAGATCGCACGGGGCAGCCAGGACAGCGAGGCGGCGAGTCGCCTGGCGACGGCGCTCGCGCAACTGCGGCCGATCCAGACGGCGCAGAGCCGGTTCTCCGCCGCCGCCGACATGCTCGCCGAAGCCTCGACGACCGACCAGGATCGACGACTGCCGATCCTGGCGTTCCAGCTTCAGCGCGCCCTGCGCGAGCTCGATGCGACCGCGGTCGACCTCGCGCCCAAGCTCAGGCCGCTCTTCCAGGCGCAGATCGGCAAGCTGCGCACTTTCGCCGAAGGCCCGCAGGCCATTACGGCAATGCGCAAGCAGGAGCTGACGCTGATCGGCGAGGGCCGCAAACTGCTGGCCGAGAATGCACGCCTGTCGGCCCGGCTGGCCGGCGCCGTGGACCGCCTCGCCGCCGCCGCCAAGGAGGATGTCAGCGACTCGACCAGCGCCGCGCTCTCCGTCCAGCGCCTCAGCACCCGGCTGCTGGTGGTGCTGGTCGCGCTCAGCCTGCTGACCTCGGCCCTGATCGTCTGGCTCTATGTCGGCCGCAACATCGTGCGTCGCCTGACCGGGCTCAGCGACGGCATGCTGGCCATTGCCGCCGGCAGGCTCGATGCGCCCGTGGCCGTTCGGGGCGGCGACGAGATCGCGGCGATGGGCCGGGCCGTCGAGGTCTTTCGCGGCAATGCCATCGAGCTGGGACGTCTGCTGGAGGAGCGCAAACAGGCCGCCGCGCGTCTCGAGGAGGTGGTCGAGGAACGCACGCGCGAACTGGAGCGGCGCAGTGCGGCGCTGCGGGTGACGTTCGAGAACATGGGGCACGGCGTCGTGATGTTCGATCGCGACCGCCGCATGGTCGCCTGGAACCGGCACTTCCAGGAACTGCTCGAGCTGCCGGACGACCGGGTCGGTCACCAGATCCTGTTCGAGGATTTCGTCCGCCATATCGCCGACCGCGGCGAGTACGGCGTTTGCGACGTCGACGCCCTGGTCGAGAGCCACCTGTCGTCGATCGACCGTTCCTTCGTCGACGAGCGGACGCGGCCCAACGGAACGGTGCTCGACATCCGCCGCAACCCGATCCCGTCCGGCGGGTTCGTTTCGATCTACACCGACGTCACGCAGGAACGTCGCGCCCAGGCCCTGGTCGAGCTGGCGAGGGCCCGCCTCACCGACGCGATCGAAAGCCTCTCCGACGGTTTCGCGCTGTGGGACAAGGACGACCGCCTGGTCGTCTTCAACAGCCGCTGCGAGGCATTGCTGAACGCCGCCGATCTGTTCGTCGTCGGCACCCGCTTCGAGGATCTCATCCGCGACTTCCATCGCAGCGGTCGATACGCC
>NZ_DATBFE010000161.1:0-34265 GCF_036558665.1 Reyranella sp. | reverse complement strand
TCACCGAGCCGACATGTTAGGCGAATGACCGCCTGTTCAGGGAGGTCTTATGCATCGGCTGGGTTTCGGCGCTTTTCTCGCCCCGCATCATCCTATCGGCGAACATCCGATGCTGCAGTTCCGCCGCGACCTGAAGTTCGTGCAGCATCTCGACGAGCTCGGTTTCGACGAATTCTGGTGCGGCGAACATCATTCGTCCGGCTGGGAGATGATCGCCTCGCCCGAGATGTTCCTGGCCGCGGCGGGCGAGCACACCAAGCGCATCAAGCTCGCAACCGGCGTGATCTCGCTGCCCTACCACCATCCCTACAACGTGGCGCAGCGCATGGTGCAGCTCGACTACATGACGGGCGGCCGGGTGATTTTCGGCTCGGGTCCGGGTGCGCTGGCATCGGATGCGCATACGCTCGGCATCGATCCGATGGTCCAGCGGGACCGCCAGGACGAAGCGATCGGCGTTATCCGGCGTCTGTTCAAGGGTGAGCGTGTAACCGCCAAGAGCGAATGGTTCACACTGCAGGACGCGGCATTGCAGCTTCTGCCGTTGCAGGAGGATATGCCCTTTGCCGTCGCCTCGCAGATCAGTCCGTCGGGCATGACGCTGGCGGGCAAGTACGGCATCGGCATCATCTCGCTGGGCTCGCAGTCGAGCGAAGGCCTCACGGCTCTGGCGACCCAGTGGCGCTTCGCCGAGACGGCGGCGAAGAAACACGGCCAGACCGTCGATCGCAGGAACTGGCGTGTCCTGCTCAACTGGCACATCGCCGAAACACGCGAGAAGGCGATCGAGGAGGCTCGGCACGGCCTGATGCGCTGGCACAACGAATACGTCCACGGCACCCTGCAATTGCCGGGCTCCGTGGCCTTTACGTCGCCCGACGACGCGATCGAGAAAACGGCCCTTGCGCCGGGTTCCGCAGCCGTGATCGGAACGCCCGATGATCTCGTGAAGATGATCAAGTCGGTCTACGAGACGAGCGGTGGGTTCGGCACGGTGGTAGGCTTCGTCCATGACTGGGCCAACATCGAGAATACGTTCAGGAGCTGGGATCTAGTTGCGCGCTATGTCGCGCCGGAGATCAACGGCTACGTGAGGAAGCTTCGCGAATCGCAGACGTTCCTGATCGAGAATCGCGGCGTGTTCCAGCGCGCCGGTCAGGCCGTCATGGCCAAGATCATGGAGAACGAGGCGGCCGCCGAGGCGCTCAAAGTCACCTCCTCGCCACGCATTGCCGCGGCATCGGCCGCGGTGCCGGATCTCGAGAAGGCGCGTCGGCGGACCAAGTAGAGCCCTGCCGCAGGAGAGGGCTTCCTTGACCATCGCAGTGGTGATGGGGGTCTCGGGATCGGGCAAGACGACCATTGCCAGAATGCTGGCGGACGCGCTGCATTGCCAGTTCCAGGAAGGCGACGACTTCCATCCGCAGGCGAATGTGGAGAAGATGCGCGCCGGCACGCCGCTCACCGACTCCGATCGTCGGCCGTGGCTGGAGAAGATCGCGGCTGAAATCGATGGCTGGCGCGGGCGCGGCGAGTCGGGCGTGCTCACATGTTCCGCGCTGAAGCGAGCCTATCGCGACATCATCATTGGCGAACACCCGGACGTGATGCTGATCTATCTACGCGGCTCGCGCGAGCTCATCCATCGGCGTATCGCGAAGCGCAAGGGCCATTTCATGCCGGCGGCGCTGCTCGACAGCCAGTTCGCCACGTTGGAGGAGCCGGCGTCCGACGAGCGGGCCATCGTCGTCGATGTCAGCCACCGGCCAATGGAGGTCGTAGCCGAGATCGTTCGCCAACTCGAGGCCCGCGCTGTCCGGCGCTAGTCTAGGAACCTGCTCGCGGGGTGCTGCCTATTCCGCTTTCCTGGCAAAGCGTTTCGACATCGGCGCGTTCGGGGTTGAACGCACCGATCTCGACGACGATGAATTCCGAAGGGGCGGGCTTGCTCTTCATGACGCCGATGAAGGGCGCCATGCCGATCGTGGCTCCGGCCGAATTGCGGCCGCTCACCCCGCCGCATACGGTAATCCAGCCACGCTTGTTCCTGGCGGCCCGCAACTCGCCGAACGAAGCCGTCCGCGGTTCCTTCATCCATTTGAGAACGGCGGAGACCACGGCCTCCTGCTGGCGCTCGTCCAGTTTCACGGGAAGGCCGGCCTCGATCGGCGTACCGGCTGGCGGCTCGGGATAGTCCCTGTAGGGCTCGGGCAGACTGACCGGCCGGTACGACAGATCGGGCGTAGGCTGCGCGCACCCGGCCACCATCGCGCCTATGGCGAGCAACAGGTACCCACGCATCTCTCCCACTCCCCCTTTAGAAAGAGCAGGTTAGGCCGGCGCGGCGATTTAATCCACAGCTTCTGCATCGAACTTCACACCCGATGCAATTCGGTTAGCTCTCGTCGACACCGAAGGCCTGTCGCATCGCCTTCACCCCTTCCTGATGGGGCGTCCACTGGCGGCCGCCGACCAGACCGCCATCGACCACGAGATCGTGGCCGTTGACGAAGCTCGACTCGTCGGACGCGAGGAACACGGCAGCGTAGGCAATATCGTCGGTCATGCCGGCGCGCGGGATCGGCTGGTTCCTGGCCATGCTCGCCTTCATCGCCTCGGCGTAGCCGTCGGCCTTGTCGGGCGGCAACCCGAGCGCCTTGGCGAAAATACCGGTGGCAATGCCGCCCGGCGAGATCGAGTTCACCCGGACGTTCTTCTCGCCGAGCTGCATGGCGGCGCACACGGTCAGGTGATTCACCGCCGCTTTCGCCGCACCATAGATCATGGACGTCGAATAGCCGGCGCGACGCGCGGCCACGCTGCCGTTGTTGATGATGCTGCCGCGGCCCTGCCTCATCATGACGGGCGCGGCGTGCTTCATGCCGAGCATCACCGAGCGCACGAGTGTGGCCATGGCCGCGTCGAAGCCGTCGACCGGCACCGTCTCGATGCCACCGACCGGCGCGGGGCCACCGGCATTGTTGAACAGGCAGTCGAGCCGGCCCCACTTGCCAAGACAGGCCTCGATCATCGCCTTCACTTCGCGCTCCTGGGTGGCGTCCGCTTTCACGAACAGGCACTTGTCCTTGCCCAGTGCCTGTTCGAGCGTTCGGCCAAGCTCCTCACGCCGGCCGGTCGCCACCACCCTGGCGCCCTCCCCGACGAAGATCTCGACAGTGCGCCGACCGATGCCGCTGGTTGCGCCTGTCACGATGGTGACCTTGCCATCGAGCCTGCCCATGAATGTCTCCTCTAGATGACCGGCGCAACCTTGTGCGCAACCAGCGATGCATTGCGCGCCGCAATCGGCAGAAAAGCTCCGAAGTCGAGATGGCTGTCCGCTCCCGCGAGATCGCTGAGACAGCGAACGTTCACCAGCGGCAGGTTGCCGAAACGCTCGGCGACCTGTGCCACGGCGCCGCCCTCCATCTCGCAGGCTTGCGCGCCATAGGTGCCATGGAGCCTTTGTCGCGTGCGCGGGCTGTTCACGAAGCAGTCGCCGGTTGCAATCGGCCCAAAGCTCACTCGAGGCAGGCGTCGACCGGCATCGATATTCGGCGGCAGCGGCTCGAACATGACACCCGCCACGGCCGCTTTCAGTCGCTCGACAAGATCGCCGGGAACGTCATAGCCATGGGCGTCATCGAAGCCCGGCAGCGGCGGCTTTCCTGGCTGGTAGGTCTTGAAGCCCGCCTCGAGCTCGGCGCCGTAGTCGTATTGGATATTGCGCGTCGCCACGACGACGTCGCCGACGCCCAGTTCGGGATCGAGGCCGCCGGCCACGCCGCAGAACATCACGGCGGTACAAGGGAAGCGATCGAGCATCAGCGCGGCGGCAACGCCTGCGTTGACCTTGCCCATTCCACATTCGACGAAAATCGCCTCGCGGCCGGCAATGTGGCCTTTGAGATAGGAAAGCCCGCCGACGGCGATCCGGCCGCCTGAATCATCGGCAAGATGCGCAAGTTCCTCGGGCATCGCGGAAATGACACCCAAAAGCCTGTTTGCCATGAACGAATGGGTTATAAGGTCGCCGCCGCCAAAGCAACCGTCCCGTGTCTCGAACCCTCCCTCCCCTCGAAACGCTTCGCGCGACCTGCACCGGCCTCGCCCGCGCCGCGGCGCGCGAGATCATGCGCATCTATGCCGGCGACCTGGGCGAACGTACCAAGGCCGACAAGAGCCCGGTGACCGACGCCGATCACGCCGCGGAGGCGGTCATCCTGGCAGGCTTGCGCGACCTCACACCGGACACACCGGTGGTCGCCGAGGAGGAAATGGCAGCAGGGCGCATGCCCAAGCTGAACGGCGGCCCGTTCTGGCTGGTCGATCCGCTGGACGGGACCAAGGAGTTCATCAAGAGGAACGGCGAGTTCACCGTGAACATCGCCTTGATCGATGGCGGCCAACCCATCCTCGGCATTGTGCTCGCGCCGGCGAGCGACATCCTGTGGCGCGGCGCCGCCGGGCTGGGCGCCGACAAAAGCGATAAGGGAGGCTCATTCCAGCGCATCGCAACCCGCGTGCCGCCATCGACCGGCCTGACTGCCTTTGCCAGCCGCAGCCATTCGATCTACAGCGATCTCGATATCTGGTTCCGTAGCAACGGCCTCACAGTCGCCGAGCGCAGGCAGGCCGGGTCGTCATTGAAGTTCTGTCTGATCGCCGAGGGGCAGGCCGACATCTATCCACGTTTCGGCCCGACGAACGAATGGGATACCGCGGCGGGCCAGGCCGTCCTCGTGGCCGCCGGTGGCGAAGTCGTGACGACGGACGGACGAGCTCTCCTTTATGGCAAGCCGGGCTTCAGCAATCCGCATTTCATCGCGCGCAGCAAGGCCGCTCAGTGAGGATCGTCGAGCCGACCGCTGCCACGATCGAGGAGGCAGCAAGCCTCTTGCGCAAGGGCGGCCTTGTCGCCTTCCCGACCGAGACCGTCTATGGCCTCGGCGGCGATGCCACCAGCGAGCGCGCTGTCGCGGCCATCTTCGAGGCCAAGGGCCGGCCGAAGTTCAACCCCCTGATCGCGCATGTCGTCGACGTTGCAGACGCCCGGCGCTTCGTGCAGTGGAGCGAGGCCGCCGACAGGCTCGCGGCGAGATTTTGGCCGGGTCCGCTGACATTCGTCCTGCCGAGGGCAGAGCGCTCCGCCATCGCCTTGCTGACGACGGCGGGACTCGACACGGTGGCTATTCGCGCGCCGTTGCATCCGGTGGCGCAGGCGCTGATCCGCGCCGCCGGCTTGCCGCTCGCGGCGCCCTCGGCCAATCGCAGCGGCGCCGTCAGTCCCACACGGGCCGACCATGTCGCGGACTCGCTCGGCGAGCGCGTTCCGCTGATCCTGGATGGCGGCCCCTGCCTCGTCGGCGTCGAATCGACCGTGCTGGATCTCACGGGCCCGACGCCCGTCCTGTTGCGCCCGGGTGGCGCTACACGCGAAGCCATTGAAGTCGTCGTCGGCCCCGTTGAGCTGTCCGACGCCCTGCCGACAGGCAGCGCCATCCGCTCCTCGCCGGGTCAACTCGAGAGTCACTACGCGCCATCGCGGCCGGTTCGGCTCGAGGCCAGGCAGGTCTCTCCCGATGAGGGATTGCTGGCTTTCGGGCCGCATCCGCCGGCCGGCGCCGTGATGACGTGCAATCTCAGCCCTGCCGGCGATCTTGCCGAGGCCGCGGCCAACCTCTTTGCCTACATGCGCGCGCTTGACCGGCCGGGCATCGGCCGCATCGCGGTCATGCCCATCCCGCAGACGGGCTTGGGCGTCGCGATCAACGACCGGCTGCGCCGGGCAGCCGCGGATGACGGGACGAGGGGTCGAGGCTAAGCTCGCGGGCGAGAGAGGAAACGATGCCCGATACCGCCATTCCCGCTATTCCGACCGCGCCTGTGACGCCTGCGGTCCTCGATTCGCTGCGCGCCATCGTCGGAGAAAAGGGCCTGATCCTGGACGAGCAGGACAAGCAGCCGTTCGTGACCGACTGGCGCGGCTCGCTCGTCGGAACGGCGGCCGTGGTCGTGCGGCCGGCCAATACCGACGAAGTCTCCGGGGTGGTGAAGGTCTGCCATGACAGTGGCATCGCCATCGTCCCCCAGGGCGGCAATACCGGGCTGATGGGCGGCGCCACGCCATGGCCGACCCATCAGGGCATCCTGCTGTCACTCGGCCGCATGAACCATGTGCTGAACGTCGACGCAGTTGGCTACTCCATGACCGTCGAGGCGGGCTGTGTGCTGCAAACCCTGCAGGAGGCAGCAGCCAGCCATGACCGTTTCTTTCCGCTGAGCCTCGGCGCCCAGGGTTCCTGCATGATCGGCGGCAATCTTTCGACAAATGCCGGCGGGGTGCAGGTGCTGCGTTACGGCAATGCGCGCAACCTGGTGATGGGCCTCGAGGTGGTGCTGCCGAACGGTGATATCTGGGACGGCCTGCGCTCGCTCAAGAAGGACAATACCGGCTACGACCTCAAGCACCTCTTCATGGGCGCCGAAGGAACGCTCGGCATCATCACCAAGGCGGTGTTGAAGCTTTGGCCTGCACCGAAGGATGTTTGCACGGCCTGGCTCGCTATTCGCGATCCTCAGGCGGCGATCGAGATTCTTTCCGAGGCTCATGCGGCGTCGGAGGACAATGTCGGTTCCTGCGAGCTGATGAGCCGCACCTGCACGGACATGGTGCTGCGCCACCTTCCGGGCACGCAGGATCCGCTCAAGGCCGGGACGCCCTGGTACCTGCTGCTCGAATGGTCGTCCTCGCGGTTACGCAAGGATGGCGCCGAGGGCATGTCGGAGAAGATGGAGCAGTTTCTCGCCGAGCAAATGGAAGCCGGTCGCGTGCTCGATGCCGTGATCGCGCAGACGGAGGCGCAGTCGCGCAACATGTGGCGCATTCGCGAGGGCGTCGCCGAAGCCTCACGTGCCGAGGGCCCAGGCTTGAGCTACGACATCTCGGTATCGATTTCCAAGATTCCCGAATTCATCGACAAAGGCATCAAGGCGACCCTTGATATCCTGCCGACAATTCGCCCCTACCCTCTGGGCCATATCGGCGACGGCAATATCCATTTCTCCTTCATGGGTCCCAGGGGCATGGATCGCGAGACGCTGAAACAGTATTCGCCTGCCATTACCAGGGCCGTGAATGATCTCATTACCTCGATGGCGGGTTCGATCTCCGCCGAGCACGGCATCGGCATCGAGAAGCTCGACGAGCTTGCGCACTACCGGTCCAGGATCGAGCTCGACACCATGCGGACGATCAAGCGCGCGCTCGATCCAAAGAACATCATGAATCCGGGCAAAGTTCTGCGCCTGTCATGACTGCCAACGCCTCGGTGTTCGTCGAGAAGTTGCGATCTGTCGTCGGCGACAAGGGGCTGGTCACCGACGCGCGGGCCAGGCATCCCTATCTCACCGACTGGCGCGAGAACTATCTGGGGACCGCGCTTGCTGTCGTGCGGCCCGCCACCACCGAGGAGGTAGCGGCTGTCGTCAAGGTCTGCGCTGCCGAGAAGGTCGCCATCGTGCCGCAGGGCGGCAACACCGGGTTCATGGGAGGTGCGACCCCCGACGAGTCCGGCCGCGAGATCGTGCTGTCGCTCGCCCGCATGAGCCGCATTCTCGAGGTCGATACGATCGGCTACTCGATGACGGTCGAGGCCGGCGTCGTGCTGAAGACCATCCAGGAAGAGGCGGCGGCACACGACCGGTTGTTTCCGCTGAGTCTTGCGGCCGAGGGAAGCTGCACCATCGGCGGCAATCTCTCGACCAATGCCGGCGGCGTGCAGGTGCTCCACTATGGCAATGCCCGTCAGCTCGTGCTCGGCCTCGAGGTGGTGACGCCGGCGGGCGACATCTGGAACGGCCTGCGTGCTCTCAAGAAGGACAATACCGGCTACGACCTGCGCGACCTCTATCTCGGTGCCGAAGGCACGCTCGGCATCATCACCAAGGCCGTGTTGAAGCTCTGGCCCAAGGCCAAGGATGTCGCGACGTCCTGGATCGCCGTACCCACCCCCGACGCGGCCGTCGAGCTGCTGAGCGGCGCGCATGCCGCGTCCGAAGACAATGTCACTTCGTGCGAGCTGATGAGCCGCCAGGGCATCGACTTGGTCCTGAAGCACCTTCCCGGAGCCGCCGATCCGCTGACGGATAGGCACGACTGGTACGTGCTGCTCGAATGGTCCTCCACGCGGGCGCGCCGCGAGGCTGGGAACGAAGGTGGTCTCACGGAGAAGATGGAAGGCTATCTCGGCGAGGCGATGGAAAAGGGCCTCGTGCTCGATGCCGCCATCGCCCAGAACGAGGCGCAGGCGCGCGCCTTCTGGGCGTTGCGCGAGAACCACTCGGAGGCCCAGAAGCGCGAGGGTCCCTCCCTCAAGCACGACATCTCGGTCGCGGTGAGCCGGATCCCCTCCTTCATGCGCGAGGGCTTGGCGGCCATGAAGAAGGTCCTGCCGGAGGGTCGGCCCGTGCCTTTCGGTCATGTCGGCGACGGCAATCTGCATTTCAATTGCCAGGCTCCGGCCGGCTGGGACAAGGCACGCTTCATGAAGCACGGAGATGCGATCAGCCGCGCGGTCTATGATCTGGTCGTGAGCTACGGCGGCTCGATCTCGGCCGAGCATGGCATCGGCCGATTGAAGGTCGACGAACTGGCGCACTACCGCAGCAAGATCGAGCTCGATGTGATGCGCACCCTCAAGCGCGCCCTCGATCCGCAGAACATCATGAATCCCGGCAAGATCGTCCGGGTCTGACCGCTACCGTCGATCCTCGTCGCGGCGATCGACGATTTCGTACGAAACATCGGTTACCCTCGTGCGCCGCTCGGCAGGCGGGCCTTCCCGCGGCGCGCCTGCAAACAGAGCCCGCAGCCACGCCTTGGCCTTGAATGCAAGAATGGCCACCAGCGCGACCGCGGCGACGCCGGCGATCACGGCAAAGCCCAGCACCGCGAGCACGACGAAGCCGATCAGGCCAAGTGCCGCCTGCAGCCATACGCGCGCCGGCAGGCGGGCCAGAAGCTCGAAGAACTGCCGCCCGTTCAATCCTGCGCCCACTTCTTCTCGAAGTCCCACACGTCGGGAAACCCCATCAACTCGTGCATGCCGCGATATTGCGGCACCTTCATGTCGAGGCTCGTCCCTTTTTTCTTGAGATGCAGCCAGGCCTCGCGCATGGCCTCGGCGGCCACACTGAAGCCGAGCCCCGGATAGATGGCGAGATCGAAACCCCACTTCTTGAGCCGGGCCGCCTCCACGCGCGGCGTCTTGCCGAACTCGACCATATTGGCGAGCAGCGGCTTCTCCACCTCCCGGCCGATACGCTCGAGCTCGGCCTCGCTTTCCGGCGACTCGACGAAGATGATGTCTGCGCCGGCCTCCTCATAAAGTCTGGCCCGGCGCAGCGCCTCATCGAGACCCAGGGCAGTGCGCGCGTCGGTCCGCGCAACGATCAAGGTCGCGGGATCCCGCCGCGCCTCGGTCGCCACCCTGATCTTGAGCACCATGTCCTCGGCCGGCACGACCCGGCGGCCCGGTGTATGGCCACACTTCTTCGGCATCTCCTGATCCTCGATCTGGATAGCGGCAACGCCTGCTGCCTCGTAGCCACGCACCGTGCGCTGAACGTTCAGGAGCCCGCCGTAGCCGGTGTCGGCATCGGCGATCAGCGGCGTCTCGATCACCGAGCAGATCATCTCGGCACGCCCTACCATGTCGGAATAGGTGGCAAGCCCGGCATCCGGCAAGCCAAGCATGGAGGCGGTGGCGCCATAACCCGTCATGTAGAGCGCGGGAAAACCCATGCGGTCGGCGACACGCGCCGAGATGCCGTCGTAGATGCCGGGCGCCAGGATGAATTCGCCCTTCGCGAGCTGCGTCCGCAAGGCTGCGGCTTTCGCATTTCCAGCCATGTCGATCCCTCTCGTTGCCTTTCAGCCGACATCGCGCATCGGTCAGGCCATGGCAAGGCCGGGCGGAGATCCCATACCGCTCAATGGCTTGTGCGATCGAGGAGGAGGTCGCAGACACGCCCGCCGCTATTGGCCTCGGACCCGGAGCCGCTGATGACGTTGCCCTCGAGCCGGGCGCCCATCGTAGCAGTGACGAAGCCGGCCTCGGGATGGCTCAGGGAATGATAGACGCGATGGACGACGACCTGGTTGCCGGCGATCGTAAGCGTGATCGACTGGTTACCCTTCGTACCCGGCCCGGAACCTGGCCGAACCCATGTCCCCGTTCCACCCGCAACGCGGATCTGCAGGCCCACGGTGAATTCACCGCTCAGGCGATTGGCGGTGCAGCGATAGGAACCGCGCCACAGACCGTCCGGCCCAGCAGCGCTTGCCGCCGGCGGCGTGGCCGCGGCAGTTGCGGGCGCCGGCGCCGCGGGAGCCGGTGGAGGTGCCTTCGCAGCGGCGTCGGCCTTGGCCTTCTCCTCATCGGCCTTCTTCTTCGCCTCTTGTGCCTTCTTCTCCTCGTCGTCGAACTTTTGAATGGCCGGTGCGGCATCGCGCAACAATGCCTGGTGCTGCGTGCCGGTCAGAAAGCCGGTGGCAGCCAAACTGCGGCTTTTCTGCCAAGCTGAAATCATGTCCCGCGTGTGACTGCCGAAAACGCCATCGGAGCCATTGGTGTTGAAGCCCAATGCCGTAAGGGCGACCTGCACGTGCTGCCGCTCAAGTGGAGAGAGATGCAGCGTGCCTTCGGCCGTTTCAGCCATTCGCCGCTCGTCTTCCTCGGCCTTGCGCCGCGCCGCTGCGTCCTCCTCGGCCTTCTGACGGGTCTCCTCTTCGGCCTTCTGCTTTGCTGCGATCTCGGCCTCGATCTTCTGCCGCGTTTCCTCCTCGATCCGCCGACGTTCTTCAGCCTCGGCGGCAGCCTTTCGCTTTGCCTCTTCCTCCGACTTCCTTTGGGCCGCGGCTTCCGCGTCGGCCTTGTCGCGCGCTTCCTTCTCGGCGCGCAGGCGGGCCAGCTCCTCGGCTTCGGCGCGCGCCGCTTTCTCCGCTTCCATTGCCGCCGATTGTGCCGGAACCGGAGGCGCCGCTGCATCCCGCAGCGGCACCTTGGCAACCAGGAAGTAGTATCCGCCGCCTGCAAACAGGAGGATCATGGCCGCAAGCGCTGCCCACACGCCTCGACCATGTCCGCGCGACGGCGGCACCGGTGTTGCCGCGGCCGGCACCGGCTTGGCGGCGATTCTCCCCATCGTCATGGGGTCTTCGTGTTTGGCCAAGGCGACCGTCGCCTGGGTATCGGGAGTACCTGCCCGGGTCAGGATCGAGCGCCAGCCTGCAATGGATTGCGGACGATCCGTCGCCCGCACCTCGAGCCCGGCATCGATACCGACCAGCAGCCCCGGCGCGAAACCTGCCGGCATCACCTTTGCCAACGGTCGATAGGAATCGTCGAGCATGCGATCGAAAGCGCTGGGTGGTGCCACGCCCGCAATCGCATGATAGATCGTTGCCGAGATCCCGTAGACATCGGTCCACGGCCCCTGCTTGGCCGAAGTAAATTGCTCCGCCGCCGCATAGCCGGGCGTGAAGATCGCTGTCATCGCGGTGGTGCGACCGGCGATCGCCGCCCGTGAAGCGCCGAAATCGATCAGTGTCGGATTGCCGTCCGCGTCGAGCAGGATATTGGCCGGCTTGATGTCTCGGTGCAGGAAGCCCGTCGCATGGACCTTCTCGAGCCCGTCGAGCAGCGGCCACAGGATCCTGTCCACTTCCGCCGCCGCCAGCGTCTTGCCACCCTTCAGCCGGTCCTCGAGCGTTGTGCCGGGCACCAGCTCCATGATGATGTAGGCTGTCCCGTTGTCTTCGAGAAAGTCGAAGACGCGGACGATTGCCGGGGCACGCTGCAGCGTCGCGAGCGTCCGCCCCTCCTCGACGAAGCGCTGGCGACCCCAGGAGAAGTCCTCGGACATCTTCGTGGAGCGCGGCAGGACTGTGGCGCCGCCCTGCCGGACCGCGAGGGCCGACGGCAGGTACTCCTTGATCGCTACCTCGCGATTGAGCTGGGAGTCGCGGGCGCGATACGTAATTCCGAAGCCGCCTTGGCCGAGGATGGCGACAATTTCGTAGCGTCCGACCTTTTGCCCGGGCTGAAGGGCGACAAAGTCGACTTCCGAGACCTGACCCCGGCTCTGTCCGTGGCCCACAATGTCGCTCATGGAAGCTCCCCGCAGCGGCGACCGTGCCATGCACCGGCGAGCCCGGCAACGATCATCGCCGTGCCAGCCAGGCAATGCGTGCGGGTTATACGCAGCCTGGCCGGCCGCTATCCCGGGAAGGCCTCAGACGGACACCGGCTTCAGCTCGCTCGAGCCGGCGGACTGGCAAAAGGTCGTCGTCTCACGCGTTGTCTGGCCGTTTTTGGTCGCAGTCAGCTCGATCGGCCGGCACGTGCCGCCATCGGGCCGGGTGGTCTTGGGGCCGGCGGGCTTCGCAGCGACGACCGTCGGTTGGGGCGGCGGCCCGGACGAATTCGTCTTCGTCGGCTGGACGGTGTACACGGTTGCCTCGTCCGTGTCGGAGGCGTAGGCGCGCTGCGTTGCCTCCGCCAGTCGGCGGCGCTCCTGGTCGTCGAGCGCACGCCCGACCAGATTGCCGGCCAGGGCACCTACGAGGGCGCCGCCGACCACCCCGCCTGCGGTGCCGAAGGCGAGGCCGCCAACGGTGCCGCCCAATGCCGCCCCCAGCAGCGTACCGGTAGTCTGGTTGGATGGCTGCGAATCGTTGCCGGTCATGCAGCCCGCGGCGATCACGCACGCCACGGCGACCCCCGCCATCCGCGCGATAATCCTTGTTCGGATTGCGGCAGCGGGAGCCGCACTGGACATTGTAGCCGTCATCTTGAGCATCTCCGTTTGTATTCTGTTACTTTCACTCTACCCCAAAGGGACTGGGCGCGACCACGCGCGTCGTCTTCTGCATCGGCGTAGGCGCGCGGTGCATCGCAGGAGGCCAGCACGAGACCGTTGCGAACCAGGGCCAGAGCCAGATCGCTCCGATCCGAGTCGGGAATCTCGGCGAGTGGGCCCTTGGCGTTCGGCGCCGTGATCAGGCAACGGTAGAGCGGTGTTCCATCGGTCAGGCGATCGGTCTGCCGACATTTGAGGTGCCGGGTCTGGGTTGCCAGCGCATTGACCGCGAGCTGCCGCAAGGCGGGATCGTCGACGATGTCGACACCCTGCAAGCGGATCTCGTCGGCATGGTCCTTGAGACCGATCATCATCAGCGTCTTGCCGAAATGGTCGAAGTCGCCGGCCACGAACTCGATCGCCTTGCGCGCCGCCTCGATGTCCTTGCGCCGGGCCTCGGCCTCCTGCTCGGCCCGGGCCTTGGCTGCCTCTTCCGCCTGCCGCTGGGCCGCGACCTCGGCCTCTATCTTTTGCCGCGTCTCCTCTTCGAGGCGCTTTCGCTCCGCAGCCTGTGCTTCCTCGCGACTCGCCCGCTCGGCTGCCTCCTGTTCGGCTTTCTGACGCTGCTCGGCTTCGGCACGGAGCTTGGCCGCTTCCTGCTCGGCCTGTCGGCGCGCCGTTTCGGCCTGCTCTGCCGCGGCGCGCGCCCTGGCCATTTCGGGATCGGGGCCGCGCATGGCGATGGCGTAGTATCCACCGCCTGCGAGCACGGCCAGCACCACCCCCACCACCGCCACCCAGAGCCCGGTGCGTCGCTTTTTGTCCACCGCTGGCGGCGCCGGAGCGGTCAGCGTCGGTCCTGGACGCGGGGCGGCGGCCGGTTTCTTCATGATCACGGTCGCATCCCCGACGGGCGCAGTGTCGAGACCAAGAAGCGGTCGCCAGTTCGCGACGTTTTGCGGCCGGTCGCGGGCCGTGACGGCGAGCCCTGCATCGATGCCAGCCAGCAGGCCCGGTGCAAATCCGGCAGGCCTGAGCTGTGACAGCGGCTCGTACGTATCCTCCAGCATGCGGTCGAAGCTGCTGGGCGGCACCCTGCCCGTGATGGTGTGGTAGAGGGTCGCCGACAGGCCGTAGATGTCGGTCGGCGGACCCTGTTTGGCCGACGTCATCTGCTCGGGGGCGGCATAGCCAGGCGTGAAGATCGCGGTCATGGCCGTGGTGCGACCGGCAATTGCCGCGCGCGATGCGCCGAAGTCGATCAAGGTCGGATTGCCGGCGGCGTTCAGCAGGATGTTCGCCGGCTTGATGTCGCGATGGAGGAAACCCGCATCGTGCACCTGCTGAAGGCCATCGAGAAGTGGCCAAAGGATTCTGTCGACCTCGTCAGGTGCAAGCGTGCCCTGGCGCCTCAGCCGATCCTCGAGCGTCTCGCCGCTCAACAGCTCCATGACGATGTAGGCCGTGCCATTGGTCTCGAGGAAGTCGAACACGTGCACGATCGCTGGCGTGCCATGGAGCGTCGCAAGCGTGCGCCCTTCGGACACGAAGCGCTCGCGGCCCCAGTTGAAATCGCCGGCATGCTTGGTGGTTCGCGGAAGAACCGTCATACCGCCCTGCCGCATCGCCAACGCATACGGCAGATATTCCTTGATCGCGACGTCGCGCCCTAGCTGCACGTCCCGAGCGCGATAGGTGATTCCGAATCCGCCTTGGCCGAGAACGGAAACGATCTCGTAACGGCCGATCATCTGCCCGGGGTTCAGTGCCGTAAAATCGACCTCGGGCGGCTGAATCGACCCCGGATCGGCGGTATTTGTCGGATTGGTCATCTCGTCCGACGGTTCTAAACCTGCCGGATCGACAATTCCACGTCGCCGACGCGCAGCCGGCTCCCGGTCTGCAGATGCACCGGCGTCCCGGCGCGGGCCACTGTGCCGTTGACAGCCGTACCATTCGTCGACCCCAGGTCCTCGACCTGCAGGGCGTCACCGTCGATAAGAAGACGCGCATGACGGCGCGACACCGTCGCGTGGGGGATGACCAGCTCGCATTGGTCGGCGGCGCGGCCGATTACCATGCCCTTCGCCAGGGTGACCAGCTTGTCCAGGGCGACATCGAAGGAATATTTCTGTCCCACTGAATTGACACCCTCGAATCGCAGCGTGACCTGCGGCAACAGACGCGTCGTCGTCTTCGAGGAGTCCCCTCCGGCCGGACTGGACGCGGCATTGCGAACGTGGAAGATCTGGACCGGCCGGCTGACATTCTTGAGTTGTTGCTCGCCGCCGTCGACGAACGCGTAGTCGATCCGCAGTTCGGTCACGTCACGGACGGCACGCGATACGGCAATGCCGCCCGGATCGGCCATCGCCTGGATCCGCGCCGCGAGGTTGACACCGTCGCCGAAGATGTTCTGGTCCTCTTCGTCGATGATCACCTCGCCGAGATGGACGCCGATGCGGAACAGCATGCGCTGGTTCTCCACCAGCGCCTCGTTGAAGCGTGCCATGCGCTCCTGGATATCGATCGCGGCGGCGAGCGCACCGACGGCCGAACCGAACTCGGCCAGCATGGCGTCGCCGGCCGTCCCGACCAGCCGCCCGCCGCCTGCCTCGATGGCCGGCTTCCAGACCTCGGCCTGGGCCGACTTCAAATGCCGGAAGGTCCGCGTTTCGGCACCCTCCATCATCCGGGTAAAGCCGGCGAGGTCGGCGTGGACGATGGCGGCGAGACGGCGCTGCATGGTGCGGTCCAGTATACACTACCTTCCCTTGAAGGCCGGTGGCCTTCGTTCGCGTAATGCGGCCAGTCCCTCGCGCAGATCCTCCGAAGTTTGACATTCGCGGATCCCCTCGCGAATCCGGCCGACGTCGGGCGCCGCCTGCGCGAATTGCTCGATGGCTCGCTTCATATTCGACATCGACAAGGGCGCCAAACCGGCGAGACGGCTCACGATTTCATCCGTTTTCGCCTTGAAGTCGGCCCGCTCGACCAGCCAGTCGAGGTAGCCGGCGCGCAGCAAATCCTCGTCCGTGAAGTCTTCCGACAACAAAAAGGCGCGCTTGGCGAAGCTCGGGCTTACCTTCTGGGTGTAGCGGCGCAAGCCGCTCGGATAGTAGTGCAGGCCGAACCGGGCAGCCGGCATGAAGAATCGCATGCCCTTCACGCCGAGCCGGAAATCACACGCCAGTGCCATGTCCGTCGCCCCGCCATAGACTCCCCCGTTCAGGGCGCAGAGGGTCGGCATGTGCATCGCCTCGAGCCGATCCATGACGGTCTCGAAGCTGTGACGGCCCTCGGACGGTCGGGCGCCTTTGCCGGACGGGATCGAGTCGAGGTCATAGCCCGAGCAAAACGTCTTCTCGCCGGCTCCGGTCAGCACCGTGACGCGCACGCCGGGATCGGCATCGGCCGCTTCGATGGCGTCGCGGAGCCTGGCGAGGCCCTCCGTGTCCAGGCGGTTGTGCTTGGTCGGATCGTTGAGGGTGATGGTGGCGCGCTGGCCATCGATGGCGAGCAGGACAGTGTCGGTCATGTTGCACCGAGGATAGCCGACCCGGTCGCCAAAGGCGACCAAGCGCGGCATAGTGCGATCGGAGGAATCGAGACTGATGACCTATACGGCCCCCCTCGCCGACATGCGCTTCGTGCTGCGCGAAGTCGCGGGACTCGGCCAAGTCGCCCATCTGCCGGGCTACGAGCACGCGACCGACGATACGGTCGACGCCGTCCTCGAGGAGGCGGCCAAACTCGCCGGCGCCGGCCTGGCACCGCTCAACCGCGAGGGCGACAAGGCCGGCGCCCGGCTGGAGAACGGCATCGTGCGCACCGCCCCGGGTTTCGCCGGCATCTACAAGGAGTTCGTCGAGGGCGGCTGGAACTCCCTGCCTTTCGATCCCGAGTTCGGCGGCCAGGGCATGCCCTGGGTGCTTGCCGCCAGCGTCCAGGAGATGTGGCAAGCCGCCAACATGGGCTTCGGCCTGGTGCTGCTCCTCAATCAGGGCGCGATCGACGCGATCCATCATCACGGCTCGGCCGAACAGAAGGCCAGCTATCTGCCCAGGATGATCTCCGGCGAATGGACCGGAACCATGAACCTCACCGAGCCGCAGGCGGGCTCCGATCTCGGCCAGCTCAAGACGCGGGCGGTAAAGTCCGGTGACCACTACCTGATCACCGGCCAGAAGATCTTCATCACCTATGGCGAGCACGACATGACCGAGAACATCGTGCACCTCGTCCTGGCGCGCACGCCCGATGCGCCGGCCGGCGTGCGCGGCATCTCGCTCTTCATCGTGCCGAAATTCCTGCTCGGCGAAGACGGCAAGCCGGGCAGGCGCAACGATCTGCGCTGCGTTTCGCTCGAGCACAAGCTCGGCATCCATGCGAGCCCGACCTGCGTGATGTCCTACGGCGACGACGGGGGCGCGGTCGGCTACCTCGTGGGCGAGGAAGGCCGTGGCCTTTCCTACATGTTCACCATGATGAACAACGCCCGCCTCTCGGTCGGCATCCAGGGGCTGGCGATCGCCGAACGCGCCTACCAGCAGGCAGCCGGGTTCGCGCGCAGTCGGATCCAGTCGAAGGACGATTCAAGCCCAGACGCCAAGCCCGTGTCGATCATGCATCATGCCGATGTGCGGCGGATGCTGATGACCATGCGTGCCCAGATCGAGGCGATGCGGGCACTGGGCTACTACACGGCGGCCGGCATCGACGGTGCGCTGAAGCATCCCGACAAGGACGCTGCGCGCAAGATCCAGGACCGCGTCGATCTCCTGATCCCGATCGTGAAGGCCTGGTTCACCGACCTCGGCAACGAGATCGCCTCGATGGGCGTGCAGGTCCATGGCGGCATGGGCTTCATAGAGGAGACCGGCGCCGCCCAGCACCTGCGGGACGCCCGCATCCTGCCGATCTACGAGGGCACCAACGGCATCCAGGCGCGCGACCTGGTGGGCCGCAAGGTCGCCAAGGACGGCGGCGAGACCATGCTGGGTGTGGTCGCCGAGATGCGGGCGCTGGCGCAGGAGATGACGGCCGCGCCCGGCGACGACCTGGCGGCGATCCGAAGCGGCGTTGAGGCCGCCGCCGATGCCCTGCAAGAGGCGACCGGATGGGTCGCTCGATCGTTGAAAGCGGATCTGGTGGTGGCGTTGGCGGGCTCGGTGCCATTCCTGCGGCTGGCCGGAACGGCACTCGGCGGCTGGCTGCTGGCCAAGAGCGCGCTGGTGGCCCAGGGCAAGCTTGCAGCCCGCGACGGCGATCCCGCCTTCCTGGAGGCCAAGCTGATCACCGCTCGCTTCTACGCCGATGTGATCCTGCCGCCGGCGCTGGCCCAGCTCGGCCCACTGAAGGCGGCCGGGCGCACGGTGTTCGCGCTGAAGGAGGACCAGTTCTGAGCGACGGCCTGATCGAGCTCGCCGAAGACGAGGCGCGGGCCTTCGCCCGGCGCTTCGACCTCGCCGCGCTCGAACAGTCGTTCCTCGACGATCCCTTTCCCTACTATCACGCGCTGCGCCGCCATGCGCCGGTGAAGCGCTTGCCCGACGGCAGCGTTTTTCTTTCCCGCTATGCCGATGTCGCGATCTGCTATCGCGATCCGCGCATGAGTTCCGACAAGAAGGCGGAGTTCGGCCCCAAGTTCGGTGTCGGCACGCCGCTCTATCGGCACCACACGACGAGCCTTGTCTTCAACGACCCGCCATTGCACACACGGGTGCGCAAGCTGCTGGCGGCAGCCTTCACGCCGCGTGCCCTGGCGGCCCTCCAGCCTCGGATCGCAGCCGTGGTCGACAACCTGCTGGCGGCGCATGCCGACCGGGGCCGCATGGATCTGGTCGAAGACTTCGCCTTCCGCCTGCCCGTCGAGGTGATCTGCGACATGCTGGGCGTGCCTTCCGGCGACCGGGCGCCGTTCCGGCGCTACTCGCTCGCCATCCTGGGAGCGCTGGAGCCCGTCGCCGGGCCGGAACGCCAGGCGGCAGGCAATGCCGCCGCGGCCGAGTTCTCCGCCTATCTGGACGATCTCGTGGCCGAGCGGCGCAAGCGGCCGGCCGACGACCACGACATCCTGGGCACGCTGATCCATGGCGAGGTCGACGGCGAGCGGCTGACGCACAAGGAGCTGGTGCAGAATTGCATCTTCCTCCTGAACGCGGGCCACGAGACCACGACCAACCTGATCGGCAACACGGTCGACGCCCTGTTGCGCTTCCCCGACGAACTGCGGCGGCTCAAGGCCGATCCCGGCCTGCTGAAAACGTGCGTCGAGGAGGGCCTGCGCTTCGAGAGCTCCAACCAGCTCGGCAACCGCCGCCTGTCGGCCGATTTAGAGATCGGTGGCGAGAGGCTGGCCGCCGGGACCTACATCCATATCGGCATCGGGGCCGCCAACCGCGATCCCGACCAGTTCTCCGAGCCGGACCGCTTCGACGCCGGCCGCGAGCCCAATCGCCATTTCGCCTTCGGCTCGGGCATGCATATGTGCCTTGGCGCCGTCTTGGCACGCCTGGAAGGCACCATTGCCATCGGCCATCTGGTACGCCGTTTCGACGGCCTCGCGCGCGACGGTGACCCCGAGCGCGGCGGTCGCGCCCGCTTCCGCGGCTTCAACCGCTATCCGATCGCGTGGCGACAGGTACGCTTCAAAGAAAACGCCCGGTCGGAGGACCGGGCGTTCTGAATTCCATGGAGAAGGAACTCAAGCCGCTTCCTTCTGCTCGGTCTCTGCCGAAGGCCCGGAGTCCTGGCCCTTGGCGGCGGCGTCGCGCTCGACGAACTCAATCACCGCCATCGGAGCGGCGTCGCCGAAGCGGTAGCCCGCCTTCAGCACGCGCAGGTAGCCACCGTTGCGCTTGGCGTAGCGCGGACCCAGCGTCGTGAAAAGCTTGTCGGCGACGTAGGGATCGCGCAGGAAGCCGATCGCCTGACGACGTGCATGCAGCCCACCCTTCTTGCCGAGCGTGACCAGCTTCTCGACGATCGGACGCAGGTCCTTCGCCTTGTGCAAAGTGGTCGTGATCTGCTCGTGCTTGATGAGCGCGCCGGCGAGATTCATGAACATCGCCTTGCGATGCTCCGCCGTACGGTGGAATTTCCGGCCGCGATTTCCGTGACGCATGACTAAGGTCCCCTTGCCGGCCTAGTACGGCTCTTCCAGCCGCTTGGCCATCTCCTCGATGTTGTCCGGCGGCCAGCCCGGGATTTCCATGCCCAGATGAAGGCCCATGCCGGCCAGCACTTCCTTGATCTCGTTCAGTGACTTGCGGCCGAAGTTCGGTGTGCGCAGCATCTCCGCCTCGGTCTTCTGCACCAGATCGCCGATGTAGATGATGTTGTCGTTCTTCAGGCAGTTGGCCGAGCGAACAGAGAGCTCGAGCTCGTCGACCTTGCGCAGAAGGTTGCGGTTGAACGGGAAATCGTCCTGCTGCTCTTCCTTGCGGACCTCGCGCGGCTCCTCGAAGTTGATGAAGAGCTGGAGTTGGTCCTGCAGGATGCGGGCGGCCAGCGCCACCGCATCGGCCGGCAGGGTCGTGCCGTTGGTCTCGACCGTCATCGACAGCTTGTCGTAGTCGGTCACCTGGCCGACGCGGCTGTTCTCGATCTTGTAGGAGACGCGCTTCACCGGGCTGAACACCGAATCGACCGGGATCAGGCCGATCGGGGCGTCCTCGGCGCGGTTGGCCGCAGCCGGGATGTAGCCCTTGCCGGTGGCGACGGTCAGCTCCATCGAAATCGAGGCGCCGTCGTCGAGCGTGCAGATCAGGTGCTTGGGATCCATGATCTGGACGTCGCCCGGCAGCTCGATCATGCCGGCCGTGACTTCGCCCGGCCCGACGGCGCGCAGATACAGACGCTGCGGACGATCGCCCTGCATCTTCACCGCCATTGCCTTGATGTTGAGGACGATGTCGACCACGTCCTCGCGCGCGCCGGGAATGGAGGAGAACTCATGCAGCACGTTGTCGATTTTGATCGACGTGACGGCCGCACCCTGGAGCGAGGACAGCAATACGCGGCGCAGCGCATTGCCAAGCGTGAGACCGAAACCGCGCTCGAGCGGCTCGGCGACGATCGTCGCCACGCGGCTCGGATCGACGCCCGCTTCGGTGACAAGCTTCTCCGGCTTGATGAGATCTTGCCAGTTCTTCTGAAGCACGGGGGCTACCTCTCTAGACCGGTTGGTTCACGCGGGCCATGAAGGGCCCGCGCCACATTCAAAACAGCGCGGCGCCAGGAGCGCGCCGCCGCTCGAACTCAGACGCGACGACGCTTGGGCGGACGGCAGCCGTTGTGCGGGATCGGCGTCACGTCGCGGATCGCGGTGACGGCGAGACCGACGGCCTGCAGCGCGCGCAAGGCCGACTCTCGGCCCGAGCCGGGGCCGCGCACCTCGATCTCGAGCGTGCGCATGCCGTGCTCCATCGCCTTGCGGCCCGCATTCTCGGCCGCCATCTGCGCGGCGAAGGGCGTCGACTTGCGCGACCCCTTGAAGCCCTGCTGCCCCGATGACGACCAGGCGATGGTATTGCCCTGCGCGTCGGTGATGGTGACGATCGTGTTGTTGAACGAGGCGTTCACATGAGCAACGCCGGCGATGATGTTCTTGCGTTCCTTGCGGCGAGGACGCGCGGTGGAAGCGGCGGCGCCACTGGCGGCGGCGGCAGGCTTGGCCATGATGCGGATCCCCTTGGTCTACTTGGTTACTTTCTTCTTGCCGGCGATCGGCTTGGCCGGACCCTTGCGGGTGCGCGCATTGGTGTGCGTGCGCTGACCATGGACAGGCAGGCCGCGGCGATGCCTGAGACCGCGGTAGCAGGCGAGATCCATCAAACGCTTGATGTTCATTGCGACTTCGCGCCGCAGGTCGCCTTCGACCGTATAGTCGCGGTCGATCGCTTCGCGGATGCGGATGACCTCGTCGTCGGTCAGCGTATTGACCCGCCGAGACTCGTCGATCCCCACTTTCCCCAGAATTTCCTTGGCCTTCGCCTGGCCAATCCCGTGGATGTACTGCAATCCGACCACCGCCCGCTTCGCGGTCGGAATGTTGACGCCGGCTATACGAGCCAAAGTTCCAACTCCTTCAAAGACTTACGGCGCGCTCATGCGCGCCCGTATGACGTTCCGCTGGCCCCGGAAAAGCGCGCGATTATATGTACCGGCGCCCCTGAGTCAACGGATCTCGAACTTGTCAAGTCCCTGCCAGAACGGCGCGGATTTGACGGTAAACCTCGTCCATGGCGGCCATCCCGTCGACCTTCCGCAGCACCTTGCGACGGTCGTAGTAGGGCAACAGGGGCTCCGTCTGGGCCCGATAGGCGGCCATCCGGGTTTTCATGGTCTCGGCATTGTCGTCCTGGCGCCGGGTGAACTCCCGGGATCCGCAGACGTCGCAGACACCCTCGACCTTCGGCCGCTTGAACTTCTCGTGATAGCCCGCACCGCACTTGGCGCAGGTGAAGCGGCCGACCACGCGCTCGGTCAGCACCTTCTCGTCCACTTCCATCTCGATCACGCGGTCGAGCGTCCTGCCCGTCTTGGCCAGCATCCTGTCGAGCGCCTCGGCCTGCGCGTCGGTCCGCGGAAAGCCGTCGAGGATGAAGCCCTTGGCGCAGTCGGGCTGTCCGATCCGATCCTCGATCAGGCCGACCATCAGCTCGTCCGGCACCAACTGGCCCTTGTCCATGATGCCCTTGGCCTTCCTGCCGAGCTCGCTGCCCGAGGCGACGGCCGCGCGCAACATGTCGCCGGTCGAGAGCTGCACCATGCCGAGCTCGCTCTGCAGCCGCTGGGCTTGCGTGCCCTTGCCCGCACCTGGCGGCCCGAGAAGTATGATGTTCATCGGCTCTGCCTCATCGGCCGCGACCGCGCAGCCGGGCCTTCTTGATGAGACCCTCGTATTGATGGGCGAGCAGGTGGGCCTGGATCTGGGTCACCGTGTCGAGTGTCACCGAAACGACGATCAGGAGGCTGGTGCCGCCGAAATAGAAGGGGACACCGCCGCGCGCGATCAGCAGCTCCGGCAAAATGCAGACCGCCGAAAGATACAGGGCGCCGATCAGCGTCAGGCGATTGAGGATGTACTCGAGATACTCGGCCGTGTTCTTGCCGGGCCGAATGCCGGGCACGAAGCCACCGTTCTTCTTGAGGTTCTCCGCCGTGTCGGTCGGATTGAACACGACCGTCGTATAGAAGAAGCAGAAAAAGACGATCAGCCCGACGTAGGCCACCAGATAGAGTGGCTGGCCGTGGCCCAGATAGGTCGCGATCCATTGGGTGATGCCGGATTCGCCGGTATTGCCTTGGAAGGACGCGATCGTGGCCGGGAAAAGCAGCAGCGACGACGCGAAAATCGGCGGAATCACGCCCGACGTATTGATCTTGAGCGGCAGATGCGAGGCCTCGCCGCCGTACATGCGATTGCCGACCTGGCGCTTGGGATATTGCACAACGATCCGACGCTGCGCGGTCTCCATGAAGACCACGACGGCCACGACCACGACGACGCCGACCATCAGGCCGATGATGAACAGGGCGGACAAGGCGCCGGTGCGGCCGAGCTCCAGGGTCTGCGCCATCGCATTCGGCAATGCCGCGACAATTCCGGCGAAGATGATCAGCGACACGCCATTGCCCACGCCGCGCGCGGTGATCTGCTCGCCGAGCCACATCAGCAGCAGTGTGCCGCCCACCAGGGTGACGATGGTCACGAACCGGAAGAATAGCCCCGGATCGTGCACGACCGGTCCGGCCGACGCGACCTGCCCTTCCAGACCGACGGCAATTCCGTAGGCCTGGAACGCGGCCAGGAACACCGTGCCGTAACGAGTGTACTGGTTGATCTTCTTGCGGCCGGCCTCGCCTTCCTTCTTCAGCGCCTCGAGCGAGGGTACGACCGTCGTCAGGATCTGCATGATGATCGAGGCCGAGATGTACGGCATGATCGACAGGGCCAGGATCGACATGCGGCCGATCGAGCCCCCCGAAAACACATCGAGCATACCGGCGATGCCGCCGGCGTTGCGATGGAAGATCTCGGCAAGCGCGGCCGGATCGACGCCCGGCACAGGAATGTAGGCGCCGATGCGGAAGACGACGAGGGCGCCCACGGTGAACCACAGGCGCTTCTTCAGCTCGGTCGCCTTACCGATCGCGCCCCAGTTCAGGTTGGATGCGAGTTGCTCGGCGGCGGATGCCATGGACCCTCACGCGTGAACGAAAACGACACGAAGAGGCGGATGCTTGGCCGCCCCCTGGACGAAATCGGCTCTAGGCCGCCTCGGCAGCAGGTTTTGGCGGCAGCTCGACCTTGCCTCCGGCCTTCTCCACCGCGGCGATCGCCGACGCCGAGGCACCGGCGACCTTGATCTCTATCTTGGACGTAATGCCGCCCTTGCCAAGCAGGCGCACGCCGTCGGCGGCGTTCTTGAACAGGCCGGCGGCCTGCATGGCGGCGCCGTCGATCGGCCTGCCGGCGTCGAGTTTCCTGTCGTCGATCGCCTTCTGCAACGTTCCGAGATTGACGATCCGCCACGCCTTCTGGTGCGGCGGACGGAAGCCGCGCTTGGGAATGCGGCGATAAAGCGGCATCTGGCCGCCCTCGAAGCCCTTGATGGCGACGCCGGTGCGGGACTTCTGGCCCTTCACGCCGCGACCCGCCGTCTTGCCCTTGCCCGAGCCGATGCCGCGGCCCACCCGCATGCGCCCTTTGCGGGCGCCTTCGTTGTCGGCGATTTCGTTCAGCTTCATCTCTTTGCCCTCCGCGCCCAGCCTCCGCTCAGCGCGCTTCCTCGTCGATGCGCACCAGATGGCGCACCTTGTTGATCATGCCGCGCACCGCGGGCGTATCGTCCAGCACGCTGACCCGGTGGCGCTTGTTCAGGCCCAGCCCGACCAGCGTCGCGCGCTGGTCGTCCGTGCGGCCGATCGGGCTGCCGGTCTGGGTGATCTTGATCTTCTTGCCGTCGGCCATGGTCCCTCTCCTCAGGCAGCCGCTTCGGCGGCCTGCTCGCCGTCGCGGCGACCGAGCAGATCGCCCACCTTCTTGCCGCGGCGGGTCGCCACCATGCGCGGCGAGTTGAGCTGTTCGAGGGCCGCGAAGGTTGCCTTGATCATGTTGTGCGGGTTGGACGTGCCCACAGACTTGGCGACGATGTCCTTGATGCCGAGGGTCTCGAAGACCGCGCGCATCGGACCGCCAGCGATGATGCCGGTGCCGGCGGGAGCGGCGCGCAGCGTGACCTTGCCGGCGCCGAAACGGCCCTTCACGTCGTGGTGCAGTGTGCGGCCGTCGCGCAACGGAACACGAACCAGGGCCCGCTTGGCCGCCTCGGTCGCCTTGCGGATCGCCTCCGGCACCTCGCGCGCCTTGCCGGCGCCATGGCCGACGCGCCCGCGCTGGTCGCCAACCACGACAATGGCGGCGAAGGCGAAGCGGCGACCGCCCTTCACTACCTTGGCCACGCGGTTGATGGTGACCAGCTTGTCGGTTAGTTCATTTTCCTCGTCGCGATCGCGATCGCGGCCCCGATCGCGATCGCGCGGGGAACGGCCGGAACCACCGGGTGAACGAGCCATTGTGCTAACTCCCGATCAGAACGACAGGCCGCCCTCGCGGGCGGCATTGGCCAGCGCAGCGACGCGGCCGTGATACATGTAGCCGCCACGGTCGAAAACGACCTGCTTGACACCGGCAGCGATCGCACGCTCGGCAATCAGCTTGCCGACCTCGGCCGCCGCGGACTTGTCGGCGCCGGTCTTGAGGCGGCCCTTGAGGCCCTCGTCGAGCGACGAGGCGGCCGCCAGTGTGGCGCCCTTCCGGTCGTCGATAACCTGCGCGTAGATGTGCTTGCCCGAGCGAAAGACGCTGAGGCGAGGGCGGCCGCCCGCGGCCTGGTGCAGCGCGTGGCGCGTGCGTCGTTGGCGACGGGCGAAGAGAGCTTTCGTATCGGCCATGATGGATCGCCTTACTTCTTCTTGCCTTCCTTGCGCCGGATCGTCTCGGTCGAGTACTTGATGCCCTTGCCCTTGTAGGGCTCCGGTGGACGCAGGCTGCGAATTTCCGAGGCGAGCTGTCCGACCCTCTGACGGTCCGCGCCGGTGATCTCGATCTCGGTCGGCTTCACCGCCTTGATCTGGATGCCGGCCGGAATCGGCACCTCGACGTCGTGACTGAAGCCGAGTTGCAATTTCAGGTTCTTGGCATCCGCCTGAGCGCGGTAGCCGACGCCGTTGATTTCGAGGTTGATGGTGAAGCCATCCGACACGCCGCGCACCATGTTCCGCGCGAGATTGCGGGCGGTGCCCCACTGCATGCGCGCGCGGCGGCTGTCGCCGCGCGGCTTGAAGGTAAGCCCTTCGGCGGTTTGGGCGACCTCGACATCATCGTGCACCACGAGCGACAGCTCGCCGCGCTTGCCCTTGACCTTGAGGGCCTGGCCCTTGAGGTCGACGGTGACGCCGCTCGGGATGGGAACCGGATTCTTGCCGACGCGCGACATGATCAGAACACCTTGCAGAGGATTTCGCCGCCGACATTGGCGGCGCGCGCCTCGGCATCCGACATGACGCCGCGCGGCGTAGACAGGATCGAAATGCCGAGTCCATTGAAATGGCGCGGCAGCTCGCGGATCTTCGAGTAGACGCGCCGGCCCGGGGTCGAGACGCGGCGGATGTCCTTTATGACGGGACGGCCGTTGTCGTACTTGAGCTCGATGCGGAGTTCCTTCACGCCGGGTCGCATCTCTTCCTCGAACCAGCCTCGGATATAGCCCTCGCGCTGGAGCACATCGAGAACACTCGACCGCATGCGCGAGGCCGGCACGGTCACGCTCTCGAGGCGCGCGGCCTGGCCGTTGCGGATGCGGGTTAGCAAATCACCGACAGGATCTGTCATCGCCATGGTCTACGGTCCCCCGTTACCAGCTCGACTTCACCACGCCGGGCAGGGCGCCCAGCGAGGCGAGCTGCCGCAGCGCCAGCCGCGAAAGCTTGAACTTGCGATACACGGCGCGTGGACGGCCTGTGATCTCGCATCGATTGCGGATGCGCGTCGGCGAGGAGTTGCGCGGCAGTTCGGCGAGCTTGAGCCGCGCGCCGAAGCGCTCCTCCGGCGTCAGCTTGTCGTCCACCGCCATCGCCTTCAGCTTGGCGCGCTTGGCAGCGTACTTCTTCGCCAGGCTAACACGCCGGTTGTTCTTCTCGACTGAACTCGTCTTGGCCATTTCGATCTCCGGCCTCAGTTCACGAACGGAAAGTCGAAACCGCGGAGAAGCGCCCTTGCTTCCGCGTCCGTCTTCGCCGTCGTGCAGATGATGATGTCCATGCCGCGCACCTGGTCGACCTTGTCGTAGTCGATCTCCGGGAACACGATCTGCTCCTTCAACCCCATGGCGAAGTTGCCATTGCCGTCGAAGGACTTGCCGTTCAGGCCGCGGAAGTCGCGAACACGCGGGAGCGCGACGTTGATCAGGCGGTCGATGAACTCGTACATGCGATCGCGGCGCAGCGTGACCTTGGCACCGATCGCCATGCCTTCGCGCAGCTTGAAGGTGGCAATCGACTTGCGCGACTTCGTGATCACCGGCTTCTGGCCGGTGATAGCCGTCAGATCGGCCACCGCGCCGTCGACGGCCTTGCGATCATTGACCGCCTCGCCGACGCCCATGTTGATCACGATCTTGTCGAGCTTCGGCACCTCGAAGGGGTTCTTGTAGGAGAACTCCTTGGTGAGCGCCTCTCGGATCGTCTTGGTGTAGTGCTCTTGCAGTCGCGCGGGCATGGCCCGTTCTCCTAGCGGTCGATTGTTTCGCCGGAGGCGCGCGCGAAACGCACTTTCCGGCCGTCTTCGAGAAATTTGAATCCGACCTTGGTGGGCTTGTCGGACTTGGGGTCGAGCAGCGCCACGTTGGACACGTGGATCGCGGCCTCGCGTTCGATGATGCCGCCGGCATCGGTGCGGCCGGGCTTGGTATGACGCTTGATCACGTTCACGCCCGACACCACGACACGCTGTTCGGCGGGCAGCACGCGTAGCACGTCACCCACCTTGCCCTTGCTGCGCCCGGCGATGACCTTCACCCGGTCGCCCTTGCGGATCTTGAGCTTGACGGTCATGGCCTAGAGGACCTCCGGCGCGAGCGAGATGATCTTCATGAACTTCTTGGCGCGCAGCTCGCGTGTCACCGGTCCGAAGATGCGGGTGCCGATCGGCTCATCCTGCTTGCTGATCAGAACGGCGGCGTTGCGATCGAAGCGGATGGCGCTGCCGTCCGGCCGGCGCAACGCGAACGAGGTGCGCACCACGACAGCGCGATGCACCTCGCCCTTCTTCACGCGGCCGCGCGGAATCGCTTCCTTCACCGATACGACGATGACGTCTCCCACGCTGGCGTATTTTCGGCGCGAGCCACCCAGCACCTTGATACACTGGACCCGACGGGCGCCGGAATTGTCGGCGACCTCGAGATTGGTACGCATCTGGATCATGTCTGCCTGCCCCGCGCCCTAAGCCTTCGCGCCTTCGACCAGAACTTCCCAGCTTTTTGTCCTGGACAACGGCCGGCACTCGCGGATGCGCACGCTCTCGCCCACCTTGCCCTTGAAGGCATTGGTCTCGTCGTGTGCGTGATACTTCTTCGACCGGCGGATGAACTTCTTGTAGATCGGGTGCTGAACGCGTCGCTCGACCTTTACCACGATGGTCTTGTCCATCTTGTCGCTGACGACGACGCCTTCGAGAATTCGCTTCGGCATTGATGACTCCTTAACCCGCGGCCTTCTCGCCCAGCACCGTCTTGATGCGGGCGATGTCGCGGCGGACCTGGCGCACGCGGCCGGTCTTGCCGAGCTGGCCGCTGGCCTTCTGGAAGCGCAGGTTGAACGCCTCCTTGCGCAGATTGCCGAGCTCCTCCTTGAGCTGATCCCTCGTCTTGGGTCGTAGATCACTGGCCTTCATGGCTTTCTCCTCAACCCTCGGCGCCGATGCGGCTGACGAAACGCGTCTTGATCGGCAGCTTGGCGGCAGCCAGCGCGAGCGCCTCGCGGGCGACCGTGACCGGAACGCCGTCCAGCTCAAACAGCACGCGACCGGGCTTCACGCGAGCGGCCCAGAACTCGGGCGCCCCCTTGCCGGAGCCCATGCGGACCTCGGCCGGCTTCTTGGAGACCGGCACGTCGGGGAAGACGCGGATCCACACGCGCCCGGCACGCTTCATGTGACGGGTGATGGCCCGGCGGGCAGCCTCGATTTGGCGCGCGGTAAGGCGGTCGGGCTCCATCGCCTTCAGGCCGAACGAGCCGAAGTCGAGATTGAATCCGCCCTTGGCCGCGCCACTGATGCGGCCTTTGAAAGCCTTGCGGTACTTGGTGCGCTTCGGTTGCAGCATGGCGTCTTACGCGTCCCTCTGCTCGGTGCGCTCGACGCGCGCCGGCGTGCGTTGCGGCGCGGCTTCCTCGGCGCGCTTGTCGTGCGCCATCGGGTCGTGCGCCATGATCTCGCCCTTGAACACCCAGACCTTCACCCCGCAGGTGCCGAAGGTGGTGAAGGCGGTGGCGGTTCCGTAATCGATGTCGGCGCGCAGCGTGTGCAGCGGCACCCGGCCCTCGCGATACCACTCCATGCGCGCGATCTCGGCGCCACCCAGCCGGCCGGAGCAGTTGATGCGGATGCCCTGGGCGCCGAGCCGCATGGCCGACTGCACGGCACGTTTCATGGCGCGACGGAAGGCAACGCGGCGCTCGAGCTGCTGAGCGATGTTCTCGGCGATCAGCGTGGCATCGATCTCGGGCTTGCGGATCTCGACGATGTTCAGCGCCACCTCGCCCTTGGTCATCTTGGCGAGGTCGCCCCGCAGCTTCTCGATATCGGCACCCTTCTTGCCGATCACCACGCCTGGACGGGCAGTATGGATGGTCACGCGGGCGCGCTTGGCCGGCCGTTCGATGACGATCTTGGCCACGCCGGCCTGCGCCAGCCGCTCACGCAGCACCTTGCGGATATGGATATCCTCGTGGAGCATCGTCGAATATTCGCCGCCCTCCGCATACCAGCGCGAGTCCCAGGTCCGGTTGATGCCGAGACGCAGGCCGATCGGATTGACCTTCTGACCCATGTTACTTGTCCTCCGCCTCGGGCCGCTCGCGCACCACGATCGTGAGGTGGCTGAACGGCTTGACGATTCCCGCCGCACGGCCGCGGCCGCGGGTATGGAAACGCTTCATGACGAGGCCCTTGCCGACCGACGCCTCGGCCACCACCAGGCGGTCGACGTCGAGATTGTGGTTGTTCTCGGCATTGGCGATGGCCGAGTTCAGCGCCTTCCTCACGTCCTGCGCGATGCGCTTCTTGGAGAAGGTCAGCTCGTTGACGGCCGACGAGGCCTTCTTGCCGCGAATCGTGGCGGCGACGAGGTCGAGCTTGCGCGGGCTGATGCGGATGGTGCGCAGCACGGCCTTGGCCTCGTTGTCCGCCTCGCGGCGGGGAGCGGATGGCTTGCTCATCGCGCGCTACTCCTTGGCGACCTTCTTGTCACCTGAGTGGGAGGTGAAGGTGCGGGTCGGCGAAAACTCGCCGAGCTTGTGTCCGACCATCTCCTCGGTGACATTCACCGGAATGAACTTCTTGCCGTTGTAGACGCCGAACGTCAGGCCGACGAACTGCGGCAGGATCGTCGAGCGCCGCGACCAGGTCTTGATCACGTCGCTGCGCACGCTCTGGCGCGCCTTCTCGGCCTTCTTGATCAGGCTGCCCTCGACAAAGGGACCTTTCCAAACGGAACGTGCCACTTGCTTGCCTCCTCAGCCTGCCGTCAACGGGTCGCGTGACGGCGGCGGATGATGAACTTGTCAGTCGCCTTGTTCTTGCGGGTCTTCTTGCCCTTCGTCGGCTTGCCCCACGGCGTCACCGGGTGGCGGCCGCCCGAGGTCTTGCCCTCGCCGCCGCCATGCGGCTGATCCACCGGGTTCATCGCCACGCCGCGCACCACCGGACGGCGGCCAAGCCAGCGTTGGCGGCCTGCCTTGCCGGCGACCGTGTTCTGGTTGTCCGGGTTGGACACCGCACCAACGGTGGCGAGACATTCGCCCGGCACCAGGCGCAGCTCGCCCGAATTCAGCTTGATCTGGGCATAGCCCGCATCCTTGCCGACGAGCTGGGCATAAGTCCCGGCGGAACGCGCAAGCTGGCCGCCGCGGCCGCGCTTCAGCTCGACATTGTGCACGATCGTGCCGACCGGCATGTTCGCGAGCGGCATGGCGTTGCCCGGCTTGATGTCGACACGTTCGCCCGACACGACCTGATCACCCGCCTTGAGCCGCTGGGGCGCCAGGATGTAGGAGAGTTCCCCGTCGGCATACTTGATCAGCGCGATGAAGGCCGAGCGGTTGGGATCGTACTCGAGCCGCTCCACGGTCGCCGCCACGTCGAACCTGCGACGCTTGAAGTCGACCAGGCGCAGGCGCCGCTTGTGCCCGCCGCCGCGATGATTGGCCGTGATGTGACCGTGATTGTTGCGACCGCCCGTTTCGACCTTGCCGCTCGTCAGCGCCTTGACCGGCTTGCCCTTCCACAGGCTGGCGCGGTCGACGATGACCAGCTGTCGCAGCGATGGCGTGATCGGCTTGAAACTCTTGAGAGCCATTTCTCGTTCCCCGTCCTACAGGCCCGTGGTCACGTCGATCTTTTGACCTTCGGCCAACGAGACGATCGCTTTCTTCCAGTCGCTTCGCACACCCGCATGACCGCGGAAAACCTTGGCCTTGCCCTTCACGGTAACGGTGTTCACCGCCCTGACCTTGACCTTGAACAGAGCTTCGACCGCCTGCCTGATCTCCGGCTTGGTGGCGTCCATCGACACGCGGAAGGTGACCTGGCCGTGTTCCGAGCCGTTGGTGGTCTTCTCGGTGATGAGCGGTGCGCGGATCACCTCGTACATGCGCGCCCGCGACACCGGGCTGGGTTTGGTCCTCGCGCTCATTGCAGGCGCTCCTCGAGATGCTTCACCGCATCCTTCGTCAGCACGAGCGTATCGCGCCGCAGGATGTCGTAGACGTTCGCGCCCTGCTGCGGCAGCACATCGACATGGGCGATGTTTGCCGCCGCGCGGGCGAAGTTGATGTCGACCTCGGCGCCGGCGATGACCAGCACGCTCGAGAGACCCAGCTTGCCGAAATGACCCTCGAGCCTGGCCGTCTTGGGTTCCGGTAACGCCGCACTGTCGAGAACTATCAGCTTGCCTTCGGCCGCCTTGGCCGATAGCGCCGTGCGCAGGGCGAGCTTGCGCACCTTCTTCGGCAGGTCGCTGGCATGGCTGCGGACCACGGGACCGAACGCCTTGCCACCGCCGCGGAACTGCGGCGCGGCCTCGTTGCCATGGCGCGCGCGACCGGTCCCCTTCTGGGCATACATCTTCTTGGCCGTCGCCGTGACCTCGGAACGGCCCTTGGTCTTGTGCGTGCCCTGCTGGCGGCGTGAGAGCTGCCACACCACGCAGCGCTGCAGGATGTCCCTGCGGACGGGCACGGCGAACACCGCGTCGGCGAGATCGATCTCGCCGGCGCTGCCGCCATCGATGGTCTTGACCGCGATCTTCATGACCTGATCCTCAAGCCTGCGGGGCCGCGTCGGCGGCCGGCGCCTCGGGCGCCGGCGCGGCAGCCTTGCGCAGGCCGGCCGGGTAAGGGGCCTCCTTGGGACGGGCGCGCTTGGAGGCGTCCTTGACGATGATGTAACCGCCCGCCGGGCCGGGCACCGCGCCGGAAACCAGCAGCAGGCCCTTCTCGTCGTCGGTGGCCACGATCTTCAGGTTCTGCGTGGTCACGCGCTCGTGGCCGTAGTGGCCCGCCATCTTCTTGCCAGGGAAGGTTCGGCCGGGATCCTGGCGGTTGCCGGTCGAACCGTGGCTGCGATGCGAGACCGACACGCCGTGGCTGGCTTCGAGGCCGCCGAAGTTCCAGCGCACCATCGAGCCTGTGAAGCCGCGGCCGATCGTGGTGCCGACCACGTCGACGAACTGGCCCGGCACGAAATGGCTCGGCACCAGCTCGGCACCGACCTCCAGGACCGCATCCTTGGCGACCCGGAACTCGACGAGCTTCTTCTTCGGCTCGACCTTGGCCTTGGCGAAATGACCGCGCATCGGCTGCGTCACGTTCTTCACCTTGGCCTTGCCGTAGCCGAGCTGCACGGCAGTGTACTTGTCCTTCTCTTCCGAGCGGACGGCGACAACCTGCAGCTGATCCACCTTCAGAACGGTGACGGGCACGTGTTCCCCGGCGTCGTTGAAGACGCGGGTCATGCCGACCTTCTGGGCGACGAGACCGCAACGCATGGTCCTGTTCCTCTTTCCTGTCCCTGCCGCGCAGCCCTCAGGCGCCCAACTTGATTTCGACGTCGACGCCGGAGGCGAGATCGAGCTTCATCAGCGCGTCCACGGTCTGGGGCGTCGGATCGACGATATCGAGCACGCGCTTGTGCGTGCGCACCTCGAACTGCTCGCGCGACTTCTTGTCGATGTGCGGCGAGCGGTTGACCGTGAACCGCTCGATGCGGGTGGGCAGCGGGATCGGTCCCCGAACCTGCGCGCCCGTCCGCTTCGCGGTGCTGACGATCTCGCTCGTCGACGTGTCGAGTACGCGATGATCGAAGGCTTTGAGCCGGATGCGGATATTGGTGCTGTCCATGATCTGCTCGCTCGTGCGCCGTTCGGTTACTTGACGATTTTGGTGACGACGCCGGCGCCGACGGTTCGGCCGCCCTCGCGGATGGCGAAGCGCAGGCCCTCGTCCATGGCGATCGGCTGGATCAGCTCGACCACCGTCCGCGCATTGTCCCCCGGCATCACCATCTCCGTGCCCTCCGGCAACGTCACAACCCCGGTCACGTCGGTCGTCCGGAAGTAGAACTGCGGCCGGTAGTTGGTGAAGAACGGCGTGTGACGGCCACCCTCCTCCTTGGTCAGGATGTACGCCTCGGCCTCGAAGTTCGTGTGCGGCGTGATCGACCCCGGCTTCGCCAGCACCTGCCCGCGCTCCACGTCCTCGCGGCCCACGCCGCGCAGCAGGGCCCCGATGTTGTCCCCCGCCTCGCCCTGGTCCAGCAGCTTGCGGAACATCTCGACACCCGTCACCACCGTCTTCGCCGTCGGCCGCAGACCCACGATCTCCACTTCCTCGCCGACCTTGACCACACCCCGCTCCACACGGCCCGTCACCACCGTGCCGCGGCCCGAGATCGAGAAAACGTCCTCGATCGGCATCAAAAACGGCTTGTCCTTGTCGCGCGTCGGCTGCGGGATGTACCGGTCGACCTCCGCCATCAGCGCCAGCACCGACTGCTCGCCCTGCTCCGGATTCCTGTCCTCCAGCGCCATCAGCGCCGAACCCCGCACCACCGG
>NZ_DATBFE010000160.1:0-8227 GCF_036558665.1 Reyranella sp. | reverse complement strand
TCATGATTTCGACGGCAAGCCGGGCTTCGGCAACGCCGATGCCGGGAGGCTTCGCGCATCGCCTGTCGCAGGCGGAAGCTGCCGGCAAGATAAAGGGCCTGCACGCGCTTCTCGTATCCGGAGAAGGCCGGCTGATATTCGAGCATTATGGCCAAGGGGAGGATGAAAGCTGGGGCACGCCTCTCGGCCATGTCACTTTCGGACCGACGGTGCTGCATGATCTGCGGTCGGTCTCCAAGGGCGTCGTCGGGTTGCTTTATGGAATCGCGCTCGCCGATGGCAAGGTGCCGCCGCCCGCGGCGAAGCTCTATGCGCAGTTTCCCGAATATGCCGATCTGGCCGCACAACCGGGCCGCGAGCGTCTCACGATCGCGCATGTGCTCAGCATGACTCTGGGTACCGACTGGGATGAGCTCGCGATTCCCTACGGGGACCTCCGCAACAGTGAGAATGCGATGGAGGCGGCGCCGGATCGCTACCGCTTCATCCTGGAACGGCCGATCGTGGGCGAGCCCGGGGTGAAGTGGACCTATTGCGGAGGCGCCACTGCTCTGCTCGGGCATTTGATTGCCAAAGGCAACGGTCAGCCGTTGCTGGAATACGCGCGTCGCGTCCTCTTCGAGCCCCTGGGCTTCGGACCGAGCGAGTGGACCACGGGCCATGACGGCGAGCCGCACACTGCATCGGGACTGCGCCTGCTGCCGCGCGACATGCTGAAGGTGGGCGAGCTCGTGCTCGCAGGGGGCGCCTGGCAAGGCCGTCAGATCGTGCCCTCCGACTGGGTGACGCGCATTACAGCGTCCGTCGTCACCATCGATGCAGTGCGCAGCTACGGATATCAGTGGTACATTGCCGACCTGCCCGTGCCTGCCCTGCCCCAACCCGAGCACTTGATTGCAGGCATCGGCTGGGGCGGCCAGCGCCTGTACGTGGCGCCACGGCTGAAGCTGGTGGTCGCGATGAATTGTGGCAACTACGATCGTTCCGGACTCGAGCAAAGCCGCGTCGCCAATACGGTCTTGACCGAAGTCGTGCTGGCCGCGCTTGCATCGCCGAGTTGACGTCTGCAGCGGCGGACTTATCTCAGAATGGAATCGACCGGAGGTCTGCGATGCCCGCCCTCAATCACATCATCATTCCCGCCAAGGACAAGGACAAGTCGGCGACATTCCTTGCGAATATTCTGGGCGTCGAGGCCCGTCCGCAATGGGGTCCGTTCCGGCCGGTGCAGACCAGTAACGGAGTCACTCTCGACTTCGTCGATTCCAAGGACGTACGCACGCAGCACTATGCATTCCTGGTCGGCGAGGACGAGTTCGACGGTGCCTTCGAGCGGCTCAAGAAATCGGGCGCCGCCTACTTCGCCAATCACGACCGTAGCGGCGCCGGTGAGATCAATCATTATTGGGGCGGCCGGGGCGTTTATTTCGACGACCCCGACGGGCATTGGCTCGAGCTGCTCACCAAACCCTACGGCAGTACGCCTTAGCCCTCATCCGCCAGCCGGCTCGCCCGCCTTGAGCCAGGCCTGGTAGGCGGCCTTGGTCTCATCGTTTGGCGGATAGGTGCCGGGAATAGCCCGGCCTTGCCGGACGCGGATGGCGACGAACTTTTCCAGCCGCTCCTGCTCGAACGAATCGCGCGCGACCTCGTCGGCGATATGGCGCGGCACGACGATTGCGCCGTCCTCGTCGGCCACGATCACGTCACCGGGATAGACGGGCACGCCGCAGATGCCCACGGGCGCCTGGACCTCGACCGGGTGGAGGTGGTTCATGCTGGGTGGCGCGGCGGCGGCGGCGCAGAACACCGGGAAATCGAATCTGCCGATCACCGGCGTGTCGCGCATGGCACCGTCGCTCAGCACACCGGCCACGCCGCGTACCTTGAGCCGCAACGCCAGGATGTCGCCCAGCGTGCCCGACCGCGTGTTGCCCTCGGTGCCGATCACCAGCACATGGCCGGCCGGCGTCTCCTCGATGGCCGCGCGCTGCGCACTCGGCGGGTCGCCGGGCATGGGTGGCTTGTCGAGATCCTCGCGGCCCGGAATGTAGCGCAGCGTGTAGGCCGGGCCCACCAACCGTGCCGATTTCGGATTGAGCGGCCGCACGCCGGTCACCGCCGAATTGCGAAACCCGCGCTTCAGCATCTGCATCGAGACGGTCGCGGTGCTGGCATACAGGAAGTTCTTCATGGTCTCGGCCGACAGCGGCATCTCGTTGGGCACGATGTTTCCTCCAATTGCACGGTCATCCCGAGGGTGAAGCCGGAGCGACCTACGCGGGAAAAGCTCCCTCGCTTCGGTGCGATTTGCAATTGGCCCGACTAACCTGCCGCCGACGGCGTTTCGACAGACGACTCCGGACGGACGGCGCCGCTAGCGGCGGCCGTGCCACTGTCGACTTCGCTTGCGATCCGCTCCACAGCCTGGGCCAGCGATGTGACGACGAGATCGGCCTCGGACTGCCTGACAGCATTGTCGCGGTCGCTCTCCGCCTCTGTCTGCGTCCACAATCCGAGAACGACCCTTGCCCGCGGCAACCTGCGCCTGACGCGCCTCACCATGTAGCGCGCGCTCGTGAAGCCGCCCGGTTCCAGATAGGTAAGACAGACGACCTTCACGCCCCCGGCATCGAGCCGCAGGATATTGGGCGGCGAGACTTCCCGGCTCGGAACCACTCGCGCGCCCATCCCATGCTTCTGCAGAAGCTGCGCCAGCATCATGGCCGCGGCCTCATCCAGCGAGCCACGGCCGGCGACGCAGAGCACAGCGGCTTCTTGCGTGCCGGCTTCCTCCCGTGGTCGTGCCGGCGCCGCCGTTTCGTCGACCTTCTCGCCTTCCGTGCCACCAGGTGGTGCGTCGTCGTGATCGGAGAGATCGTCGACGAGCTCCTCGACTGCGTCCCTGATCTGGACGCGGCGATCGTGATCGATCACGCCGCGATTGACGTCGAGTTGGGCCAGCGCCAGCCCTCTGACTGCGATCTCGTCGTAGTATGCCGACAGGGTCTTGTCCTTGAGGTATTCCTCCGCTTGGTGGGCTGCTTCGTCCGGATCGCCGGCCAGCATGCGCTGATAAAAGCTCTCTTCAGGGGCCAGCGCCGGTTGATCGCCGAGCAGCACATCGAGGAACTGCAAGTGCTCGACATGTCGCCCGATGACGACAAGGCATACGGTCAGCGGGGTCGACAGGACGAGACCGACAGGTCCCCACAGCCAGGTCCAGAATGCTGCGGCGACCACGATCGCGACCGCCGACAGGCCGGTGCTGTGGGCGTTGAGCAGGGGCTCGACCACCTGACCCATGATCAGCTCGATGACTGCGAACAGGCCGATGGTCCAAAGCAGCATCGACCAATGCGGGTCGACGGCAAATGCCAACACCGTCGGAAAGAAGGCTGCGATCCATGCGCCGATGTAGGGCACGAACCGAAGCAGCATGGCCAGAACGCCCCAAAGGACGGGGTTCGGCACGCCTATTAGGAAAAGTCCGGTGCCGATCAAGACGCCGAAGCTCGCGTTGATCGCGCTCTGCACCAGGAAATAGCGGCTGAGCCGGCGGACGCCGTCGTCGAGCGCGCCCGTCGTGCGTTGAAGATCGTGGGCACCGACGAGGCGGATGAACCGATCCCGCAGGTCCTCGCGCTGCAGCAGGATGAAGACCAGAAAGATGATGACAATGCCGGTCGTCGCGAGAGGCCCCCAAAGAGGTCCGACGACGGAACGGATGACCTGGAGTGGCGCTGCGGGCGGCTCGCGGATCTCCACCGGGATCGGCTTCTGCTGCTGCTCGTCCGTCGACGCGGCTTCGGAGCTGCTGGTTGCGGTCCTGGCGGCACTCTCCGAGCTCCTCCTGATCTCCTTGCGAAGATCGGTGAGCATCGACGAGGCCCGCTCCACGATGCCGTTGCCGGCTGCGGCGGCCTGCAGGGACTGTATTTTCTGATTGATGGTGCTCTCGTACTGGGGAAGGTTTTCGGCGAGCTGTGCAAGCTGACCGCCGATCAGTCCGGCGACGCCGCACATCACCAGGAAGGCCAGGAACACTGCGACGAGCACCGACGACACGCGGCCAATGCGTGCCCGGCGCAGCAACAATACGAGCGGCGCCAGCACGAAGCTCAGCAGGATTGCCAGTGCGAGGGGCATCAGCACGTCGTGCCCGAAATACAGCGCCGCAACCGCGACGGCGAAGATCAGGGCCGTTCCGGCAGCCCCAATCGGCTCCGCGCGCCTGCGCGGCTCGGCCCACTCCCGGCGAACGAGCGAAGACGCCATGGCCGGCGTTCCCTATTCCCGTCCCGACCGACGACCGCACGCCATCAGGACCCGCGGAACCCGACTCCCAGGCCCGTCCGACGGCATGGCCCGACAGGATGATGGTTCCGACAATGGCGGCGACGAGGTCGGACGCCAGAGCGTGGCCATGCCGTTCACTACCCCGCCTGCACCAGATCCGGCCACCGGAACGAAGATGACCCAAGCCCGCCTAGACACATGTCCCTCCCGCGCTCGGATACCGCATGGGGCCTCACCCCGGTCGCTCGAAGAGTGCCCTCCTGCCGCTCAAGACCAATCTCGAGCCCGGACCGCCACCGGCGCTGCGGCCTGCCTAGAACGTTGGCCGGATGTGGTTGTTCCGCATTCGTCGCCGGCTCACGGCAAATGGGGCCGCGCGGTCGTGGCCCGGGCGCCCCTGTCCGGGGCCATGGTTACAGGAGCGACCCCTGATTGCCGCCCCCTTCACCGCGCCGGCGCGGGATGGTGGATGCCGGACGCGGTGCGGCGCCGATGCCGTCGGTGACCTTGGCAGCGACGCGACCGTCGGCGAATTCGATGCCGAGAGTGTCGCCAGCGCGCGTGTCCGAGGCCAATAGCACGGGCTGACCGTCCTGATCGCGCACCAGCGCGAAGCCGCGCTTGAGCACGGAGTGAAACGAGTAGCTTTCAAGAAGCTTGCCGAGTTGCTCGGTCCGCTCGTCGCAGCGAGTCAGCATTTCGCCCATGCATCGCCGCATGCGATCCGTGAACTGATCCAGTCGTTCGGCCGTCCGTTCTATCTTCTGGCGCGTATCGCCGACATAGCGGCGCATCGCACCTTCGAGGACTCGGCCTTCGCCCGCCAGCGCCTGCTCCTTGGCATTGATGACGGCCAGCGGACTGACGAGGCGCGCCGCCGCAAGCTGATGATCCCGGCGCTCGAGGAGCTGCCGGGTGGCGAGGGACAGTCGCTCGCCGCAGACATCGAGGCGCTGCTGGCGTTCCTCGATCAGCCGCAGCGGATCGCCGAGGCCACGGGCCAGCCCGGTCAACGCGACGCCTGCCTCGCGCAGGGCGCGGTTCATGCAGGCGATCGTGCGATTGCCGAGGTCGCGTACCTGGGCCAGCAGATCGCTGCGCACGGGGACAGCCATCTCGGCCGCCGCCGTGGGAGTCGGCGCGCGTCGATCGGAGGCGAAGTCGATCAGCGTCGTGTCGGTCTCGTGGCCGACCGCCGAGATCAGCGGGACGATCGAGGCTGCCGCGGCTCGCACCACGATCTCCTCGTTGAAGGCCCAGAGATCCTCGAGGCTGCCGCCGCCGCGCGCCACGATCAGCACGTCGGGGCGCGGCACCGGTCCCTCTTGCGGCAGCCGGTTGAAACCGTCGATTGCGGCCGCGACCTCGCCTGCTGCCTTGTCGCCCTGCACGGCGACCGGCCAGACCAGAACGCGCCGTGGAAAGCGATCGGCGAGGCGATGGAGGATGTCGCGGATGACCGCGCCGGAGGGCGACGTCACGACGCCCACGATCCCCGGGAGGAAGGGCAATGGCCGCTTGCGCGATGCGTCGAACAGCCCCTCGGCCGCGAGCTTCCTGCGTCGGTCCTCGAGCAGCTTCAGCAGCGCACCCTCGCCTGCAAGCTCGAGCCGATCGATGATGACCTGATAGCGCGAAGAGCCGGGATAGGTCGTGATCCTTCCGGTAACGATCACCTCCATGCCCTCCTCGATCCTGATGCCGAGACGAGGCATGGTGGTCTTCCAGCACACGGCATCGAGGACTGCATTCTCGTCCTTCAGCCGGAAATAGCAGTGGCCCGAGCGCGGAAATGAGGGCTGGCTGATCTCGCCGCGCACACGCACGCGCGGAAACGCGCCTTCGAGCTGGCGCTTGAGCGCGAAGGAAAGCTCGGAGACGGTGAATTCCGGGACGTTACTGAACGCGGTGTCAGGACCGTTCGCTTCCATCATTGGGCTACACCCGGGCATCGATGCAGACGAGCGGACCCTTCCAGGAGAGCAGCCTGGTATCTGCGGTGATGAGAGACGCGCCGAGATCGAAGGCGGTCGCAACGATGAGTCGATCCGCAGGGTCTTTATGCAGCCCTTCAAGCTCGTTCGCAGCAATCCCAATCGCTCCGTCGACCGGCACCTCCCGGATGCCGAAGCGCAGCACGTCGGCGCGCCAATCAGCTATCGTGCGCGTCAGCCGGAATTTACCCTTGCTGATCTTCAATGAGAGCTCCCAAAAAGAAATCGCCGAAACGTGAGCGGTCCCCTTGGCGACGGCATCATCGATCAGGACGCCCGCGCGATGACCAAGGGCGGCAACGCTTTCGACCGCCCAGACGAGTACATTGGTGTCGAGGACGACCGTCATTCCTTGAGGGCCTCCCAATCCTCATCCGTGGGTTCGGTGAGATCACCCATCAGGATGACCTGACCCTTGAGCGCTCCGACAATCGATTTGGGCTTCTCCACGAACGGCACGATCTCAGCCACCGGCTTCCCGTTCTTGGTAACGATCACGCGCTCATGCTTGGAAGCGACGTCGTCGAGAACGCCCAAAAACTTCGCTTTGCACTCCGACGCTTTCATGGTTTTAGTCATGGCGAGACCTGCAATATGACCATGGTCAAAGACTATGGTCATATTGTCAAAACCAGGCGGTATTTCAAGAGGTTGAACGATGCGAATACTGGTGGTGGGTAGCGGCGGCCGTGAGCATGCGCTGTGCTGGACCATTGCCGCCTCGCCGCTGTGCACAAAGCTCTTCTGCGCGCCGGGCAACGCCGGCATTGCCGAGGTCGCCGAATGTATCGCGGTCGGGGCTGAAGACATCGCGGGCCAGGTGGCGCTGGCCGAGCGCGAAAAGATCGATTTCGTCGTGGTGGGTCCGGAGGGGCCGCTCGTTGCAGGGCTTGCCGATCGCCTGGCCAAGGCCGGCATCAAGGTGTTCGGTCCTTCGGCCCGGGCGGCGCAGCTCGAGGGCTCCAAAGGCTTCACCAAGGATCTGTGCCGCCGCCACAACATCCCGACCGCGGCGTACGAACGGTTCACCGACGCGGCCAGGGCCGAGGCCTACGTCAGGGCGCAGGGCGTCCCTATCGTGGTGAAAGCGGACGGCCTCGCCGCCGGCAAGGGCGTGGTCGTCGCCGAGACGATGCAGCAGGCAGTCGACGCCATCCACGACATGCTGTCAGGCGACCGTTTCGGTACCGCCGGTGCCTCGGTCGTCATCGAGGAGTTCATGGAAGGAGAGGAGGCGAGTCTGTTCGCGCTGTGCGACGGCGAACATGCGTTGGCGCTCGCCGGTGCCCAGGACTACAAGCGCGCCTTCGACGGTGACAAGGGCCCGAACACCGGCGGCATGGGCGCTTACTCGCCCGCGCCCATTCTCGATGAAGCCATGATCGAACGGGCGATGCGCGAGATCGTGCTGCCGACGGTGCGCGGCCTGAAAGCCGAGGCAATGCCGTACAAGGGCGTGCTTTATGCCGGGCTGATGATCGGGCGCAAAGGTCCGCGGCTGGTCGAATACAACTGCCGCTTCGGCGATCCCGAATGCCAGGTGCTGATGAGATTGCAGAGCGATCTGCCGGGGCTCTGCGAGGCGGCGCTCGCAGGCAGGCTCGACGCCGTGCGCGCCGAGTGGGATCCGCGCGCAGCGCTCGGCGTGGTGCTGACCGCCGCGGACTATCCGGACGGCGTCAGCAAGGGCGAGGTCATCTCAGGTCTCGATCGGGCCGCGCGCCTGCCTGGCAAGGTGTTCCACGCCGCCACCACGACAAACCAGCAGGGTCAGGTCGTGACCAATGGCGGTCGCATCCTGTGCGCGGTCGGGCTGGGGCGCGATGTCGGAGCGGCTCAGAAACAGGCTTACGCGCTGGTCGATGCCATCGAATGGCCTGGCATGCGCTATCGCAGGGATATCGGGTATCGGGCGGTGGCGCGCGAGGCGCGCG
>NZ_DATBFE010000159.1:0-12270 GCF_036558665.1 Reyranella sp. | reverse complement strand
ACCTCGCAGCAGGGCTACAGCAGCGGCGCCACCAGGATGTGGGAGAACCACCCGGTGTGGGACGTCGATCCGGTGCTGAAGCCGTTCCACGACCTGCCGAACAAGGGCCGGCTGGTGGGCTATGCCGGGCCGCCCAACCGCAAGGCCGCCGAGGTGGTGAGCAAGTACATCGTCGTCGACATGTACGCCAAGGCGATCCAGGGCATGGCGGCCGAGGAGGCCGCCAAGTGGGCGCACGGTGAACTCACCAAGGTGTACGTGTGACGCCGTACGCCGGGCTCAGTCGATCATCTCGGCGGCGCGCGCGAGCAGCGCCGCCGGCAGGGTGAGGCCGAGCGCCTTTGCCGTCCTGAGGTTGAGCAGCAGCTCGAACCTGGTGGGCTGATAGATCGGGATGTCGCCCGGCCTGGCGCCGTCCAGGATCCGGTGCACCACGTCGGCCAGGTGCGTCAGCAGCTCCGCGAGGTCGACGGTGTAGGCCATCAGCCCGCCGGCCTCGACGAAATCGCGGTAGGGATACATCGCCGGCAAGCGGTGCTTCCCGGCGAGCTCGGCGATCAGCCGGCGGTGTGCATAGAGATCGCCGCTGACCAGTACGGCGTCCGGCCGCTCCTGCCCCATCGCCGCGAAGACGCGCTCGATCTCCGGCGGAGTGCCCTTCTGCGGCACCATCGAGACCAGCGCGATCCCCAGGCGGCCGCCGGCATCGCGCAGGAATTGCCGGGAAGAACCTTCCCAGCCGTCGCGCATGCCGAGGAAGGCCGCCCTGGTCATCGACGGAATGGCTTCCTTCAGGAGCTCCAGGCGCTTCTCCCAGATCTCGATTCCGGCATCGAGCGTGATGCCGGTGAGGTTGCCGCCGGGCCGGGCGAGGTTGGTGACCAGTCCGGCCTCCAGCGGATCGAGCATGAAGGCGACGACCGGGATGGTGCCGGTCGCCGCCTTGAAGGCGAGCACGACGGGGTTGGGTCCGGCCACGATCAGCTCCGGGTCGCGGGCCACGATCTCGCGCGCCAGATCGGCGTAGCGCTCGTCATGTCCCTCGGCGGAGTAGCGCTCGATGATCAGGTTTTCCCCTTCGACGTAGCCCAGGCGGCGCAGCGCGGCGAAGAACGCGCGCCACGCGGTCCCTCCTCCGGTTTCGGTCAGGAGCGCCGCCGGGATCGCCGGATGGAAGATCGCTATTCGATGCCGCGTTGGTCGCGGCTGCGACCGCGCGCCGTGTGGCGACACCGCCACGCCGCCAAACAACGCCATGAGGTTGCGCCGCCGCATCGAGCCCTCCCCGGAGCATCAGGGCTACGCGTTGTGCAAGCGTCGAGCCTAGCACTTCGCGGCCGGGCGGCACGCGGGAAATGCAACGCGCAGGCGATTCCCCACAGCGCGGGGAGCAACGGCAAGGCTGGCAACGCAGCCCGGTCCTTCCGGTTCCTCGCATTTGTGCCGCGGTGAGCCGACGCCCGCGGAACCATCCCGCGGACCCGGCGTTGACCTCGCCGCCGCGCTACCGTCGATCGCGCGAGGGAGACGATCATGAAGGAACTTGTCGTTTTCACCGCACTCTGCGTCCTCATCGGAGGCTGTGCCTTCCGCAGCGAAACCGTGGTGCAAAAGCCCGCGCCCGCGGCCGCTCCGGTGGTCGTGGCCGATCCGCCGCCCAGCACCGTCGTCGTGACCGATCCGCCGCCCAGCACCGTCTACGTGCCGTCGCGCTACTAGGCCGTGGGTCGGCGCGCCGCCACGACCTCGAGCCGGGACGTGGCCGATTTCGCCCCGAGCGAACGCTCCCAGCTTCGGCTCGGCACGAGCCAGGCTGAAAGCGTCCTGGAAAAGCGATTACATTGGTGCCTGTTTCGATCTGGTTTGATCGCGGCATCGATTGGAATCGGCTTTGAACGGATGGCGCATGGCCCTTGCCGCCTCGCTGGCGGCCATTCTCGTCGGCTGGGCTCCGCAAGCGGCGGTGAGCCGCGAGGGGCTCGTCGCCATCGGCGGCGTGAACCTGCACATCGAGACCCTGGGCAGGTCCGGACCGACCGTCGTCTTCGAAGCGGGTCTGGGCAACGATTCCACCACCTGGAAGTCGGTCGCCGGTCCCGTCGCGACGTTTGCCCGGGTGGTGCTCTACGATCGCCCGGGACTGGGGCGGAGTTCGCCGCCAAAGGACAAGACCACTGCGGTCACCGCGGACGAGGTCGCGACCCGGCTGCACGCCTTGCTGGCCGCCGCCGCGCTTCCACCGCCCTACATCCTGGTCGGGCACTCGCTCGGTGGCCTGTACGTGCAGATGTTTGCGCGCAAATATCGACAGGACGTCGCGGGCGTCGTGCTGCTCGACTCCTCGAGCCCCGATGCGCCCGGTGAACTGAAGACGCGCGCTCGTCTCGCGCCGGGAACGGCGGCCTATCTCGAGGAGGAAGGCGTGCCCGAAAGCAACGAGCAGGTCCGACGCGGCGGTCCGTTTCCCGACGTGCCGCTCACCGTCATCGCGGCGACCGACCATGGACCGTATTTCCGGGAATGGGAGCCGACCCTGATGCGCTTGCAGCAGCAACTCGCCACCCTCTCCGCTCGCGGCACGTTGATCGTGGCCGAGGGCAGCGGCCACGACGTTCAGCTCGACCGTCCGCAGATCGTCATCGATGCCGTGCGCCGAATGGCCGGAGCCGCGCAGCCGAGGCCGTAGGCCTGGCCCGACGAAACCCCACTTCGTCGTCTGACCGCAAAAATCGCCTCACTCGCGACTCGTCGGGCGCCCTTCCCTGCGGTCCGACGACGGCCTGCGCCGGAGCACCGTCCGCATGATGGCGATGAACAGCAACGCCGCGACCGGCCAATGGAACCAGATGCTGTGCAGGCCGGTGAAAACGTTGATCAGGATCAGAAAGCCCGAGATCGTGAGGGCCACCGCGACGGGCCGCGGCAGGCTCGCCAACCGATCCGAGATGGAGTGCATCCCGGTGGCCGGCTCGTGTCCGTCGCGAGGCGATGAAGCGCCGGCTTGCGGGACTGCCCCTGGTTCCGGCCGGGGAGCGGCGATTTCGTCCGCCGGGAAGCTGCGTGCCCCGGCATCCCGGCCAGTCATGGTCACTCGATAGCTGATCACGGGAGCAACGTTCTTCATCTGCTGCTGGCCGAGACAGTCGAAGCCGAGGGACAATTTGTTGCGCACCTGATCGTAGACGGAACCGGAGATCACGACGCCCCCGGGCTCGGCCACCTCCTGCAGTCGCGAGGCGATGTTGACCCCGTCGCCATAGATGTCGGAGCCCTCCACCATCACGTCGCCCAGGTTGATGCCGATGCGGAACCGCATGCGCCGCGCGTCGGGCGGGTCCTGGTTGGAAATTTCCTGCTGGATCTCGACCGCACACTGCACGGCCTCGACGACGCTGGCGAATTCGGCGATCACGGCATCGCCCCAGGTATTCACGATCCGCCCGTCATGGCGCTCCACCAGGCCGGCCATGGCGGCGCGGTAGCGGCGCAGCGTCTCCAGCGTTGCCGCTTCGTCCGCTTCCATGAGGCGGGAGTATCCGTACACATCGGCGCACAGCACCGTGGTCAGCCGGCGTTTCACCTTGTCGGTCATCGCCGCCATGATAGCCGCACCGCTCGCCAAAGGCATGAGGCAGATGCGCCGGTCCCGCGGGGTTGTTCCAGTTTCAGTGCGGGTCGAAGGCCGTGATAGACTCGCCGATCCGTCGACCGGGAAAGGACGATGCGCACGCTTCGAGGATGGAGGGCTCTCGCCGGCGGCGCGATGATCGTCGCGGCGCAGATCGCGCTTGGCGGGCGCGCCGGCGCCGAAGACAGGCTGCTCGCCGAGGCGGTCGACTTCACCGGCACGCTGACCTATCTCGGCGCCAGGGTCCCCGGCTTCCTGCTGGCCGCGGTGCGCAACGGCGAGATGGCCTTCGCCGGTTTCGGGAAGATATCCGACACCAGCGACAGGACGCCCGACGCCGATACGATGTTTCGCATCGGCTCGATCAGCAAGGTGTTCTGCGGCGAAGTCCTCGCCAGCATGGTTCTCGACGGCAAGGTGCGTCTTGCCGATCGCCTGCAGGATCGCCTCGGCTATGGCGTCGCGCTGCCCGAAAAGGAGGGCCGCCCGATCCGGCTGATCGATCTCGTGACCCACGCGTCGGGGCTGCCGCGCGAGGTGCCGCGGCCCGACGGGCCGCCGGACGATCCGTTCGGCACGAACACCCGGGAAGCGCAGATCGCAAACCTCAAGACCAATCCCCTGCTGTTTCCGCCGGGCACGGCGGCGCTCTATTCGAACTACGGATTCGATCTTCTTGGCGCGGCGCTGGCCCATGCCGGCGGCAAGCCCTATGCCGACCTCCTGAGGGAGCGCGTGCTCGATCCCGTCGGCATGAAGAGAACGCTGTTCAATCCGCGGCCGGACGACGAAAGCCGCGTCATGCAGGGCCACGATTTCGACGGATCGGCGATGGTGCGGGCGCGCACGCCGGCCAGCATCGAATGTGCCGGAGGATTGTATTCCACGGTCGACGACATGGCGCGCTGGATGAAGTGGCATCTCGACCGGCTGGCGACGGCGGATCGCGACCTGCGCCTGCTCGATCACGCCGCCTGGCTCTACCGCGACGGGCTCACCGCCGTGTCCGGGCTCGACGACGCCGGAACGATGGATGCGATGGGTCTCGGCTGGGTGATCAACATGCCGACGGCCAACCGCCCGCTGATCCTGCAGAAGACCGGCGGCCTGCAGGGGACGTTCGCCTATCTGGCGATCGCGCCGACGCGCGGGGTGGGCGCGTTCTTCGTCATGAACGCGTTCAGCATCGGCGGCTTCAGCGCTGCCGTCGCCGCGACCAACGGATTGATCGCGCAACTTGCGCCACGCTGAGGGGATCGGGTCAGAAGCCCGGATACTGGTCGTCGCCGACCTTTTCCATCCAGTCGACGACCTTGCCGTTCAGCGCTTCCTGGATGGCGATGTGGGTCATGCCCGTCGTCGCCTTGGCGCCGTGCCAGTGCTTCTCGCCCGGCGCCGTCCAGACGACGTCGCCCGGCCGGATCTCCTCGACCGGACCGCCCCAGCACTGCACCCAGCCGCAGCCCGCCGTGACGATCAAGGTCTGGCCGAGCGGATGCGTGTGCCAGGCGCTGCGCGCCCCGGGCTCGAAGGTCACGCTGGCGCCGCTGGTGCGCGCCGGATCCGCGGCCTGGAACAGCGGGTCGACGCGCACCGTGCCGGTGAACCACTCCGCTGGTCCGTTGCGGGACGGCTGCGAGCCGTTGCGCTTGATCTCCATGGTCGCTCCCCTTCGTCGCTCAACGCGGCCAGTCAACGCGGATCGAGGCGCAGCGTGGTCGGCAGGGTTTCAGGACCTACCATCTCCTGCGCATGGGAACTCGGCTGGTATTTGCCCAGGAATTCGCGGCTCACCCGAGCAACCGCCGCGGAGTCGCCGACCGGGATGGCCTGCACCGCCAGCTGCCGATCGCCCACCTCCAGCGTGGCCGGTCCGCCGGACGCGAGATCCCGATACCAGCGGCCCCTGGCGCCCAACCACGAGCGCACATAGACCTCGTCATCGGCCACCACCACCCAGATCGTCACCGCGCTTTCGGGATGCCGGCCGGTCCGGATCGCGACCTCCCGCCGGTCGCGCAATTCGTGCAAGGTGTCCGTATCGAACTTCGTCATGGCCTCGCCTCCCGGATCAATACTTGAGGCGCGCGTGGCTGGCGACTAGACGCCATACTGCGCATGGACTTATGAGCAGAAGCCATAAATGCCCCGCGGCAACCTGAACGATCTCCTCGCCTTCCTGGCCGTAGCGCGAGAGCGCAGCTTCACCAGGGCTGCCGCCAAGCTCGGTGTTTCCCAGTCGGCGCTCAGCCACACCATGCGCGAGCTCGAAGCCCGGCTCGGGCTGCGCCTTCTCACCCGCACCACGCGCAGCGTCTCGCCGACGCAAGCCGGTGAACATCTGCTTGCCACCCTGGGGCCTCGATTCGAGGAGATCGAGGCCGAGCTCGCGGCCCTGAGTGAACTTCGACAGAAGCCTGCCGGCGCCTTCCGGATCACGACCAGCGACTACGCGGCCGACACCATCCTCCTGCCCAGGCTTGCCAAGCTTCTGCGGCAATATCCCGACATCAAGGTCGAGATCGCGATCGACTACGGCCTGACCGACATCGTCGCCCAACGCTATGACGCGGGCGTCCGGCATGGCGGACAGGTGGCGAAGGACATGATCGCCGTGCGCATCGGGCCGGACATGCGCATGGCGGTCGTCGGCGCACCGTCCTATTTCAAGGCGCACCCCGAACCGTCGAAGCCGCAGGACCTGATCGATCACAACTGCATCAATCTGCGCCTGCCGACCCATGGCGGGCTCTATGCCTGGGAGTTCGAAAGAGGCGGCCACGAGCTCAAGGTGCGCGTCGAGGGCCAGTTCGTCTGCAACGGCGCCGTCCAGATGCTGAACGCGGCGCTGGCCGGATTGGGTCTCGCCTACGTGCCGGAGGATCTCGCGGGGCCTCATCTCGCCAGGGGCCGTCTCAGACGCGTGCTCGGAGACTGGTGTCCTCCGTTCTCCGGCTACCATCTCTACTACCCGAGCCGCCGCCAATCCTCGGCCGCCTTCGCCCTGCTGGTCGACGCGCTGCGCTACCGCGCTTGATCAACCTAATCGTTCCGAAGCCGGTAGCGCAGCCAGACCGCGCCACCGTCCAGCATCTGGCAGCTTTGCAAGGTCATCGACCCGACCGGCGCGCGGATGCCGGCCTCCGCATCCCTCGAATCGAACACGCTCGGCGCGCCTTTGGCACCGTCGACGGCCGGGACGATCGCGAGGCTGATCTCGTCGATGAGGCCCGCCCGCAGGAAGGCGCCATTCCCCCCGCCGCCGCCCTCGAGCAGCAAGCGCTCGATCCCGAGCTCGCGGTTCAGGATCTCCAGCGCCAGTGCGAGATCGATCTCCTGCTTGCCGGCAAAGATGTAGGACACGCCATCGGCGCGGAGCCCGGCGAGATGGGCGTGCGAGACTTGTTCCGTCAGCACCACGATGATCGGATCGCCGCCGATGTCGGCGCGACCCCAGGCGATCCTGCCGTGCGCGTCGAGCACGACGCCCCAGGCCGCCGCATCACGCCGCGCGATCCAGGGTTCACGGGAAGGGATCCGATCACCGTGCGCCGGATAGGCATCCCTCTTCGCGAACTCCTGTCCGGTCACGCGGCCCACCAGCCAGGCGTCGCCCTCGAGCTGGTCGTGCAGGCGCTCGAACAGGCCGGCCGTGTTGTTGTCCTTCGGCCGCCAGCGGCTGGACAGGATGCGACCGTCGACGCTCGAGACCATGTGGCAGATCACGTGAGGTTTCATGGCTGTCCTTTGCGCCAGGCACGACCGCCGGTCTGCAGCCAGAGGGCGATCGGCGCCGAGCATAGCGCGACCAGCGCGCTGGCAAGAAACACCGCGCCGAGACCGGCCCCGCTCGCGATCAGCCCCAGTACCGGACCGCCGACACCGAGCGCAAGGTCGAGAAACGCGGTGTAGGCTCCCATGGCGAGACCGCGGCTCTCCGGCGGCACACGAAGGACGGCTTCCACCCCGAAGCCGGGATAGACGAGCGAGTAGCCGAGGCCGGTAAGCGCCGCCCCGAGCAATGCGAGCGCGGACCACGGCGCGAGCCAGATCAACGCCTGGCCCATCGCCTCGACCAGCACGCAGGCCAGCGCCACTCTGGCGCCGCCGATCCGGTCCGGCAGATGGCCGAAGGCGAGCCGCGCCAGAATGAAGACGACGGCGAACGTCGTATAGGGAAGCCACCCGTTGCTCCAGCCGCGCTCGGCGAACAGCAGCGTGACGAAGGCGGTGATCGCCCCAAAGCCGACGCTGCTCAGCGCCGAACCGAGGCCGGGGACCCAGACGGCGCCGAGCACCCGGGTGAATCCGGACCGGGCATGAGACAGCGGCGCGACCGCCGCAAGCGGCGCGACGAGCACCAGGGTCGCGAGCGGGGCCAGCGTCGTGGCCCACGCAATCGCCATGAAGCCGTAGTGGTCGTAGAGCACCGCGCCGGCCGGAGCGCCCAGCGCGAAGGCGGCGAACATCGCCGCGCCCACCCAGGCGATGACCCGGCCCGTGTCTTGCTCATCGACGAGCGCCAGCCCCCAGCTCACCGCGCCCGTGATGACGAAACTCTCTGCCCCGCCGAGCAGCAAGCGGCCCAGCAACAGAATGGCGGCCGATGTCAGCGGCGCGCCGACCGGCAGCAGCGACAGCAGGTAAAGCAAGCCGGACATGGCGGCGACCAACAGTCCGGCGACGACGGCGCGCTTGGCGCCGCGGCTGTCGGCGTAGTGCCCCGCCCATGGCCGCGAGATCAGCGCCGCCGCAAACTGGCTGCCGGCGACGAGGCCCACCAGGAACGTGCCGAGGCCCAATCCGTCGTGGACGTGAAGCGGCAGCACCGGCATCGCGCAACCGATGACCAGAAACGCCACCAGGACCACGCCCATGATCGGCAGCAGCGCCGCGACGGACCGGTCGTCGCGGACCGTCCGGCCGGGCGAAGCAGAAGCACAGGCATCCATGACGAGCAATGTTATGGGAGAGGGCGCCGCCATCGATTAGAGGGCGGGCACCGCACAGGCCTATGAGAGCGGCTCATGAATACCGTTGGCCGCGCTGCCCCGCGCGGAAGCGGCGAATGGAAGGATGCTCACGTCGTATGGGCGCCGCCGGGCTGGGAGATGCCGGAGAGCGCGGCGGTGGCATGGCCGGTCCTCGCCACGGTCGCGAGGTCGGCGAGCGAGAGGATGCCGACCAGCCGCCTGTCGCGATTCATGACCGGCAGGCGGCGCAGCTGCTGCTCGGCCATGTTGCGCGCGACGTGGGCGGTTTCCTCGTCCTCGAAGCAGAACTTGATCTCCTCCGTCATGACCTCGCGCACGCGCGTCGACGGCGGCTTGCCGGCGGCGACGCCGCGCACGGCGATGTCGCGGTCGGTGATCATGCCCACCAGCCGGTCGTCCTTGCCGACCGGCAGCGCGCCGGCATCGATCTCCTGCATGATCCTGGCCGCCTCCTGGATGTTCTGCTCCGGATCGATCGTCCGCACGTTGCGGCTCATGGCTTCGCTCACCCGCATGTCGCTTCCTCCATCTGGCTCGCCCAGACTCAATGACCCCGCGGCCGTCGGGGTTCCGTTGCGACTCTGTGCCAGGCAGCCGGCGGGACTGCCGCGCGTTGACCTCGCGATGCCCGTTCCCGACCCCGGCTCCGACCGATCGCGTGCGGCACGGCAGGCGATCGGGATCGCGCTGGCCGGCGCGGCCGGCCTGTTCCTCGCGTGGAAGGCGGCCGATGCCCTGCTGCTGATCTTCACCGGCCTGTTGCTGGCCGCGCTGCTCGATGCCGGGGCGCGCGGGCTCGGCCGGCTGCTGCCGGTCGGGCGCGCCTGGAACGTGGCGATCGTGAGCGTCGCGATCGCGCTGGCCGCGGCGGGCCTGCTGGTGTGGGGCGGGCTGAGCGTCGCGGGCAAGATCCACGCCTTCCTCGATACGCTGGGCGGCGAGGTGCAAGCGCTGGAGGGCAACATCGAGAGTTTCGTGACGGCGCTGTCGGTCGGCCATCGCGACGCCCAGGCCGCGGGCCATGTCGCGCGCTTCCTGCTGCCCGACCCCGAGCGCCTGTTCGGCGAGGCGCGTGGCGCGCTGGTGCTGGCGCTGGGCGGCATCGGCGAGGCGGTGGTGGTGGCGCTGATCGGCGTGTTCGTCGCCGCCAACCCGCCCGCCTACCGCGCCGTGCTGGTCGAGCTCCTGCCCGAGCGCCAGCGCGCCCGCGCCGCGCTCGCGCTCGACGCGGCGGCCCACTTCCTGCGCCGCTGGCTGGTCGGCCAGCTCGCCGCGATGCTGCTGCTCGCCGCCCTCACCTGGGCGATGCTGGCGGCGCTCGCGGTGCCCAACGCGCTGCTGCTCGCGCTCGTGGCCGGGCTGCTGAACTTCGTGCCCTATCTCGGCGCCGTGGTCGGCGGCGGGCCGATCCTGCTGATGGCCCTGCCGCTCGGCCTGACCCACACCGCGATCGTGCTCGGCCTCTACACCGTGATCCATGTCGGCGTGGGCTACATCGTGGTGCCGCTGATCCAGAAGCACGCCGTGCACCTGCCGCCGGCGCTGACGCTCGCCAGCCTGATCCTGTTCGGCGCGCTGTTCGGCCTGGCGAGCGTCGCCGTCGCGACGCCTTTGGTCGCCGCCGCCCGCCACGCCTTCCTCCGCCTGCGCGCAACCGCGCCGGCGGAGCGGGAGTGATGCGCGAGGCGAGGCCCGCCGCGCGGTGGACACCCCGGCCGGCCGGAGCGATGGTGCGCTGGCACCGGGGCGGGGCGAGATGGGCTACTGGCGGGAGGTTCACCGGCGGGCGTTGCGGCGCATCGCGAAGGACGGGCTCGGCAGCCCGGGCCGGCTGATCGTCTATTTCGTCGCCCAGTCCGCGGGCGCCGTCGTGATCTGGCTCGCCCTCGGCCGGTCGGGCATGCCGGCTTCCGGGGCGCGGCTCGTCGCGTCGGCGGCGCCGTTCCTCGCCTTGCCGCTCCTCTACCTCTGGCGGCTGATCGGCGCGCCGGCTTCGCTCCATCGCGACATGCAGGCGCGGCAGGCGCAGAGCGCCGCACGCATCGAGGCGCTGGAGAGGCGCATCGCCGAGCTCGAGGCCGAGCCGCCGCCGCCGTCGCGCGACCCCGACGGCATTTTCCAGCACGGCGTCCAGGTCGGCCGGGTGATCCTGCCGCTCGCCGATCCGGCGCGCAGCTCGGCGACCTTCCAGCAGATCGTCGAGGCGGCCGATTTCGACGCCTCGGCCGAGTTCGACTATCGCGACTGGGTGCTCAGCCTGCAGGGCGTGGGCGGCGACGTGAGATCGCGGATCGGCGGCACGCGCTCGCGCTCGCTGAGCAACGTCGTCTGCCGCATCGAACGGACGCGCGCGTGGCGCAGCTCGTGATACGCCAACGAAGCGCACTCATGATCGGGCGGACCGCGAGCCTCTGGCTCGCTCACGACCATGAGCGAGCGCGACGCTCGCGGTCCGAAAGAGTGGCGCTCCAAGGGGGATGAAAGCGAAGATGCTGACACTCTATTCCTATCCGGCGCTGTTCGGCGTCGCCGACAACAACGGCTACGGGCTGAAGGTCTATGCCCTCCTGAAGCTGGCGGGGATCGGCTTCGTGCACGAGCACCTGTTCGACGCCTCGGCGGCGCCGCGCGGGCAGCTTCCCTACATCGTCGACGACGACAAGACGATCGGCGACAGCGACACCATCATCGCCCATCTCTTCGCCAAATACCGGCCCGAGCTCGATCGCGGCCTGACGCAAGCCGAGCGCGACACCGACCACCTGGTCGGCCGACTGCTCGACGACCTCTACTGGGTGATGTCCTACTCGCGCTGGAAGGACGAGCGCTACTGGCCGCTGTTCGCGGCGGCGCTCCGCCGCGAGCATCCGCACCTCACCGAGACGGGCCTCGTGAAGGCGAAGGAGTACAACGCCCAGCGCTACCACTTCCAGGGCATCGGCCGCTACGCACCGGACGCCGCCTACGCCCGTGGGCTGGCCGATCTCGCGGTGCTGGCCAGCCTCGTGCCCGCGTCAGGCTTCGTGCACAGCGCCAAGGCGGGCAGCGTCGATGCGGCGATCTACGGCTTCATCGCCAACATCCACTTCTACGATATCGACACGCCGTTGAAGCAGTTCGTGTCGGCCCATCCCAGACTCGTCCGCCACTGCACCGAAATCCACGCCGCGATCACGTGAGGCACGCTGTTCCCTTTTGCGAGATCGCGTCGCCGGCGTCAACCATCCGTCCGGCGGACCGAGATCGCGTATGCTGCGCTTGAGTGACTCGTTACGAATTTGAGGGTGAAGCGGCGCTCGCCGTCCGGGCCACCCATGATCGTTGCCGGCCCAACCTGAGCGTCCTGCCCCGAACTCAGAATGCAGGTCAAGGTCCCGGCGCCACTCACCTGACCCGCGGGAGAAATGACGACGGGAAACACCTGCGGGGCGCAGCCTGACTTGATCACGGTGACAGTACCGCGCCCGTTGTCGACCGTCAGAGTGGCGTGAACTGTTCCGCCGCCAGTAAGCAGCGCCCCGCTGTAGGTCCCATTGAATCTCGCCAGTGCCGATGGTGCGGCGGCGGCTTGTTCCGCCGGGGGCACGACCTTCTCGGCGAGACGCTTGTCGTCCCCGGCCTTCTTCCGGGCATCGTCGTCGAATCTCG
>NZ_DATBFE010000158.1:0-37007 GCF_036558665.1 Reyranella sp. | reverse complement strand
CTTGCCCAGGAAGTCCGGCAGCCAGCGCGCGACGTCGCGGCCGCCCACCAGCCAGATGCGGCAGTCGAGACGGCCGGTTTCGATGTGCCGGTTGAGCCGCGTCACCACCGCGGCGACCGGAACAGGCCCGTCGTAGATCGCCCAGAGCTGCAGGCGACGCGCCCCCAAGCCCGCCGGCAGATCGTCGCGCTCCGGCGATCGCCGCCAGGCCGGCTCGAGCAGCGGCCAGAGATCGCGCCACACCAGGGGAAGATGCGCCACCGGGATGCCGGTCGCGAGCGGGCCGGCGCTCGCGCGCGCCTGGCCGCTCACGCGTACTCCGCGATGCTCATGCCCGACAGCATCGCGCCGCCCATGTAGCGGACGCCCGCCGTGCCGTTGACGTAGAACGTCGCCGGCGTGTTGCTGCCCGCGCCGGCGCGCAGCTTGAAGGTGGTCGGCGTCGTTGCCGTCGCCTCGGCCTCGCAGGTGATGCGGAAGATGCGGCCGCCGCTCGCGGTGTCGTTGTATTGCATCGCCGCACCGAGCGCATTCGCGTCGCCGTCGCGGAAGATCGCCGCGACCATCCAGGCCGCCGCACTGGTCGCGCAGACGAGCGTCGCGTCCACGACCAGGGTGCTGGCGGCACTGCGCGGCGTGAGGCCGAGCGAAAGATACTGGTTGCCCTCGCTACTTTGCGGGATCGTGTCGTCGAGCGGGATCGTCGTGGTGCCTGACGCGAACGCGCCGGTCCTGATCGAGGCCCTCTGGATCGGCGAGCCCCATACGGCATCGGTGCCGTCGCTCAGCAGCGCCTGTCCCGCCGTGCCGAGCGCCAGCCGCTGCGGCGCGCTCGCGCCCCTCACGATCAGGTCGCCGCGCGCCGTCAGCAGCGCCGCCCTGAGCGACGCCGCGCAGGTCACCATCGCGAAGGTCGGGCTGGTCGAGGCGCAGATCGCCCGCACCCAGCCGCCGGACGGGATGTCGCCCGCCGCCAGCGCCGTGCCGTCGAGGAACCTGATCGTGCCCGCGGCGAGGCCGTTCACCGCCAGAGTCGGATCGGGGCCCGAATTGGCGTGCCCGGCCTGGAAGACGAACTCCTGCCCCACTTCGTAGCGCACGATGCCCGGCACGGGCGCGATCGCGTAGGCGGTCGCGGTCCCGGTGTCGGCGCCGACGATCGTCGGCAGGCTGTCGGGCCGGTTGAAGGCGCGCACCAGCCGGTTCACGGTCGTGGTGATGGCGAGCGTGTCGGCATTTCTCGCCAGCGCCGGCAGGCTCATCGCCGGCCCGCCGCGCGGAAGTCGAGATCGTCGATGCCCTGCAGGTTCGACCAGGCGGCGCCCGCGGCGAGCACGGCGCGCAGCCGGAAATAGCGGCCGCTGCGGCGGAGCGGCGCCAGCCCCGCGCCGGTCAGGGCGACAAAGGGCGTGTAGCTCACGATCGCCTGCTGGCTCTCGCGCACGCCGGCCGCCAGCGCGGGCGCGCCGCCGTCGATCAAAGGCCGGCAGCCGCGCAAGGTCATGCGCCGGCCGTCACCCGGCGACAGTTCCGCCGTCTCGACCGTCGCCGGCATCACCGCGCCGTTGAAGGCGCCCGCCCTGTGCGCCGTGTCGAAGCCGAACAGCAGCAGCGACGTGACGCCCGTCCAGTAGCTGCTGTCGAGCGAGAAGGGCAGCGTCTCCAGCGTGCCGAAGGCGTCGAGCTGTTCCAGCGTCCGGCTTTGCTGCGCCACCCCCGAATACACGAGCTCGCAGGCCTGCAGCGCGCGCGACCACCGGGCGGTGCGCCAGTTGTAGATCAGGAGCCGATTGGGCGTGCCCGCGCTGCCGTTGGCGGGATAGGCGAAGATATAGAGGCCGCGCACCGGATCGATCGCGGCCGAGGCGCGGAAGGCATTGGTCTCGTCGAACTCGCGCCACAAGGTGCGGTCGACCTTGCCGCGGCCGATCGGCGTCACCTGCTGGCCGCCCTCGATCATGTAGAAGCCCGACTTGTGCAGGAAGAACGCGAGATCGGCGACGCCCGCGACGCTGTTGGGAATGCTGGCGCCGAGGTCCCTCGCGATCTTGTCGATGCGGAAGACGACGGGCGAGCCTTCGTAGGTCATGCGCCGGATCGCGGCTTCCTGGAGGATCAGCCCGTACTCGCCGCCCACCAGGCCGGTGATGTCGCCGCCGTCGGGCTCGTCGTTGAAATCGGCCTGCGTCGCGGGATCGCTGCCCCAGCTCTCGCAGTCGTCGATCGCCGACCACTGCACGCGCTGGCGCGCTGCGCCGATCTTGGCCATCACCAGGAAATCGCCGACATTGGCGATGAAGCTGCCGACCGGCGGCGCGCCGCCCAGCGCCGTCCAGTCGGTGCCGGCGGCGAGATCGAACTTCTGCGGCGCGTCGACGCCGTTCACCGCGACGGCGAGCGGGCCGAACTGCTCGAACCGCCAGGTGCCGTCGCCGCCCGGCGCATAGGCGCCGCCCGCCGTGCGACTCGCGTCGTTCCAGGTCGAGCCGTCGAGGCGATAGAGCTTCGTCGCGTCGCCCGCGAACATCTTCTGCGTGCCGTCGGGACAGCGGAACCAGGCGGCGCCCTGGGCGCGCGCACCGAGCGCATTGGTCGCGGTCGCGAGCGCGTTGAACGGCGTGTAGCTCTCCTCGGCCGGCACCACGTTCAGCGCCTCGCGCGCCCACTGGCCGAGATCGGGCATGTCGGGCCGCCATTCGGCGAAGGGAATCGCGGCCATCAGGGCGTCCTCGCGCGAAGCTTCATGCGGACGTTCTGCGCCGAGGCGAGCACGCGCTGGCGGCGGACGTTCAGGCCGGCCACGTCGGCCGCGTAGAGCATGGCGTAGTACTTCGCGCCGTCCGGATCCTGGGTGAAGATCGCCGCCTCGAGCAGGCAGCCGTTGAGATAGACGCCGGGTGCGTTGGCGAGGATCCAGTTCGTCGGGTTGGCGCCGGAGGGTGTCGGCAGCATGCCGTACCAGCGCAAGGTCGCCGTGCACGCGTCGCTGCCGGGATCGGGCCACAGGCGAAAGCCGGTGCCCGAGACCGCGATCATCCGGGGCGCGGCGCTTGCATACGGGCTCATGCTGTCGATGATGCTTTCCTCGACGATCTGCAGCGGCTGCGGCGGGCACGACGTGCCGTTCAGCGTCGCCTCGACGAGCTCGAGGAAGCCTTGGGGCTGAGCCACGCCCTGGGCGAGCGCAAAATCCGCCTTCGACTGGTACATCTCCGGAATACGCACCGCCTCGTGCTCGGGAATGCCGAGTGCCTCGAGCGCGGGCTTGCCGAAATACATCCGCGCCTCGCAGAGCGCGAGGAAGTCGTCGGCGCGCGCGGCAAGCTCCGCATCGCCGTCGCGCGCCAGCCATGCCGCGAGCGCAGACTGCAGGCCGGCATAGGTCGTGATCTGGACAGCCATCAGTGTACCCTCTTCATTGCCAACACGATTCCTCCTCAGAGGAGCGCGCCATCCCGGTGGCGCCCACGGTCATGCGGACCGCGCGCATCTTTCACGCTACATGTGAATGCGCCGAATGAGCGGGCTGGAAGCCCGCGGTCCAAAGGAGCGGCACTTCAGTGCCGCACTCCGATGAATCGGCATCAGTACCGGTGATCCTCATCACAGCACTGAGCTGTCGGTGCGCAGCCAGCGCCAGTCGGGGTCGTTCAGCCTGGCGTCGATGCGGCGCTGCATCTCCGGGTCGGGCGACCAGAAGTCGATGCCCTCCTCGTCGAACCACTTCTGGACGAAGATCGCGGGCACGCGTGCCACCAGGCGCAGCTCGCGGCTCGCACTGCGCGGATCGCAATGGGTCTGCGCCGCGCGGTTGGCGTCGAGGATGGGCTGCACGTCCTGCACCGTCTCGTGCGCCCAGCCGCCGTCGTGCAGGCGATGGAACAGCTTTGCCATGCGCGCCTCGGGATCGAGGAACAGCATCGCCGAATGCCGAGGCATGTCAGTCCTCCGTCCGTTCGGCCGGCACCTCGATCGCCTGGTCGCGGTCGATCAGGAAGTCGGCGAGCGCCGCATGCACCTCGTACCTGGCCCGCTTGCCGTCGACCTTGGCGGAATAGCGCGCGGTATCGGTCGCGGTCTGCCAGTCGGAGGCGAGAAGATCGGACGGCAGGTGGACGTGATCGACGGTGAGGCAGATCGTGCGGGTCGCGGGGTCGGCTTTGCGGGCCATGGCTTCTCCTGTCGTGAAAGGAAAGGCGGGGCGGACGAACCGCCCCGCCAGGATCGACGTCAGCTCAGGTCGGCGATCACGAAGTGCGCGGCCTCGTTGGAGACCTGCAGGGTGGCCTCGCCGATGATGTGGAACTTGCGCGCATCGCCGGTGCGCGCGAGCTCGACGCGCTTGAACTTGCGCAGCCACAGCACCTTGGCCATCGCGGGATCGACGCCCACGGCGTCGCGCGTGCTCATGTAGCGGTCGGCGGCGATGGTGAAAGTGCCGAAGTCGCTGACATAGCGGTCGACGGCGCCGATCACGGTCGCGAGCTTGCCCTTCGCCTCCTGGTACTGGGTGGCGATGCCGGTGAAACCCGACGCCACCTGCTTCTCGTTGCCATTGACGATGATCAGCGTCGGCCGCCCGCCGTTGGTCCAGGTGCTCTGGATGCCGGCCTTCAGCAGCGCCTCGGTGAAGGCGCGCTGCGTGCCGTTGGTGGCGGCGACGGTGTTGCCGCTCGAAAAGCCGCCCGAGCTGCCGCCGCTGCCGCGCGAGGCGTTGGTGGCGAGCCAGGAGAGCAGGCCGCCCATCTTGCGCGGCGTCGTGCCCGGCGTCTCGGCGACCGACGCCTGGTTCAGGAGCAGCGTGGTCTCGAGATCCATCCTGATCTGGCGGCCCTGCTTCATGGTCTGCAGCCCGATCTCCGAATTGCGGCCGGCGCTGTCGACGGCCTCGTCGGTCTCCGAGATGGTGAACGACTTCTTCAGGATCTGCGTGCGGTTGCCGACGCGTACGGTTGGCGTCACCGCGACGGCAGCGGTGTCGTCGCCCTCGTAGTTGAAGTTGGCGGCCGAGCCGTTGCCGAGCGAATCGGTCTGCCACTCGCTGTAGGTGTTTTTCGCCGTGCCCGAGCCGATCGCCGACTGGAACGGGAACTCGTCCTTGTTGAGCAGGAAGATCTTGTCGTGCAGATCCTCGCGGACGCCGACGGCGGCGCCGGTGGTGAAGGTGTTGGTCGGTGCAGTCATGGTCAATAAGCCTCGGAGGGGTTGCGATCAGCCGAACAGCCGCGCGACATCGTCGTCGCTCAGCGCCTGGCCGGTGCGGAGCCGCTGCTCGGCTTGCCGTGTCGCCTCGCCCCTGGAGTGGCCCGGCGAGCTGCCGGGTCCCGGGGCGATGCGCCGCGGTGTCTGCGTCGCGGTGACGGCGGACCCGCCGGACGCGGAGGCGCTCCGCGTCCTGAGGGCCGCCTGTGCCTTGTCGTAGAGCATGGCCTTCAGCGCCACGCCGACGATGGAACTCTCGAAGGTGTTCTGGATGCGCTCGCGTGGCACGCCCTGCGCGGCGAGATAGCGCCCGAGCTCGTCATAGGTCTGCTCCGCCTTGTCGGCGGCGAAGTGCTCGGGGTAGAGCCGCGCGAGCTTGTCGTACTCGGCCTGCCGCGTGCGATCGAGCACCTGCGCCGCGCGGCCGCGGGCTGCCTGCAATTCCTGCTGGTGCCGTTGCGCGGCCTGCTGGATCGCCGCGAACTCCGCGTCGCGCTGGGCGGAGAGGCGCACGAACTCGGCCGGGTTCTCGGCCGCGAGCTTCTGCCAGTCGTACTGGCCCCATCGGCCCTGGAAGGCTTGCGCCAGCCGGGGCGCCGCCTCGGTCAGCCATTGCGCCAGCTCGTTGCGCTCGCGCTCGAACTGCTGCACGCGCTCGTCCAGCGCCTTGCGCGTGAGTGCCGCCTCCTCGATCTTCCTGTTGGCGGCGGCGATGCGCTCCTTCTCGTGCTCGTGGATCGCGGCCCGCGCCGCCGGATCGGTGATGCGCTCCCACAGCGCCTTGCGCTCGGCCGACCAGAATTCGGGCGCGCGGTCGTAACGCTCGCCGGTCTCCACGGGCGCTTCCTCGTCCGGTCCCCGTTCGGCTGCGGCCCCGTCGGCCTCGCCGTCGGAAGCGCCCGCCTCATCCGCCGTTCGCTCGCCGGCATGGTCGAGGATTTCCTCGCCCCTCTCGGCCGCATCGTCACGGGTCATGGTGTCGGGCTCAGTCTCGGTGGTGTTCGCGATGCTCACGGAGGACCTCGTCGTTGTCGGCCTGGTTGATGATGGCGGCCAGATCGGCCTTCAATTCGAGCGCGGCGCGGACGCGGTGATGAAGCGCCTCGCGCCGGTTCTCGCAGTCCTCGTTGATCCACTGCCCGGTCAGCTTCCTCACGTAGGCGTCGAACGCCCAGCCCGCGCCCTCGATCGCCTCGCGCGCGCGCAGCACGCGCCGGCGCTTCTGCTCCAGGTCCTCGCTCACGGCCTCACCTGTTGGCCGGCCTGGATCTGACGCCGCTTGAGCTCGGCATCGAGCGCGGCCTTCTCGCGGGCGAGCTGCATGTCGAGCGCCGCCCGCTCGCGCTTGAGCTCGATCTCGGCCGCGAGCTTGTGGCGCGCGAGCTCCGCCTCGGATTGCTGGCGCGCGCGATCGAGCCCGGCCTGCATCTGTATCGCCGCCAGCGCCGGATCGGTCGGCGGCGGCGTTGCCATCGCCTGGCGCTGCGCGATCGCGATCTGCTGCGGGCCGTTCACGAATTGCGCGGTGTTCTTGAAGCCCGCCGCCTGCACCATCTTGCGAAAGGTGTTGGCGCACTGTTCCAGCGTCACAGCCAGTGGCCCGCCCGGTGCGCCCAGCAGTTCCTTCTGGCCCTGCGCGATCAGCGCCAGGTTCTGGAGTTGCTGATGCTTGTTGCCGGTGCCAAGGCCGACATCGACCTGCAGGCTCATATCGTCCGGCCATTTGCTCGGATCGCAGCTCGCCCACGAGGCGGCACTGCCGGTCTCATCGGCGCCGGGTGCACCCCTCCAGTAGCGGATCTCGCCCGACGCGGCGCGCTTCACCGCACGATAGAGCAGCCGGAACAGCCGCTTGATCGAGGTCTCGGCCAGGGTGCGCGCGATCAGCTCGATGCGCGCGTCGGCGGCCGAGGTGACGATCGCCGCTCCGGTCGCCGTCGGGTTCATCGCCTCGTCGGGCACGCCCTGATTGTTGGGCGTGACGCCCGTGCGCTTCTGCTGGATCTCGTCCTTCCATTGCAGCACGGCCAACGCCTGGTTCATCTGCGACGGCACCGTCACCCAGGCCAGATTGTCAGCGGTCGGCTTCTGGCCCTGGCGCATGCGGATCGGCATGCCGGGCGTCCAGTCGATCAGGCTCGCGAGATCGACCGCGTCCGAGATGGCGGGGCGCGGCCGGTTCACGAGATACATGTTGTCGAGCATGCCGCGCGCCACGGCGGTGCCGATTTCCTGGATGTCCCTCACCTGGTCGAACAGCGAGCGGCCCTCGATGCTGTGGCTCATCAGGATCGGCGAGCCGGGCACGATCGGCGCCATGCCGTCGGTCCATTCCTCGTTCTCGAGCAGTGCCGAGACCTGGCCGCCGGCGTGCGCGTAGACGACGCGGCGCATCTCGGAGATGCCGTCGCCGTCCCAGTCGAAGCGCACGAAGGCGACCACCACCCAGAGCGTGCGTTCGCTGTCGTTCCGCGGACGCCCGGCGGGCGCGGCCGCGTCGAAATCGTCGGAGGAGAGGTCGTCGATCGTCTGCGGGTCGAGGCCCATCAGGCGCAGCTCGGAGGCGGTGACCTCCTTGCGGTAGCCGACGAAGCTCGCCTCGTCGATGTGCCGGACCGTGGACGAGACGAGGCCGTCCTCGGCCGCGATATTGTCGACGCGCACCTTCTTCACCCGGCGGCGGATCGTGATCGTGCCGCTATAGGCCGGCTCTTCCTCATCCTCGGTCGCGGCGTCCTGCTCGACCTCGAAGGCGACCTCGGCCTTGGCCGCGAGGGCGCGCTGCATGATCTCGGCCTGCATGAGGGCCCAGGCATCGGCGGGCAGCGCCCTGACGGTCGTGCGCTTCACCTCCTCGACATCCTCGAGATCGACCGCGCCCCAGGCCAGCCGGTACATCAGCGCGTCCTTCAGGAAGCGGTAGAGCCAGGTGAAGCCCTCGTTCTCGCGCATGAAGAGATGGGGGATATAATCCGACGCCTCGCGCGCGGCCTGTTCGTCGCCGGGATTGTCGGGCGTGAACTGCACGATGTCCTCGCCCGAGGCGAAGACGCGCATCAGCGCCGGCATGATGCTCTCGACCGTATCGGCATATTCGCTGGTGACGATCCGCGACTGGCCTTCGACCTCGTCGCCCGTCGGTGCACGATCGTAGAAGGCGAGCGAGGCCTCGCGTGCCGCCTCGGCGCCCTCCTGCCGCTGCCGCGCCTGCTGCTCCTCGCGGAACAGCACCGCCTTCAGCCTCTCCTCGCGCCCGTCCCGCTTGTCGTCTTCCGCCATCAGCGAGTCCTCTTCGCCATGGCCCCCCAAATGCGGAAGTTGGGAAGTGCGCCGTCAAGTCAATTTTTGATCGAAGCGCTCCTGCTCTCCGTGCCGGACGAGCGACCCGGAGGCTTGCGGTCCGGAAGAAGACACGTCTTTGGGACCGCGAGCGTCCCGCTCGCTCATGGGCTCCGGCATGAAACGCGCTCGACCAGCGCCCGCATCGACTGCGAGCGCACCGCCGCCCGCGGTGGACGCTACTCGGCGGCCTGACGCTTCGGCGACCCGGACGTCGTCACACCGGCGGCCTGCAGCGCCCGCGCCCTGGCGCGCGCGAGATCGTAGGTGCGGTTCATCATGATGCGCTGCGCGGCCAGTCCGCCGCCCGCCTGCAACGCCACCACGAACTGCCAGCCGCCATAGGCGTCGGCGGTGAGGTCGCGAATGAGATTGTACACCCGCATGCGGGTCTCGATATCGACGTCGCTCCTGGTGTGCAGGTACTTGCGGATGTATTTGCCCGACGCCTCGTTCCGGAGATCCGACTCGAGCGGCAGGGTGAGCACCAGCCCGCCGCTCACGTCGTGGAGATAGCGGACGATCTGGTGATAGTTGGCGGCATAGTAGTACTTGGCCGTGTTGATCGCGAGGACGTCGGGATGGACCATGCCGGAAGGCGTGGTCTCGAAGTGCCGGCAGGCGTAGTCGAGGCTCATGCGCAGCATCTCGGCATAGGTGATGAGTTCGGCGATCGAGTTCATGACCGTCGGATCCCTGTCCTTGCCCTGATGTTCGGAAACGAGCTGCGCCAGCCCGACGAACAGCTCGGACATCCGCACCGCCTCGATCAGCCCGCCGGTGCGCTCCCACAGGCCGAGCGACTGCGCGAGCCGGCTCGCAAGCTGCACCTCGCCCGCCAGGAACACGCGATCCCATGGCACGAACACGTCGTCGAACACGACGAAGCCCTCGGGCATGCTGTGATGCGCGCTCGCCGGATAGTCGAAGGCGTTCAGTTCGGCCGGCGCGAAGCTTCGGTTGATGATGCTCACGCCCCTGGTGTTCACCGGAATGGAGAACGACACGGCATAGTCCTTCTCGTCCTGCCGCATCCCCTTGGTCGGCATCACGACCAGTTCGTGCACCAGCGACGCCGCGGTGATGTGGAGCTTGGCGCCGCGCACCACGATACCGTCCTTGTTGCGGTCGACGATGCGGACATAGAGATCGGGATCGTCCTGCTCGTGCGCGCGGCGCTTGCGGTCGCCTTTCGGATCGGTGATGACCTCGGCCGCGCGCAGGTCGTTGTCGCGGCAGTAGCGGTACATGCGCTCGATGTTGTCGGCGCACTGCGGGTTCACCTGGGCCACGTCGTCCTTGACGCTCATCAGCGCCATATAGACACCGGTCACCGCCGTGCCGATCGAGGTGTGCTGCAGGAGCTCGATGCGTCTTGCCAGGTCCTCCCCGCTGCGCGGGACCTGGTAGATGCGGTGCGCTTCATCGCCGTTCTCCGTGCGATAGCGTCTCAGTGCCCCGTGGTCCGACGCATCGTAGTCGTAGTCGACCGCCGTCAATGCGATCGGCACCTTGAAGCGCGGATGCCGCGTGATGTCGTCGATACGCTCGCCGTCCCAATAGGTGACGCGGCCGTCGCGCAGGCTCTCGATATATTGCCGCGGTGTCTTGAGGCCCATGGTCACTCCTGTCGCCGGTCGTGCTTCAGCGAACCGCAACTCTGTTCCCGCCGCAAGCGACGCTCAAGCGCGTCGAACCGCTTGACGAACCCGCATGGGGACTTCCACCTTCGCATGGCACAAGGGGGAACCGGCATGCTCGATTCAGCGACCGTCGACACCATCGCCCGCGCACTCGATGCGGCGGAGAAGAGCCGCGCACGAATCCGGCCGCCGTCGGTGCAGTACGCGGGCTTCACGACCGAGGACGCCTATGCCGTGCAGCGGCGCTGGGTCGAGCTCAAGGTGGCGCGCGGCAATCCGGTGAAGGGTCGCAAGATCGGCCTCACCTCGCGCGCCATGCAGCGCCAGGCCAACATCACCGAGCCCGACTACGGCGCCCTGATGGAGGACATGTTCTACGCCACCGGAGCCGAGATCCCGGTCGACCGCTTCATCCAGCCGCGGCTCGAGTGCGAGCTGGGCTTCGTGATCGGCAAGCGGCTGAAGGGCCCCAACTGCACCATCTTCGACGTGCTGAGCGCCACCGACTACATCGTGCCGGCGGCCGAGATCGTCGACGGCCGCACGCACCGCATCGATCCGGACACCAACAAGCCGCGCTCGGTGCTGGACAGCATCGCCGACAATGCCGGCAACGCGGCGCTCATCATCGGCGGCCGGCCGATCCGGCCGATGGACGTCGACCTGCGCTGGGTGGGCGTGCTCTGCCATCGCAACAACGTCATCGAGGAATCGGGTGTGGCCGCCGCCGTGCTGAACCATCCGGCGAACGGCGTCGCCTGGCTCGCCAACAAGCTCGCACCGTTCGGCACCGCGCTGGAGCCCGGCGAGTTCGTGCTCGGCGGCTCCTTCACCAGCGTCGTCGAGGCGCGCGCGGGCGACACCTTCCACGTCGACTACGGCCCGCTCGGCTCGATCTCGGCGCGGTTCGCATGAGCACTCGTCGGACCGCGAGCCTCCGGCTCGCTCATGAGCGGGCTGGAAGCCCGCGGTCCGGAAGACAGCCATGACCGCCATCGCGTTCGAGGTGCCGGAGGAGATCGTGGCGGTGCGCGAGGGCATCGCGGCCTTCATCCGCGCCGAGGTAGTGCCGCGGCACGAGAAGCACCACGATCTGCTTTCCGATCCGCATCGCCTGCATGCGAAGGACGGTCGCTACGCGCCCGAGGTCGTGGCGCTGATGCGCGAGGTGCGCATGGCCGCGGCGAGCGCCGGCTTCTACACCATGTGCGTGCCGGCCGGACTCGGCGGCGGCGACCTGGGGCTGCTCGCCTATTTCGTCGCCTGGGAGCAGATCTACCGCCAGTGCGGCATGCAGCACTGGCTCGGCGCCTACGTCGTCAGCCACTGGGCGTTCGGCCCCAGCATCGTGCTGCGCGAGGTGACGCCGCAGGCGCGCGAGACCATCCTCGCCGACATGATGGCCGGCCGCACCTCGATGTGCTTCGGCCTCTCCGAGCCCGGCGCCGGCTCGGACGCGGCGATGATCAGGACGCGGGCGGTGCCCGACGGCAACGGCTGGCGCCTGCACGGGCGCAAGATCTGGACCACGAACGCGCCGCAGGCCGACTGGGTGATCGCCTTCGCCATCACCGATCCCGAGCGGGCGCGCGCCAAGAAGGGCGGCATCAGCGCCTTCCTGGTTTCGACCAAAGCCCAGGGCTTCGAGGTCGAGAGCGTGATCCGCATGTTCGGCCATGCCGGCGGCAACGAGGGCCAGCTCGTGTTCGACGGCGTGCGTGTCGAGCCCGACCAGCTCGTCGGCACGCTGCACGACGGCTTCAGGATCGGCCTGCTGGGCGTCTCGCTGGGCCGCGTCTACAACACCGCGCGCGCCGTGGGCCTCGGCCGCTGGGCGCTCGAGAAGGCGCTCGACTACGCCAAACAGCGCGAGGCGTTCGGCCGCAAGATCGCGGACTATCAGGGCGTGAGCTTCCCGCTCGCCGAGTCGGCAATGGAGCTGCACGCCGCGCACCTGATGGGGCTCAACGTGGCGCAGCTTCTCGACCGCGGCGAGCCGGCCATCAAGGAGCTCTCGATGACCAAGGCCTATGCGGTCGAGATCGGCCTGCGCGCCGTCGACCGGGCCATGCAGGCGCACGGCGCCATCGGCCTCACCAACGAGCTGCACCTCACCCACGCCTGGCACGACCTGCGCGCGGTGAACATCGCAGACGGCACCAACGAGATCCTGCGCCGCACGATCGCCCACCGTCTGTTCTCGGGCGACGTCGATCTGTGACGCCGGAACCCTTTGCAGACCTTGTGCGTTTGTCCTTGGAGTCGGGGAGCCGGCCCGCGCTGCATATATATAAGGTGTCGCGGGCGATTTGGCGGCAACCGTTCGGGTTCGCCTGACTTTGTACAAGGTAGTACCGGCGGTTCCGCAAATGTCCAAAGCCGAACTCTTACAGAAGGCGCAAGCCAGCCGCGGCGAAGCAAGTCGAGCGAAGCGGCTCGCGCGCACCCTGACACAGGAAGCGGATCGGTCCCGCCTGCTGCGCTACGCCGAGGACCTGGAGCACAAGGCCAAGGACCTCGAGCGCGACGCCTGTTCCGACCGTCCGCATCGCGAGTCCTGACGGCGGGATACGCAAGGCACGGAACCCGGTCCGCACACCGCAGTTGAGTCCGGCAGTTGGGGAAACCGTGCCATGACGTCGTCACTTCTTGCTCTTCTCGCCTCGCTCGCTCTTCTCGCGGCCGCTGCCTGCAGCCCGACCGGACAGCAACAGGCCGAGCAGGGCACCATCCAGCTTCCGGGCGAGCGTCCCGCACCGAATGGGCTGAACATCCCGCCCGACGCCTGGGCCGGCCCCGCCCGGCCGGCGGCGACATCGCTGGTCGCGCCGCGCGAGTCCGGTGGCTGAAACCTCGCGGCGCCTTCACTACTCGATCACGTCGTCGGCGCGGGCGAGGATCGAGGGGTCGACGGTGAGCCGGAGCGCTTTGGCGGTCTTGAGGTTGACGACCAGTTCAAACTTGGTGGGCTGTTCGATCGGAATTTCAGCGGGCTTCGCGCCTCGCAGTATTCTGTCGACAATATCGGCGGAACGGCGAAACAGGTCCGGGAAGTTCGGGCCATACGACATCAACCCGCCGGCTTCGACGAGCTCGCGAAAGCCGTACACCGTCGGCATCTGGGCGGCCAACGCCAGGCTGTTGATGTAGTCTCGATTGGTGTTCACGAGCGGATCACCACTTACATAGAGCGCATCGGCGCGGCCTTTGAGCGATCCGAACGCAGGAGCGATGTCATCGGCGCCCCGGATGCCGAATATCGAGACCTCGAGTCCGAGCGCCCGGATCGTCGATTCGACGGCGGCCATATCCTTCACCGAATTCGGGCTGCCGACATTTCCCATGATGGCGATGCGGCGACACCCGGGAATGACTTCGCGTATGAGCTCGACGCGCTTGCTCGCAAGGTCGGTCTGCTGGATCGACAAGCCGGTCAAGTTGCCGCCCGGTCGAGCGAGGCTTGCAACGAGCCCGGTACCCACAGGGTCGCCCGCGACCGGGAATACGACGGGGATGGTCGATGTCGCCCGTTTCGCCACGCTGCTGGCTTCGTTTCCCGCCGCCACGATAACGCTCACTTTGAGGGCGACGAATTCCGACGCGATCTCGCTGTAACGCTCGCGACGCCCGTCTGACCAGCGGTACTCGATGGCGATATTGCGGCCCTCGACCCAGCCGAGTTCACGCAGCCGCTCGACGAAGGCGGTCGTCCACCGGGCCTGAGCCGCGGCCGAGTTCGCGCCCAGATATCCGATGGTGGGCCGTGCTCCCGGCTGCTGGCCCCAGGCTCCGAGCGGGATCGCGGTCGCTCCCGCCGCGATGAAGGCGCGCCGCCTCATTCGATCACCTCGTCGGCGAAGGCGAAAAGCACCGCGCAGCTTGGCGTGGCAATGAACTCGCGGCGTCCCGTTTCCCCAAACCCTGCCGCCATGCACCGTAGCACCGGCGCGACGTGCCGTCATCGGAACGCGCGGCGCCGGTTGCGCTGATGCGGCTTGGCTAGAAGTCCGAGCGGAACCGGCGACGGAAGGCCGTTGCCATGGCCTTTTTGCCCGGCCAAGAATAATGTCCAGGGGAGAACGCCATGATCGACCGTCCACGACCCTTGATCGCAGCGTCCGTCGTCGGCCTCGCCGCGCTCGCCGCACCTGGCACCGGCGAAGTCGCCTTCGCCCAGGCGCCGCGAGCGCAGATCAACGCGACGCCGCAGCCGATGCCGGACACGCCCGCCTTTCGCGATCCCAGGACGGGCCAGGTCTGGACGCCGGCCAATGTCGGCGAGGACGGCAAGCCAATCGGACCCAACGACGCCGCCTTCGATCCGCGCTCGCAGCAAACCGTCGCGCGGGGCGTGGTCGATCAGACCGTCCCGACCCATCATGTCGGCGCCGTGCCGATCACGGCGGGCCCGACCGTGCCGCTGGTCCAGATCGACAATATGACGCTGCACGTGACGCCGGGCCGCCGCTGGCGGGCGATCCTCTATCTCGACAACAATTCGGCCAGCACCTTCTCGCCGGTCGTCGCCTGCGAGTTCAACAATGGCGGCCGCGCCGTCGAGCGCACGCGCGGCCTGCTGCCGCCGACCGCCGGCGGCGAGCGCGTCGGCTTCGCCATCCTCGGCCCGCGCAGCCAGACCTTCGTCGACTCCGTCCACTGCCACGTGGACTCGCCGTGACGGGCGCGGGTGGGGGACGAGCAACGCCGCCCGGAGTCGTCCCTATTCCGGCTTCTTGACGTCGACCTTGTCGAGCGCGGTGCGCAAGCCCGTGGCAAGCTTGAGCGCATTGTCGTTGGCCCAGAAATGCATGAAGAAGACGCGCGGCTGCTCGTCCAGCATGTGGCTGTGTAGTGCGGTGACTTCGATGCCGCTCGACTGCAGCGCCCGGATCACCGGATTGACCTCGCTGGCCAGCAAGACGAAGTCGCCGGTGATCGCCGCCGTATCGCCGCCCGTCGGCTGGAAATTGATGCCGATCGCCGCGCCCATCGGGCCCGGAAGAGCCATGCCCTCCTCGGTAATGGGCTTGGCGCGCGCGATGCCGAACTGATAGATGCCGCCGCTGTCCTGGCCCTTGTAGCCCATGATCTTGTCAATACCGATCATGTCGATATCCGCCGGCGCGGACGCGGTCGCGGGCGACGAGAATGGCGTCTTGCTCAGCGCCAGACCGGCATGGATCGCGCTCGCAAGCTTCACGGGGTCGCCGTGCCCGCCGATGTGCATGTAGAGCGTCATCGGCTGCGCGCGCAGCAAATGGTTGTGTACGGCCGTGATCTCGATGCCGCCTTCTTCGAGCTTGCGCATCACCGGATTGATCTCTTCCTGCGTCAGGACGAGATCGCCCATGACCATCGCCTGCCCACCCATCGGCAAGAAGGCGACCCAGCCGCCGAAGGCAAACCCGGTCCGGAGCGCGACACCATCGAGCGATACCTTCAGGTCGGTACGCGGGAAGCCGACACGGTAGACGCCCCCGGTTTGCACCTTGCCGCTCTTGCCGAGGGCCTGTCCGACCTGGTTCCAGTCCGGATTGGCCGCGAACGCTGGGCCCGTCAATGCTGCAGCGGTAACCAGAGGCGTGATCAGACGGATCATCGCATGCATGGCGATCCTCCTTGTCCTGTTCCGTTTGCCCCCGCAGTCGTCCTTCCATGTTTCGTCCTTCCCGTTTAACGCAGTTTTACGGAATGTCCCGATCGGGCTTAACGCTGCGTTAAAGGCGGCATGCTCCCATGCGACGGTTGAGCACTGCGGAGGAGGCCATGAATCGTCGACTTCTCGACGCTCTGATCGGTGGAGCAGCTCTCGTCGGGACGGGGATCGTGATCGCAACGGCAGCGCCGAAGGGTCCGGTGTTCATTGCCGGCGACCAGCCCGTGACCGAGGACCAGATCCGGAAGAAGTTGTTGTCGGACAGCTATTCGAACGTCCACATCGTCCGGCAAGGCCGCTATTTCGAGGCGACCGGAGCGAGAGATGGAAAGACCGACAAGATCCGGGTCGACTCGCAAACGGGACGGTTGGCCGTCGATGACGACGATGACGATGACGACGACTGATGCCCCGCTTGAGCTTTCGATAACGGCAACGAGATGGTAGGCCCCGGAAGGCAGAGCGCATAAGCTCTTCGGCACGCCGCCACGACGATGCTCCTCTTTCCCACGACTGCCGATGCCAACGCGCGCAAGGTGCTGATCGCCCGTGCTCTGCGCGCCGTCGCCGACGGCTACGTCAGCATCCTGCTGCCCGCCTACCTGCTCGCCCTCGGGCTCGACGCCTTTCAGGTTGGCATGGTGAGCACTGCGACCCTTATGGGCTCGGCCAGCCTGACGCTGTTCGCCGGACTCATCGCCAACCGTTTCGGTCACCGACGGCCGCTGCTCGCCGCCGGGCTATTGATGGCTCTGACCGGACTGGGCTTCGCCGGACTGCAGGCGTTCTGGCCGCTGCTGCTTGTCGCCTTCGTGGGCACCGTCAATCCGTCGACCGGCGACGTGAGCGTTTTCCTGCCTCTGGAGCAGTCCCTACTGGCGCAGTCCGTCACCGACCAGGATCGCACGGCGTTGTTCGTGCGCTACAGCCTGGCGGGCTCGTTGATGGGTGCCGCAGGCACCCTCCTCGCCGCAGTCCCGGATCTTGCGGTTCGATCGTCCGGCGTCTCACCGCTTCAGGTGATGCAGGGGATGTTCGCCGCTTATGCCGTGATCGGCCTCGCGGCCGCGATGATCTATGGGCGCATCCGTGAACCTCGTCGCCACGGTGACGCGAGGGTTGCGCCGCTCGGTCCCTCCAGGGGGGTCGTCTATCGGCTGACTGCGCTCTTCAGTATCGATGCCTTCGGCGGCGGGCTTCTCGTGCAGTCGATCGTCGCCTTGTGGCTGTTCGAAACCTTTGGCATCTCGCTGGCGAGCGTGGCCAGCTTGTTCTTCTGGACCGGCGTCCTCTCGGCGGCCTCCTTCCTCGCGGCAGGTCCGATCGCCCGCCGCATCGGGCTCGTCCGGACGATGGTCTTCACCCATCTGCCGTCGAGCCTCTGCCTGCTTGCGATCCCGTTCACCCACGATCTCGGCGTCGTCATCGCGCTGCTCCTGTTGCGCAGCCTGCTCTCGCAGATGGACGTGCCGACCCGGACCTCCTACGTCATGGCGGTAGTGACGCCGCCGGAACGGCCGGCCGCAGCGAGCCTCACTTCCGTGCCGCGCAGCTTGGCTGCCGCCGTGGGGCCGGTCGTGTCGGGTTCTCTGATCACCCTGTCGCCCTTCGGCTGGCCGTTCCTGATCGGTGGCCTGGTGAAGATCGGCTACGACCTCGCGCTTCTCGCCCTGTTCAACCGCGTCCAACCTCCCGAGGAGCAGGCCGTCGAAAAGCGGGCGTAAAGGACCCTACGGCCCTGGCTGGTAAGTGAAGTCGTCGAACGCCGTGACGCTATCCGCCTTCGTCCAGACGCCGACAGCGCCGGTTCCCGCGATGTGGCTGTCGTCAACCTCGATGTAGGGTTTGCCATCCAGAAGAACGCGGATGCGCGTTCCCTTGAATTCGGCCCGCAGGGTATGCCACGCATTGCCGGCCACCGGAGCATCGACATATTTGAGCGTCCGACGCCGGCCGCCTGCGGTGTAGTAGAGCGAGACGTTGTTCTCGAGGGCATTCGCCCGAGCGACGTAATAGTTGTCGCCGTCTTTCCATCGCCAGACGACACCACCCGCCTGGTCCTCGCGGCCGGACAGAGGCTTGAATTTCACCTCGACGATGCCGTCGACAAGCAGCGCGCCCTGTTTGACACACCAGGGGAAGGGAGCCGATCCCGATTGCCTCAGTACATTGGATCGCCCGGGCGCGGTGGGATCGGCTTCGACCGTCCAGCGCGGATTGCCGCCGCCCGTGCTGCCGGACGTCCATCCGGGTGGTGGAGCGCCAACGGGATCGGCGTCGAAAGTCACCGTTTCAGCTCGCCCCGTAGAAGCGAGACCCCCGATCAAGGCGCCCAGAACGAGCTTGGTCATGATCTTCTCCATCGGACTTCCCTGATTTCATAAAGAACAGAGCATTGGCCAGTTAATGCAGCATTAGGCTTTCCCCCCTCGCGCCTGGTGGGCGTTGCGGAAGACGAGTGTGAAGACCGCGCCGCCATCCGATGCGGACGAAACGCAGACGCGGCCGCCATGCGCCTTCATGATCTCGACGACAATGGCGAGGCCTAAGCCTGCACCTTGGGACGCCGCGCCTTTGCCGCGCCAGAAGCGCTCGAAGATGCGCTCGCGGTCTGCCTCGGCGACACCGCGGCCATGATCGGTGACGCTGATGCCGCCCTCGGCTGTCGTGGCGACGGTCACCTCGCTGCGCGGCGGTGCATGGGCGATGGCATTCTCGATCAGATTGCGCAGTGCATCGGCAATCGCATAGGCGTTACCCGTGGTTGGAGCGGCGGCCGCGCCGGCAGAGAAGGCGAGCGTCTGGCCTTGCGCCAGCGCCCACGGCGCGAGGTTCGCCACCACCTCCTTCGCCACCTCGTTGAGATCGACCGCCTGCGAGACGTCGAGTGCCACGGCATCGAGGCGGGCAACGCTCAGCAACTGCTCGACAAGGCGATTCATGCGGCCGACGTCCGACCGGAGCTTTACGATATCGGCTGTCGGCTCCATGCCCTCCAGGGCACCGGTGACGATCGCGAGCGGCGTGCGCAATTCATGCGCGGCGTTTGCCGTGAATTGCCGCTGCACCGCAAAGCCCTGCTCCAGCCGCTCCAGCGCGCGATTGACGGCGGCCACGAGCGGTACGATCTCGCTCGGCAGGTGCTCGGAGGGCAGGCGCACGGACGTGGTTGCGGGTCCGATGACAGCGGCGATGTCTGACACCTCGCGGATCGGCTTCACCGTGCCGCGGATGGCGAGCACTGCGACTGCGAGCACGAGCAGCATGAAGAGCGGGATCACCCAGGCGATATCGAACACGAATTCTGCGAGCAGCGAATGGACGAAGGCATTCGCGCCCGCCGCCCGCGCCACCCAGACGGACACCGGCCCGACGGCGCTATCGAGCATGATGCCGAGGCCATAATAATCCTGCCCGTTGCCCTCGATGCCGGCGAGACGGAAGTAGCTCGGCTCGTCGGTCGGGTTCGGCCAGTGCGCGACCAGCGGGCCGAACACCTCGGGCATCGCGGAGATGATGCGGCCATCGCGGTCGCGCACGGCGAAGACATCGACTGCTGGCGTCGCGCGATAAGCCTGCTGCAGACTCACTGGCAGTGTGAGGTGCGCGCTGCCTTGCGCGTCGGTCGAAATGTGCTTCGCGAGATCTGCCGCCCGAAGGCCGAGCTCGCGATCGCCCAGGCTGTCGGCCGTTTCGTAAGCGCGCCAGATCAGCACGCCGACGAGCACGGCCGCTGCGACAACGAACAGCACTGCAAGCCGCAGCACGAGGCGAAGCTGCAGCGAGCGAAACGACCCATGCCTCATGCGCTGTCGACCAGCAGGTAACCGACGCCACGCACCGTATGGATTTCGACGTTGGCGCCGCCTTCCATCAGCTTGCGCCGCAAATGGTGCACATGGACCGGGATGGCGTTGGACTCGAGCTCGTCATCGAGGCCATAGAGCTTTTCCTCGAGCAGTGCTTTGGGCACCACGCGGCCGACGCGGCGCATCAGATGCTCGAGGATGGCCGCCTCGCGCCGCGGCAGCATCAGTGTCTTGTCATCGATGCGGACATCGCGGCCAATCGTGTCGAAGGCAAGATTGCCGCTCGTCAGCGTCACTCCAAGGGCTCCGCCCGGTCGGCGCAGCAAGGCTTTCGTGCGCGCGACGAGTTCCGCCATGGCGAAGGGCTTTATGAGATAGTCGTCGGCGCCCGCGTCTAGACCGGCGACGCGGTGCTCGACTGCGTCGCGCGCCGTCAGCACCAGCACCGGTACGGCGTTGCGATCGGCGCGAATTTCCTTCAAGAGCTTCAGACCGTCGCCATCAGGCAAGCCGAGATCGAGGATCGCGGCGTCATAGGGATTGGTCGCAAGCGCTTCCCTTGCGTCGGCGCAGAGCCGCACCGCGTCCACAGCAAAGCCGCCGCGCATCAGGGCGGCGCGGACGATCTCCGCGATGCGTGTCTCGTCTTCGACCACCAGTAGCCGCACGGTCGAACCTATGCCGGTTGACGCCTCTCCGTAGCAGAGCACGCCGAGTTTATTGCACCTTTAAGGCACCTCGTCTCTTGCCGTCAGGTGCCGCCGAATCTCAATGGCGATGCTGATGATGGGCATCCGGAACGTGGGGATGGCTGTGCGCCAAGGGTCCGTGCCGGTGCCAGTGCGAATGCGGCTCGCCCGGCGGGTCGTCCGGACCGTGCGCGTGCCGATGATGCTCGTCGTGACTGTGGGCATGCGCATGGGCCTGAGCCTCGTGAACATGTCGGTGTTCATGATGCTCGGTGACATGCAGCCATACACCCACGCCCATCAGACCCGCGGCAGCCAGAAGCTGGGCGGTGATCGGCTCCCCCAGGCCAACGACGGCCGCCGTGGCACCAAAGAAAGGGGCGGTAGAGAAGTAGGCCCCGGTTCGGGCCGTGCCCAGGCCGCGCAGGGCGCGCACGAACAAGGCTAGACTGACGCCATAGCCGAGAAAGCCGACGACAGCTCCTCCCGCAATCGCCCCAAGAGCGGGGATCGAACTGCCGGTCCAGAGAGCGAGGCCCACGTTGACCGGACCGGCAATGAGTCCTTTGAGCTCGACGATCTGCAGTGGGTCGGAGAGCGAGACCTTGCGGGTGAGATTGTTGTCGATGCCCCAGGCCAGACAGGCGCCGGCAATCGCCAGTGGCCCCAGCAATCCCGACCAGGTCGGTCGCCCGGACCACGAGAGGATGACGGCACCGGCCATGAGGCAGGCCATGCCGATGGCAATGCGGCGATCGAAATTCTCATGGAATACAAACCATGCGAGAAGGGCCGTCGCCACGCCTTCAAGGGTGAGCATCAGGGAAGCGGCACTTGCCTCGGTATGGATGAGCCCCACCATCAGCAAGATCGGGCCGACGATACCGCCAGCGGCGATAGCGCCGCCCAACCATGGCAGTTCGGCAGCGCTCAAAGGGCTCTCCTTGTCGGCGGCCGCGGGAAGCAGCAGGCGCGCCATTCGGCGACAGAGCGCAATGCCCGCGCCGGCACCGCAGTACAAGAGGCCGGCCAGAAACATCGGGTCCGTCGCGCCCAGAAGCACCTTCGCGGCCGGCGTGGAGAGACCGAACAGCACGGCAGAAACGACGGCATAGACGATGGCCGAAGAACTCATGATCGAAGGAAGTTTACGACAGTTTTGAGTGCCCCGAAATTAACGTGACGATTCAAGCTGCAACAAAGGCTGGACGGACGTCATTCGATTCGCAGTCATGATGCCGCCCAGAAAGCACTCGGCGCGACACCGAGCGAGGCCAAGGTGGTGAGCGGCACCAATCCGCCGGAATACGAGCTTGAGCGAAGGACGGGTCGGGCAAGGAAGTCGGTGTTCATGTTCGCGCCGACGGCGCGATCGTGCGGAGGGAGACCGAGTAGCGAACACCCGGTCGAGCCCATCGCCTTCCGCTTCACCCTGTCGAAGGCATTTTGACGCGCGCCGTGCCGGGCGCGGGCTTCCCGTGTATCCTCGACGGCAAAGCGAACGAGCGGCACATGCAAACGATGGGCGTCCTCCTCCCGGTGTTCGGCATCTTCATCCCGGCCCTGATCCTGCCGGGGCCCGATTTCGTGGCGGTCGTGCGCTCCTCGATGACGCGCGGCACGCGGGGCGGTCTGCTCACGACGGTCGGCGTCTCGACCTGCCTCGGCCTCTACGCGACGCTCAGCCTGCTCGGCCTCTCCGCCGTGCTGGTCGAGTACCAGTGGCTCACCTGGGCGGTGCGCGTGCTGGGCGGCGCCTATCTCGTCTGGCTCGGCATCCGCCTGTTGTGCGCCAGGCCCGCGGCGCCGATGGGCAGCAACATGCCGCACGGCGAGCTTCCCTCGAACAAAGTGCGCGGCAACGCCCTGGTATTCGGCTTCCTGGTGACGCTTACCAACCCCAAGGCGATCGTGCTGTTTGCCAGCGTCTTCGCGACCGCGGTGACGGCGAGCACGCCCGGCTGGCTGATGGTGCTGATGATCGTGCTGGTCGTGCTGAGCGCGCTCGCCTGGTACTCGGTCGTCTCGCTCTTCATGTCGTCGGCGCCGGTGATGCGCCGCTTCGCCCGCGCGCGCCACTGGATCGAGCGCGCTGCCGGCGCCTCGTTCGTCCTGATCGGCGGCCGCATCCTCGCCGACGCCGGGAAGCCGGTGGGGGCGTAGCGCAGAGGCTCGTTCCGGCCTGCCCTTCGACGTCCGAAAACCGCGTGACAATCCCGCGAGCCCGGCAAATCCTCGCGACATGAAGAAGACTTATGGAACCGTCGGCGCCGACCAGCGCAGGGAGATGGACGGGCTGGCCTTCGTGCAGGGCCTGGCGAACGGGACGCTGCCGCTCAACACGATGGCCGGGACCCTGGGTTACGACATCGTCGAGGCGGAGAGCGGGCGCGTCGTCGCCACCGCCGAGCCGAAGGACAGCCATCTCAATCCGGCCGGCACCGTGCATGGCGGCCTCGCGGCCACGATGCTCGACAGTTGCATGGGGCTCGCCATCCAGTCGACGCTGGAAAAGGGCATCGGCTCGACGACGCTCGAGTTCAAGGTCTCGTTCGTGCGTCCGATCACGCCGCAGACCGGCCCGATCCGCGCCGAGGGCACGGTGCTGAGCCGCAGCCGCCGCATCGGCACCGCCGAGGGCCGCGTCACCGATCGCGAGGGCCGCCTGCTCGTCCACGGCACGACCACCTGCCTGATCTTCGAAAGCTGATTCGCCGTCGTGGTATAATCGTGCCCCAGACAGACGGACGGCAATGACGGCGACAATCTTCCATCGCATCTATCAACCGCTCAGGCGCGGCCTGCCCGGCCAGCTCTCCAGTGGCCTTCGAAGCGTCGCGACGGCTTTTCTCACGCCCTTCTACTTCAGCATCCAGAGCGGACACTTCCTGAGCAGCCTCCAGCGCGCCGCCGTCACGAAGAAGATGAAGGCGCTCCCCTGGTATACCTATCCCTGCATCGATTTCGTCAGGTTCCAGGATTTCGCCGATTGCGCCATCCTCGAGTTCGGCGGCGGGCAATCGACCCTGTTCTGGGCGGCGCGTGCGCGAACAGTGACGACGTTCGAAGGCGACGAACAGTGGTTCGATCGTCTGAAGAGGAAGATCCCGCAGAACGTGTCCCTGACCCTCGTCGCCATGGAGACGCCGGACCGGACGGCAGCCGAGATCAGGACGGCGCTGGGGCCGCCCGCCGACAGGAAGTTCGATGTCGTGGTCATCGACGGGTTGTTCAGGTCCGAGATGATCCCCATCGCGGTCGATCATCTGTCCGGGCGCGGCATGATCATTTGCGACGATTCGGAGGGATACGGCATCTACGAGGGCCTCGCCGGCAGCGGCTTCATGCGCGTCGATTTCCACGGCCATCAGCCCGGCGTCCTCCTGCCGCACTGCACCTCGATCTATTTCAGCCCCGGCTGCCAGTTCACGAACAACACCTCCCGGATCCACACTGTCCACGAGGAGGATGGGTAAAGGCGACGGATCGACGGACGTTCGTTGGACGCCGGAAAAGCTCTGGAGGCGGTTCACCCCCGTCACACGATGCCCCTCCTCAGCCGCGAGAAATCGAAGGCCCTCGCGCGTTCGCGCAGCACCGGCTGGGCGAAGGTCAAGGCGAAGGCGTCGGCATCGTCGGGCGAATGGCCGAGCTTCGCCTTCACCTGCTCCTTGGGCTCGAGCAGGAGCTGGTCGCCCCTGAAGCCGTAGGTCGTCTGGGTGAGCGCGGCGGCAAGCTCGGCCACGCCCGGCGTGTCCCGCGACGGCAAGGCACCGCCCGCCTTGATCCACTCGACCGCGGCGAAATACATCTCCGAGCGCTTGTTGGCGAATTTGGCGGCGTCGCTGGCGGAGGCCGCGAAGCCGACGCCAATCGGCCGGTGGTTGAGGAGCCGGAGATTGTCGATCCACGCCGCGCCGAAGCCGCCGGTGTCGTCGATGAAGCAGGCGTCGGCCTGCCAGTCCGTCCAGGTGCGCGCCACCGCGCCGGCGCCCTGCGGGCCGTCGAGGTTGCGGAAGCGGATCGGCGCGAAGGCCTGCAGCCCCTGGCGCGGGAAGATCACCGATGCGTCGTCGCCGAAGCGCGCGACGTCGACGCCCAGCACGCGCGCCGCCTCGCCGTAGGAGGCCGGCTCGTGGCGCCGCTCCATCGCGTCGGCGATCTCGTCGGGTCCGATCAGGGCGTTGAGCGAGCCCGGCGGGAAGCGGCCGAACACGTTCACCAGCACCCATGGGTTGTCGCGGCCGTATTTGCGGATCTGCTCGCGCGCCCACTCGGCCTTCACGCGCGGCGTGCGCCTGGGATCGTCGGGATCGGCCGTGATCTCGGTCAGGTGCCACAGCGCGCGCTCGGAGGTGCAGGCGCGCCACAGGGGACCTTCGAGATGCGTCGGGTTGCCAGCCTGCAGGATGTGGCCCTCCACGCAGCTCGACAGCGCCGCCTCGGCCGATGCCATCACCGCATCGGGAATGCCGCCGGACTCGTCGAGGATGAAGAGGACGTAGTCGGCATGCAGGCCGGCCAGCGCCTCGCCCTGCTGGCGGCGGTCGGCGCTGCGCGCCCAGGCGCGCGCCGACATCCACCAGGTCTCGGGGAAGTCGCGCGCGAAGATGCGGCCCCTGGTCCATTCGAAGGCGGCCTGCAGGAGCGGCGCGCGCTGGCGCCACTTCGCCATCTCGGCCCACAGATTGTCGGCGAGGTTGTCGGCCGAGATCGAGATGGCGGCGATCTTGGGATGCGGGCGCGTCACCAGGAAGTTCCAGGCGAGCCACGCCTCGACCGCGGTCTTGCCCGGCCCCTTGCACGCCTTCATCGCCAGCCGCTGATGATGCGGGAACGCCGCCAGCACCTCGTCCTGCCAGGCGTCGGGCGTGACGCCCAGCACCTCGCGCACGAAGGCCGGCGGCTTCTCGCGCCACAGCCGGAGCCTGTCGGCTGCCGCCTTCATTTGTCGGGCTCGGCGTTCGCCTTGATGCTCGCCAGCACCAGCGCCTCGAGCGAGAGCGCGCCGTTCGCGCCGCCGCCCGCCTCGCCCCAGATTTGCGGCAGCGCTTTGGCGAGCAGCCACTTGCGCGTCTCGATACGCAGCCGCGAGCGCTGGATCGCCTCGGCGTCCGTCCGGGTCCTTCCCTTGTCGTCGACCGCGCTGTCAGCCGACGGATCGTCGGCGATCTCCAGCAGTTCGTCGGCGAGCGTGGCAAGGCCGGTCTCGCGGGCACGCCTGATCCTGGCGGCGAAGGCCGGCCGTTCGGTCGCCCAGCGACGCACCACCGTCTCCCCGGGCAGCGCCGGATCGCGGCAGATCGCGCGCAAGGTCTCGCCCGCCGCCAGCCGCGCGCAGATCGTGGCCGCGATAGACGGCGTGAGTTTCGCCGATTCGCGTCTCAGGGGGCGTCCCGCCTTCCGCTTCGCCATGCCGGCGATATGCGGAAGTTGGGAAGCGCGACGTCAAGCGTTGAAAAGCTTCTCCGCCCGATCAGGAGCGGCGCGCGCTGTCGGCGACGAAGCCCATCGACGTCAGCGTCGGCGGCGTATAGGCCTCGGCCTGGGCGCTGTCCGTGGTCGGGACCAGGACCTGTTCCAGCGTGGCCGACAGCGCGGTGGTCGCGCCGAGGCCGGCAATCATCCAGATCGCGAAGATGGTGAAAAGCCGCATGATGCACCCCAAGTTTCCTGCCGGCCCGGCGGCGAACCCCTTCGCCCCCTCGCCGGCTCCCACACTCAAATCCACGGCCGCCGGGACCCCTCCCGCTCGGCACGGCCCATTCTATAGCCCAGCGCTCTGTATCATGTGTTTCCGCCGCGACCCGGTTTGGTTTCAATCGCAACAGCAGGCCGGACGGATGGTCACTTCTGCTCTTCGGCGTCGGTCTCGTTTTCGTTGTAGATCACCTCGGCCGATTCGAGCATGTGCCACAGTTGATCCGACGATGCCGCGTCGGCCCTGGCGAAGACGACATGCACGCCACCGTCCGGCGTCCGCCACGGCTTCACGATCAGGCTTCGGCTGTCGATCGACCGCGACAGGTCCTCGAAATAGACCAGCGGCTCGTCGCCCGCGATGTAGCCGCGCGCCTTGAGCGCGGCGAGCGCGCAGCCGACCAGGTTGCGCGGCACCAGGCAGGCCCCCAGCTCGTCGGAATGGGCCGGCACGTAGAAGGTGAAGATGAACGAGCTCAGCTTGCCGGCGGAGTTCTGCAGCCCGCGGATGACGCCGTAGCCGGCGCCCTGCCGTTCCACGGCCGCTTCCATCGGCACGACGCGCCATCCGTCGGGAATGCAGAGCTCGACGTTGAGCTCGTGAAGGCGCGCGACCTTCATCTTCGGCAGCGGTTGGTCGAGCGGTCGTGCCGCAATCAACGTGCCGTGCGCATAGAGCTCGGCGCGGTATTGGCCGCCGGCCAGGCAGTCCTCGATGCCCGAATAGGCGTGCATCTGCGACTGCCGCACGGTCAGCATGCCGTCGCGCACCGTCGCACCGTCGTCGCTGTTGCGGCCGAGCCTCACCGGCCGGGAGATCCTTTGCAGCGTCCGCCACGAGTTCCAGCCCGGCTCGAGGCGTGACCAGACGAGCCAGAGATCGTCGGCCTCGGCATCGACGCCGCGCACCCGGGCGGTCAGGTGGTTGGCCGTCACCGATACGCTGAAGTCCTGCTGCGGAATTCCTTTCGCCACCGGCGTCTGCGCGTCGGCGCGCGGCCTGGCGAGCAGCGTCCGCTTGATGTCGGCGATGGCGCCCGTCAGGTCTGCGCAGTCGAACTTCGCGCCCATCGCCGCGTCGTTGTCCTGGCAGCGCAGTGCCTTCACGGTCTCGAGGTCGGTGAGGGCCGACGCCCGGATGGCGTCGCCCGACTGGTCGTTCAGGCCTTTGCGGTAGGCCTGCCGGGCGGTGTCGAACTGGCCCCGCGCCAGCCGGACGAAACCCAGATTGAAATAGAGCAGCGTGGCCTCGTCAGGGCTCGCCAGCATGCGCCCCGTCTCGATCAGATCGATCGTCTCCCGGGCCACGGACTCCGCCTCGGCGAGCGTCGCATCGTCGTGGCGGATCAGCCCGTCGAGAGCGGTGTCGTAGGCGAGGTCGCTGCGCTGGCCCGCCGGCAGGTCGAGGCCGCTTTGCCGCAGCAGCGCCCGTGCCGAGCGCGAGCCGTCGATCTTGCTCAGGAGCTCGTCGCGGACCGGCAGGCTGATATAGGGCTCGTCGAAGTCGAGCGACCCGAGCACGAAGCGGACATCGGCGAGCTTCAGCCGGGCGTGCGCGAAAGTCGGGTTCAACGCCAGGGCGCAGGCGAAGTACTTGCGGGACCTGCGCAGGTCCGTGGCGTCGGAGCGGTATTCGGCCAGCACGATGCCCACCGAATAGAAGTACGCGGCGAGCTCGTGCGCGCGGCGCGTCCCGTCCGAGAACGCCGAATGGACCGCGGGACACTCGTTGTCCGCGAGGATTTCGGACACCTTCTTCGGCGTCTCCCCGGCGATCCCGGCGAGGCGAAGCATCGGATAGGACACGTAGAGGCTGGAGCCGATGCCGACGCAGGCGAACATGATGCCGGCCGTGAGCAGCACGTAGCCGCTGCGGGTCGGCTCCATGGCCAGCGCCTGGCCGAGGAAATAGAGCGAGATGGCGAAGATCGTGAGCGCGGCCAGGAGCCTCGTTGCAATGTCGCGCCACGACACGCTGACGCTGCTGTCGAGATCCCATTGCGCAAAGGCCTCGTAGGCATTGCGGCCTCGCTCGTCGCGTTCCCGGCCCGGCTTCTCCTTCTCGACCGGCTCGAACGTCGGGATGCGCAGGAAGTGCCAGAGCAGGCGGTTGGGGAATCGCGGGTCCTCCTCGACGCTGAGCGTCGGCGAATCCATGATGAAGTCGAGGTTCGCGAACTGACCCTTGTAGGTGCCGAGCTCGTGGGCGTGGCGCTGCTCCTCCTCGCCGTACCTGCTCTTCATCGCGTCACGGGATTCGGACAGCTGCAGACGCTGGTGGGTCAGCGCAAGGCGCACGCGACGCTCGACCGCGCCGGCCACCTCGCGCACCACCTCGCTCTGCCGGGCGGCGAACAGCGAGGTCCGGATGACCATCTCGGCCGCCGCTTTGCGCGCTTCCTCGGCCGCTGCGTCGGCATGCGTGTTGGCCACGCTGTAGCCCCAGCCGACGGCTGCGCTCAGGAACACCGTCACCGCCACCAGGATGATGGTGACGATGCCGAACCAATGCTCGATATGGTGGCCCAGGATCGGCGCCCTCAGCGCCGCGCGCTCGAAGCTAAGCTCCTCCGAATGGACGCCGCCCTCGCCCTTCTCCGGATGGACCCAGCCGCGCCGCTCGGCATAGGCCACCGCGAAGTGGAGGCCGAGCCAGAGGACGGGCGTCGCCACCAGGCCGCCGAGCAGCCACGGCCAGACCGCGCTGTCACCGAACAGCAGGACGACCGCGACCGCGACCGCGCCCATCGCGAGGCCGGCGCCGAGGAAAACCCATTTCAGCGCCCGCCATCGTGCCTTGGCGCTCGCGTCGGAGACCGTGAAGAGGGTGAGCGCCAGCACGAAGGCGGCGACGGCCAGGGCGAAGGTCCGCACGTGCGCGTGCAGCTCCTCCAGCCGATCGCGGGTCTCGCACCAGAGATGGGACAGCTCGAGGCCGGACGATGGCCGGCACGACGCCGAACCCGCCGGCTCCGATGTCGCGCGGGCCGCGGCGTCGCTCGCATCGAAGTGGACGAAGCTGCCGAAGCCGAGCCGGGCAAGCGACCCGGCCACGCGCAGGTTCTCCTCGTCGGTCGAAAGGCTGTTCGAGGCGAACTCGTAGCGCACCAGCCTGACCGCGCGGGCGGCGGCAAACTCCTCCTGCGCGCGCATGCCGAACCATGCAGCCTCCTCGGTCCGTCCCTCCTCCCGCGCCAGCGCCGCGCTTCGCGCCAGCGCCTGGCCTTCCCAGCGCACCGCGTTCTCGCGCGTCGCCAGGGCCGACGCCGATGCCTTCTGGGTATGGAGCTGCTGGCGCGTGCCGACCTCGATCAACTGGCCCTGGGCCAGCCTCTCGGCGATGACGATCGAGTCCTGTTCGGTGTGGGCGCCGCGATAGGCCGTCACAGCGCCCAGCACGGCAAAGATCACCATCGCCAGCACAGTCCACTGGCGCAGCCGCACCTTGCGCAGGCTGGTCGGCAACGGCCAGCGCCATGCGCTCACGCCTTTGTGGAGCGCGTGCCGCGCTCGCCCGATCCCCCGCCCGGTCATGGTGCTTCCCCCTCACCCGGCCGGGTCGATGATGCCCGAAACACGCGCTGTTTCAACATCTCATCGGAGCGCGGCGCGCCGGCGCGGCCCGGTAAACAGTAGAGCCCGAACCGTCTCCGGCCGGGCCCAAGGCTAAAGGGGGTATCGTTTGCTTGACGCCGAACGCGAGTGTGAGGGGTGGGTCGCGTTCCTGCCGTCTGCGCGGCCTTGCCGGCATTGAGACGGGCCGGGCCGCGAAGTTCAACGGGCGTCTGCAACTTCCCTGTGGAGAACCGGTTGCGGACCAGCGCGCGTTCGCTATCGGACGCTCGCGACCCTCGCCTGCCGCACCTGTAACCCTTCCGACCGGCCTGACGGCCACGCGATCGCGGCCGCCCGGCGGGGCGGTTTTCGGACGCAACCGCTCGCCCGGGGCCAACGTTGCTGGGACAAAAGGTGCCGTGCGGTCCCGGTCGGCTTACCGGCGGACCTGAGGAGGCCGCTTCGCGAGGGGCGGCCTTCCTTCGAAAGCGCCGCGCCAGAGGCGAGGACGAGGACGATGCCTTCCGACGACCCCGGCCCCGGAAGCCGGGTCCTGATCGTGATCAGCGACATGCAGGTGCGCACCACCGTCGCCGATTATCTCCGTGAATGCGGCTCGACCGTGGTCGAGGCGCGCGACGCCGAGGAGGCGCTGAAGCTCAAGCGTCCGACCGACTACGACGCGGCATTCATGGAGCTCGACATCCCCGGTCCGATGGACGGCTTCTCGCTCGCCCAGGCGATCCGTCGCGAGCGGCCGGGGACGCCGGTCGTGCTCACTCTCGATGCCGATCACGCCGAACGCGATGCCGTCAAGCTGAGCAATGTCGTGCGCGGCCTCGACAGGTCCTTCAATCAGCTCGCGCTGGCGCAACGCCTGCGCCGCGTCCGCGCCGCGCGCCGCTAGCTCCCGCCCTGGCCGCGCTCCTCGATCTCGCCGAGCAGCATGTGCTCCAGCTCGTAGGTCGCATCGCCCAGCATGTCGTCGAGATAGTCCTGCACCGCCGCTTCGACGTCGCGCGCCGCGAGCCCGTGCCGGTCAGCGAGCCGCTCCAGCATCTCGCGAATCTCGGCCCGGACCGCGAGCTTGTCGCGCTCGAGTGCGTCGAGCCGCTCCCGCGGGTCGCGGTGGCTCGTGAGGGTGCCGATCGCCCAACCGGCCGGCAGGGGAAGTTGCACGCTCATCGTCACGCCGCCCGCCGGCGCGCCGGCTTCTTGGTGCGCGTGCGCCGCTCCGCCGACGCCGCGCCGCGGCTGCCGCCGCCCTTCAGGCTGTTGCGCAACGCCTCCATGAGGTCGATGACCTTGTCGTCGTTGGCGGGCTTGGCCGGACGCACCGGCTTGTGGCCCTTCTTCTTCTCCTCGATCAGAGCGCGCAGCGCGTCCTCGTAGCGGTCGGTGAATTCGGACGGATCGAAGTCGCCCGACTGCTGGTCGATGATCTTCTCGGCGATGTCGAGCATCGACTTGTCCGCCTTGGGCAGGTCGGGATGCGGGATCTGGTCCATCGCCCGCACCTCCTCGGCCGTGCGCAGCGTCGTCAGCACGAGGCCGTGCGCCTCGTTCTCGATCGCGCAGATGCGCTCGCGGGTGCTCATCACGAGGCGGCCGAGCGCCACCATCTTCTTGTGCTCCATCGCCTCGCGGATCACCGCGAAGGCCTCGATGCCGGTCTTGCCCGCCGGCACGAGATGGTAGGGCACGTCCCAGTAGAGCCGGTCGATCGAGGCGCGCGGCACGAACTTCTCGATGTCGACCACACGCGTCGATTCGAGCTTCACGCTCTCGAAATCCTCCTTGTCGAGGAGCACGTACTCACCCTTGGCGATCTCGAAGCCCTTCATGAGCTCGCCGCGCGAGACCTCCTCGCCCGTCCCCGCATCGACGGTCTTCATCCTGATGCGGTTGTTGGTCTGCGGGTTGATCAGATTGAAGCGGACGGTCTCCGCCTCGGTGGTGGCCGGATAGAGAGCGACCGGACAAGTCACGAGCGAAAGGCGCAGATGGCCTTCCCACGACGGCCTCGCAGCCATGGCAGAACCCCTCCAAAGATCCCTCGTCCACAGGACTGTACACCGCGAAAACGCCGTACCCACAGCGTTAGATGCGTTGTCAAGATGTTGCGGGCCGTTCTCGTTTCGGCCTCGCAATGCCTAGCGACGAAGCTGCGACAAAGGAACGTGGCGCGCCCTGGAGGTCGGGCGGCCGGCATTCATTCGGCCGCCGCTGGCAGGAGCGGCGGCGGCGGCGCGCGACCGTCAGTAACGGCGCGATGCGTCGGCGAAACCCGTCGGCGGCGTTGCCGGCGGCGCGTAAGCCGATATCCGCGCGCTCTCATCGGCATCGACGGCGACGTGCTGCAGCGTGCCCGCGACCAGGCCGGTCGTGACGAGACCCGCGATCACCCAGACCGCGAACACGATCATCAGGCGCATGGCGCGAACCCGATCGATGACGCAAGTCGGAGGGACCGGCCGAACCGATCGGCCGGATGCGCGCGAAGAACCTGCGCGCGAGCGATCAACGTCATGAGACACCCCAAGCTTTCATTGGGCAGCCAAGGGCGAACCCCTTCGCCCCCGGCAGCCCCCTCCGCCCTTGCCTCGCGGCGCCGGCGAAACCCACACACCAATCTCACGGCCCACCGGGACCCCTCCCGATCGGCACACCGCGTCTATACACCAGTCCTCCGTAACTTTTGTTTCCGTGCCGGGGTCGTTTGGTGTCAATCGCAGCAGCGGCGCCTGATCGGGCCTCGCGATCACGTCGCCATCACGCGCCGATCACGCGCCGATCACGCGATTGTCGCAATCGCTTCGGCACAAGCTTCGGGCGTGCCGGTCCGATCACGCCTATCTTCACGATCGGGCAGGTCGCAACGGCGCAGTGGGTAGGGCCGGATGTCTCCTTTGCAGAGCATTCCACAGGACCGCGCGGCATTCGACGACGTCTCACCGCTGATCGGCGGCCTGGTCGTCAATCTCGCGCTGTTCGAGCTCGCCCTGAATGCCGTGGTCGGCACGATCTACCATCGGCTGGACGGCGAGCGGATCGAGCGCGACATTCCCGTCAGCCTGACCAAGCGGCTCGCCTTCGCGGCCAAGGCGGCGCGACGGCTGCCGGATCTCGCGTCCGAGCGCGCCGTGCTGCTGGCGATCGTCGAGGAGGCGACGCGGCTTTCCTCGCTGCGCCACGACATCGTGAACGGCTACCTCGCCGAGTACGACGCGGCCGGGCTGCGCCCGATGCGCTTCGCCCGCATGCGCACCGATCGCGGCACGCGGCGGACCGAGGAGATCACGCTTCGACGCATCACCACCGACGATCTCGCCCGCGCCAGTGACGACGCCATCGAGCTCGCCAGCCGCACCGCGCTCCTGTCGAAGCGGCTTCTGGCGGAACCGCCGGCCGGCGACGGCGGCGCCATCGCGTTGTCGTAGAACCGCGGCAGTCCGGCCGCGCCGTCGCGCGCCTTGCCTCATTGCCTTTTGGATTCGGTTCATCGACAATCGGGCTTCAAATGATCTCGCGTAGAAGAGTCATCGGGGGATTGGCCGGATTGACAGCGCCGGCCTTGGCCGGCTGCGGGGCGCGACGCCAGACGGCATACCCGGTTCCTTCCAACACCGCTCCCTCCTACGCCCCCTCGTCCTACCCGTCTCAACCGGCAGCGCCCGCGGTCGCCGGCCTCGATGCGGTGATCGACATCAGCCACATGGTGGAGGTCGGCGACTTCGCCTCGATCCGCGGCAGCAACATCCTCGCGGTCGTGCACAAGGCGAGCGAGGGCGGCGACTGGTTCGATCCGTCGTACGGTATGCGGCGGCAACAGGCCGAGGCTGCCGGCCTGCTGTGGGGGGCCTACCATTTCGGCACGCGCCAGTATTCGGGGCAGGATCAGGCGGCGGCATTCCTGGGCGCCGCGCAGCCCGGGCCGACGACCCTGATGGCGCTCGACTTCGAGCCCAACGATCCCAACCCGCGCAACACCATGACGCTCGACCAGGCCGAGGCGTTCGTGCAGACGATCTGGCGCGAGACGCGCCGCCTGCCGCTGATCTACACCCATCCCGCTTGGGCCAACGGCGAGCCCTATGGCCGCAAACGCATGAGCCTGCCGCAGCCGATCGCGCCGGGCTCGCTGCTGGCGCGTTGCGACCTCTGGCTCGCCGACTATCGCGAGCAGCCCGAGGTGCCTTATGCCTGGTCGGACCGCGGCTGGCGCCTCTGGCAGTACGCCGCCAACCAGCAGGAAGGTGACGGCGCCTACGGCGAGCCCGCTCGGACCGTGGCCGGCGTCGACCATTGCGACCGCAACCTGTTCGCGGGCGACGCCGCCGGCCTCTACCGCTTCTGGAACAGCCGAAGCAGCAGCGTGTAGGCCCAAAGGCGGCCGCGAGCCGGCGGCCGCCACCTGCCGCTGAACCAATTGATACAATTGCCCGAATGGCTGGGCAGCCGCCCCCTGCCTAGACTCCCTCGTTTCGCGCCTCGGGGGAGAGCGGATGCTGTACGAGCTGAAGGCGGCCCGCCTCGAGCCGCTGCAATCGAGCCGGGATGAGCGGCGGCCGGGCCTGTTCACGCATCTCGGCTCGTCGGTCGCGCTGGTGCTGGGCTTCTTCGGCCTGTTCGGCGAGCTGGGCTCGGAGTTCAAGGGCGCCGAGCCATCGGGCATGATGGTGGGCGCACCGATCATGATCCTGGGCGCCCTCGCCTACCGCTCGGCCAAGAAACGGGCCCTCGGCGAAGTGGCCTCGGGTCCGGCGCGCTGGCTGTTCGAGGGCGCGACGATCCTGCTGATCCTTTTCCTGCTCGCCGCGCAGCCGAACGTGAGCACGCTGATGGCGACCGATCCCGGGCCCTATTTCGTGATCCCCCTGTGGGCGCTCACCGCCTACCTCGTCGCGGCGGCGAAGGCGATGGTGCGGCGCCGGCGCTGACGCCGGCCGCCCGATCCCCGCGCCCGGTCATCCCGCCGCGCGCGGGCTCGTGGTTTGGCCATCCTCCTCGACGAGGCGGATTCCGGTCGCCGTGATCGCCACGCTGAGCGGCGGATGGCCCGCCGCCCTGAGCCAGCTCGACTGCACGGCCAAGGTGATCGCCTGGTCGAGCCGGATCTGGTCCACCCTCAACCCGAGAGCGTTGACGCCGACCCAGCAGGGCGGCTTCCTGTCCCGCGTCGCCTGGTGCACGGCGCGCAACACGCGCAGCACCAGGGGCGGAGGGTTGCGTTGAGGCGTCCTCGCCATCGACCGCCAGCGTATCCGGTTTCGCGCCCGGACCCCAGCCCGAACGGCGCACCGGGATTGGCGGCGTCAGACGTCGTGCGGCGCGCAGTCGGGCGGCAGCGCGGTCTTCGGCTGCTCGCTCCAGCCGTCGAGCACCAGCCCGTCGAAGTCGATCAGGCCACCGCCCTGGTCGCGGGCAAACCGGCCATAGGCCGGCGCCCAGTCGGGCGACCAGGCGATTGTCACCCCGTTCGCCCGGTCGTGAACGAAGCAGGGTTTCGAGGGATCGAATCGATTCATGGGTTTCAGGTTCATGGCCTAGAAACGCCCCCCGCGATCGAAAAGCTGCGCCCCTCAAAAGGGTGAGGTCGCCGCAGGCTCATTGGCAAGGGCAAACCGCCGACTTCACGGCACTGTGCGTGGGCTTCCGGGGCCGGCTGGTCGCTTGGGCAGGCAGAGCAAGGGGGCGTAGAGGCCGGCGAAGCCGAGGAAGGCCGCGGCCCAGGCGAAGGCCGCGACATGAAGGAGCGTGATGCTCCAATCCGGCAGCAGCGCCGCCGCGATGCGTGCGACGGCGGCGAGCGCGGCGAGCCCGTAAACCGCCTGCAGGCCGGGCGAGGCGGCCAGCGGCCGTCCGGCATGGCCGAGGCTGGCGCGGCTCATGACGGCGAGCGTCATGATCCCGATCGCCCCCACGGTCCAGGCATGCACGCCCGCGCTCGACGCGATCAGCCCGAACGCCGCCAGCGCGGCGAGCCCGAACCCCAGCGGCACGAAGCCGAAGCCGACATGCAGGATCACGACGAGACGGTCGGCGACGGTGCGTTCGCCGGCCCAGCGCGCGAGTCGCACCGCGTTGGCGAGGGCGGCGGCGACAAGCGCGACGCCGGTCGCCCGACCGTCGGGATGGATCGCCCACAGGAGCAACGTCACGGCGCTCAACGCCATGCAGCCCATATCGAGGCGATCGAACGACGCCGGCAGCCGGCCCGGATCACGCCGCATCAGCCAGTTGCGCGTGAAGCTCGGCACGATGCGACCGCCGACGACCATGATCAGGAAGATGACGAGGCCGATGCCGAAGCGCGTCGCATACTGCGCGCGGCCCTCGAGGTGCGCCTCGAGATGAAAGGCGAGATTGGCGATCGCCAGCAGCGACAGGAGCGCCACGATCTTGAGATTGCGCCAGTTCTTGCCGGAGAAGATCTCGCGGGCGACGGCGGCGGCCATCAGGGCCAGGAAGGCCACGTCGATGGCCATCGCCACCAGCCAGCCGATCTCCGCCGACAGGCCGACGGCGATGCGGCCGGCCAGCCAGACCACGACCAGTCCGAGCAAGGGCGCGCCCTGCAGCGGCAGGCGGCCGGTCCAGTTGGGGATTGCCGTCAGCAGGAAGCCGGCGACGATCGCGGCGACGTAGCCGAACAGCATCTCGTGCACGTGCCAGTCGAGCGGCGAGAAGGAGGTGGTGAGCGACAGCTCGCCATAAAACATCGGCAGCCACGCCAGGACTTCGAGTCCCGCATAGGCCGAACCGAGCAGGAAGAACGGCCGGAACCCGTAGGAGAGCACGGCAGGCCCGTCGTAGGGGCGCAGTCGGGGAATCTGGGCCATATCGGGACGAGGGACCGCCTGGCGCGTCTCAACCTTGTTTCAAAGCATGAAGCAGGACCAGCATCCTGGCGCCCGCTGCGCATGGTTCATATCAAATCACAGCTCCGTCGTGCGCGACAGAATGGCGCTCCGCGCATCAACGCCGCGCGCACGATTTTGCTTCCGCCGCGCGGCGCACCATATCCACTGGACGACGTGGGGAGACACAGGCCATGCGCACCACGAAGCGTCCGCGCAATCCGCCCCCGAGATCGAGCGCCCATCTGGACCGACTGCTCGACGAGGCGCTGCAACAGACGTTCCCGGCGAGCGATCCGGTGGCCATTGCCGTCGATCGATTCCCGGAACCGGGAATGCGCGCCAGGGAGGTCCTCATGGCGAAGACGTTCAAGGTGGGCGACCACGTGAGCTGGAATTCGGAAGCCGGCCGCGTGCGTGGCCGCGTGGTGCGAGTGCACACGAAGGACGTGAACTACAAGGGATACGTCCATCACGCGAGCACGGACGATCCGCAATACGAGATCAAGAGCGACAAGACCGACCATGTCGCCCTGCACAAGGGCCGGGCCTTG
>NZ_DATBFE010000157.1:0-15671 GCF_036558665.1 Reyranella sp. | reverse complement strand
GGCCGCGGCCTCGCTGGCGACGCTTCTGCGGCAGGGCAAGTCGGTCGGGTTGCTGGCCGAAGGCGATCCTTTTTTCTACGGTTCCTTCATGCATATGTGGCGTCGGCTGTCGGGAGAGTTTCCGGTCGAGGTCGTGCCGGGGGTCACCGGCATGTCGGGTTGCTGGACGCGGGCCAACCTGCCGATCACCTGGGGCAACGACACGCTCTCGGTGCTGCCGGGCACGTTGGGTGAGGCACAGCTCGTCGACCGGCTGCGCCGGACCGACGCTGCGGTCATCATGAAGGTGGGGCGCCACCTCGGCAAAGTGCGGCGCGCAGTCGACGCGGCGGGCCTTCTGCAGCGCGCCGTCTATGTCGAACGCGGCACCATGCAGGGGGAGCGGATCCTGCCGCTGGCCCAATGCGACGAACCGGAAGGCGCGTATTTTGCCATGGTCCTGATTCCGGGCGGGGGCAGGCGGTTGTGACCGGTTCTCTGGTGGTCGTCGGCACGGGGCCCGGCAAGCCGGAGCTGATGACGCCGGCGGCGCGCATGGCGCTTGCCAAGGCGACCGATCTTGTCGGCTACGGGCTCTATCTCGACCGCGTCGCAGTACGCCACGGTCAATGTCGGCACGCCTCCGGCAATCGTGCCGAGCTCGAACGCGCGCGACTCGCGCTGGCACTTGCCGCGTCGGGGCGCGACGTCGTCCTTGTCTCCGGCGGCGATCCCGGCGTCTTCGCCATGGCAGCGGCGGTCTTTGAAGCGGTCGAGACGGGCGAGCCGGCCTGGCGGTCCCTCGACATACGTGTCGAGCCGGGCGTGACGGCGATGCTGGCGGCAGCCGCAGAGGTCGGTGCGCCGCTCGGTGGCGATTTCTGCGCGATCTCGCTCTCGGACAATCTCAAGGCATGGGCGACCATCGAGCGGCGATTGCAAGCGGCGGCCGAGGCCGACTTCGTGATCGCTCTCTACAATCCGGCCTCGAGCGCGCGACGACGTCAGCTTGCCCAGGCCTTCGACATTTTGCGCGCGGCGAAGACGGGCGCCACGCCGGTGCTCTTCGTGCGCGCTGCAGGCACATCCGAAGCGAAAGTCACCGCGACGACGCTGGCCAATGCGGATGCATCCACCGCCGACATGCGCACGCTGATAATCGTCGGCGCCAGCACGACGCGACGGATCGGTCGCTGGATCTATACGCCCCGCGGCGAGCAGGGAATGTCGTCGTGAAGCTGGCCGAGCCAAGCAACCGCCTCGCTCGCGTTTCCAACGGCATGGCCGACCGGCTTGAGCGGCCGCGCGATCATGATCACCGGCAGGCGGAGCGCACGCGCGGCCTCGATCTTCGCATAGGTGGCCATGCCGCCGGCGTTCTTGGAGACGAGAAGTTCGATCTCCTGGCTCGCCAGCAGTTTCTCCTCGGCGGCCCTGTCGAACGGCCCGCGCGCTCGCAGGATACGCAGATCGGGCGGCAAGCCGACGGCCTCGGGCGGCTCGATCACGCGCGCAAGGTAGCGGTGCTGCGGTGCCGCGGCGAAAGCACGCAGCTCCTGGCGCCCGAGACTGAGAAAGACGCGGCGCGGCGCCGGGCCCAGCGCATTGGCGGCGTCGGCCGTCGATGGAACGACCTGCCAAAGATCTTCGGCATGACGAATCCACGGTGGACGTACGAGCGACGCGAGCGGCGTGCCGGTACGTGCACAGGCGGCGACAGCATGGGCGGACATCTGGTCGGCATAGGGATGCGTGGCATCGACCACCGCCTCGACGGCGTGCTCGGCGAGGAAACGTGCCAATCCGTCGATGCCGCCGAATCCGCCGAGGCGCGTCGGCAGGGGCTGCGCCCGCGGAGCAGCGGTGCGCCCGGCCAGCGACAGGGTTGCGGCGAACCGCATGTCGCCGGCCAGCAGTCGCCCAAGGGCGGATGCTTCCGTCGTGCCGCCCAGGATCAGAACGCGAAGAACCATGACCGCTAAGCGCGCACCCTGCCCGGCGAGGCCATGGCTGTCCATCGTCGGTATCGGCGAGGATGGCGTCGCGGGCCTTTCCTCGGTGGCCCGGCAACTCGTTTCCGGGGCCGAACTCGTGCTCGGCGGCAAACGTCATCTCGCTCTGGCCGACAGCTTGATTCGCGGCCGTCGGCTGTCGTGGCCCAACCCGATCGGCGAGGCACTGCCGGAGATCGAGACGCATCGTGGCCGGCCGGTGGCGGTCCTCGCGAGCGGCGACCCGTTTCATTATGGCGTCGGCGACATGCTGATGCGGCTGGTGCGGCCCGAAGAGACGCTTTGCCTGCCGCAGCCTTCGGCCTTCGCTCTGGCCGCAAGCCGGCTCGGCTGGTCGCAGCAGGAGGTCTCGCTCGTCAGCCTGCACGGGCGCGCCCTCGAAGGCATCGTGCGCTACCTGCATCCGGGTGCGCGAATCCTCGCCTTGTCATGGGACGGTGCGACGCCGGCCGCGCTCGCCCGATTCCTCGTCGCACGTGGCATGGCCGAATCCATCCTGACCGTTCTCGAACATCTAGGTGGCCCGAAGGAGCGAGTCCGACGGAAGTGCGCAGCGGCGTTCGACCTCGATGACGTCACGGCCCTGAACACCATCGCGCTCGAAGTGTGCACCTCGCCCGGTGCAACGGTTGTCCCGCTGTCCTCCGGACTGGACGACACGATGTTCGAGCACGACGGCCAGCTCACCAAGCGCGAAGTGCGCGCCGTCACCCTGTCCGCGCTGGCGCCGTGTCATGGCGAGCTGTTGTGGGACATCGGGCTTGGCGCCGGCGCGATCGCAATCGAATGGCTTTTGCGTCATCCGTCTCTGAAGGCGATCGGCATAGAGGCCGATGACGAGCGCGCGGTGCGCGCCGCCCGGAACGCGGCAAAGCTCGGTACACCGGATATCAGAATCGTGCAGGGTCGCGCACCGGAGGCGCTGACCGGCCTGCCGCCGCCCGACGCGATCTTCATTGGCGGCGGTCTCTCCGACCCAGCCGTCTTCGATGGAGCCTGGAGGGCGCTCAAGCCCGGCGGGCGGCTGGTGGCCAATGCCGTTTCGCTTGCAACAGAGGCACGGTTGATCGAGTTGTTTCAGCGCCATGGCGGCGAGTTGGTGCGCCTCGACGTGGCGCGCGCGGGGAGGGTGGGCGGCGGCAAAGTCTTCGTCTGGCGGCCCGCCGCACCGATCGTCCAATGGCGGGTGACGAAATCATGATCGTGGCGGGCGTGGGTTGCCGCGGCACCGCGTCGGCCGAGGACATCGAGCAGGTGGTGCGCATGGCGCTCGACATGTTCAAATTGCCGGCCGAGCGGCTGAACGCGCTCGCGACGGAGTCGGCGAAAGCGACGGAGCCGGCCTTTGTCGAAGCCGCGCGACGTCTGGCGGTCACCTTGAGGGCCTGCACGCTCGATGAGCTCGGTAGTGTCGCCGGTCTTGTGCTCACTCCATCCAGACTGGTGCTGGAGACCAAGGGCGTACCCTCCATTGCCGAGGCATCGGCCCTCGTGATCGCCGGTCGCCATGCACGCCTGCTTGGCTCCCGCGTGGCCACGGCTCAGGCGACCTGTGCCATCGCCATCGGAGAGGGGCGATGACTGTCCATTTCATCGGCGCCGGTCCGGGCGCGCCCGACCTCATCACCGTGCGCGGCCGTGCGCTCATCGCTCGTTGTCAGGTCTGCCTTTACGCGGGCTCGCTTGTGCCCAAGGCGTTGCTCGACCATTGCCCCTCGGGTGCGCGCATCGTCGATACCGCGCCCCTGTCGCTCGACGAGATCGTCGCCGAATGCCGGCGCGCGACGGTCGCCGGCCAGGACGTGGCGCGACTGCATTCCGGCGATCTTTCGATCTGGAGCGCGCTCGGTGAGCAAATGCGACGGCTCGAGGGCGAGGGTATCCCTTACACCGTGACACCGGGCGTTCCCGCCTTTGCCGCCGCCGCCGCCGCACTCGGCCGCGAACTTACACTGCCCGGACTCGCTCAGACGGTCGTGCTGACGCGGACCTCGGGCCGCGCCTCGGCGATGCCGGCAAGCGAGGACCTCAAGGCTTTCGCTGCAACGGGTGCCACGCTTTCGATCCACCTCTCGATCCATGTGCTCGACAAGGTCGTGGCCGATCTCTTGCCATTCTACGGCGCCGACTGTCCGGTGGCTGTGGTCTACCGGGCGACCTGGCCGGACGAGCGCATCGTGCGCGGCACGCTCGGCACGATCACGACCGATGTGGCCGAAAGTCCGATGGAGCGCACGGCGCTTATCCTCGTCGGCAAGGTTCTGTCGGGCCATGACTTCCGCGAGAGCGCGCTCTATGACGCGGCCTACCGGCGACGGTTCCGTGGCAGGAATGCATGAGCTTTCCCGGCCTTCCCCCCATGCCGGACTTTCCCACGGGCGAAGTCTGGCTCGCCGGCGCGGGGCCGGGTGATCCCCGCCTGCTGACCCTGCTCGCGCTGCACGCGCTGGCAACGGCCGACGACATCGTGCACGACGCGCTGGTCGATTCGCGCGTACTCGGGCTCGGCCGCGCCGACGCGAAACTGATTGCCGCGGGAAAACGTGGCGGCCGGCCGTCGCCCCATCAGCGCGACATCAACGAGATCCTGATCGAGCGCGCAAGGGCAGGCCGCCGGGTGCTGCGACTGAAGGGCGGCGACCCTTTCGTGTTCGGCCGCGGTTGGGACGAGGCATCGGCATTGGCGGCGGCCGGTATCCGTTTTCGCGTGATTCCCGGCCTCACCGCCGGGCTTGCCGCGACGGCCCTGGCGGGCATCCCGGCAACAACTCGGGAAACCAATCATGCCGTCGTGCTTGCCGCAGGTCATCGCGCCGAGGACGGCACCTTGACCACCGACTGGGCGGCGCTCGCACGGCTTGGCCAGCCGATCGTCCTCTATATGCCGATGACCCAGTTGCCGGGGACCGTGGCGGCGCTTCTGCGGGGCGGGCTTTCCGAAGGCACGCCGGCCGCGCTGCTTCAGTCGGCAACGACCGAGAATGAGCAGGTGATGGTGAGCACGCTTGGCGCATTGGTCGCTGACGCGCGCAAGAATGGGATCGGCTCGCCCGCGATCCTGGTGATCGGTGCGGTCGTCGGCCTGCGACGGCAGCTCCTGCGCAATCTCGTCGGCTGGCGATGATACGCGGCCTCGTCGTCGCGGGGGTGCGCTCGGGCTCGGGCAAGACGACCGTCGCCCTCGGCCTGATGCGGGCACTGGTGCGGCGCGGGCTTTCCGTGCAGCCCTTCAAGTGCGGTCCGGACTATATCGATCCGGCATTTCATGCCGTCGCCACCGGACGTCCCAGCTTCAATCTTGATACGTGGGCGATGACGCCGGCGCTGGTGGGCGATCTCGTGGCTCGTCATCCTGCCGACATCGCCATCGCCGAGGGCGTGATGGGCCTGTTCGATGGCGCCGGCGGCCGCGGCGCCACGGCCGATCTCGCGGCGCTGCTCCGGTGGCCAGTCGTGCTGGTGCTCGATGTGAAGGGCCAGACCGAGACGGCAGCCGCAGTCGCCGCCGGCTGTGCCGCCTATCGCGACGATGTCTCGATCGCGGGGGTCATCCTCAACCGCATCGCGAGCCCACGCCATTTGGCCTTGATCAAACCGGCGTTCGAGAGGCTCGGCCTCAAGCTGTTCGGTACGCTGAACGACGAGCCGCGGCTCGCTCTGCCCGGGCGGCATCTTGGCCTCGTACAGGCCAGTGAGACGGCCGACATCGAGCGTCGCCTCGATGAGCTGGCCGACGCGGTTGGCACTTCGACCGACCTTGCCGCCGTCGAACGCTGCGCCCGCGCGGCCCGGCTGGCGATGACCGGAGCGATGCGCGTTGCCCCGCCCGGCCAACGCGTCGCGCTGGCGTCCGATCGCGCCTTTGCCTTCATGTATCCCCATCTGCTCGAGCATTGGCGCTCGGCGGGGGCGGAGATCCTGCCTTTCTCTCCGCTCGCGGACAAACCTCCGGCCGCCGATGCCGACGCGGTGTGGCTGCCGGGGGGCTATCCCGAACTGTATGCCGGTACTCTGGCGGCGGCGCAGCAGTTCAAACGTGGCCTGCGTGATGCAGCCGCGCGGGCGGTACCGATTCACGGCGAGTGCGGCGGCTACATGGTGCTGGGCCGGGGACTGATCGATGCCGCGGGCGAGCGCCATGCAATGGCGGGCTTGCTCGGCCTTGAGACGTCGTTTGCCCGACGCCTCTTGCATCTTGGCTACCGTCGCGCGGATCTGCGAAGCGATTGCGCGCTCGGCAGGCGGGGAACCGAGGTGCTGGGTCACGAGTTTCACTATGCCTCCGTTGTTGCGACGGACGACGAGCCGCTGGTCGACTGCCGCGATGCCAACGGGGCGGCGGTAACGGAAGCGGGAGCGCGGCGCGGCTCCGTGAGCGGCACCTTCTTTCATCTTCTGAGCACGGGACCGGCATGACCACGATCAAGCCCGCGCCGCCTGGACATCTGCCGTTCGACGCCACCTTTCGCGCCACGTTTCGCGATCTGGTGCTCTGGCGACGTGACGTCCGGCGGTTTCGCAGCGATCCCGTGCCGGAAAAGCTGCTCGACGATCTGATCGAGCTCGCCACCTATGCGCCGTCCGTCGGCCTCAGCCAGCCTTGGCGTTTCGTCAAAGTGAAGTCACGGCGAAGACGGCGTGTCGTATGGGAGAGCTTCGCGGCCGCCAATGCCCGGGCTCTCGAAGGGTATGACGGTTCCCGCCGTGCGACCTATGCCGGCCTCAAGCTTGCCGGCCTGAAGGAGGCGCCCATCCATCTTGCGATCTTCTCCGACGAGTCGACCCTCATAGGCAGTGGTCTTGGCCGCCAGACCATGCCGGAGACGCTGCGCTATTCGGTGGTAGCCGCCGTGCAGACGCTCTGGCTTGCCGCACGTGCCGAAGGACTCGGCATGGGCTGGGTGTCGATCCTCGATCCCGCGGCGGTGACCCAGGCGCTCGACGTGCCGGCAGGATGGACGCTGGTCGCCTATCTCGACATGGGCTGGCCAGCCGAGGAGCACCTCGATCCCGAGCTCGAGCGCCATCACTGGGAAGCTCGCCACTACTCGGGTGACCTCGTCTTCGAGCGCTGACGCGGACGTGCGGGCGACGGGGATGTATGGCGCGCCCTCTGCGTAAACCGCTCATGCGGTTTGCACGGCTGATCGGGTTGTTGCTGGGAAGCGGATTCGCACTGTTGGCGTTCGCGATCCTGCTGTCGTGCCTGCCGGCCAATGCAAGCGAACGCGACGATGGGCCCGACGCCTATGGCTACACCGACCATCCTTCCTACGTCTCGGTCGCGCGCGTGCTGGACCTCTATGTCGACCGCGGTTTCGACGAGCAGGACCGCCAGCACATCCTGCTGGCCGTTCGCCAGTGGAACTATGCCCTGAATGGCTTCATCCGCTTTCGCGCCAGCCTCCTGCCGGATGACGTTCCATCGGGCATGATGGCGGAGATCAAGCGGACGGGCGGCTGGATCGTGGCGCGCGTCGACAGCGGACATCCGGTTGCCCGTGAAGGCGAAGGCCGCCATGCACTGGCGGTGACGGTAGGCAATCGCCGCACCGGCGTCGTCTATGTGATCAGCGACCGCATCGGCGGGCGGGGGCTGGCCGGCGTCGTGATGCACGAGTTCGGACATGTGCTGGGCGCAGGCCACGATACGGCCGGCCTGATGGCGCCCGTCTACAGTATCGCCGGCTCGCGTTGCATCGATCGTGATGCCATGGCCATGGTGGCCGAGGCGCAGCGCCTGCCGATGTCCCAGCTCAACTGGTGTGCGGGTCCGCAATGGAACCGTCGTCCGGCCATGACGTCCCAGCGTTAGCGCGCGGATTCGGTGTCGTAGAGCTCGACGTGCGGTGCGCGCACGGCCCGCATGGTCATGGCCAGCGCGCGCAAGCCGAGATAGCCGGCGCAAAAAGCCGCCGCCGCAGCGACATGCTGGGGTTCGATAACGGGATCTTCAAGGGCGGCGCCGGTAAAGTCGGTCATGGCGAGGACGACAAGGGCGAACCCCGCGGCCAGTCCGTCGACGGCGCGCGGCACTCGGATCAGCCCCCATTTCTGATCGGACTCTACCGACATCAGCCATCCCCGCGTGCGCCCGATGAGCCCACCCAGAATGGCGCTGAGCGCCCACTCGGCGTCATGGCTGATCGTGGCGTTGAAGACGCCCGCCAGCAGCACGAGCGCGACCAGCCCCGCGAGGCACGGCGGTATGGCGAGCCTCCATAGTTTCACGACGCCTCCCGACGATTGGGAACCGATCGTCCAGAGACAGAAGATGGCGGCGGCGACGGTGACAATGTTCGACAGGCTAAGCGGTGCGATCATGGCTTGAAGCGCGAGCGATCGAAAAATAGAGCGCCTTGGCGGCTACTATTCCCCTTGGGCGCGGGCCTGCCAACAGCGAAATTGACGCTTCGTCAGCTATTCCATTTCTGGCAGCACTCCTGCGGCTGATTGCGCATGATGTGAGCTTGTTGATTCACTCTGTGAGCAGTGCGGGATCGAGGGGAGCACGCCCGCGGATCATATCCGCGGCCTTCTCGGCAATCATCAGTACGGATGCATTGAGATTGGCCGACGGCATGGTCGGCATGATCGAGGCGTCGACCACGCGCAGGCCTTCGAGCCCCCGGACGCGCAATTGATCGTCGACCACGGCCGTCGGATCGCCGTCGGGCGCCATGCGGCAGGTCCCCATGAGATGGAAGGTCGTGGTGCCGCGTTGCTTGGCGGCGGCCAGCAGATCCGCATCGGACTGGGCCTGTGGGCCGGGAAATTCCTCGCGATCGTAGTACTTGCTGAGTGGCCTCGAGGCGAGCAGGCGGCGCGCGAGCTTCATGCCGGCCAGCAGAACCTGCCGGTCGCTCTCGACGGTCAGGTAGTTGGGCTGGATGATCGGATGGTCGAACGGATCGGCGGACTTCGAACGGACATAGCCGGTGCTGTCGGGGCGCTGCTGCCACGACGCGATCGTCATGCCGGGAAAGTCGTCGAGCGTGGATTGCACGCCTTCCTTGTAGCTCGCTGGCGTGAAGGTGAGCTGCAGGTCGTAGTTGTCGAGATGCTCGTCCGACTTCCAGAACACGTAGATCAGGGTCGGGTTGAGGGCGAGAATGCCCTTACGCGATATGGCGTACTTCATGATCTCGCCGGCAAGTCGCAACCCGTGCGACTTCTCGTTGATCGTTTCGGCGTTCTTCACACGCGCCACGAAGCGCGGCGCGTAGTGGTCGCGCAGGTTCTCGCCGACGCCGGCCAGCGCATGCTGCACAGGAATGCCGAGCGACTGCAGCAGGGGAGCAGGACCGATGCCCGAGAGCTGCAGGAGCTGGGGCGTGTTCACCGCGCCGCCGCTCAGGATTACCTCGCGCTGCGCGCGGACGTCGGCGACGGTGCCGTTACGGCCCCCCTTGCGATAGCGCACGCCGACTGCCTTCTTTCCGTCGAGCAGAAGCGACGTCGCGTGCGCATGGGTTCGCACTGTCAGATTGCGCCGTTTCATCGCAGGATGAAGGTAGCCGCGCGCGGCGCTGATGCGACGACCGTTGCGGATGATGCGCTGGACGTAGCTCACGCCCGCCTGGCGCGTGGCGTTGTAGTCGCGGTTGCGCGGAATTCCGAGTTCGACCGCGCCTTCGATGAACGCCTCGCACAGCGGATCGCGCCAGTCGAGGTCGGTGATGGGCAAGTTTCCGTCGTTGCCGCGAAACGTCCCGTCGATCTCGTCGGCGATGCGCCGTTCGGTGCGGCGAAAATAAGGAAGCACGTCGGCATAGCCCCAGCCGCTATTGCCGCGCTGTGCCCAGCCGTCGAAGTCGAGCCGTTGTCCGCGATTGTAGATGTGACCGTTGATGGAGCTCGAACCGCCGAGCGTCTTGCCGCGCGGTGCGGCGATGCGCCGGCCGCCAGTCCATTCACTGGGTTCGGAGGTGTAGAGCCAGTTCACCCTGGGATTGACCAGCGTGTACATGAAGCCGGCCGGAATATGGATGAACGGATGCCAGTCGCGCGGGCCGGCCTCGAGCACGCAGACACTGACATTCTCGTCTTCGCTCAGCCGGCTGGCCAGCACGCTGCCTGCCGAGCCGGCGCCGACGATCACATAGTCGAAGCTTTCCATTCGACGCCATTCCCCCGTTGAAGCACCTCGAAGAGCTCAGGCGGCACTTGCCGGACGCGCCATCCCGAAGGCCGGCATGACCTCGCGTGCGAAGGCACGCAGATTGGCCACCGACGCGTTGGGGTCGACCAGCAGGATGTTGGTGGCGCCCCCCGCCTCGAGCTCCTTCAGGCGCGCGACCACTTCCTCGGGCATTCCGAGAAGCGGTGCCGTGTCGTCCTCGATCCTGTCCGGGAGCTTGTCGCGCGCCAGGTCGCCGATCGTGGCCAGCACGCGCTTGCGGGTCTCGTAGGCCTGCGCGCGCTCGCTTTCATGATGGATCATCTGCAGCGGCCGCGCCGTTGCCACCATGGCCGAGTCGTAGGCTCGGCCGATGCGCTCGCACTCTTCGCGGAAGATCGCGATGCGCTGGATAATCTGGTCGACCTGGGCGAGCTGGTCGAGCAGGAGGTTGTAGCCTTCGCGCGCGGCCCGCCGGATGCTCTCATGGGATCCGGCTGCCAGCCACAGCGGCGGATGCGGGCGCTGGAGCGGCTCAGGCTCGACCAGGATGTTGTCATAGTGCCAGCGTTTGCCGTGGTGGCTGAATCGTCCCTCGGTAGTCCAGGCCTTGCGGATGATCTCCATCGCCTCGTCGAAACGCTCGGTCGCTTCCGCCATGGGAATACAGAAGCCGTCGAACTCAGCCTTGCGATAGCCTTTGCCGACGCCGAAATCGACCCGGCCGCCAGTCAGCAGATCGAGCGTCGCTACCTGCTCGGCGATCAGCACCGGGTTGTGCCACGGCACAACGACCACCGCGGTCCCGAGGCGGATGTTTCTCGTCCTGGCGGCGAGGTAGGCCAGCACCGTCATCGACGCCGACACCTGGCCCTGGCCGGTGAAGTGGTGCTCCACCATGAAGAGCTGGGTGAAGCCGAGGCGATCGGCCTCGACGACGTACTCGATGAAGCCCTCGTAGCCCTGGCTGTCCTCGAGGCCGATGCTGCGCTTGGTCCTGGCGCCGCCGAACAGTCCGAACTGCATTCTCAGTCTCTTTGCCGCTATTCCGTTCGTCGGCAGCGACCCTAGCCGATCCTGCAAATCGGCACTAGGCAACGATCCCCGGTCTGGCGCAGACTGCGAGCGAAAGGCGAAAAATCGCCGCGTGCGGGAGGAAGAACGATGTGCGAGCAGCCACGCCGCCGGTTTGCCTTGCCGGCGGATTGACCGGCTCATGGACGCTTCGCTCGACCTCCTTGCAAACGCGGTCATTTCCGGGCTGTTGCTGGGCGGCTTCTACGCCGCCGTCTCGATTGGCGTCGCAATCTCGTTCGGCATGCTCGACATCGTGAACATCGCGCATCCGGCCTTCATTCTCCTCGGCTCCTATGTCGCCTATCTCGCCAACACGGTACTGGGGATGGACCCCATCCTGGCCGCGGTGATCGCCCTGCCGGCCTTCTATGTGCTCGGCATGATCGTCTACCAGATCTATTACGCCTCCTTCGAACGGCGGCAGGACCAGTCGCTGCGCGGCCTGTCGTTCTTCTTCGGCCTGCTATTCATCACCGAGGTGGCGCTGGTGCTGATCTTCGGCGTCGACTATCGACTGGTGCAGGCGAGCTACATCGGGCCGAGCCTGCGCATCGGCTGGATCGAGTTGCCGCTGCGGCTGCTGGTGCCCTTCCTGGTGTCGATGGCCATGGTCGTAGCCTTGCAGCTTTTCCTGTCGCGCAGCTTTCTCGGCCGGGCGATCGAGGCGGTGGCGCAGGATCAACTCGCGCTGAGGCTGATGGCAGCCAATCCCACGCGGATCAAGCGCGTGGCGTTCGGCCTCTCCTTCGCGACCGCGGCCATCGCCGGCGCGATCCTGATCATCATCCAGCCGGTCGAACCGTCGATCGGCCGCGAATACATCGGCCGTGTCTTTGCCATCTGCGTGCTGGGCGGACTCGGCAGCTTCTCCGGCATGGTGATCGCGGCGGTGACGCTCGGAGTGGTCGAGAGCCTGACCTCGACCTTCTTTGGGCCGTCCTGGGCGCCGGCCGTTTCCTTCGGCGTCCTCCTCGTGACCTTGGCGGTGCGGCCCAGTGGTATCCTTGGCCGATAAGGGCGTGGCACCCGCGCCCGCGATGGGAAGCGTTCCCTTCGTGCTGGCGCTCGTCTGCATCGCGGCCGTCCTGTTCGCTCTGGGGCGCTGGCTGAACGTGAGCTACGCCTTCTTTGCAGCCTACGTCGTCGTGCAATACATCGTGCTCGGCACCGCCTGGAACATCCTGGGCGGCTACACCGGCTATGTGAATTTCGGCATTTCCGCCTTCTTCGCCATCGGCGCCTATTCGAGCGTGGTGCTGTACAAGCTGGTGCCGAGCCTGCCGTTGCCGGTCATGATGCTGGTGGGCGGCTTGGTGGCCGGTCTCGTCGGCCTGGGGACAGGTTACCTCACGCTGCGCCTGCGCGGCGTGTTCTTCTCCATCGCCACGCTCGCGCTCGCCGTGGTGGTGCAGACCCTGATCACCAACTGGGACTTCGTGGGTGGCGCGCGTGGCGCCTATGTGCTCCGTCCACGGGTGGCGCCGCTGATCGGCGGCGACTACATCCAGTACCTGTTTTTGCTCATGCTCGGGCTATGTGTGGCGGCACTCGCGACGGCCCGCGCGATCGAGCACTCGGCGCTGGGCTATGGCTTCGCCGCAATCCGCGACGACGAGGCGGCGGCGGAAGCCTCGGGGGTGCCGACGCTGCGCCTGAAGCTGATCGCGACTGCCCTGTCGGGCGGCTTCATGGGCATGGCGGGGGCACCGTTGCCCTACTATGTGACCTATCTCGATCCCGCATCGGGCTTCAGCCTGAATTATGCCGTCAATGCCATCGCCATGCCGCTGATCGGCGGGACGTCGAGCTGGCTGGGCCCGGTCGTCGGCGCGCTTCTGGTCGGCGGCCTGCAGGAATACATCAGGGTCACGATCTCCTCGGCCCTCAATGTCCTGGTGGCCGGAGTCCTGCTGGTAGCCTTCGTGATCGCCGCTCCCGAAGGTATCATCGGCCTGTTTAGGAGGCGGCGATGACGCCGCTCCTGCAGGTCGCGGGTCTCGGCAAGCGGTTCGGCGGCTTTACAGCGCTTCAGGCAATCGACCTCGAGGTCCGGGAGGGTGAACGGCTCGGCCTGATCGGCCCCAACGGCTCGGGCAAGTCGACATTGGTGAACTGCATCTGCGGAACCTTGCGCCACGAGGTCGGCACCGTGCACTTCGCCGGCAAGCAGCTGGATGGGCTGACCGCCCATGAGCGCACGCGCGGCGGCCTTGCCCGCAGCTTCCAGCTGCCGCGCCCGTTCGTCACCTTGTCGCTGGCCGAGAACCTGCGCATTCCGATTCTCTATGCGGTCAATGCGCGCGGCGAAGGCGGTCTGGCCGGTCCCGCCATCGACACGCGGTGCCGCGATCTGCTGGCCGAGGTGGGGCTCGTCGACAAGGCGCACCGCCTGCCCCGCGATTTGACCCAGATCGAGATGCGCAAGCTCGAGCTCGCCCGCGCCATGGCGGCGCAGCCCAGGCTCCTGTTCGCCGACGAGGTCATGGCCGGCCTCTCCCATGCCGAGGTCGACGAGATCATCGCCTTGCTGCTGCGGCTGAACGGCCAGGGCGTGACCGTGATCATGATCGAGCACATCATGCGCGCCGTGATGCAGTTCTCCCAACGGCTCGCGGTGCTCGTGGCAGGACGCAAGATCGCGGACGGCCCGCCCTCCAATGTCGTGCGCGACGCGGAAGTCGTGAAGGCCTACCTTGGCGAATAGCCTCGTCCTCGCCAACGTCGACGCGGGCTATGGCGCCGTGCGCGTGCTGGAGGACGTCTCGCTCACCGTCGGTGTCGGCGAGACGGTGGCGTTGCTGGGCACCAACGGCAACGGCAAGTCGACCCTGATGAAATCCGTCATGGGCATCGTCCGGCCGTCGGGCGGACAGATTTCGGCGACGATCGACGGCACGACGCATCAACTGGTCGGCCGATCCACGGAGGAGATCGTCGATCTCGGCATCGCCTTCGTGCCCGAGGGACGACGACTGTTCCCCAAGCAGACGGTGACCGAGAATCTGCTGCTGGGCGCCTATCGGCCGACCGCGCGCTCGGCCGTCGCGCGCAACCTCGACTTTTGCTTCGAGACCTTTCCGCGGCTCAAGGAGCGGTCGCGTCAGCTCGCCGGCAGCATGAGCGGTGGCGAGCAGCAGATGCTGGCGCTCGCACGGGCGCTGATGTCATCGCCGCGCATCCTTCTGATCGACGAACCCTCGGTCGGTCTCGCGCCGCTGCTGGTGAGCCGTACCATCGACAAGATCAAGGAGCTGAAGGTGGGCTTCAACCTTACCGTGCTGATGGCGGAGCAGAACTTCACCCAGGCCGTCCGCATCGCCGACCGCGGCTACGTGATCGTGCACGGCCGCATCGCCTTCGAGGGCGAGTCGGCCGAGGGGCTGAACAACAACGACCTGATCCGCGAGTTCTACCTCGGCGCGTGACAACCCGACGGCACGGTCGCTGCTTCGTTCGGAGCGACACTCCCTCGGCGTGTCACGACGGGGCGTACGGGTAGATGAGGTTGCCCGTGGCATACTTCTTCGGCCACAGGATGACCTCGGTCTTCAAGTCTCTGAACTGGTCGACCCCGTTGCCGCTCACTCCCTGGAACTGCACGGCCAGGACCTGCGCTGTCGACCACTCGCCGTCGTCGTTGAAGCTCACGTCGCCAACCACGGTCTTGAAGGTGGCCTTGCGACAATACTCGGCGAGCTTGTCGTCGTTGGTGCCGCCGGTCGCCGTCACCGCCTGTTCGATCACCTGCATGCGCGCGTAGGCGAAGGGTGGCAGGTAGTAGCCCAGCAGGTCGACGCCGGCCTCCGCCGCCCGCGCCTGGTACTTCTTCAGGAAGGCGCGACCTTCGTCGGAGGCGAAGCTCGCCCATGGCAGCCAGAAATCATAGACCACGATGCCGTTGAGCAGCGGCCCGAGCTGCGTCTTGATGGCCGTCGCCTGCAAGCCGACCATGCCGCCACCGAAGATCTTGGGCTTGAAGCCGATCTCGTTGCTGGCGCGCACGAGGCCCACCGTGTCCGGCGGGTAGGAGGCCGCGAAGAAGATGTCCGGGTTGGTGGCCGCCACCGCGCGCACGACCGGCGTGTAGTCGGCGGTCGCCGGCGGGTAGTTCTTGTCGTAGACGATCTTGAGATTGTATTTCTTGGCGATGCTGCGCACGCCTTCCAGCGCATTGCGCGGGAACTCGGCGTCGGCGCCGATCATGGCGAGCGTCGCGGGCTTGGGGTTCTGCGCCATCGCCACCTCGAAGAAGCCCTCGGCGAAGGCCTCCTTGGGGCGCGGCCCGCCGGCTGGCACCATCGAGAAGTAGCGTGGGTAGTGGAACTCCTCGTTCACCGCCAGGCCGAACAGCGAGAAGAAGCAGCGGTCCTTCTGCATCACGATCGGCATGGCGGGCGCGATCATGTTGGTGGCGTAGCCGCTCACCACGACATCGACCTTGTCGACGTCGATCAGCTTGGTGTAGAGGCCGGGAATCGACGAGG